>SEFA01000033.1 GCA_004210455.1 Rubrivivax sp. | reverse complement strand
GCTCGCGCTGATGGCCTTGCTCGCGATCGCGACGCCGGCCGAGGCGACGCGCATCAAGGAAGTCGCCGCGGTGCAGGGCGTCCGTTCCAACCCCTTGACCGGCTACGGCCTGGTCGTGGGCCTGGACGGGACCGGTGACCAGACCACGCAGGCCCCGTTCACGGGCCAGAGCATCACCGCCATGCTGCAGCAGTTCGGCGTGCTGCTCCCGCCCGGCGTGACCATGCAGCCGCGCAACGTCGCGGCGGTGATGATCACCACCCAGCTCCCCCCCTTCGCGCAGCCCGGCCAGCCGCTGGACATCGTCGTGTCCTCCATGGGCAACGCCAAGAGCCTGCGCGGCGGCACGCTGATCGCCACGCCGCTGCGCGGCGCCGACGGCCAGATCTATGCGATCGCCCAGGGCAACCTGATCGTCGGCGGCGCCGGCGCGTCTGCGGGCGGCTCCAAGGTCCAGATCAACCACCTGAGCGCCGGCCGCATCCCCGGCGGCGCGCTGGTCGAGCGCAGCGTGCCCACCCCGCTGCAGCAGAACGAGTGGCTGCAACTGGACCTGAACGCCTCGGACTTCGGCACCGCGCGCGCCGTCGCCAAGGCGATCAACAAGTCCAAGGGCGAAGGCACGGCGATGGCGCTGGACGGCCGCGTCGTGAAGGTCCGCGCCCCGCTGGCGCCGGACGCCCGCGTCGCCTTCCTGGCCGACATGGAGAACCTGAGCTTCGACCAGGAGATCCCGTCCGCCCGCATCGTCATCAACGCCCGCACCGGCTCGGTCGTCATGAACCAGGCCGTCACGCTGCAGCCCTGCGCGGTCGCGCACGGCAACCTGGCGGTGACCATTTCCAGCACGCCGCAGGTCAGCCAGCCCAACGCGCTGTCCGGGGGCCAGACCACGGTCACGCAGAAGACCGACATCTCGATCAAGCAGGACCCCGGTTCGCTGATCCAGCTGCCGGCCGGCGCGCGCCTGAACGACGTCGTCAAGGCGCTCAACACGCTGGGCGCCACGCCGCAGGACCTGCTGGCGATCCTCCAGGCGATGAAGACGGCCGGGGCGCTGAACGCCGAACTCGAGGTGATCTGACATGTCCCTCTCCACTCCCCTCAGCACCGCGCTCGGCATGGGCGTGAACGGCCTGTCATCCGACACGCGTTCGGTCGAGCAGCTCAAGGGCACCGCGTCGCGCGACCCCAAGGCCGCGGTCAAGGAGACCGCGCGCCAGTTCGAGGCCCTCTTCATGCAGGAAGTGATGAAGAGCATGCGCCAGGCCACGATGAACAGCGGGATGATGGAGAACTCGGCGACCCAGATGGGCGGCGAGATGCTGGACCAGCAGTACGCCGCGAAGATGACCGGTCTGCCCGGCGGCCTGTCGCAGGCCATCGAGCGCCACCTGCAGCGCCAGCTCGGCGTGAAGGACGGCGAGCTGCCGAGCGCCAAGGATGCGACCAAGGTGCCGCAGCTGCCGGCGATGGCCGTGAAGAACGTGCAGCCGCACGTGCAGGACTTCATCCTCAAGCACGACGCCGCCGCCAAGTCCGCTCAGGCGGCGACCGGCATCCCGGCGAGCTTCATGATCGCGCAGGCCGCGCACGAATCCGGCTGGGGCAAGCGCGAGATCCTGAACAAGGACGGCACCAGCAGCAACAACATCTTCGGCATCAAGGCCGGCGCCAACTGGACCGGCAAGGTCGCCGAGGTGCAGACCACCGAATACATCGACGGCAAGGCGGTCAAGGTGACGGCCAAGTTCCGCGCCTACGCCAGCCATGAAGAGGCTTTCAAGGACTACGCCAGGCTGATCGGCACCAACGACCGCTACCGCGACGTCGTCGCCAAGGCCAACACCGGCAGCGCCGAGGGCTTCGCCAAGGGCCTGCAGAAGGCCGGCTACGCCACCGATCCCGACTACGCGACCAAGCTCGCGCGCACGATCAACACCACGATGCGCGTGCAGCGCGCGCTGGCCTGATCGCCCGTCGCTGAGGAAAGACCGAGGACCCCGCCATGAGTACCTCTCCGCTGCTCTCGCTCGGCATGCGCGCCATGTTCGCCAACCAGGCGGCGCTGCAGACGATCGGCCAGAACATCGCCAATGCGAACACGCAGGGATACTCGCGCCAGGAAGTCGTGCTGACCACGCCCGAGGGCCAGTTCACCGGCGCGGGCTACTTCGGCAAGGGCGTCAACGTGCAGACGGTGACCCGCTCGCACAACGAGTTCCTCACCCGCGAGGCCGCGGCCGCCAAGTCGCAGGCCTTCGCCGACACGACCATGCAGTCGCAGCTGGCGCAGCTGGAGAAGCTCTTCCCCACCGGCGACGACAGCATCGGCCAGTCCGCCAACGACTTCCTGAACGCGCTGGTCGACGTCGCCAGCCGCCCGAACGATCCCTCGGCGCGCCAGGTCGTGCTGGGCAAGGCGCAGGCGCTCGCCGCGCGATTCCAGAGCGCGGGCCAGCAGCTCGCCGACCTGCAGTCCGGCGTCGTCAGCGACATGAACGCCGACGTCAAGCAGGTCAACGAACTCGCCAAGCAGATCGCCGCGGCCAACGACCAGATCGCGCGCTCGGCCGGCACCAGCCACACGCCCAACGACCTGCTCGACAAGCGCGACCAACTGATCTCCCAGCTCAGCCAGTACGTGCAGGTCAGCACCGTCCCCAACGCCCGCGACGGCACGACCGGCGTGTTCATCGGCGGCGGACAGGTCTTGGTGCTCGGCGGCCAGGCGCAGCAGCTCTCGGTCACGCCCGATCCCTACGATGGCGCGCGCGCGCAGCTCTCGATCACCGACACCAGCGGCACGCGCGTGCTGGACGACAGCACGCTCACCGGCGGCACGCTGACGGCGATGCTGCGTTACCAGAACACCCACCTGCAGGACGCCCGCAACCTGCTCGGTCAGATGGCGACCGCGATCGCGTCGCGCGTCAATGAGCAGCAGAGCCTGGGCATCGACCTCAAGGCGCAGGCCGGCGGACCGCTCTTCACCATCGCCGATCCCACGGTGCTCCCGGCGACCACCAACCGCGGCGACGCCAAGGTCAGCGCGACCGTCACCGACGGCTCGCTGGTCCCGGCGCTGTCGTTCACCGTCACGCCCGATCCGACCGGCACGCCGGACAGCTACCAGATCTCGGTGCGCCCGGGCGGCCAGCCGACGATCATGAGCAACGACCAGATCAAGGCGGCCTACGGCATCAGCCTCTCGACGACCGGCACGATGCAGCAGGGCGACAGCTTCCTGCTGGAGCCGGTGGCCAATGCGGCGGGCAGCTTCAAGCGCGCGCTGGACGATCCGTCCGGCCTGGCCGCGGCGTCGCCGATCATCGCCACCACCGACGTCAACAACAAGGGCACGGCCACCGTCGACACGCTCTACGCGATCAACGAGAAGTTCGACAAGAGCAAGCAGCCCGCGACCGTCGAGTTCGGCGCCGTCAACGCCGACAACAGCATCAACTACACGATCACGCTGTCCGACAACACGCAGGTCAGCGGCACCTGGAAGGCCGGCGCCAAGATCGGCAACGACCCGGCCAACGGCGTGGACCTCGGCTTCGAGCTCAGCATCAACGGGGTGCCGCGCGAAGGCGACAAGATCGCCATGCAGGTCTCGGACCAGGTGGTCTCCACCAACAACGGCAACGCCAAGGCCTTCCTCGCCATGCAGAAGGAGCCCTTCCTGGGCAAGCAGCTGCAGGTCGACGGCACCTTGTCGCGCGGCCAGACCGTCAACGAGGCCTATGCCGCCGCGATGGCCGACATCGGCTCGCGCGTGCAGGGCGCCGATTACCTCGCGCAGGTCTCCACGACCGTGGCCTCCGACACCGAGCAGACCCGCTCCAGCCAGGCCGGCGTCAACCTTGACGAGGAGGCGGCCAAGCTCATGCAGTTCCAGCAGGGCTACCAGGCCGCCGCCAAGATGCTCCAGGCCGCGCAGAGCCTCTTCGACCAACTGCTGAGCGTGGTGGGCCGCTGACGCGCCGACCCGTGCACCGATCGCCTGAACCCTGAAGGACGCAGCCATGCGACTCTCGACCAACAACATGTTCGACTCCAGCATCGCGACGCTGCAGCGCCGCCAGCAGGAGATGCAGGAAGCGCAACAGCGCCTGACCAGCGGCAAGCGCGTCGAGAAGGCCAGCGACGATCCCACCGGCGCGGCACGTGCCGAGCGCGCGCGCACCTCCATCGGTCAGGTCGACGCCAGCCAGCGCGCGCTGGATGCCAGCCGCAACAGCATGACGCTGGCCGAAAGCGCGCTGGGCGACGCCAACGAACTCATGCAGCAGATCCGGGAGGCACTGGTCGCCGCCGGCAACGCCAGCTACAGCGATCCCGAACGCCAAGGCCTGGCCAACAAGGTCCAGGGCCTGCGCGACCAGCTCCTGTCGATCGCCAACCGCACCGACGGCGCGGGCGGTTACCTCTTCTCCGGCCAGGGCACCTCGGGCACGCCCTTCCTCGACAACCCGGTGCAGCGCGACGCCGCGGGCAACCGCACCGGCGGCGGAGTCGGCTTCGAGGGCATCTCGGGCAGCGTCACGACGGGCAACCTCGAGAACTATCCGCTCAGCGTCGACGGCCGCCAGGCCTGGGAGCAGGCGCGCAGCGGCAACGGCACCTTCGAGACCGGCCCCGCGCCCAACGCGTTGACCGGCAAGGCCTCCACCGGCTACATCGACTCCGGTCGCGTCACCGATCCGGCCCTGATCACCGGCGACAGCTACAGCATCGTCGTCAGCGGCACCGCCCCCTCGCAGACCTTCACCGTCTTCAACGAATCACAGGGCCACGTGCCCGTCGCCAGCGACAACTACGCCGCCGGCCAGACCGTCAAGTTCGACGGCATGGCGATGACGCTCGCCGGCGCGCCCTCCGACGGCGACACCTTCAGCGTCAAGCCCTCCACGGCCGACCTCAAGCTCTTCGAAGTGCTGGACCGCACCATCGAATCGCTCAAGGTCACCGGCCGCACCGGCCCCGAGATCACGCAGAACAACCTCATGAACCTGCGCGACCTGGACGCCGTCATGGGCAACCTCGCCAACGTGCGCAGCCAGGTGGGCGAACAGATGAACAACCTCGACGGTTCGGAGTCCCGGCTGCAGACGCTCAAGGTTTACAACAAGGCTGAGCAATCTGCCGCAGAGGATCTGGACATGACCCAGGGCATTTCCGACTTCCAGAATCAGCAGACGGGCTACGATGCGGCGCTGAAGACCTACTCGATGGTGCAGCGCATGTCGCTGTTCCAGTACATCAACACCTGATGCGCCGATCTGAATGAACTCGACACACGCCGTGCTGGGCCAAGTGGCCCTGGGGTACGCGCCCCTGGTTTCCAAGTCCTTCGACATCGAGGCCACCCGCGTCACGGTGTTCGCACTTCGCCCCGAAGGCACGCCCGATGCGGGCGAGCTGCTCGCGGCGCTGGCGGAGGCCTTCCCGACCAAATCCGTGCTGCTGAACGTGGCCCACGAAGGCCTGCTCAAGGGCCTGCTTGCGGCCGCGCTCCCGGGCAATTTCAAGATTGAAGTCCCCGCCTTCCTGCTGTCCGACGCGGACGTCGCGACGCAGGCCCAGGCCCGCGGCGCCCTGATCAAGGGCCGATCCGACGCGGCCGGGTTCAAGCAGCTGGTCCTGGACCTGCAGGAGCTGGGCGGCGGTCCGCTGCCCGCCGGCAAATCCGTGCTGATCTCGGGCGCCCGCAATGGCGCCGATTTCAAGCAGGCACTGGATGCCGGCGCGGCCGGCGTGCTGGGCTGGACCGTGCACGGCGAGTTCGAGGCGCCTGCCGCTCCGGCGGCTCGCAACGACTCGCAGGCGGACCTGCAGGTCATCGTCGAGCTGATGTCGCGCGTCGACCAGGGTGAGGATGTCGAGCGCCTGGAGCAGACGCTCAAGCGTGATCCGAGCCTGGCTTTCAAGCTGCTGCGTTACATGAACTCCGCGGCCTTCGGCCTGTCGGTCGAGGTTTCCTCGTTCAGACACGCCATCATGCTGCTGGGGTATGCCCGCCTGCGCCGCTGGCTGGCCCTGCTGCTGGCCACGGCCAGCAAGGACCACGCGATGCGTCCGGTCATGTTCGGCGCGTTGCGGCGCGGCCTGGTCATGGAAGAGTTGGCCAAGAGCATGACGGACTCCGAAGTCCGCGACGAGATGTTCATCTGCGGCCTCTTCTCGCTGCTGGACCACATGCTCAAGCAGCCCTTCGAAAAGCTGCTGCAGTCCATCCCTGTGCCGGAGCGTGTGCGCCAGGCGCTGGTCGAGCAGACCGGTCCGTACAAGGGCTACCTGGACCTGGTGCAGGCGATCGAGAACGAATCGGTCTTCGACGTCCGAGCGGCGCTCGACACGCTGATGCTGGGGCCGGACGAAGTGAACGGCGCCGTGCTGCGCGCGCTGAACAAGGCAGCGCAGCTCGAGTGATCACGGGCGTCCATGCAGCGCACCGAGAGGCCTCGCCGCCAACGCCGCGAGGCCTTTTTCCATTGCGGTCCTCGGTAGCAAACCGGTGGAAGTGAGACGTCGATGGGGGACGGCAGGTCGCGGGGTTTTGGCCCTTGCGGCCAAGGCCCTGCGACCTGGCGGCCAACGCCCCGACCGTGGCAGGTAGGCGGTCCCCACCCGGCATAAACTCGGCCCGTGTCCACCCAACTCCCCCTTGCCTCTTCCGACCTCGACGCCTTGCGCGCGCTGCTGACGGCGCGTGGGTTGGCGCTGGCCGACCTGTTGGCCGGATTGTGGGAGGGCCCATGGCCGGCCTTCGTGCTCGACGCCAAGGGCCAGGTCTTGCTGACCAACGCCCGGCTGCAGGGCTTGATGGGGGCGATCTCGCTCAAGGGTGAGCGACTGCTCCCCAGCGGCAAGGCGCAGGAACTGCGTCTGGTTGACGACCAGGGTCGCGATCATCTGCTGCAGGCCTGGGTGCATCCGCTGGAGGGTGGGTTGGGTCTGGCGCTGCTGCAGGATCACAGCACCGAGTTGGCGGCGAGGGAACGCGCGGACCGGATGCAATCCGAGATCGACCAGTGGCTTGATCTCAGCCCGTTGCCTGCGCTCATGCACGACGACCAGGGCTTGCTGCTGCGTTTCAACGGCGCCTTCGCGGCGCTGTGCCGGCGGCTGAGCCCGCAGATGCCGATCAGCCTGCAAGAACTGCCGACCGAGTGGCGCGACCTGCTGCATGCGAAGGCGCCCGAGTCGGGCCAGGAATCGCACCGCAACGCCTTGCTGGCGCCGCCTGGCGACCGCCGGCGCTGGATCCGCGTGCGCGCGCGCCGGCTGAGCGGTCCGTGGACGCGGCCGCGCACGCTGGTGATGCTCGAGGACCGCAGCGCGGAGCAAGACCTGGAACTCGCTCAGCAACAGCTGCAGACCTTGATGGACACCGCTGGCGTGGGGCTGGCGACCTTCCAGGCGGAAGCCGGCTGGTCGCGGCCGGGCACCGGCGCGCCCCCTCCACCGCCGGTTCCCGGCGACGAGGGCATGCGCCCGGCACCGGCCCTGCAGGGCGTCAACCGCGACATGGTCGAGCCCGAATCGCGTGCCGAATACGAAAAGCTCCAGCAGGCGCTGAAGCAGGCGACACCGACGGTGGCGCGTTACGCGGTCCGGCATCCCGAGCACGGGCTGCGCTGGCTGATGACCCGCGTGGAGATCGGTCAATTGGCCTCGGGCCAGAAGACGACCTCGGTGCTGACCGTCGACATCACCGACCATCATCAGGCCCAGGAACGCAACGAGCTGCTGCAGCACTCGCTGAACCTGCAGACCGAGCGCGAGCGCGCGGTGCTCGACTCGGTGCTGGTCGGCATCGTGACCGTCGGCCGGCAGGGCATCGAATGGATGAACCGTTCGGCGCGGCGCATGTTCGGCGGCGATCTGCCGGAATTCTCCGGTCAGCCGATCAGCTGCGTCGCGACCGAAGCCCCTGATCATCCGTTCCGTCAGACCCAGTATCTGGATGAACTGCCCGAGGGACAGGCCGAGACCTTCGAATGCCGCGTGGTCGCCCGCGACGGCCGCGAGTTCTGGGTGGTGGGCAACGCAGTGGCGACGGTGGGGCCTGACAGTTCCCGCCAACTGACCTACGCGCTGCTCGACATCGAACGCCGCCGGCAGGCGGAGGCGCAAAGCCAGCAGGCACAGGCCTCGCTGCACCGGATCATCGAAGCCGCGCCCATCGCCATCAGCCTGCACGATGCGCGCACCCTGCAGGTGCGACAGATCAACCAGGCCGCCGCGGCGCTGGCCGGACGGCCCGAGGAAGAGCTGCTCGGCGCGAGTCTGGAGGCGCTCTTCGGCAGCGGCGACGAGGCGGAGACGATCCGCTCAGACATGGAATTCGCGCTGCAGAGCAGCGAGGTGCTGCAGCGCGAGTATCGGCTGACGGTGCGCGGCCAGGCGAGGATCTGGGACGCCCGGCTGCTGCATCTGGCGGGCGTCAACGACGCCAGCGGCGAGCTGGAGCCGGAACAGCTGCTGCTGGTCGCCACCGATGTGACGCAGCAGCGCGCGCAGGAGGCTGCGCGGCTGGAAGCGGCGATCGCGCAACGCGAGCTGCTGGTGAGGGAAGTCCACCACCGGATCAAGAACAACCTGCAAGGTGTGGCCGGGCTACTGCAGCAGATCGCCGCGCGGCGTCCCGAGGTGCGCACGGTGATCAACGAGGCCGTCGGCCAGGTGCAGGCGATCGCGCAGGTCTACGGACTGCAGGTGGGGATGTCGGGACCGCTGCGGTTGCGCAAGGTCGTCGAGGCGGTGATGGGGTCGGTGCAGCGCATGTTCGGACGCGAGATCCTGGTCGACGTCGACGGCGCGATGGCCGAGCAGTCCCACCGCTGGGGGCTGCCCGAAGGCGAGGCGATCCCGATCGCGCTGACGCTCAATGAGCTGTTCACCAACGCGGTGAAGCATGGCGGCGAGACGCCGGTGCGCTGCGAGCTGCGCTTCGAGCCCGAGCAGGTGGTACTGCGCATCATCAACCGCGGGACGCTGCCGGCGGGCTTCGACCTCGCACAGGTACGCGGCGGCGTGTCGGGCCTCGGGCTGGTGCGCGCGCTGCTGCCGCGGCGCAGCGCGCTGCTCGGACTCACGCAGGAGGGCGAGCAGGTCGTCTGCGAGCTCAGCCTGTGGCCGCCGGGGGTGCAGTTGCTGGAGGCGCTCTGAGCCGTCCGGCCACCACCGTCCGGGCCGCCACCGGGTCACTTGTGACCACCCGAAACCGGGGTCCGACGGCGGCAGACCCGTCTACATCATTTCGGTGACAATCCCCGGTCCCCCATCGATTGGGGTTGGCCTTGGATTCGGGAGCAGCGTGAGCAGCTTGAGCAGGGTGGATAGCGTGAACAAGGACGTGGGCGCGAGCGGCAAGGGCCGCATCCTGGTCGTGGACGACGACCGGCTGGTGCTCGCCACCCTGACGCACGGCCTGGCCCAGGCCGGCTATGAGGTGCTCGACGCCGACAACGGCGACGACGCCATCCTCATCGCCCGCCAGCACCGCCCCGACCTCGCGCTGCTCGACATCCGCATGGAGGGCATGACCGGCTTCGACGTCGCCGGCTACCTGCGCGATTACCTCCAGCTGCCCTTCATGTTCCTCTCGGCCTTCGCCGACGAGGCCACCATCGCCAAAGTGAAGGAACTCGGCGCCCTTGCCTACCTCGTCAAGCCGCTGGACATCCACCAGATCGTCCCCGCCGTCGAGGCCGCCTTCGCCAACCGGCCCGCCCGCACCGTCGCCGCGCCGCACGTGCCCGTCGCCGAACCCGGCGCTTCCCTCGAAGTCGTCGAGGCGATGGCCTTGGGCGTGTTGATGCACCGCTACTCGCTGACCCGAGCGCAGGCGCTGTCGCGTCTGGAACGCATGGCCGCCGAGCAGTCGATCGAGACCCCGGAACAGGCCCGTCGCATCGTCGAGGCCGTCGAGCAGCTCGCGCTCGGGAGCTGATCTGGCCGGACGGCCAGCCGCAGCGGTTGGCGAGGTGCTCAGTTCGGCAGGGTGAAGTAGAACCGGGCGCCCTGCCCGATCTCCGACTCGGCCCAGATGTCGCCCCCATGCCGGCGCACGATGCGCCGCGCCGAGGCCAGCCCCACGCCGGTGCCCTGGAAGTCGCTCGCACTGTGCAGCCGCTGGAACACGCCGAAGAGGCGGTCCGCGAAACGCATGTCGAATCCCGCGCCGTTGTCGGTGACCACGAAGACGCGCTCACCTTCGCGCTGTTCGGATGCGAAGCGGATCTCGGCGTGGTCGCGCTTGCCGCTGTACTTCCAGGCGTTGCCGATCAGGTTCTCCAGCACCATCCGCAGCAAGGTGGGATCCCCCTGCACCCTGAGCCCGGACTGCACCTGGGCATCGACCGAGCGCGTCGGCGCGCCGCGGTGCAGCTCATCCACCACCTGCGACGCCAGCAACGACAGGTCCACCGTCTCGTGGCGCAGCGCCTGCGACGACAGGTGCGACAACGCCAGCAGCGAGTCGATCATGCTGTGCATCCGCGTCGACGCGCCCAGCACCCGGTCCAGGTGATCGTTGCCGGCCCGGTCCAGCAGCCGGCCGTAATCTTCCTTGAGGATGCGGGTGAAGCCCTCGACCACGCGCAGCGGCGCGCGCAGGTCGTGCGACACGGTGTAGCTGAACGAGGCCTGGTCCGCCCGCGCCTGCTCCGCGGCCTGCATGGCCAGCGCCGCCGGCACGGTCTCGACCGCGCCCTGCGGCCACAGGCTGAGCAGCGACCCGCCGCCATGCGGCAGCGCCGTCAGGCACAGCCACCAGGCGCCGCAGGCGCTGCCGGACTGCAGGTCGGGCTGCGCCAGCGCCTGCCGGAGCTCCTCGGGGAGACGTTCCTCGCAGGCACGCCACAGCTGACCCCGCGCCTCCGAGCCGCCCATCATCTGCGCGGCGGCGTCGTTGAAATCGATCAGGCGCGTGGCGGCGCCGGGACCGCCCCCCGACTGTCCGCCAGCGTCGTTGCCGGCGACGGCGCCGCGCGCCTCGCTCAGCAACCATGCGGGACCGGGCAGCGCCTGCAGCCAGTCGGTGGAGGAGGCGACGGCCACGCCGGATGCGCCGGACGCCCCCGGAAGCGCGAGGTCCGATCCCGTCGACGAGTCCTCGTCCAGCGCGCGCGCCGCGCCGAGATACCCGGCGAAGCGCCCCGCTGCATCCGTCATCGCCTGCCCGCGCAGTTCCCAGCGACGGCCCTGTCCGTCGACCACGCGCAGGCGATCGAAGCTCTGTCCCGGTTCGACGTGACCGCGCAGGTCCGAGCCTCGCCCTGCCGGCACGGTATCCGCCGGCGCGTCGCCCGATCCAGGCGGCACGGCGGGCAAAGACTGGAACCGTTCCCACAGCCGCTGCGTCACCGCACCGTTCATCGCCGTGCCGGCCCAGCTCGACGCAGGCGCGCCCTGCGGCGCCTGCCAGCGGACCAGGTGATGTTGCGCATCCGTCTGCCAGAGCCAGTCCGGCTGCAGATGCGTCAGCGACTGCGCCTGCTGGCGGCTCTCGCGCAGCAGCTCGCCGAACTGCGCCCGTGCCAGCCGCACCGCCAGGTGCCAGGTCAGCGCGGCCACGAAGATCATCAGCGCGGCCCCCGCCATCACGGCGGTCAGCACCAGGCCGGGGCCGGTAGGCTCGAGGTTAAGGGCCAGCAGCAGGAGCAGGACCACGACCGCCAGCCCCAAGGCCAGCGCGGCTCCCTTCCATGGCCGACGGCGCGCGGCGGCTTCCCCCAACCTGTTCATGCGGACCATTGTAGGCAGGCAACCGGAGGCCCCCGGGCCTCGAACGCGGGTGGTGGCGCCGCCGGTTTGCGCCCGAGGCGGCATGGATGCGACACCCACCCCAGGACTTACCCCGAGTGACGTCTCCAAGAACACCAGAATTGACTGCTTTTTCGCACGCTCGCATCCTTGCGGTGAACGACAATGGTCCGCAACTCCGCGTGGAACCTCCCGCGGCGCCATGATCAGAAGATGTCACCAGACTACGCCACGACCATGCCCTCCCGGACGCAGCCCGAACCCGCCGTGCTGGACGACCAGGCCCTCGCCCGTCTGCGCGAGTTGGACCCGGAGGGCGTGAACCATCTGCTGGACCGTGTCGTGGCCGCTTTCCTCAAGTCGCTGGATCAACAGGAACAGGTGCTTGCCGCGGGGCGTGAGGCGCCGCGCGACCTGAACGGACTGCGCCACGTGGCGCATACGCTGAAGTCGGCCGCGGCCAGCCTGGGCGCGACGGTGCTGTCGCAGCGCTGCGCGGAGATCGAGGCCCTCGCCCGTTCCGGCCGCGAGGACGGCCTGGCCGACCTGATCGGGACCGTGCTCGACGACATCGTCGCCGCGCGGCGGGCCATGCAGCAACTGGTGCAAGCCTCACGATGAGCCGCGTCGTGAAGGAAGGTGAACTGATCGAACGGCCGCGCGTCCTGCTGGTGGACGACGACCCGGTCAACCTGATGCTGAGCGAGGCCGCGCTGCAGGAGCACGGCTTCGAGGTCACCGCGCTGACCGGCGGGCTGCAGGCGCTGCAGCTGGTCACGCAATGGACGCCCGAACTGATCGTGCTGGACGCGCTGATGCCGGAGCTCGACGGCTTCGAGACCTGCGAGCGGCTGCGCCACCTGCCCGGCTTCGAGAACGCGCCCATCCTGATGCTGACCGGCCTCGACGACGAGGCCTCGATCAACCGTGCCTACCAGGCCGGCGCGACCGACTTCTTCGTCAAGTCCACCCAGTGGCGGCTGCTGGCCGGCCGGCTGCGCTACATGCTGCGCAGCTCGCGCACGCGCCAGGAACTGGAACGAAGCAAGTCCAAGCTGGCCCGCGCGCAAGACCTGGCCCGCATGGGCAGCTTCGAGTGGCAGACCGGGCACGGCTTCAAGCTGGCCAACGAGGCGCTGCGCGTCTTCGGCCGCGGGCCGGTCGATCCGCTGGACTTCATCGGCGTGATGCGCATGGTGCCGCGCGAGGAGCGCCTGCTCTTCATGCGCCTGCTGCGCGACGTCGTCGCCCACAACTCGGTGCTGGTGACCGACCTGCCCTTCACGCTGCTGGACGGCCGCAAGCGCGTCATCCACATCGAGGCCGAGCCCGAGTTCAACGAACACGGCAACGCCTGCGGCTACACCGGCGTCATCCAGGACGTGACCGACCGCCGCATGGCGGAGGACCGCATCCGCGAGCTGGCCAACTTCGACGCTCTGACCGGCCTGCCGAACCGCCGCCAGCTGATGTGGCGCGCCGAGCGCGCCATCGAGGCCGGCCGTCGCATGGGCCACGAGGTCGGCCTGCTGCTGATCGACCTGGACCGCTTCAAGGTCATCAACGACACGCTGGGCCACGCCGCCGGCGACGACCTGCTGATGGAAGTCGGCCGGCGCCTGCGCTCCTGCGTGCGTCACAGCGACCAGGTGATGGAGGGCATGCTGGAATCCGTCGGCACGCGCTCGCACCGCACGCTGGAGGCCGTGGGCCGCCTGGGCGGCGACGAGTTCGTCGCGCTGCTGCCCGAGGTCGGCGACGAGAGCGACGCCGAACGCGTCGCCCAGCGCGTGCTCGACGCCCTGCGCGAGCCGATCTTCATCGCCGGCCAGGAATGTTTCGTGACCGCGTCGGTGGGCATCTCGCTCTACCCGCGCGACGGCCTGACGATGGCCGACCTGCTGCGCAACGCCGACGTGGCGATGTATGCGGTCAAGAACCAGGGCCGCAACGCGTCGGCGCTGTACTCGCCGATGCTGGCGGGCCGCGGGCGCGAGAAGCTCGAGCTCGAGTCGGCGCTGCACAAGGCGATCGAACGCGACGAGCTGGTGCTGCATTACCAGCCCAAGATCGACGTGCGCACCGCCCGCATGGTCGGCGCCGAGGCGCTGATGCGCTGGCGCCGCGGCAACACGCTGGTGCCGCCGGGCGACTTCATCCCGCTGGCCGAGGAAACCGGCCTGATCGTGCCGCTGTCCGAATGGGCGCTGCGCGAGGCCGCGCGCCAGGCCAAGGTCTGGCAGCTGAATTTCGGCTTCAGCGAGTCGATCGCGGTGAACCTGCCCAACCGGCTGTTTGAACGTTCGGACCTGGTCGAGCACATCCACCAGTTCGTCAGCCAGTGGGGCGTGCCCCACCGTGCGATCCAGCTCGAGATCACCGAGACCGGCCTGATGAAGGACCTGCAGAGCGTGATCCCGTCGCTGCACCGGCTCAACGAGGTCGGCGTCGAGATCTCGATCGACGACTTCGGCACTGGTTATTCGTCGCTGGCGTATCTGACGACGCTGCCGATCTCCGAAGTGAAGATCGACCGCAGCTTCGTGCGCGACCTGGGCATCACGCCGCAGAGTTCGGCGGTGGTGACCGCGATCATCGCGCTGGCACGCTCGCTGGGGTTGCAGGTCATCGCCGAGGGCGTCGAGACGCTGCGGCAGATGGAAGTGCTGCGCCGGCTGGATTGCAGCCTGATGCAGGGCTTCCTGTTCAGCAAGCCGCTGCCCCCGGACGACCTGGAACGCTGGCTGGCGCAGACCGTGCTGCCGCGCAAGGCCCCCTGGATCCTGCCGACGTCCGACGCCGGCGACGACCTTCCGACACGCTGAGCCCGGTTCAGGCCGCGAGCGTCAGCGCCCTCCCCCGCATTCACCGAGTCCCGACCGATGCCGCAGCAGCCCCCCGCTCTCCTGGCAAAAGCGGCCCTGCGCCGGCTGGCGCTGGACAAGCTGGAACCCACTCCCGAGAACTACGCCCGCGCCTATGCGCAGGAGTCCGGCGAGCCCGCCCGCGGAGGCGCGGCCACGCAGCTGCCCGAGCGCGCGCAGGCCTCCGTGGCGCGGCTGCTGGGATTGGCGGTGCCGGATCCGCAGCAGCGCCAGGGCTTCGCGATGCAGGTGCGCGACGGCAAGTGGGATGAACTGCAGCGCGCGCTGGAAGCGCTGCAGCAGACGCACGGACCCGGTGCGCAGGCGGAACAGCTCGCGCAGTTGATCGAGCGGATGATGCGCGGCCTGGAACGCGGCGGCCGGCAATGGACGCTGGCGCGCAAGAAGGACGGCGTGCTGCGCGTGCTGCAGAGCAACCGCAGCGACCCGCAACGCCTGACCCTGCGCCTGAAGCAGCTGGTCGCGAGCTGGGATTCCGATGTCGGCGATTCGCGCGTCGAGACGCAGCCGGCGCCACTGGATGAACTGCCTTCCACGGTCGGCACCGGCGCGACGCGGGCCGCGACGGCCGTGCAGGACGATGACGACGATGAGGAGCGTTCGGGCACGCCGACGCAGTTCTTCACCGACGAGGAGATCGCGCAGCCGCCGGCCGAGGCCGGCGCAGCCGCTGCCGTTCCCAACGCCGAAGGGGGGCGTTACGGTTCGCTCGACACGCTGATGGGCGGTGCCGTTGAACCGTCCGGCCCGGGCCTGCAATCGTGGCCCGAAGTCGGCACGCACCTGAACGGCACGGTGCGCCACGCACTGCAATCCGACGACGCGCGGGCGCAGGAACTGATCGACGAACTCGGCGTGGCGCATGCGGAACTGGTCCGCGACGGCGCAACGCCGGAACGCGCCGCGCAGATGGATGCGCTGTGCATCCGCGCGCGGCGCTGGCTGGACCACCGCAACCACGCTTTCACCGAGCTGGGCAAGCTCTGCGGCGAACTGACCGGCAGCCTGGCGGACCTGGCCGAGGACGACTCCTGGGCGCAGGGCCAGTGCGAGGCCATGAGCCAGACGCTGGCGCAAGGCCTGACGGCGCGCAGCGTGCGCTCGGTCAGCGAGCTGCTGCACGGCACGCGCGAGCGCCAGCACAGCCTGCGCGAGGAGCGCGGCCGCGCCCGCGACGCGCTCAAGGGCCTGATCAACCGGATGCTGCAGGAGCTCGGCGAGCTCGGCCAGCACACCGACCGCTTCAGCGACAGCGTGGGCAAGTACGCCACCGTGATCGAGCAGGCGGACTCGCTGGAGAGCCTGGCGGGCGTGGTGCGCGAGATGGTCGAGGAAAGCCGCAGCGTGCAGTCGCTGGTGCAGAACACGCAGGGCCGGCTGCGCGACGAACACGACCGCGCGACGCAACTCGCCGGTCGCGTCGAGCAGCTCGAAGGCGAGCTGCGCCGCCTGTCCAGCGAGGTCCAGACCGACCAGCTGACCCAGGTCGCCAACCGGCGCGGCCTGATCGCCACCTTCGAGACCGAACGCGCCAAGCTTGAGCGCGATCCCAAGCCGCTGGCGCTGGCGCTGCTGGACATCGACAACTTCAAGAAGCTCAACGACAACCTCGGCCACGCGGCCGGCGACGAGGCGCTGAAGGCGCTGGCGTCGCGGGTGTCGGGCATGCTGCGGCCGGGCGACAAGGTCGGCCGCTGGGGCGGCGAGGAATTCGTGCTGATCCTGCCCGAGGCGCCGCTCGAGGAAGCGCAGGCGGTGCTGCTGCGACTGCAGCGCTCGCTGTCGGCCAGCCTGTTCATGCACGAGGGGCGCGACGTGTTCGTCACCTTCTCGGCTGGCGTCACGCTGTTCCGCGGCAACGAGACGATGGAGCAGGCGCTGGACCGCGCCGACGAGGCGCTCTACGAGGCCAAGCGCACCGGCAAGAACCGGGCGTGCGTCGCCTGAGGCCGGGCGCCTTGCGGGCCTGAGCCGGCAGACCGGATCACGGGAACGGGAGGATCGCCGCGATGGACCATGCCGCGATCGATCCCACCCAGTTCATCCACATCCGGATGGTGCTGAGCATGGTGGTCAGCCTGTCGATCGCGCGACTGCTGTCGGGACTGGCGAAGTTCGTGCAGCACCCGGGGCGCTTGAAGGTCGACGGCATCCATCTGCTGTGGACGCTCTACATGATGATCACGCTGATCCACTTCTGGTGGTGGGAATTCGCGTTGAGCCGCGTGGGGCCGTGGCACTTCCTCCAGTTCGTGTTCGTGGTCGGCTACAGCGCGGTCCTGTACCTGCTGTGCGCCATCCTCTTCCCCGACGACATCGCCGAGTACGCGGGCTACCGCGACTACTTCATGTCGCGGAGACGCTGGTTCTTCGGGATCCTGGCGTTCACGCTGCTGCTGGATGTGGCGGACAGCGCACTCAAGGGAACGCCCCATCTGCAGGAACTGGGCACAGCCTACGGCATCAAGACGGCCGCGGCGATCGCGCTGTGCGGCGTCGCGGCCCTGATCACCCACCGGCGCTTCCAGTGGGCGCTGGTGCTGGTCGCGCTGGCGGTGCAGCAATGGTGGATCCTGCGGCTCTACAACGTGCTGTCTTGACCCGTCACGACCGCGGCCGCAGCCGCAGACTCGCCGTCATCCGCGTCAGCTCTTGATGCACTTGCGCACCGTGTCCACGGTGCGCGTCGTGATCTGCTTGCCGAAGGTCTTCTCCAGCATGGTCATGAACAGCGGGCCCTTGTCGTTGGGCAGGTAGTGGCTGTAGACCTCCACGCCGTCGAGCTTGCAGATCGCGGCGCCGTCGCCTTCAAGCGGCAGCGACACCTGACCCTCGTGCGGGCGCTTCAGGAAGGTGATCAGTTGCTTGGCCGCGGCCGGCGGATTGAAGACGGCATGGTGGTCCGCGTCGACGATCCATCTGAGGTGATCGACTGGCCGCACGGTGGTGCCGAAGGTCTTGCCCAGCGTGTCGGTCATCGCCTGTTCGGCGAGCCGTTCGAGCTCGTCGACCGGTGCGCCGGCGTGGTCGAACACGACGTTGCCGCTGGAGATCACCGTCTTCACCCGCGTGAAGCCGGCGGCCTCGAACGCGCGGATCAGGTCCGGCATGCGGGCATTCATCGGGCTGACACCGCGGAGGAAGGCGACGTAACGGGGCATGGGGAGGTTCCGGTATGAGCAGACGATCGCCGGAGTCTAAAGGCGGCCTTCAGCGCTGCGCCACGATGGTCACCGCGTAGAGCAGCAGTCCGATGACCCCGCCCACCAGCGTGCCGTTCAGCCGGATGAACTGCAGGTCGCGGCCGACGCCAAGCTCGATCTGCCGCACCAGGCTGCGATCGTCCCAGGCCTTGACCGTCGACGCGATGTGGCGCGTGACGCCGTCGCGCATGCCGCCGACCATGCGCTCCGCAGCGGACAGCACGTGCTCGTTGATCGCCTGTACCAGCGAAGGATCGCGGCTCAACCGGTCGCCGAGCGCCGCCAGCGACTGATCCAGATGCCGCATCAGCACGGAGTCGTCGCCACGCAGGTCCTGCTCGATGGTCGCGCGGACTTCCGTCCACACGCCGTCGAGGTAGGCGCGCACGTCGTCGCTCTGCACCACGCGGTCCTTCATCGCGTTGACCTCGTTCGCGAACTCGGGGTCCTGGCGCAGACGGTCGATGAATTCCTGGATCCAGTCGTCGAACTGGCGTCGCACCGAGTGGTCGGGCTGCGAGAGCGCGTTCTGCACTTCCTCGACCAATTGCAGCGCGAGCTTGTCGGACAGGCTGTCGGCCATCTTGTCGACGTTGGCGATGGTGTCGACGAGCTTGATCGCCTTCGGCCACTGGGTGCTCGCGAACTTCACCAGCCGCCCGGCCACAAGCGCCCGCACCTCCGGCGTGGACAGGTAGTCGCGGAGCTTGGACAACGCGCCGTCCAGCACGTCCTGATGACGTCCGGATTTCGTCAGCACGTCCAGCACGGAGGCCGCCGTATTGGTGGCGTTCCAGGACAGCGCGCGGGCGACGAGGAACTCGCCGATGGCGCGGCGCACCGCCTGCTCGTTGAGCAGCGACAGCGCCTCGACGGCCATCGCGCGGACCGAGCCCGTCACCTGCGCGAGGTTGGCCGGCTCGCGCAGCCACTGGCCGAGGCGCTCCGCAGGATTGAGGACCGCCAGCTTCTGGAGCAGGACCTCGGGATGCAGGAAGTTGTCGCGAACGAATTCGGCGAGGCTGTCCGCGATGCGGTGCTTGCCTTGCGGAATGAGCGCGGTGTGCGGGATCGGCAGGCCGAGCGGATGGCGGAACAGCGCGACGACCGCGAACCAGTCCGCCAGGCCGCCGATGGCCGCGGCTTCGCAGAAGGCCTTGAGCCAGCCCCACGGCCCTTGCGCGCCCATCAGCAGGCTGACGACAAGCCCCGCGAGCGACGCGAGCAGGCAGCCCAGCGCGACCCGCTTCATGCGGCGGAGATCGGCGACGCGAGGGTCGGCGGCGCGAAGGTCGGCGGACATCGCCGGCGAGTTTCAACGATTTCCGCCGATCGAAGTGACACTATTTGTCGCATCCCTTGTCAGGCCTGACAAAACCTGACCCTGCCGTTCGAACGCTTGTCGCCCAATACCTCTTTGGGAGGATGGGTTTCGTTTGAAACCCCGCGTTTTGCACCGCGAACCGCACTTTGTGTCCATCCGCAACCGGCACGTTCTCTGCTTGAACCAGGCAAAAGTCCACCTGGGTCGAGCTCGGAGCAACTGCTCGCGCCCTGGTGTCTCGAGATTCATCGGACCTGCAGGAGCGCCATGCGCCACGATCATTCAGAGGCTGACCCGAAGTCGGCCTGCCCCGCCCCACGGACCACGTCCTGGGGACTCATGTTCAGCGCCGTCGTCGCGCTCAGCGCGGCCGGCACGCTCGTCGGCTGCGGCGGCGGTGGCGGTGGCTCGACCGACGCAGCCAACCCGCCGGTGTCCGGTTCGCCGGCTCCGGCCCCGGCCCCCGCGCCTGCGGCGTCCGCGCCGGTCGGCGACGAGCCCGAACTGCCTCCGCCCGCACCTGCGCCGCCGACGCTGCCTTCCGGCGGCGACAGCGGCACGCCGGCCGTCCCGCCGTCCCTGCAGTCGCCCTCTGGCCTGGACATCAGCAAGCCCGGCAAGGCCATCACCGGCATCGTCGCGACCTCCAGCGCGCTGGAGAACAACGGTGACACCGCACAGAAGACCCTCGACGGCGACCTGAACACGCGTTGGGCCAGCGCGTTCGACGACAAGGCCTGGATCCAGTTCGACTTCGGCGCCAAGACGCCGATCGGCTACCTGAAGCTGGTCTGGCAGAACGCCTATGGCAAGGAGTACGCGCTGCAGGTCTCCGATGACGGCCAGACCTGGTACCAGCTGCGTTACGTCGTCGGCGGCAAGGGCGGCACGGAGGAGTTCTTCAACCTGAACGCCAACGCCCGCTACCTGCGCCTGCAAGGCGTGGCCCGCGGCACGCAATACGGCTACTCGCTGCTCGAGGTCAACTTCAGCTCGCCGGGCAGCGACAACACGCTGCCGATGCTGACCGCCTCGGCCGTGCCCACGCCGCCGGCCAACAGCACGCCGATCGCGCCGACGACGCCGGCCACGCTCGAGACGACACAGTTCACCCTGGCAGACGGCACGCTGGTGACGCGCATGGGCTTCGTCGGCCGCTCGCGCCACGGCCGCGAGCGCGGCGAGGACTGGAACGAGATCGGCTTCGGTCCCAACGACACCGTGGACGCCAACGGCAAGCCGCAGGACAAGGGCCCCGGCGCTTACCTGAACTTCATCGCCAACTACTTCAAGAACCGCACCTGGGGCGTCGAGTTCATCGACAACAGCCGCGTGGCCGGCGTCACCAAGCCGACCCTCATCGTCAACCAGTACTTCCAGCAGGCGCAGCGCGGCGGCGGTCACTCGTTCTTCCGCCGCATCGACGACCCGAACGTCACCGGCTACGGCTGGATGTCGCCCGGCAATCTGCTGGACCGCACCACCTACACCGACGGCTTCGTCGACAAGACCTCCTGCCCGATCGTCCCCAAGCCGCCCCAGAACGCCCTGCTCAAGCCCACCACGGGCTACGGCGGCATCATCGGCGCGAACGACGGCTGCTCCGTGGTGCTGGACAACAAGCCCGGCCACCAGGACCTGTCCCCCAACGCCAACGGCGTGATGGTGCCCAACGGCGTCAACATCCCGTCGCGTCCGCTCCAGCTGGGCGAGGCGATCGAGTTCACCCCCTCGTTCTTCTCCAGCCGCGCGGCGATGGACGCGATCCAGGACAGCGGCAACTTCCGCTACTACACCAACGAAGTGACCTACGTGGTGGGCAGCGGCCTGCGTCCGCAGTACGGCGTGCAGCCGCGCCTGAACAACGCGGCGCTGCCGGTCGAGACGCTGTCGGGCGGCACCGGATCGGTCTCGTACGACTACGCCGACAACTCGACCTTCATGTTCCAGCAGCCCAGTCTCCAGATCGGCATGCAGAACATGCAGCGGTTCGTTGAAGGCCGCCGCTGGTTCCACACCAACATGTGGACCGGCGACCACAACGAGCAGGGCAACGACCGCAACACCGATGCGGTGAAGCTGCAGGGTCCGCGCTTCAACCAGACCAACTGCTTCGGCTGTCACGTCAACAACGGCCGCAGCCTGGCGCCGCAGGTGCTCAATCAGCGTCTGGACACGATGGCGGTGCGCACGGCGGCGCTGGACGGCAACGGCAAGCAGCTGCCCCACCCGGTGTACGGCGAGGCGGTGCAGATGAACGCCCGTTCGGCCACCACCGGCGCGATGCAGGACTGGGGCAACGGCGTGCGCGTCGCGGGCTTCGACACGAAGAACGTGACGCTGGCCGACGGCACCGTGGTGACCCTGAGCAAGCCGAGGATCAGCTTCGACGGCCCGACGCCGACGGTGTACTCGCTGCGCAGCGCGCAGCCGGTGATCGGCATGGGTCTGCTGGAGGCGATCACCGACGCGGACATCCTGTCGCGGGTGCGTGCGACGCCGGACGCGGACGGCGTGAAAGGCCAGGCCAACCTGGTCTACGACCCGGAGACCGGCGCCGTGCGCGTCGGCCGCTACGGCTGGAAGGCGGCGAAGTTCAGCCTGCGCCACCAGACGGCCAACGCGCTGCTGCTGGACATGTCGGTGACCTCGCCGGTCTACCCGAACCGCGATTGCCTGGCCGGCCCGGCCCAGTGCAACAACAAGAAGGTGGAAAAGGGCGTGACCGAGGACGAGCTGACGTTGCTCTCGCGCTATGTGGCCTTCCTGGGCGTTCCGGCGCAGCGCAGCGTCACCAGCGGCTTCCCGAAGGGCGTGACGCCGCTGCCCTACCTGGACGTGGATCCGGTCAAGATCGCCTCGGGCGCCAAGCTGTTCGACAGCATCCGCTGCACGGCCTGCCACATCGCCGAGATGAAGACGGGCCTGGGCACGGAACTGGCCGAGATGCGCAACCAGACGATCAAGCCCTACACCGACCTGCTGCTGCATGACATGGGCGCGGATCTGGCCGACAACTTCTCGGAGTCGCAGGCGACGGGCAGCCAGTGGCGTACCTCGGCCCTGTGGGGCATCGGCTACACGGAACGCGTGGCCGGCGCCGGCGTCAAGGTGGGCTACCTCCACGACGGCCGCGCCCGCACGCTGACCGAGGCCATCCTGTGGCACGGCGGCGAAGGCGACGCGAGCCGCCAGCGCTTCGTCAAGATGAGCACGGCGGATCGGGAAGCGCTGCTGGCGTTCCTCAACTCGCTGTAAGGCGGAGGCAGCGGCGGAGAGGTCACTCTCCGCCAATGAAAACGGCCTGGTCCGCGATAAGCGGGCCAGGCCGTTGTGCTTTGGGAAACCTGGCCCGATCAGCCGATCAGGCGATCAGACGATCCGGCCAAGGTTCATGAGCGCCGGGCGCTCATTCCCATTCGATCGTCGCCGGCGGCTTGCTCGACACGTCGTAGGTCACGCGGTTGATGCCGCGCACCTCGTTGATGATGCGCCCCGAGCAGCGCTTGAGCAGGCTGTAGGGCAGCTCCGCCCAGTCGGCCGTCATGAAGTCGCTGGTCTGCACCGCGCGCAGCGCCACCACGTAGTCGTAGGTCCGGCCGTCGCCCATCACGCCCACGCTCTTCACCGGCAGGAACACCGTGAAGGCCTGGCTGGTCAGCTCGTACCAGGTCTTGCCCGTCGCCTCGTCGCGCGTGTTGCGCAGTTCCTCGATGAAGATCGCGTCGGCGCGGCGCAGCAGGTCCGCGTAGTCCTTTTTCACTTCGCCCAGGATGCGCACGCCCAGGCCCGGCCCCGGGAACGGATGGCGGTAGACCATCTCCGGCGGCAGGCCCAGCGCCACGCCCAGTTCGCGGACCTCGTCCTTGAACAGCTCTCGCAGCGGCTCCAGCAGCTTCAGGCCCAACTGTTCCGGCAGGCCGCCCACGTTGTGGTGGCTCTTGATGGTCACAGCCTTCTTGGTCTTGGTGCCGCCGCTCTCCACCACGTCGGGATAGATCGTGCCTTGCGCCAGGAAGGTCGCGCCCTTGTGACCACCGTCGCCGGCCTTCAGCTTCTCGGCTTCCGCCTTGAACACGTCGACGAACAGGCCGCCGATGATCTTGCGCTTCTTCTCCGGATCGGCCACGCCGGCCAACTGGCCGAGGAACAGGTCGGCCGCGTCGACGCGGATCACCTTCGCGTGCAGCTTGCCTTCGAACATGTCCATCACCATGTCGCCCTCGTTCAGGCGCAGCAGGCCGTGGTCGACGAACACGCAGGTCAGCTGGTCGCCGATGGCGCGGTGGATCAGCGCCGCGGCCACCGAGGAATCGACGCCGCCGGACAGGCCCAGGATGACTTCCTCGTCACCGACCTGCTCGCGGATCTTCTGGACCGCTTCCTCGATGTAGTCGCCCATGATCCAGTCGCCCTTGCAACCGGCGATCTCGCGCACGAAGCGCTTGTAGATCGCGGCGCCCTGGACGGTGTGCGTCACCTCGGGATGGAACTGGAGTGCGTAGTAGCCCTTGTCCTCGTTGACCATGCCGGCGATCGGGCAGGTCGGCGTGGAAGCCATCAGCTTGAAGCCCGGCGGCAGCGCGGTGACCTTGTCGCCGTGGCTCATCCAGACCTTGAGCATGCCGTGACCTTCGGGCGTCGCGAAGTCCTGGATGCCGTCCAGCAGCTTCGTGTGGCCGTGTGCGCGCGCCTCGGCGTAGCCGAACTCGCGGTGGTCGCTCCACTCGACCTTGCCCCCCAGTTGCACCGCCATCGTCTGCATGCCATAGCAGATGCCCAGCACCGGCACGCCCAGGTCCCACACCGCCTGCGGCGCGCGCAGCTCGTGGTCCTCGTAGGTGGACGCATGGCTGCCCGACAGGATGATCGCCTTCGGCGCGAACGCGCGGATGAAGTCGTCGCTGACGTCGTTGGGATGGATCTCGCAGTAGACCTGGGCCTCGCGCACGCGGCGCGCGATCAGCTGGGTCACCTGGGAACCGAAGTCGAGGATGAGGACTTTGTCGTGCATGGTCAGCTTCTAGCGATGCTTGGAGAGTCGATTCGTTCGGCGCGCGCGTCTGCACGCCCTCACGCCTTGGCCGGCTCGGCCTGCGCCGGCGGGTCGGTGTTGAAGTGGCGCCACGCGAAGCCCAGCGAGGCCAGCTGCAGCAGCGCACAGAGGTAGAACGGCGCGCCGAGGCGCCAGTCGGTCTTGGGGAGCTCGGCGACCAGCGCCATCAGCCCCAGGCCGGCGATCGGCGACAGCACCGCCATCAGGCTGTTGATCGCCGCCACCGCGCCCATGGTCTCGCCCTGCGTGCGGGCGTCGGCGGCGTTGGAGATGAGGCTCTGCATCGCCGGGGCCGCGGCCACGCCGGCGATGTTGAGGAAGATCGCGGCGACCATCATCCAGGCCTCGGTCGAGAGCCCCCAGATCACGTTGGTCAGGATGGAAGTCGCCAGGCCGATCAGCACCAGTCGCCGCGCGCCCAGCCAGCGCATCAGCGGCTGCAGCAGCACGCCTTGCACCACCACCGCGACCAGGCCCACGACGAACAGCGACAGGCCGTTCTCGCGCGGGCCCCAGCCGAACTTGTGCTGGTTGTAGAGGACCCAGCTGGTCTGGATCACCAGCTGCGCCAGGCCCGAGCACGCGATGACGTAGATCAGCGGGCCCACGCCGTCGAGCCGGCGCAGCCGGCCCAGCGCGGCGACCGGATTGGCCTTGCGCCAGTCGAAGGGTCTGCGGTGCTCCGGCATCAGCGATTCCGGCAGCACGAAGAAGCCGTACAGCCAGTTCAGCAACGCCAGCGTGCCGGCGACATAGAACGGCAGGTGCAGGTCGATGCTGCCGAGCAGCCCGCCCATCACCGGGCCGAGGATGAAGCCCATCCCGAAGGCCGCGCCCAGCATGCCGAAGCGCTTGGCGCGGTCCGCCGGCGGCGTGATGTCGGCGACGTAGGCATTGGCGACGGCGGCGTTGGCCTGCATCGCGCCGGAGAACAGCCGCACCACGACCAGCATCCACAAGGCGTCGGCCAGCGCCGTCACGAAGAAGCTGAGCGCCAGGCCGCTGAAACCGATCAGCATCACCTTGCGGCGGCCGAAACGGTCGGACAGCCCGCCCAGGATGGGCGAGCCGAAGAAATTGGCCAGTCCGAAGGCGAAGGCCACCGCCAGCTGCGCCAGCACATGGCCGGTCTCGGACTGCGTGAAGGTGCCGACCAGCGGCGGCAGCACCGGGATGATCAGGCCGATCGACACCATGTCGATCAGCACCGCGATCAGGATGAACGACATGGCGGCCTTGCGGCCGCCATGTGTGGTCGTTGCCGCGACGGGATCGACCTCTTTGGACAAGGGCGTCACTCCAGGCGGTAGTTGGGCGCTTCCTTCGTGATCTGCACGTCGTGGACGTGGCTCTCACGGATGCCGGCCGAGGTGATCTCGACGAACTCGGCCTTGTCGTGCATGTCGGCGATGCTGCCGCAGCCGCAGTAGCCCATCGAGGCCCGCACGCCGCCGGCCATCTGGTGCACGATCGCGACCATCGAGCCCTTGTACGGCACGCGCCCTTCGATGCCTTCCGGCACCAGCTTGTCCGCGTTGGGGTTGGTGGTCTCGTCGTTCTCCTGGAAGTAACGATCCGCCGAACCGGCCTTCATCGCGCCGATCGAGCCCATGCCGCGGTAGCTCTTGTAGCTGCGGCCCTGGTACAGGATCACTTCGCCCGGGGCTTCCTCGGTGCCGGCGAACATGCCGCCCATCATCACCGTGCTGGCGCCGGCCGCGATGGCCTTGGCGATGTCGCCCGAGTAGCGGATGCCGCCGTCGGCGATCGCCGGCACGCCCGTGCCCTTGAGCGCGGTGGCGACGAAGTCGATGGCCGCGATCTGCGGCACGCCGACGCCCGCGACGATGCGGGTCGTGCAGATCGAGCCGGGGCCGATGCCGACCTTGACGGCGTCCGCGCCGGCTTCCACCAGCGCCAGCGCCGCGGCGCCGGTGGCGATGTTGCCGCCGATGACCTCGACCTGCGGGTAGTTCTTCTTCACCCAGCGCACGCGCTCGATGACGCCGCTGCTGTGACCGTGCGCGGTGTCGACGACGATCGCGTCGACGCCGGCCTTGACCAGCAGTTCCACGCGTTCCTCGGTGCCCTCGCCCACGCCGACCGCCGCGCCGACGCGCAGCTTGCCGTGGCTGTCACGCGCCGCGTTGGGGAAGTTGGTCTGCTTGGTGATGTCCTTGACGGTCATCAGGCCGCGCAGTTCGAAGCCGTCGTTGATCACCAGCACGCGTTCCAGCTTGTGCTTGTGCATCAGCGCCTTGGCGTCGGTGAGCGAGGCGCCTTCCGGCACCGTGATCAGCCGCTCGGCCGGGGTCATGATCTCGCTGACCGGGATGTCCATGCGCGTTTCGAAGCGCAGGTCCCGGTTGGTGACGATGCCGACGACCTTCTGCCCCACCAGGACGGGGAAGCCGGACACGCCGTGGTGCTCGCTGAGCTGCTTGACCTGGCGGACGGTGGTCTCGGGGGTGATCGTGATCGGGTCGCGGAGCACGCCGGACTCGTAGCGCTTGACCCGGGCCACTTCCGCGGCCTGCTGTTGCGGGGTCAGGTTCTTGTGCACGATGCCGATGCCGCCTTCCTGGGCGATCGCGATCGCCAGGCGGGCTTCGGTCACGGTGTCCATCGCGGCGGACACGAGCGGTAGGTTCAGGCGGATGCCACGCGTGAACTGCGTGGCCAGACTGGTGTCGCGCGGCAACACCTGGGAGAACGCCGGCACCAGCAACACATCGTCGAAGGTGAGGGCCTTTCCGAGTAGGCGCATGAGGGAAGCTCCAGACGCAAAGGCGCATTATAGAGAAGCCCGACGGTACACTCCACGACCATGATGAATCCCCGACTCCCGCGACGCCCGCTGGGCGTGATCTGCGCGCTGGCGCTGCTGGCCCTGACCTCGGTCGCGCACGCCCAATGGAAGTGGCGCGACGCCGACGGACGCACGCAATACAGCGACCGCCCGCCGCCGCCGAACGTGGCCGAGAAGGACATCCTCCAGCGCCCGAACAACGCCGTGCGCGTGGCGCCGTCGTCGGCCCAGGCCGCGCTGCAGGGCGCATCGGCAGCTGCTTCCGCCGCGACGGCCGCGTCCGCGCCGGCCCGCCCGGCCAGCGAATCCTCCTCGCGCGACAAGCTCGAGAAGGAACGCAAGGCGCAGGAAGACAAGGCCCGCGCCGAGACGGCCGCCGAGAACTGCCGTCAGGCGCAGAACTCGATGCGCATCCTCGAATCCGGCGTGCGCGTGCGCACCCGCGGCGAGAACGGCGAAACGCAGCCGATGACCGAGCAGATGCGCCAGGACCAGATCCGCCAGGCGCAGGTGGTGATCAGCACCTCCTGCAAATGAGGCGGAACGAGTTCGGGAAACAACACTCGCGGGCAGGACGGACGTAAGTCTCGTGACCGCTGGTAAGACGAAAGGCCGCTCACGCGGCCTTTTTGCTGGCCGGTTCCCGGCGGTGTCAGGCCTTGCGTCCCAGCGGGCGATGCCGCGTGACGATGCGGCTGCCCGCGGCCTGGAAGCGCTGGCGGCGCGCCTCCTTCGGATCCACCGTCAACGGGCGGTAGACCTCGACCCGGTCCTGCGCGCGCAGCGGCGTGTCGAGCGGCGCGCCCCGGCCCCAGATGCCGACGCTCAGCGCGGCGATCTGCGCCGGGTCGAACCAGGCGCTCGCGGTCAGCGCGTCGCGCACGGTGCTGCCGTCGGGCAAGGTCAGTTGCCGCTCGCGCAGTTCGCCGGGTTGCGGGCTCCAGAACAGCGCGATCGACAGTTCAGCGGGCGCCATAGATCTGTTCGGCGCGCTTCACGAAGCTGTCGACGAAGGTGTTGGCGATGCGGTCGAACACCGGGCTGACGACCGCCTCCAGCGCGAAGCTCGAGAACGCGTAGCGCAGTTCGAATTCGATCTTGCAGGCGCGCGGCTCGCCGTCCGCCGGCGCGCCGGGCCGGTTCAGCGGCAGGAACTGCCAGTCGCCGTCGAGCATCGAGAACGGCCCGTCGACGAGCGCCATGCGCACGCGCTGGTTGGTCTCGTTCGTGTTGCGGGTGGTGAACGCGTGGCGCAGACCGGCGTACTGCAGGGACAGCTTCGCGGTGACGCCGTCGTCGTGGCGCTCCAGCACCTCCGCGGAGGAGCACCACGGGAGGAACTCCGGGTAGCGCTCCACCTGGGTGACCAGGTCGTACATCTCGCGCGGTGAATACCAAAGGAGGACGGTCTTCCGGACTTGCTTCATGGCGGTTCTTAGAATGGCGGGATTGTAGGCGGCCCGATCGACCCCATCTGGGCGTCACCAGGCCGCCACGCACAACAAGAGTTCCCATGCCCATTGCAGAAAACCGTCGCGCCCGATTCGAATACCACCTCGAGGAGCAGCACGAGGCCGGCATCGTCCTCGAAGGTTGGGAGGTCAAGGCCATCCGCTCCGGCCAGGTCCAGCTGCCGGACGGTTATGTCGTCATCCGCGACGGCGAACTGTTCCTGATCGGCTGCCGCATCGATCCGCTGCGCACGGCCTCCACGCACGTCAACCCGCTGGCGGACCGCACCCGCAAGCTGCTGATGAGCGGCGCCGACATCCGCCGGCTGATCGGCAAGGTGGAGCAGCGCGGCTTCACGCTGATCCCGCTGGACCTGCACTACGCGAAGAACGGCCGCGTGAAGGTGCAGATCGCGCTCGCCAAGGGCAAGGCCCAGCACGACAAGCGCGAGACCGAGAAGAAGCGCGACTGGGAACGCGAGAAGGGCCGCCTGATGCGGCACAAGGTCTCGGGTCCCGCCAAGGACTGACGTTCGCGGCGGGCGGCCGCCTTCAGCGGCGTCCAGTCCCGGTCAGGCGTTCAGGACCTTGAGCGCCTGCGCGAGGTCCGCGCGCAGGTCCTCGACCTCCTCCAGCCCGATCGCGAAACGCACCAGCGTGCCGCCCTCCTCCGCCGTCCACGGCAGCCCGAGCGAGCGGCTTCGGCTGAGGTCGTAGGGCACGGCCAGGCTCATCGGACCGGCCCAGGAATAGCCGATCCCGAAGCAGCGCAGCGCGTCCACGAAGGTGTCGACGCGGCGCGCATCGAACTCGGGACGGAACACCGCCGAAAACAGGCAGCCGCCCGCCTCCGGCGAAACCGTCCGCCACGGGGCATGCCCGGGCGAGCCCGGCAGCGCCGGATACAGCACCCGCGCCACTTCCGTCCGGGCGGCCATCCAGCTCGCGAGTTCCCGCGCCGCGGCGCCTTGCGCACGATAACGCAGCGCGATGCTCGGCAGGCCGCGCAGGACGGCCTCGACATCGTTCTGGCCGACGCCGTAACCGAGGTACTCGTGCATCGCCACCAACTGGCGGTTGAGCGCGACATCGCGTGTGCAGACGGATCCCATCAACAGATCCGCGCCGCCGGAGGGGAACTTGGTCAGCGCCTGCATGCTGAGGTCGGCCCCCAGTCCGGGAGCGACGTCCGGGGCCACTTCGAAGGCATTGAAGGCCAGACCCGCGCCCCAGGTGTTGTCGAGCGCCGTGAGCACGCCACGCGCGCGGCAGGCCTGCAGCAGCCCGACCAGATCCGGGAACTCCAGCGTGATCGACCCCGCCGCCTCGAGCCAGACCAGCTTCGTGCGCTCAGACAGCATGGCCTCGAACGCCGGCACGTCGAGCGGGTCGTAGAAGCGGTGCGTGATGCCAAGCCGTGCCAGCAGGCCGAGGGTGAGATGCCGGTTCTGCCCGTAGACGTTGTCGGGCAGCAGGACCTCGTCACCCGGCTTCAGGAAAGTCAGGCTGGTCAACGTGACGGCGGACACGCCGCTGGGCGTGAGCACGCAGTGTTCGGCATGCTCGAGCGTCGCGATGCGCGCGGCCAGCGTGTAGGTCGTCGGCGTGCCCGGCAGTCCGTAGCGGTAGCTGACGCCGTCCCTCGCGCGCGGCCGGTGCAGCTCGGCAGTGTTCCTGAACAGCACCGTCGAGGCCTTGGCTACCGGAACGGGGACAGCGTCCCAGCCGTCGGGCGCGCGGTACGGATGATGGATCTGTTCGGTGGACGGGCCGCGTCGGGTCACGGGAATTCCTTGGGGACAGGGGAACCGGACGATCATTCTCAGGCACGCCTGGCGTCCGATGTCGAAAGCGTCAAACGATCGCCACATGAACCCATCCCATGCCGCTGCCGCATGGGTGTCCATCGGACAACGCCCACTGACGCCGACACCTCGACTTTCCTGGACGGCGATGCCCTCGATTTCAAGCTTGCTCTCTCGCATTCTTCCGTGCTTCAAGCATTCGCCGTCGACCACGACCGCCCACCCGTCGGGTTCACTCGCCGAAGGCCCGGCGACCCTGGCCGAACGGATCGTTCCATGGCGGACGCAAAACGCTTCGGCCGATTGCGCCGCCAGCGCCAGGGTGAAGATGCTGAACCTGAGGACGACCACGCCCGTCGCGACTCAGGAGCTGCTCCATGCGATGTGCCTTCACCTGGCGTTGCGAGCGAAACCCGGGCCAGGGACCTCCCCCGACTTCAGCCCCGCCATCGCGCAGGCCGTCTCCGCGATGACGCAGGACGATCGCCGGGTGCTGAAGCAACATCTCGAGGACAGGAAGGGATGGCTCGCCTGGGCGAGGTCCCAGCTGTCGCGCGAAGGTCAGACTCCCATCGCGCGGAAGCAGGAGGTCGCTGTCGAGACCCAGGTCGAGCGCCTGCTGGCGTCGGTACGGAAGGCCTTGGACTCCCCGCCCCCCCGTCAACAGCCGCGCGGTTGCAAAAGCGCCGCCAGGATCGGCGAGGCTGAACACGTCCATCAAGTGCTCTTGAAGGCCGCAGCGGAGATCCGCACGTCCGGGCATTGGTCCGGATTGGGCGCCGACCTGGCGCCGCACCTGATCACGAGCATGCCCGCATGGCCGCAGGACCTGTCCCTGCGGATCGAGGACAAGGCGGGGAAATGGCATCCGCTGGAGTTCGGTCGATCGGGTCTGGATCGCGTCCCCGTCACCGTCCAACTGGACCATGTCCGCCAGCACTATTCGCCGATCGTCGATGGACAGCCGCGCGACGTGCCGGCCAAGGGAGACTGCTTCTACGAGTCGGTCCTTCGGGCGATGCGAGTGGAAGACCAGCGAGCGCTCTTCAAGGGCATGCACTTTCAGAAGGGCGCCGGCATGGCCGATCTGATCCGGGCCATGCGTCGCCAGGTGGCGGAAGAACTGGAGCGCCAGATCCACCTTCCGGGGGGGCCGTCGGACGACCTGCGTGCGCACGTCGCCGCCGCCCGCTGATCCGGCCTGGCACGATCAGATCGGCAGCGCGATCAGGTCGTGGCCCTCGACGCCCACGATGCGCGCGCGGGTGAATTCGCCGACGCGCAGCTGCTTGCTGGCCTTCTCAGGCGGCAGCAGGCGCACGGTGCCGTCGATCTCGGGGGCGTCCGCGTACGAACGGCCGACGCCACCCTTGCGGCCCAGCGCCGGTGCCGAGTCGACCAGCACCTGCATCGTCGCGCCGATGCGGCGCTGCAGCTTGGCGATCGACACTTCCTCGGCCACGGCCATGAAGCGGGCACGGCGCTCTTCGCGGACCTCGTCCGGCAGTGCGCCGTCCAGCGCGTTCGCCGGCGCGCCTTCGATCGGCGAGTAGGCGAAGCAGCCGGCGCGGTCGATCTGCGCTTCGCGCATGAAGTCGAGCAGGTACTGGAACTCGGCCTCGGTCTCGCCGGGGAAGCCGGCGATGAAGGTCGAGCGGATGACCAGCTCGGGGCAGATCTCGCGCCAGCGCAGGATGCGCTCCAGGTTCTTCTCGCCGTTGGCGGGGCGCTTCATGCGCTTCTGCACGTCGGGATGGGCGTGCTGGAAGGGCACGTCCAGATACGGGAGGATCAGCCCCTCGGCCATCATCGGCACGATCTCGTCGACGTGCGGATACGGATAGACGTAGTGCAGGCGGACCCACGCGCCGTACGGCTTGGCGATCTCGCCCAGCTGCGCGACCAGGTCGAACATCTTCGTCTTGACCGGCTTGCCGTCCCAGAAGCCCGTGCGGTACTTGATGTCGACGCCGTAGGCGCTGGTGTCCTGGCTGATGACCAGCAGCTCCTTGACGCCGGACTCGAACAGCGCCTTGGCTTCCGACAGCACGTCGCCGATCGGGCGCGAGACCAGGTCGCCGCGCATGCTCGGGATGATGCAGAAGCTGCAGCGGTGGTTGCAGCCCTCGGAGATCTTCAGGTAGGCGTAGTGCTTGGGCGTCAGCTTGATGCCGGCGATGCCGCGGGCTTCGGGCACCAGGTCGATGAACGGGTCGTGCGGCTTGGGCACGTGGGTGTGGACGGCGTCCATCACCTCCTGCGTCGCATGCGGGCCGGTCACGGCGAGCACGCTGGGGTGGATCTCGCGGACCATGTTGTCGGAGCTCGCGCCGGCCTTCGCGCCCAGGCAACCGGTCACGATGACCTTGCCGTTCTCGGCCAGGGCTTCACCGATGGTGTCCAGCGATTCCTTGACGGCGTCGTCGATGAAGCCGCAGGTGTTGACGATCACCAGGTCCGCGCCGGCAAAGGTCTTCGAGGTCTCGTAGCCCTCGGCGCGCAGTTGCGTGATGATCAGCTCGGAATCGGTCAGCGCCTTGGGGCATCCCAGGCTGACGAAGCCGATCTTGGGCGCCTGGCTGCCAGCGGGGCCGCTCGTCTTTGCGGCGGCGGTAGGGTCGTAAGTCGTTGATTCCATTTGGGTTCCGCCGGGCGATCTGGCTGAGGGCTGGGGCGGCATTGTAAGCGACGCCGTATTTTTCAGACAGGGGCGGGTTCATTGCGCCGCGTCCCGCACCGTGGAGGGATGCCGCCTCGCACGACCGGTAACGGGCCGGGCCACCACCTGCCGACGCCTGCGGCCCGCTACGGGGATACTCGCCCCTCCGGCCTTCACGCCGCGTCACGCCACGCCACGCCACGCCACGCCACGTCACGCCTCACCCTGCATCGATGTCCGATCCTTCCCCGCGCTCCGAGCTCCTGCCCCTGATCGGCGACCGCGCCTCGGTCGAAATCGCCGCGCTGGTGCTGCCGCCGGTCGTGGTCGCGAGCACGCCCGCGGGCGGCACGGCCATCGTCCTGGCGTGGGTCTGGGCGATCGCCTACGGATTGAGTTCGCTCGGCGTCGCCGTCGCACGCCGCCGCTTCCGGCGCGAAGCGGCGACCCTGCCCCCGGCCGACTTCGTGGCGCGATGGGAGCGGCCGGTGTCGCGCATCGCGCTCGCGTTCGGGATCCTGTGGGGCCTGCTGCCCGGCGTCGCCGCCGCCAGCGGCGTCTTCGAGCACGCCGTCTTTCTCTACCTGGTGCTTGCCGGCACCACGGTGTCGACCGCCGCCTTCGCCGCCGCGGACCTGCCGTTCTTCGCCCGATTCCTCGTTCCCGCCTGGACCATGGCCACGGCCGCGGTCCCCTTCGCCTTCCCCACGCACTGGACGATCGTCCTGCCGCTGTGCCTGCTCTTTCCCTGGCTGGTCTGGCGTCACGCACGCACGTCGAATGGGTTCCTCGTCCAGCAGTCGCGCCTGAAGCGCCAGAGCGAAGCATTGGCGCTCGCCCACAAGGAAGCTCGCGATGTCGCGAAAGCCGCGTCGCGCGAAAAGAGCCTGTTCCTCGCCACCGCCTCGCACGACCTGCGGCAGCCGCTCTACGCGCTGACCCTCACCGCCCAGGCCGCGCTGCAGCGCAACCAGGACGCCGCACTCAGACCGCTGCTGGTCGACATCTCGCAGGCCGCCGGCCATGTGAACGACCTGCTGAACGCGCTGCTCGACGTCTCCGCGCTGGACAGCCGCAGCGCCGAACTCGCGCTGCAGCCGATGGCGCTGGCGCCGTTGCTGTCGGAACTGCATGAGCGCTTCCAGCCGGAGGCGCATGCCCGCGGACTCGACTGGCGCATCCGGGGGCCGGAAGCGCCCGCCTGGGTCGTCGCCGAGCCGATGCTGCTGCGACGCGCGCTCGCCAACCTGCTGCACAACGCGCTGCGCTACACGCCTCGGGGCGGCGTGCTCCTGGCCGTGCGCCGACGCGGCGACGACTGGGCCGTCGAGGTCTGGGATACCGGCATCGGCATGGCCGCGCCCAAGCGCGAGGCGCTGTTCTCCGAATTCCATCGCGGCGACGACGCCGCCCGCCTCACCGGCGACGGCCAGGGGCTGGGACTGTCGGTGGTGCGGGACTGCGTGCGCCGGATGGAGGCCGCGATCGACTGGCATTCGGTGCCGGGGCGAGGATCCTGTTTCCGGATCACGCTCCGGGGCGCGACGACGCCGACGACGACGCCCTCGCGAGCAGCCGCGGCGTCGCATGTCTTCGAGCGTCTCGGCGGCCGCGTGCTCGTCGTGGACGACGACCTCGGCGTCACGCGCGGCCTGTCCCACCTGCTGGCTCAATGGGGCGTCGACTGCCGCGTCGCCAGCGACGCGGCGCAGGCCCATGCGGTCCTGGATGCCGACTTCGAACCTGACGTCGTGATGAGCGACCTGCGCCTGCGCCACGACGACGGCGGTTATGGACTGCTGCAGGACCTGCTGGACCGCCTGCCGCTCGCGCGCGGCCTCGTGGTGACCGGCGAGCATGACCTGCCCGACCTGCGCCGTGCCGAGGCAGACGGCTACCTGGTGCTGCGCAAGCCGGTGCTGCCGGCCTCGCTGCATGGGGTGCTGCGCTCGATGCTCGCGTCGCGGATGCTGTCGTCGCCGGGCTGACGACGCGCCGGTGGCATGCGCGTTGCCGGAACAGGGACCAAGGAGCACCTCCACCATGCACCTCGACGGTTCCTGCCACTGCGGACGCATCCGCTTCTCGGTCGAGTCGACCGAGCCCTACCCCTTCATGCGCTGCTACTGCACGATCTGCCGCAAGACGGCCGGGACGGGCGGCTACGCGATCAACCTCGGCGCCGACAACACGACGTTCAAGCTGATCAAGGGCAAGCGCGACCTCAAGATCTACCGCGCGGTCCTCGACGGCAAGGAGAGCAGCGGCCAGCGCCATTTCTGCGGGCACTGCGGCACCGCACTGTGGATGTACGACGACAGCTACCCCGAGCTGATCCACCCGCACGCCAGCGCGATCGACACGCCCCTGCCCGAGCCGCCCGAGAACGTGCACGGGCTGCTGGATTCGAAGGCGCCCTGGGTCAAGGTAGAAGGGAAGCCGGGCGACGCCCGCTTCGGGCACTTCCCCGACGAATCCCTGGCCGACTGGCATCGCCGCCACGGGCTCTGACATCGCGCCGCGGACACCGTGCCGGGACGCTCACGATCCACCTCATGGTGGACGCGGCGCTCACTGCGTCGGTGTCATTTCTTCGGCGTGGTCGGCGGCGGCGGGAACCCCGGCATCCCGGCCACGCCGGGGAAGATGTTCCCCGCGCTCTGGAACTGTTCCTGCATCTGCAGGAACAGGTTCTTGGACTGCTCGAGGTAGTTGCCCATCAGGCCCTGCATCATCGGCGCCTGACCGCTCATGAACTGCGACCACAGCTGCGGATCGAAGCCCGCCGCGCCCTTGCTCGGGTCGGCGAAGCGGCTCTGCAGCTCGGTGACGGCCTGCAGGTTCTTCTCGAGGTAATCGCCCATCAGGCCCTGCATCGCATGGCCGTAGAAACGGATGATCTGTGCCAGCAGCGGCGTCGAGAACATCGGCATCCCGCCCATCTCCTCCTCCAGGATGATCTGGAGCAGGATGGACCGGGTCAGTTCATCGCCGGACTTCGCGTCGCGGACCTCGAAGTCCTCGCCGCCGAGCACCATCTTCTTGACGTCCGCCAAGGTGATGTAGCTGCTGGTCTGCGTGTCGTACAGCCGCCGGTTGGGGTACTTCTTGAGCACCCGCGGACCCTTCGGGTGCGCGGGATCCTCGCTGCCGGTTGCGGTCTTGCCGCGTCGGGCCGTCGCCATGCTGTCTCCTCTGTGGGTCTTCAACCCATTCTAGGAGGCGCTTGACGAGCGGCCCGCCGGGTGATTTCCCTTGGGAACGCGTCGGTGTGCGGGAGGCGGACCGGGCTACCGCCCGGAGACGGCAGCGCGCGCGCCGGGACTGGCGGCAGCCTGTCGGCGCGGTGGGCGCTCTGGGCGCTGTCGGCGCTCAGTCCGGCTTGACGTTGCCGTCCTTGATCACCTTCGCCCATTTGGCCTGCTCGGCCTTCTGGAACTCGGCGAACTGCGCCGGCGAGTTGGGCGTGTATTCCAGGCCCAGCGATTCCATCTTCGCTTTCACCTCGGGCAGCGCCACGATCTTCTGCACCTCGGCGTTGAGCTTGGCCACGATGGGCGCGGGCGTGCCGGCCGGGAAGTACAGCGCCTGCCAGCTCGACACGTCGAAACCGGGCACGCCGGCTTCGGCCATCGTCGGCACGTCGGGCAGCTGCGCGCTGCGCTTGGCCGAGGTCACCGCCAGCGCCCTCACCTTGCCGCCCTTGATCTGCGGCAGCGCGACGGTCACGGTCTCGAAGCTCATCGGCACCTGGCCGCCCATGACGTCCTGGATGGCCGGCGCGCTGCCCTTGTAGGGCACGTGCGTGAGATCGGCGCCCGTCATCAGACGGAACACTTCGCCCGACAGATGCTGCGAGGTGCCCTGCCCTGCCGAGGCGAAGGTGATGTCGCCGGGTTTGGCCTTGGCGGCCGCGATGATTTCCTTGACCGACTTGGCCTGCGAGCCCGGGCCGACCAGCAGCACGTTGGAGATCTTGCCCAGCAGGATGGCCGGCGCAAAGTCGCGGTCGGCCTTGTAGGGCATCTTGGGCAGCAGTGAGGGATTGATCGCATGCGTGGCGATGGTGCCCAGCAGCATCGTGTAGCCGTCCGGCGCGGCCTTGGCCACGCTGTCCGCGCCCAGCACGCCGCCGGCGCCGGCCTTGTTGTCGACCACGATGGTCTGCTTGAGCGAGACCTGCAGCCGCGCCGCGATTTCGCGCGCCAGCACGTCGGACGTGCCGCCCGGCGCGAAGGGGACGATCAGCTTCACCGGCTGGGTCGGCCAGTTGGTGGCCTCCGCGGCCTGCGCCGCCGTCCCCGTCAGGGCCGTCACACCCAGCACCACCGTCGCCGTCGCAGCGGCCAGGGCGCGCACGCGGCCCCTCATCACCGAATTCATGTCGCTTGTCTCCATCCATGACGGCACTCGGCCTTCGTCGACCTTGACGACGGTCCGATGCCCTCTTCTGATGTGGCAAATGGTATCGGTACCATCCGCCGCGTCAAGATTGCGTTCATGAGGGATTCCACCGGGGTTCGCGCCGTCGGCGGACACCATGAGCGCTCAGGCGCTGGCGCGCTGGACCAGCTCGAACCCGATGTCGACGGCCCGTCTGTCGACGCTGCCACCGGCGCGGTCGAGGATGAAGCGCGCCGCCTGCCGCCCGATGGCGAAGCCGTCGATACGGACCGTGGTCAGCGCCGGTTCGAGGTCCCGCGCCAAGGCCAGGTCGCCGAAGCCGACGATCGCCAGATCCTCGGGAATCCGCAGACCGCGGGCCTGCGCTTCGATCACGACGCCCAGCGCCAGCGAATCGGAGCTGCAGAACACCGCGTCGACGCCGTCCGGATGGGCGAGCAGCTCGGCCAGGCCGCGACGTCCGCTGCCCAGCGTGGTGGGGGTGGCCACCGTGGCCACCGGCACGTCGGCGATGCCGAGTTCCCCGGCCTGCTCCTGGAAGGCGCGGAAGCGCCGCATCGCGCGTTCGTCGCTGCCGCCCACGCCGGCCAGCCGCCGGTAACCGCGCTCGTGCAGGTAGGACGCGACCTTGCGGCCGACCTCCACGTGAGAGAACCCCACCAGCATGTCGATCGGATCCTCGCTCTGGTCCCAGGTCTCGACCACCGGCACGCCCGACGCGCGCAGTCGGGTGCGGGCCTGTTCGGAATGGCTGGTGCCGGTGAGCACCAACCCGTCGGGACGGCGGCCGATCATCGCGTCCAGCCACGCGTCCTCGCGGGCGTTGTCGTAGCCGGTCTGGCCGAGCAGCACCTGGTAACCGGCTTCGAACAGCGCTTCGGTCAGGCTCTGCACGGTGTCCAGGAACACCGGCCCGGCGATCGTCGGCACGGCCACGCCCACCATGCGGCTCTTCATCGACGACAGCGCGCCAGCGAGCAGGTTGGGCACGTAGCCGGTCTTGCGCACCGCCTCGGTCACGCGTTCGCGGACCTCCGGCGACACCTGCGCGGGGTTGTTGATGGCCCGCGAGGCGGTGATGGGCGCCACGCCGGCGATCTGCGCCACGTCGCGCAGCGTGACGGCGCCGCTGCCCTTGCGGCGACGGGGTCGGGGGAAGGTCTCGGTGTCAGACATATGGCGGTCGATTATGGGGGGCGATCACAGGGAAAACAGGTCGGACGTGGCGTGCTGGACGGGGTCGGCCCCGGCCGCGCGCCCCACAGCCGTCGGCAGATTCCCTACACCGCGCTGCGGACCCCGCCCGACCCGTGGTACCGCTGTCTCCTCCTGTTGGTAACGAGTCGTGAGAACGAAGATTCATCCATCGCAAACAGGGGGCTCACATGAACACGATCTCGAAGCAAGCCGGCAAGTTCAAGCACATCGCCATCGGCCTCGGCCTGGCGCTGTCGGCCGCGACGGCCGCCAACGCCGTCACCGCGCAGAACACCTTCCAGGTGACCGCGACGATCACGAGCTCCTGCACCGTGTCCGGCTCCGCCCTGAACTTCGGCAGCGCGATCGATCCCCTGGCTGTCGGCGTGCCGCTGGACGCCTCGTCCACGCTGACGGTCACCTGCTCCAACACGACGCCGTACGCGGTGTCGCTGAACGCCGGCACCAACGCGGGCGGTGCCTCCAACTTCACGTCGCGCACGATGAAGAGCGGCGCCAACACCCTGGGCTACCAGCTCTACCTGGATTCGGGCCGCACGACGGTCTTCGGCGACGGCACCGCCAGCTCCAGCACCAAGAGCGGCACCGGCTCCGGCAGCGCCCAGTCGATCAGCGTCTACGGCCGCGTGCCGACCCTGGCCGGCGTGGTCCCCGGCTCGTACACCGACACCGTGACCGTCACGATCACCTACTGATCCCAGCAGGCGCGCCCCCGCCCCCCCCCGAAGCTCCGTTCACGCCCGCATGGGCGCCCGGAGCTTTCTTCTTTTCTTCTCTTCGTAGGACATGTCGTCCGCGGCTTCGAGCAGGCGCTCGTAGCGGGTCCCGCCGTCGCCGACGGCGTAGCCGATGGACGCTCCGACGCTGACCGTGCCGCCCTCGATCGCGATGGGCTCGATCAGCGCGTGCAGCAGGCGCTGGCGGATCTGCGCCAGGCGGAACTCGTCGGGCGCGCCGGCCAGCAGCAGCACGAACTCGTCGCCGCCGACCCGGGCGGCAACGTCGCCGTCCCGGCATTGCGCCCGCAGGCGCTGACCGACGGCCCGCAGGACGGCATCGCCGGCCGCGTGGCCGTGGCGATCGTTGACCGGCTTGAAGTCGTCGAGGTCGAAGACCAGCACGCTGATCGGCTGGCCGGCGAGTTCCCGCGCCCGGCGTTCCAGCGAGCGCCGGTTGGCCAGGCCCGTGAGCTGGTCGGTGTCGGCCGTCGTGGCCAGATGCATCATGTCGCGGTCGCTCGCGCGAACCAGGCGACCCGCGTAGACGAACGTCCCGAGCGTGAAGGCGATGAAGAGCGCCGCGAGCACCAGCGCCGATCGCTTGACCGATTCGAGTCCGCGCTCCTGCCCGGCCTGACGGGCCGCGAGAAGGGAGCGCTCGGCGCCCTCCATGGTGTCGAGCAACTGGCGCAGCCGCTTCGACGAATCGCTGGTGATGCGCGCGTCCAGACCGTTGCGCAAGGACTCCACGCCATCTCGTTCCCCGATCACGGCGGAAGCCAGGTACCAGCCGGTGATTTCCAGGGTCTCGGACCGCACCTCGGTGGCCACGCCCACCTGCGTCGGGTTGTCCCGGACCAGCATTTCCAGCTTGTCGGCCGTCTGCCGTGCGTCCACCGCCGCGCCGCGCAAGCGTTGCAGCGCTTCGGACTGCGGCACCAGCACGAAGTTGCGCAGCGCGACGCCGCCGCGCAACAGACCGGCGCGCAGCTGGTTCAACTGGTCGAGGACTTCATGGGTGTGGGCGACCAGGTCGTTCGCGTCGCCGTAGCGGCGGGCGCTGTCGACCAGCACGCCGGCGGCGCCGATCACCAGGACCAGCGCCACTGCCTGCGACAGCTGCAGGACGCGCGCGATGCGCCGGAGCAAGGGATTGGAGACGGTCGGCAAAAGCGTGGGCCGCTGCGGGAATCGGCGCATCCTAGCGTTTTCCGGAAGCCAGAAAGCAGAACGCCCGCTTGCGGCGGGCGTTTGCTGAAGGATCGAGTCCCGGAGGACTTCCTACCAATTCTGGTAGGCGCGATTGGATTCGAACCAACGACCCCCACCATGTCAAGGTGGTGCTCTAACCAACTGAGCTACGCGCCTGGAAAACTCGGCCAGTGGCGGTCAATCCACTGGTCAGAAAAACAAATCGCCCGCCGTGTGAAGCGGGCGATCCATCGAGGTGTCCCGGAGGACTTGCCTACCAATTCTGGTAGGCGCGATTGGATTCGAACCAACGACCCCCACCATGTCAAGGTGGTGCTCTAACCAACTGAGCTACGCGCCTGGAGAAGCCTCGCAGTATATGCCGGATTCTTGAGGTCGTCCAGAAAGTCGAAGCAAAAAGCACCGCGATCGCCCGACGTTCCCGGCAGGTCCGCCAGCGGCAGACCCTGAGACCTCCGCGCAACGAGGTCAGCGACGGCGCGCACTGCGCACGCCCGAGACCTGGGAGAGCGCCACCAGCGTCTGCTGCAGACGCTGCGCGTCGCTCACCTCGACGGTGAAATTCATCCGCGACAGGTCGTTGCGCAGCGGCTTGCCCTTGCCGCTCTGCTGGTTCACCGAGATCACGTTGAGCTTGTCCTTGGCGAACAGCTCCAGCACGTCGCGCAACAGGCCGGGCCGGTCCGTGGCCTCGACGACCAGGTCCACCGGGTACATCGCGCCCTTGCCCGCGCGGTCCGGCGCGGGCTCGCCCCACGCGACGGCGATCACGCGCTCCGGCGCCGACTGCGCCATCTGGCGCAGGTTGGCGCAGTCGCAGCGATGGATCGCCACGCCCTTGCCGCGCGTCACATAGCCGGTGATGACATCCGGCGGCGCCGGCCGGCAGCAGCGCGCCAGGCTCGTCAGCAGCGAGTCCACGCCGACCACCAGCACGCCGCCCTTGGGCGTGCGCCCTTCCCCGACCGCGCCCTTGGTATGCCGCTGGACGAGCAGTTCTTCCTCGTCGGCTTCCGGCACCGGCGGACGCAGCAAGGTCTCAATGTTGCGCAGCGAGTACTCGTCCTTGCCGACGACCTCGAACAGCGCATCGGCGCTCTTGAAGCCCAGCCGCCCCGCCAGGTCGTCGAGCTTGATCGCCGTCTTGCCCTCGCGCTGCAGCAGCTTCTCGACGAGCTCGCGCCCCTTCGAGATCGTGTGCGTCTGCACCTGCGCGTTGAAGTAGGCGCGGACCTTGGCCCGGCTGCGCTGGCTTTGCAGATAACCGAGCTCCGGATTGAGCCAGTCCATCGACGGACCGCCCTCCTTCAGCGCGACGATCTCCACCGTCTGGCCGCTCTGCAGCGGTGTGTTCAGCGGCACCATCTGGCCGTCGACCTTCGCGCCGCGGCAGCGGTGGCCCAGGTCGGTGTGCACCGCGTAGGCGAAGTCCACCGCCGTGGCGCCCGCGCACAGCTCGACCACATTGGCCTGCGGCGTGAACACGTAGATGCGGTCGTCGAAATTCGAATCGGTCTCGGCGACGTAATCCCGCTCCCACGCCAGCAGTTGCCGCAGCACCGCCTTGCGCGCCTGCGCGACCTGTTCCTCGAACTCGCCCGCCGCGCTCACGCCCGCGTAGCCCTTGGTGCCGGCCTCCTTGTAGGCCCAGTGCGCGGCGACGCCGTGCTCCGCGTGCTCGTGCATCGCGCGGGTGCGGATCTGCACTTCCATCGGACGGCCGTCCGCGGCGATCACCACCGTGTGCAGCGACTGGTAGCCGTTGGGCTTGGGACGGGCGATGTAGTCGTCGAACTCGCCGTCCACCGGCAGGTAGTGCTCGTGCAGCTGCGCCAGCACCGCATAGCAGTCCGCCACCTCCGGCACGACGACGCGCAGCGCGCGCAGGTCGAAGACGCGCTCCAGCGTCAGGCCCTTGCCGCGCATCTTCTTCCAGATGCTGTAAAGGTGCTTGGGCCGCCCCTGCACCTGCGCCTCGATGCCGTGGCCCTGCAACTCGCGCTCCAGCGCGGCCCGCACCGACTCCACCGACTGCTCGCGTTCGACGCGCTTCTCGTGCAGGCCCTTGGCGAGCTGGTGGTATTGCTCCGGCTCGGTGAAGCGGAAGGCGAGGTCCTCGATCTCCCACTTGATCTGCCAGATGCCGAGCCGGTTGGCCAGCGGCGCGAAGACCTGCAGCGATTCCGCCGCCAGCTCGCGCGGGCACGGCGTCTTGCTCGCCGCGAACCAGCGCAGCGACTGCAGGCGCGAGGCCAGCCGCAGCAGCACCACGCGCAGGTCGCGCGAGAACGCCAGCAGCATCTTGCGCACCAGCTCGGTCTGCTCCTGCCGGCGCTGTGCCTCGACGCGCGCCTCGCGCGCGGCGCGCTGGATCTGCACCAGCCGGCGCGTGTGCGCGACCAGGCTCGCGTCGCTCTCGCCGAAGGCCTTGGCGACGATCTCTTCCGGCTTGTTCAGGTAGTCGCCGGCGTACACCAGGTAGGAGGCCGCCTGCATCGACGGCGCCGCGCCGACGCCGGCCAGGATCGCCGCCACGCCGTCCGCGTGCGCCAGCGCCGGCTCGCCGGTGCCCAGCAGGTGATCGGCCAGCAGCGGTTCCGCGAACGCGCGGGCGCGTCGCACCGGATCCATCGTCTCTTCGGCGCGCGGCTGCGCCGTCGGCAGCCGGTGAGGCAGGTCCCCGTCGAGCAGGGCCACGATGGGCGCCGCCTGGTCCTGCCGCAGCCCCAATTCCGTCTTCATTCGTCGTTCATCCGTGTCGTCGGGGCCGCGAGGGCCGCCGGGACCTCATCCGCGCGCCAGGAATTGCTCCACCACGCGGATCTGTTCTTCATGCACCAGCGTCGGCGCATGGCCGACCCCGGGGAACTCGTGCAGCTCGGCGCGCGGGCCGCGCTGCGTCATCAGGTCGGCGGTGGCGCGCGTCAGCAGGTCCGATTCACCGCCGCGCAGCAGCAGCGTCGGGCAGCGCACCGCGTCGTACGCGGCCCAGAGCTGCGCCTCGCCGGCCTTGGCCAACTCCGGCGTCAGGCCGGCCAGGCCCTGGCCGATGCGCGGGTCGTAATGCAGCCGGCAGCGGTCGCCGTCCGGTTTGAACATGGCCCGCGACAACGCCAGCCATTGATCGTCGCTGTGCGGTCCGAAGCTCTGCGAGATGCCGCGCAGATAGTCGGCGCCCTGCTGGCAGTTCTCGAACTGCGGCGCGCGGCCGAGGTAGCTCGCGATGCGCTGCAACGCGACGAACTCGATCGTCGGCCCCACGTCGTTGAGGATCAGGCGCTTGATCGGGCTGGCCGGCATCGCCGCCAGCGCCAGTCCGATCAGGCCGCCCATCGAGGTGCCCAGCCAGTCCACCTGCCCCACGCCCAGGCGCGCCAGCAAGGTGACCATGTCGGAGACGTATTGCGGCAGCTGATAGTTGCGAGGATCGCCCAGCCATTCCGACTCCCCGCGTCCGACGACGTCCGGGCAGATGACGCGGTAGCGGTCGCTCAGGCGCTGCGCGATGACGTCGAAGTCGCGCCCCTGTCGAGACAGCCCGTGCACGCACACCAGCACCCGAGGGTTGTCGGACTGCCCCCACTCCCAATACGCGACCCGGTGAAGGCCACAAGGGCTCAGCGCCTGGACTTTTTTCAACAAGGGTTCAGACATCGCTCGTATCCTTTGTCCCCATCCTAACAACCCTGAAGAGGACGCGGCATGTTGAAAGGCAAGACGGCGCTGGTCACCGGCTCCACGAGCGGCATCGGACTGGGAATCGCCCTGACCCTCGCCAAGGAAGGCGCGAACATCGTGCTGAACGGCTTCGGCGACCACGCCGGGCCGAAGGCGGCGGTCGAGGCGCTGGGGGTCAAGGTCGGCTACCACGGCGCCGACATGAGCAAACCCGCCGAGATCGAGGCCATGATGGCCTACATCGACCAGGAATTCGGCGGCTGCGACGTCCTGGTGAACAACGCCGGCATCCAGCACGTGGCGAATGTCGACGACTTCCCCCCGGAAAAGTGGGATGCGATCATCGCGATCAACCTCAGTTCCGCGTTCCACACGATGCGGCTGGCGCTGCCGGGCATGAAGAAGAAGAACTGGGGCCGCGTCGTGAACATCGCGTCCACGCACGGGCTGGTGGCGTCGGCGGGCAAGTCGGCCTATGTCGCGGCCAAGCACGGCCTGGTCGGCCTGACCAAGTCGGCGGCGCTGGAGACCGCCCTCCTCCCCGTCACCGTCAACGCGATCTGCCCCGGCTGGGTGCTGACCCCGCTGGTGCAGAAGCAGATCGACGACCGCTCGGCCCGGGAGAAGCTCGATCCCGCCGAGGCCAAGCGTCAGCTGCTGTCCGAGAAGCAACCCTCGCTGCAGTTCACGACGCCCGAGGAACTCGGCGCGCTGACCGTGTTCCTGTGCTCGGACGCCGCCGTCAACGTGCGCGGCCAGGCCTGGGCCATGGACGGCGGCTGGACCGCGCAGTGACCTTCACTGGATGCTCAAGGGAGCATCACTTCGTCAACAGCACGCTGCCGTTGACGTTCACGGTGACGGTGGCCTTGCCGGACTCGACCGGCAGGGCCTCGTCGGCGGAAGACGCCATGGTCTTCATGCGGGCCATCGGCGCCGCCATCATGGCCATCGGCTGGTCCGCGTTCACGCTGACCTCGCCGATGCGGTAGTTCGAATAACCGAACTCCTTTGCGTAGATCGCCGCCTTGCTCTTGTAGCTGGCGATCGCCTGGGAGACGACCTCGCCCTCGGCCTTCTCACGCGCCTCGCGCGACAACCCATAGCTGACGTTGGCGATGGCCAGCGAGCTGATGCGGCCGCTCAACTTGGAAATCGCCTCGATGTCGCGCCCCTGCACCAGCAGCTCGACGCTGCCCGTCCAGCCGGTGATCTGCGGCGCGGCGCTCGAGCTGCCCTTGGGTTGGCCGTAGCGGGGATAGACCGACAGGTTGCCGGCCTGCAGCTCGACCTGCCCCGGCCTGGCGATCTTGCGCGCCTCGGTCAGCGCGGCGTCGAGCGCCTGCTTCAGTTCGTTCTGCACCGCGGCGGCGTCCTTGCCCTCGCGGGTGGTGGAGAAGCGCAGCTGCAGCAGGTCTCGGGTCACTTCGGTCGTGGCGGAGGCGCTCAGCGACAGCAGGTCGGTGCGCGCGGCCTGGGCGGCCTGGGCTTGCGCCATCCCGGGCAGGACCGCGACCGCGCCGGCGGCGATCAGGGTGCGGGCGATCATCTTGGAGCTTCGGATCATTCGGGTTCCTACGGAGAGTCCAGGTGGGAACCAGCATAACGTGTGAGGAAAGCGTCACGGTTGACTGACGACGGGCACCGTCCATCCGCCTTTTTGTGTCATTCATCGGCCTCAAGGAGGGACATAGACAGCCTTGTTACAAAAAATGTAACCATTCGGTAAGGACTGATGCATCCCGCAAGCAGGTCGAAAAACTGCCCTTACAGTCCCGCTGTTACAAATTCCGGAGTGGCCGCCATGCAATCCACAACCCGCCCCAACCGTGTCCTGGTCGTGGACGACGACGCCCGTATCCGGGACCTCCTGCGCCGTTATCTGGCGCAGGAAGGCTTTGAAGTCCTGCTCGCCGAGGACAGCAAGGCGCTCAACAAGCAGCTGACGCGCGAGACCGTGGACCTCATCGTCCTGGACCTGATGCTGCCCGGCGAGGACGGCCTGTCGATCTGCCGCCGTCTGCGCGCCGCGGGCGACAACACGCCGATCATCATGCTGACGGCCAAGGTCGAGGAAGTGGATCGCATCGTCGGTCTCGAAGTCGGCGCCGACGACTACCTGGCCAAGCCCTTCAACCCGCGCGAACTGCTGGCCCGCATCAACGCGGTGCTGCGCCGCCGCCCGCCGCCGGAAGCGCCGGGCGCGCCGTCCAAGGAACCGATGACGGTCCAGTTCGGTCCGTTCGAGTTCGACCTGGCGCTGCGCCGCCTGGCCAAGAACGGCGAACCGGTGCCGCTGACCACCGGCGAGTTCTCGATGCTCAAGGCCCTGGTGCGCCACCCGCGCCAGCCGCTGTCGCGCGACAAGCTCGCGATGCTGGCCCGCGGCCGCGAGTTCGAGCCTTTCGACCGCAGCCTGGACGTGCAGGTCTCGCGCCTGCGCAAGCTGCTGGAAGAGGATCCGGCGCAACCGCGCTTCATCCAGACGGTGTGGGGCGTGGGCTACGTGTTCGTTCCGGACGAGGCGGCCTGATCCCGTGGCACCCCCGCGTCTGGCGCTGAACCTGTTCTGGCGCACGTTCGCGCTGCTGGCGCTGCTGCTGGCCGCCGGCGTGCTGGCGTGGCAGCAGACCTTCAAGGCCCTGGAGGCCGAGCCCAAGGCCCTCGAGGCGGCGCAGCAACTGGCCGGCCTGGTGAACCTGTCGCGCGTGGCGCTGACCAGCACGGACGCGATCAACCGCGTCGCGGTCGTCAAGTCGCTGGCGCGCAGCGAGGCCGTGTCGGTGGAGGTCGCCGAAGCGACCGACCGCTGGCTGCCCTACGAGAACTCGCCCTTCGCGCAGCGTCTGCGCAAGGAGCTGGTGTCGCGGCTGGGCCCGCAGACCGTGCTGGCCAGCGGCCTGAACGGCGTGCCGGGTTTGTGGGTGAGATTCGACGTCGGTCCGGACCAGTTCTGGCTGCAGACCAATCCGGCGCCCTTGCAGGCCAACATGTCCAGCAACTGGTGGTGGATCGCGATCGCGCTAGGCGCGTCGCTGCTGGGTGCCGCGGCCATCGCGCGGCTGATCAACCAGCCGCTGCGCGAGCTGTCCATCGCCGCGAGCCGCATCCGCGAGGGCGAGTACGACTCGCGCCTGGACGAGAGCACGCTGACCAGCGAGATCCGCGAGGTCAACATGGGCTTCAACCGGATGGCGCGCGAACTGGCCAAGATGGAAGAGGACCGCAGCGTCATGCTGGCGGGCATCTCGCACGACCTGCGCACGCCGCTGGCGCGGCTGCGGCTGGAAGCGGAGATGAGCGTCAACGACGAGCAGGCGCGGACCTACATCGCGCAGGACATCGACCAGCTCGACGCGATCATCAACAAGTTCATGGACTACGCACGGCCGAGCGAACTGCAGCTGCAGGCGCTCAACCTGCGCGAGCTGGTGGAACGCGAGGCGCAGGGCTTCCGCGATCCGCAGCAGATCCAGATCAGCGTGCGGCTGTCCGCGGCGCTGCGCATCTGGACGGACCCGACCGAGCTGGGCCGCATCCTGCTGAACCTGTTCGAGAACGCGCGCCGCTACGGCCATCACGGCGACGAGCCCACCCGCGTGGAAGTCACCGCCGAGGCCGACAGCGCCTGGGTGCTGCTGACGGTGCGCGACCACGGACCGGGCGTGCCGCCGGACAAGCTCGCCAAGTTGACGACGCCGTTCTACCGCGGCGACACCGCGCGCACGGCGGCGACCGGCGCGGGCCTGGGCCTGGCGATCGTCGAGAAGTCGGTGCAGCGGCTGGGTGCGCAGTTGCGGCTCGCCAATGCCGACGACAGCGGCTTCGTCGCGCAGCTGCGACTCAAGCGCGCGAGCGTTTGACGCTCGGTACCGCCACCGCCGCGGGCCCTCACCCCTGCCCGCTCCCGCCAGCGGGAGTGGGTGTCCTCCCGCCAGCGGGAGAGGGCGTCCTCCCGCCAGCGGGAGAGGGCGTCCTCCCGGCGCGGGTCAGTCGGAGGCGCGGACCAGCAGGCACACCGCGCGCGCCTCGATCGCCTTGAGTTCTCCGACAGGCCCCATCTTCTCCGCCGTCTTCGCCTTCACGTTGATCTGGCCGGCATCGACCCCGAGCACTTCGGCCAGACGCTGACGCATCAGCGGGATGTGCGGCGCCATCTTGGGTTGCTGCGCGATGATCGTGCTGTCGAGGTTGCCGATCACCCACCCCAGGTCCTTCACGCGGCGGTAGGCCTCTTCGAGCAGCACCATCGAATCCGCGCCCTTGAACTCGGCCGCGGTGTCCGGGAACAGCTTGCCGATGTCGCCCAGCGCGGCGGCGCCGAGCAGCGCGTCGGTGATCGCATGCGCGAGCGCGTCGGCGTCCGAATGGCCCAGCAGGCCGTGCGTGTGCGGGATGGTGATGCCGCCCAGGATCAGCGGCCGGCCGGTGACGAGTTGGTGGGTGTCCCAGCCCTCGCCGATGCGGAAATTCAGAACCATTGCAGGATTGCCTTGAACTCGAATCAATTCGGCAGCGCGTTTGTGACGACGAGCGGCCCGTTGCGGGTGACGATCATCGTGTGCTCGAACTGCGCGGAGAGGTTGCCCTTGACGCCGGAGAGCGTCCACCCGTCGGCTTCCTCGTCGACCCAGCGGCTGCGGGTCGACAGGAAGGGTTCGATGGTGATCACCATGCCTTCGGTGAGCACGCGCGTGTCGTTGGCGTCGTAGTAGCCGGGGATGCTCTTGGGCTCCTCGTGCAGCGAGCGGCCGACGCCGTGGCTGCAGAGGTTCTCGATGATCTTGAACTTGTGCGCCTTGGCCACGCGTTCGATCGCGTGACCGATGCGGTTGAGCTTCGCGCCGGGCTTCACCTCCTTCATCGCCTGTTCCAGCGCGTACTGCGCGGCGAAGACCAGCTGCGTCTTGGTCGGCGTCGTCGGCGGGACGATGCGCGTGCCGCCGGTGTCGCCGAAATAGCCGTTCAACTCGGCCGAGACGTCGACGTTGACGACGTCGCCCTTCTGGATCACGCGGTCGCCGGGGATGCCGTGCGCGGCCTGCTCGTTGATCGAGATGCAGGTGGCGCCGGGGAAGTTGTACATCACGCGCGGCGCGGACTTCGCGCCGAATTCGGTCAGCCAGCGCTCGCCCATCTGGTCGAGCTCCAGCGTGGTCATGCCGGGACGGATCGCGTCCAGCATGCGGCGCAGCACGGTGGCGACGGCCTCGCCGGCGGCCTTCAGGCCCTGGATATCGTCATCGGATTCGACAGTCATGCGCGGCTCCTCAGCAGGCGTTCGGCCAACGCGAAGTCGGCGGGATAGGTGACCTTGAAATTTTCCATGGAGGCTTCGACCAACCGGGGCGCGTGGCCGAGGGCCTCGATCGCGCTGGCCTCGTCGGTGATGCCGTCCAGCGGGCCGGCCAGCGCCGGCATCAGCAGGCCCAGGCGGAACATCTGCGGCGTCTGCGCGGCCCACTTGCCACGGCGGTCGACGGTGGCGGCGACGCGCAGGGACGTCGACGCGCCGGGGTCGGTGCCGGGGCTCGCGAGCGCCGCGTCCTTGAGCGTGTCGGCCACGGGCAGCGCGAGCAGGCCGCCGACCTCGTCGTCGTCGCAGGCCGCGATCAGGGCCTCGACCCATTCGGCGCGCAGCAGGCAACGGGCGGCGTCGTGCACCAGCACCCAGTCATGCGGCTGGGCGCCGCGCTCGCGCAGGTCCTGCAGGCCGGCGGCGACGGTGTCGGCGCGCGTCGCGCCGCCGGTGCGCACGATCCAGCCGCGTTCGCCTTCGAAGCCGGGCACGGCGGATTCGAACTGGTCGTCGTCGGGCGACAGCACGACCAGCGTGGCCTCGATGCGCGGGACGGCACCGAGCGCCGCCAGGGTGTGCGCGATCATGGCGCGGCCGGCGAGCGGGACGTACTGCTTGGGGCGGTCGGCGCCGGAACGGCTGCCGACGCCCGCGGCCGGTACCAGCGCGAAGCAGCGCGGGGTCAGGCCGATGGGAAAGGAACTCATGCGCCCGATTGTAGAGAGAGCGTCTCCCGGGAATGCGCGCGTCGCAGCATGAACGCCCTCTCCCGCACCGCGGGAGAGGGCGGGGGGGGAGAGCCAGCGGCGGCGGCAGTACGGAACAGCCGGGTCGATCAGCGAAAATCCGAACTCCTGCCCTCCCCGCTTCCGACTGCCGTGTTCGCCATCGCCGACATCCACCGCCGCCTGACCGCGCTCGGCGCCAACGAGGCGCATGCGGGGCGCGTGCTGCGCCACTGGGTGCAGGCCCGGCCGCTGACGCAAGGGCGGCGCCAGCTGGAGCACTACCTGCCGAAGACGGTGCGCGAGGCGCTGCCGGCGCTGATGGACGAGCTGCACGGCCTGGCCACGCTGATCGAGCGGCATCCGGGCGAGGACGGTTCGGCGCGGCTGCTGGTGGGTCTGCGGGACGGCCAGACCGTCGAGAGCGTGCTGCTGCCGCGCGACGGCCTGTGCGTGTCGAGCCAGGTCGGCTGCGCGGTGGGTTGCCGCTTCTGCATGACTGGCAAGGACGGGCTGCTGCGGCAGGTCACCAGCGCCGAGATCGTCGCGCAGGTCGCGCTGGCGCGGCGCGAGCGAACGGTGAAGAAGGTCGTGTTCATGGGCATGGGCGAGCCCTCACACAACCTGGAGGCGGTGATGGAAGCGATCGAGCTGCTGGGCCTCGAGGGCAACATCGGCCACAAGCACCTGGTGTTCTCGACGGTCGGCGACCTGCGCGCGTTTGAACGGCTGGCGGCAGGGCCGGTGAAGCCGGCGCTGGCGCTGTCGCTGCACACCACGAAACCGGAGCTCCGCCGCGAGCTGCTGCCGCGCGCGCCGCGGCTGACACCCCGAGAGCTCGTCGAGGCCGGAGAGCGCTACGCCCGCGAGACCGGCTATCCGATCCAGTATCAGTGGACGCTGATCGAAGGCGTCAACGACGGCGAGGATGAGCTCGACGGCATCGTCGAGCTGCTGAAGGGCCGCTACGGCGTGCTCAACATGATCCCCTACAACAGCGTGCCCGAGCTGCCGTATGAACGGCCGGCGTGGGACAAGGCGCGCGACATCGCCCGCCGGCTGCACGAGCGCGGCGTGCTGACGAAGCTGCGCGACTCGGCCGGGCAGGATGTGGACGGCGGCTGCGGGCAATTGCGGGCGCGGAGCTTGGAGACGCATCCGCTGTCGATGCGCGAAGCGCGCCGGACGATCGCCATCACGCCGGCGGGCTGAGCACCGACGTCAGCGCTGTGGTCGGGGCGCGGTCACCGGTCTCACAGCGCATACCCCACGTTCACCCACACCTGCGGCGCCCGGGCCTTCGGATCCGATACCGAGGTCCGCTGCAGCGACGTCCCGATGCGCCATCCGGCCGTGCCTTCCGCGGTCCACGGTCCGTGCTGCCAGCGCAGACCGACGCCCGCGCCCGCCAGCATCCGGCCCTGCGGCAAGGCTTTCGCGCGGGCGCTCGTGTCCCACGGCGTGTGGCTGAACGTCACGCGCCCCGCATCGACGAAACCGAACGGCTCCAGCGCCTTCCAGCGGTAGCGCAGCTCCGCCTGCGCCAGCACGCCGTGATCGCCGGAGGCCTCGCCCAGCGGCCAGGCCCGCACGCTGCGCGCGCCGCCCAGCGAGAACTTGCGCGACGGATCCAGGTTCCTGTCCGAGAACTGCCCGCTCCCGCGCAGCAGCAGTCCCCAACGGGTCCACTGCCGGAGCAGCGCCGCGTCCGCGGACAGCACCAGATACTGGCCCGCCACCCGGGCCGACGCCGCGTCCATGGCCGCCGCGGTGGCGTCCCGGAGCCGCACCTCGCCCATCTCCATCCCCACCCCGCCCCAGCCCGCCGTGCCCGGCGACGGGTAGCTCACCCCCTGCAGACCCGTCGTCACCGCGAAGGCCCGCCGACGATCCTCGATCGCCACCGCCTTCTGCGCGTTGCGCATGTCCCGCCCCTCCACGCCGAACTGCCAGGTCAGGCGCCCTGTTCCACGCGTCGTCAGCGGCACCGTGGTCATCACACCCATGGCGTCCACCCGGCCCTGCGCCTCGAGCGGCTTGAATTCCCCGCCCAGTCGATAGTGGTTCCGGCTCGCGGTGAGCGCGACCCGTGCGCCGCTGTGGCCCAGCGGCACCTGGTAGGCGGCAGCGCCGTCCCACCCCTTGCCGCTGTTGCCCCCGCCGCTGGCGGTCAGGCGATCCCCGAAAACGAGCAGGCCGTTCACATGCGCGGCCACACTGCCGCGCTCGCGGCCCGAATACCGGTTGCCGTGGTTGTCGACGCGCAGGTCCAGGCCCCAGCGGCGGGTCTGGTCCACGACCAGCTCGACGTCCCCCTCGCCCACCTCGTCGCCCGGACCGAGGCCCGCCGTGATCGACACGCCGGGCAGACGCGACACGGCGTCGACCTGCCGTTCGAGCTCATCGCCGATCGGGCGTCCCGGTCTCAGCGCCCCCAGCCAGGGCGCCGCCCCGCGCGCCGCGCCGCCGCGCAACGTCACCTCGCCATACCGGCCCTCGACCACCACCAGCCGGACCACCCGGCCCTCGCGATCCGGCGCCGGCACATGCACCCGCGCGAACGGCCGCCCGGCCGCCCGCACCTGGCGCTGCAAGGCATCCGCCACCGCCTGGATCGACGACTCGTCCGGGCGGACATCGAGCCAGGATTGCCAGTACCGCCGCACGTCCTCGGCATCCAGCACGCTGAGCCCCTCGATGTGCAGTCGCCATCCCGCCGATCCGGTGCACGACGAGGTCGAGCCCGTCCGCGAGGACTCGGGACACGATGCTTCGGCGGCGTCGACCGGGAGGCTCCAGAGGCCGGCGGCGCAGAACGCCAGTCCTGCCAGCCCACGGACGATGCCAGGCCGCCGGGGCGTCCCCGGACAGGGCGCCGGAAAAGGGGCGCGCCCGGGTCGATGACAGGGAGAGGCTCCAGGGAGAGGCAGCAAGTTCATGAATGCAGCGAGGGCGGAGAAGGGTGATGAGGGGTGAGCGATGAGCGGCATCGCGGCTTGCGCGGGACGCCCGTTTCCGGGAAGGGTCAGGGCTTGCCTTCTTCCGAAGACCGCTCCTTGAGACGACAGACGCCCTGATCGACCTTCAGCGGTGAGGCCGGCGGCTTGAGCAGATCCGCCAGCGGACGCTCCTCGCAGGGACGTCCGGGCGGACGGAACTGCCCCAGCGCATGCACGCAGCCCGACACCGCGCCGCAGCCGCCGATGGACACCCCGACGGCTCGCGTCGAACGGCCGGACGTCCCGGCCCCCCCGGGATCGACGACGAACACCGGCTTCGCGCCGGATCCGGGCTTCCCGATGGACGCGGGCGTCTCGATGGACCCGGGCATCTCGATGAGCCCGTGCTTCCCGTTCGTGTCAGGCTGACCGTTCGTGTCAGGCTGACCGTTCGTGTCAGGCTGACCGTTCGGGTCGGGCTGAGCATTCGGGTCGGGCTGAGCGTTCCGGTCGGGCGTCCTCTCAGGGTCCGGTTTCTCGACGACGCCCGGTCGAACCGTCCCCTCCGGCGCCGGGTCGATGCGCAGCCCGTTCAGCGTCAAGGTCGACGGCACGACATAGTTGCCGCCGTCCCGTCCGCCCAAGCGGACATCCCGGACGGTGACCGTCCTGCCCTCGCCCGGCCCGGCGTCATCGAATTCGGCCGCGCCGTGCACGACCGTCACCGCGTCGCCGGGCAACGGGTCGGCGCTCAGCGAGAGCGTCACCTGCGCATCGAGGGTGCCGTCCGCCGTTTTCGGCTGCACCACACCGGCGACGGACAGCGGCACTGGGTGGATCGCGGCCACCGTCTCCCAGATGGGTTCGCTCCCCGCGTCGGGAACGCCGCCGCCTTGGCGTGATTCCCGCCCGGGCGTTCGCAAACCGGCCCGCTCCTCGCCGTCGTAACCCGTCAGCCAGGCGCGGAAATGCACCGTCTTCGCCGGGCCGGCCTGCTTGTCGACGAACGCGGCCTCCACCCCCGGCCTCAGGTTGCTGGTCGGAAGGAACTCGACGCCGGACAGTGCGACGCGCTCGACCGCGACCTGCGTGCCGCCGTCGTAGCGCTTGTCGGCCCCCACCAGATCGAGCCCGGCGCCCGACGCGTCGACGACGAGGTGGTCCGCTTGCACGACGTCCAGGGTCAGGACCGGCGCGGCGGGTCCGGCCGCCTTCGTCGACGGGTCGCCGGGCAGAAGGAACGACACCGTGGACGCCGGTGCGCGGATCGCCGTCCCCGGCTGCATCCGGATCGACGGCGGCTGCGCCTGTGTCGACCGTCGATCCGCCCGAAGCACGACATCGCCGGCGATCCGCTGGATGTCGGCCGCCAGCGAGACGCGCCCGCCCGTCAGCGAGAGCATTCCCGAAGCGTCGTTCGTGGTGACGACAGGACGCTTCACCACGAGCTCATCGGCCGCAGTCAACTGCACCGCGCGCTCCCGATCCAGCCACACGGACAGCTCGCGGGCCGCCAGGCGGCCCACGCTCGGATCCAGGGTCGCAGGCGGGTCGCCGCTCGGCGGCGGATCGCCGTCCCCGATCTCCCAGGCGCGGGCGCCGAGATGCAGCGACCCGCCCGGCGTCGAACCGAACACGACGGTCGGTCTCGGTCGCTCCCCCGAACGAGCCAGCACCTCGATGGTGCCGGACCGGCCGGTCTCGCCGGCGCCCTCGACGGACAGCCGCACGCCCTTCTGCGCCACCATGCCCGTTTCCGAGCTCAGGCTCACGCTTCCGCCGTGGCCCGCCTGGATCGCGTTGGCATTGAATTCCTGACGCCCCGCCAATTGCAGGGCCGCCGCAGGAAGGGCGCCCGTCGCGTGCAAGCGAACGCTGCCGCCCTGCAGACGCCCTGTCGCATCGACGCCCCCATGACGCCACGTGATCGACGAAGCGTCCACGGTGAACTCTCCGCCGCGTCGCCCTCCTTGGACCGAGACATGGCCCCCGTCGCCGACGATCCCGCCCGCTGCCCGCGCCATGATCCGGCCACCGTCGCGCGCACCTCGCGCATCGAGCCCCCCTGAGAGCGTCACGCCGTCACGACCGACGATCTCGATGGTCCCCCCATCGTTCGCGGTACTCGCCACATGGACGTTGCCGACATTCACCGTCTGGCCGACCAGACGCACCTGTCCGCCCCGGCCCACCTCGCCGCCGACGATCAAGGGCGCGGCCACCTCAAGCTTCCCCGCGGCGTCGATGTCGACCCCGCCCATCTCGCCCGCGAAACTGGGGTCCGTCGCGGTCGACGTGGCCTCGATGGCGACCGGCGCCCCCAGCCTGACCTCGTCACCCGACATGCCGACGCTGACATCGCCACCGCGCACCCACAGACTCCCGCCTGGCGCCTGAAGACCGCGCAGATGGACGGTGCCTCCTTGCAGCAGCGCGATCCCGCCGCGATGCAACCGGACATGGCCCTGGAGATCGATGGCCGCGCCGCCGCCCGGCTCCCGGAGTTCCTGGACGTCCAACCCGGTCCAACCGTCGCCCGCCTGCCTTCGTGTGCTGACGCCCAACGCGCCGGCGACCACCAGCGAGTCCGGGCCGAAGATCACGCCGTTTTCATTGAGGAGGAAGACCTGCCCGTTGGCGGACAGCCTCCCCAGGATCTGGCTCCGCTCGGCGCCGATCACCCGGTTCACCACGACGGACGTCCCACCGGGCTGTACGAAGGTCACGGACGCCGAGGCCCCGATGTCGAACCCCTGCCAGGCGATCGCCGCCCGCTCCGTCGTCTGCGTGATCACCATGCGGCCGGGGCCGGGCGTGGCGACCCGCACGTCGCCGGCCCGCAAGGCATGTCCCTGCGGCAGGGCCGCGGGCGCCGGCACCTGGGCTCCCGCCGGCGGCAGGGCGGCCATGCCGGCCAGCCCCGCTGCTGCCGCCAGCACATGCCGACGCACGACGGGTCGGGTGGATCTCTGCCGCGGCGGCCGTCCGGTCCGCCGCATGCTGTCGATGATGGGTCTGCGCATGAGAGAGGTGAGCCCGAATGAAAACCGACATTCTTCGAAGCCGGGAGCGCTTCACCAATCGCTCAGGCTCACCATGCGCGCCGACGCGCCCGCCTCATCGCGCCGCAACCATCCCGGAATGCATCAGGAACTCCGCGCCGGGTACGCCGACTGCTCTCAGGCCCGGATCGCTCCTGCCACGCGCTGTCCGCGCGTCCTCCCTACAATTCCCGGCAAGCCCCTCCCCGGGGCTGTCCTCATTTGTGCGCCATGCAGCTGTCCACGATCTCTCCCGGCAAACGCTTCACCCTGCCCCGTCCCGCCGGCTCCGCCGACGCGCTGCTGCTCGCCCGCTTCGCGCGGCAGCAGCAGGCGGCCGGCCGCCTGACGCTGGTCGTCACCGCCGAGCCCGGCGACACGCAGCGCCTGGAGGACGAGCTCAAGTTCTTCGCGCCCGAGTTGCGCGTGGCCGTGTTCCCCGACTGGGAGACGCTGCCGTATGACAACTTCAGCCCGCACCAGGACCTGATCTCCGAACGCCTGGCCACGCTGTGGCGCCTGTTGCAGGCCAACGGCAAACCGGTGGCGGAGCGCGATCTCGACGTCGTGCTGCTGCCGGCGACCACCGCGCTGACACGACTGGCGCCGCCGTCCTTCCTCGCCGCAACGACCTTCAACTTCCGCCAGAAGCAGCGTCTGGACGAGGCGGGCCTGAAGCGCCAGCTCACGCTGGGCGGTTACCAGCACGTCAGCCAGGTCGTCTCGCCCGGCGAATACGCCGTGCGCGGCGGCCTGATCGACCTCTTCCCGATGGGCTCGCTGGTGCCCTACCGCGTCGACCTGTTCGGCGACGAGGTGGATTCGATCCGCGTCTTCGATCCCGATTCGCAGCGCTCGCTGTACCCGGTGCCGGAGGTACGCCTGCTGCCCGGGCGCGAGTTCCCGATGGACGAGGCGTCGCGCAAGGCCTTCCGCGCCCGCTGGCGCGAGAAGATGGACGGCGATCCGACCAGGTCGCGCATCTACAAGGACATCGACACGGGTCTGGCCACCGGCGGCATCGAGTACTACCTGCCGCTGTTCTTCGACGAGGTCGCCACCGTGTTCGACTACGTGAGCGCCGAGGCGGGCCTGGTGCTGCACGGCGACGTCGACGAGGCGCTGCAGCGCTACTGGACCGACACCCGCGAGCGCCACCGCTTCCTGCAGCACGACCCCGACCGGCCGATCCTGGCGCCCGAGGAGATCTTCCTGCGGCCCGAGGAGTTCTTCACCGCGACGCACCGACACGCGGTGCTGGCCGTGCGCGGTCGCGACGCCGTCGACTACGCGCGTCCGCTGCCCGACGTCAGCGTCGACCGCGGCGCGCAGGAGCCGCTCGCGCGGCTGGCCGCACACCTGAAGGAGACGACGTTCCGCGTGCTGCTGCTGGCCGAGAGCGAAGGCCGTCGCGAGAGCCTGCTCGAACTGCTGCGCGACAACCGGATCGATCCGCCGTCGGTGAAGGACCTCGCCGAGTTCGAGGCGAACAAGGACGAGCGCTTCGCGATCACCGCCGCGCCGCTGGCCGCGGGCTTCTTCTGGAACGAGCCGGAGGAAGGTCGCCAGATCCAGCTGTTCACCGAGACCGAACTCTTCGCGACCACGCCCACCACGCGGCGCCGCCGCAAGCAGGAGCAGGTCAGCGACGTCAATGCGCTGATCAAGGACCTGTCCGAGTTGAAGGTCGGCGATCCGGTCGTGCACACCAGCCACGGCATCGGCCGCTACCTGGGGCTGGTCAACATCGACCTGGGCGACGGTCCGAGCGAGTTCCTGCATCTGGAGTACGCCGACAAGGCCACGCTCTACGTGCCGGTCGCGCAACTTCACCTGATCAGCCGCTACACCGGCGTCAGCGCGGAGGAAGCGCCGCTGCACAAGCTCGGCTCCGGCCAGTGGGACAAGGCCCGGCGCAAGGCGGCCGAGCAGGTCCGCGACACCGCCGCCGAGCTGCTCAACCTCTACGCCCGCCGCGCCGCGCGCGAGGGCCATGCGTTCCGCTACTCGCCGCACGACTACGAGGCCTTCGCCGCGAGCTTCGGTTTCGAGGAGACGCCCGACCAGCGCGCCGCGATCCACGCCGTGATCCAGGACATGATCAGCCCCAAGCCGATGGACCGGCTGGTCTGCGGCGACGTCGGCTTCGGCAAGACCGAGGTGGCGCTGCGCGCCGCCTTCGTCGCGGTGATGGGCGGCAAGCAGGTCGCGCTGCTGGCGCCGACCACGCTGCTGGCCGAGCAGCACTACCAGAACATCGCCGACCGCTTCGGCAAGTGGCCGGTCAAGGTCGCCGAGATGAGCCGCTTCCGCTCCGCCAAGGAGATCAAGGCGGCGATGGAAGGCCTGGCCGACGGCTCGATCGACATCGTGATCGGCACGCACAAGCTGCTGTCGGCCGATGTGAAGTTCATGCGCCTGGGCCTGCTCATCATCGACGAGGAACACCGTTTCGGCGTGCGCCACAAGGAGGCCATGAAGGCGATGCGCGCCGAGGTCGACGTGCTGACCCTGACCGCCACGCCGATCCCGCGCACGCTGGGCATGGCGCTGGAGGGCCTGCGCGACCTGAGCGTCATCGCCACCGCGCCGCAACGCCGCCTGGCCATCAAGACCTTCGTGCGCAGCGAGAGCAGCGGCACCATCCGCGAGGCGGTGCTGCGCGAGCTCAAGCGCGGCGGCCAGGTCTACTTCCTGCACAACGAGGTCGAGACGATCGAGAACCGCCGCATGAAACTCGAGGAACTGCTGCCCGAGGCGCGCATCGTCGTCGCCCACGGCCAGATGCCCGAGCGCGAGCTGGAGCGCGTGATGCGCGAGTTCGTCGGCGGCAAGCACAACGTGCTGCTGTGCTCGACCATCATCGAGACCGGCATCGACGTGCCCAGCGCCAACACCATCGTCATCAGCCGCGCCGACAAGTTCGGCCTGGCGCAGTTGCACCAGCTGCGCGGGCGGGTGGGTCGCTCCCACCACCAGGCCTATGCCTACCTGATGGTCCCGGACGTCGAGGGCCTGACCAAGCAGGCCGCGCAGCGGCTGGAAGCGATCCAGGCGATGGAGGAACTCGGCTCGGGCTTCTACCTCGCGATGCACGACCTGGAGATCCGCGGCGCCGGCGAGATGCTCGGCGAGCACCAGAGCGGCAACATGATGGAGATCGGTTTCCAGCTCTACAACGAGATGTTGTCCGAGGCCGTGCGTTCGCTGAAGGCGGGCCGCGAGCCCGATCTGCTCAGCCCGCTGGCCGCGACCACCGAGATCAACCTGCATGCCCCCGCGCTGCTGCCGGACGCCTACTGCGGCGACGTGCACCAGCGGCTGTCGCTGTACAAGCGGCTGGCGACCGCGGACCGCGCCGAGCAGATCGACGCGATGCTCGAGGAGGTCACCGACCGCTTCGGCAAGCTGCCCGCGCAAGGCCAGACGCTGTTCGACACGCACCGCCTGCGCGTGCTGGCCAAGCCCTACGGCGTGATGAAGATCGACGCCGCGCCCAGCGTCATCAACATCAACTTCCGGCCCAACCCGCCGATCGATCCGATGCGGGTGATCGAGCTGGTGCAGAAGAACCGCAACATCAAGCTGGTCGGCAACGAGAAGCTGCGCATCGACAAGGCGCTCACCGATCCGAAGGACCGCGCGCAGGCCGTGCGCGAGGTGCTGCGGCTGCTCGGCGCGCCGGTGACGCAGCAGTGAGCGGCCACCACTGGCTTGAACTGCTGGAAGGCGTCACGCAGTCCACGAATTCAGGCCAGTGCGCGAGAGGCAACATCTTCCTAGACTTCATCGCATCGAAGTTTTTGGAGTGATGCGATGCCCCATGTGATTGTCGATTTGAGGAATGCGCCCCTGCCCGCAAAAGTCAGGGAAATGAGCGAGGACGAAGACGACGGGTTCTACGAGATGATGGTGGCGGAGCGGGAGGCCCGACACCGCGGCCTGGAGAACATGCCCCGTTGCCTGGCCTGCCCGCACCTGCCGCAGGACGAGGTCGAGCCGGACCTGGACGACTTCTCTCTCACCCTGATCGAGATGCGGCGTCATCGGCGCGTGGCCTGCCATGCGCAAGGCGATTGCAGCGATTGCCCCTATCTCCCGGAGAACTACGGCAAGCCCGTCCGCTTCCGGGTGCTGGGCGTGGACGACTGGGGCGACAACATGGCCGCCGAACAGATCCGGCGCGCGCGATTCCAGGAGTGGGAGGCCCGCCATGCAGCCGACTAAGCCGCTCTTCATGTTCGACTCCAACATCGTGAGCGCCCTGGTCGAGCCCGAGGGGACCTTGCGTCGTGAACTCTGCGAACAACGCTTGAAGCAGCTCGATGGCGACCTCGCCATCAGCGTGGTCGTCGACGCGGAGGCCCGCGCGGGTTTCCGCAAGCGCATGTCGATCCGCAAGGAGGCTCGATTCCTTGAACTCAAGCGGCGCATGCGTGTCGAATACATCGATCGGGACCTCGAGATCGCCGAGATCTACGCGATCGAGCGGGCCGCACTGCTGCGCGCAGGGCTGCCCTTGTCAGAGCTCGACACCTTCATCGTCGCGCATGCGATTGCGCTCGGCGCCACGCTCGTGAGCAATGATCGGTCGATGTCACGCGTGGAACGGCTGAAGTTGGAGAACTGGCTGCTGCCGGAGCCAACGCGGGCGCGTCGCCCTCCCGGTGTGGCCGAGCCGATGGTCGGCTACGCGGCGGGTCGCCGCTTCTGGCCGGCACAGGACCACCGCTCGCCGGCTGTCTGGATGGCGCCTCCCGATCCGGCCTCGTACCTGCGTTCGCTGGCGCAATGAAGCACGTCCCGGCGAGTGCGCTAAGCTCCCGCCCGTCCCCGCCGACTGATCCAAGTGATTTTCGGCGGGGCTTTCCCATTCAAGACCGCGCCCGCATGACCTCCTCGTCGACCTCCCCGGCCCCGCTCTCCCCGCTCGTCCTGCAAGGCTTCACGCCGCCGCTGGCGCTGCGCGACTTCAAGCTCGCCGCCTTCGACATGGACTCGACGCTGATCGCCATCGAGTGCATCGACGAGATCGCCGCCGCCGCGGGCCGCAAGGCCGAGGTCGCCGCGATCACCGAGGCCGCCATGCGCGGCGAGATCACCGACTTCAAGGACAGCCTGCGCCGCCGCCTCGCGCTGCTCCAGGGCGTCGGCGAGGACGCGCTGGCGCAGGTGCTGCGCGATCGGCTCACCTTCAATCCCGGCGCGCGCGAGCTCTGCGCGGCGCTCAAGGCCGCCGGCCTGAAACTGGTGCTGGTCTCCGGCGGCTTCACCTACTTCACGCGCTTCGTCGCCGCCGAACTCGGCATGGACTTCGTCCGCAGCAACGCGTTGGAAATCGTGGACGGCCGCCTGACCGGCGGCCTCGTGATGCAGGACTGGGGCGACATCTGCGACGGCGAGGAGAAGCGCCGCATGATGCTGGACTGCGCCGAGCGCATCGGCGCGACGCCGGCGCAATGCATCGCCGTCGGCGACGGCGCCAACGACCTGCCGATGATGGGCGCCGCCGGCCTCTCCGTCGCGTATCACGCCAAGCCCAAGGTGCGCGAGCAGGCGATGGTCGCGATCAACGACGGCGGCCTGGACCGACTCCTCGACATCCTGCGCTGACGTGCCGCAGGCGCGCCCCGACCACGGCCTCCGACAGCGAGGGCGCGCGTCGGATCACTCGGGTGACAAGATCGTGCCCCGACCCGGCCGGCCGACGGGCGTCTCTATTCTCAATGACGCCCTGCCGCCACCCTTCCTTCTGAATCCCGTCAGTTCCGCCTCCGCGGTCACCGGCTTGCCGCGCCCCGCTGCCGGGGTGTCGAACCGATACCGTGTGAGCAGCTTCACGTTGCTGCCGCTCAGGTCGATGCCGGTCGCGCTTTCCGATTCGGCCCTGGCGGCATCCGTCCCGTCGTAGCGCTTGTCTTCAATGCTGAATCTCAGCGACAGCGGCCGATCGATCGACAGCGCGGCGGTCCACAGCGGACCCAGGACGACCGGAGTGGATGCGCCGGTCTTGATCTCGACGCGTCCGCCGGGCACCTCGGTCACACCCGACGCGCGAACCGCGTCCTGGATCTTGACCAGGCCGTAGTCGTTCACGGACACCAGTGTCCCTTGCTCGTCCAAGGTGGCGTGCGTGCCCTGGCCGATCCCGACGGTCCCCCGGCGGGCCCAGAC
>SEFA01000032.1 GCA_004210455.1 Rubrivivax sp. | reverse complement strand
CAGCATAGGCCGACGCTCACGCAATTGGAAAGCCCCGCAGACACTCGTTCGCGCGGGGCCTCCTTCTGGCCCCCTCCCCCGCGGTGCGGGAGAGGGGGCCAGAAGGAGGCCCCGCGCGAACGAGTGTCTGCGGGGCTTTCCAATTGCGTGAGCGTCGGCCTATGCTGTGGCCATCAGTTGCCCACGGCAGGATGTGCACATGGACTTCACCTCGCTCTACAACCATCACGAACGCGAAGTGTTTGCCGCGGTGATGGAGACCGCGCCGCAGTTCCCCGAGATTCACCGCGAGGCCGAGCTGCTGGCCGACGTGGCCTGCGTCGCGCTGAACCGCCTCCCGCCGCGCTACATCCGTCATGCCGTCGACTACTCGTTCTACCTGACCGAGCAGGAGCGTCTGGACGTCGACGCTGCGATCAAGGAAGCCGTCAGCTACGCCTACAACTTCGTGCAAGCGCGCAGCGTCCTCCGCACCAAGCAGCGTTAACCGAAGAAAGCGCAGTCCACTGGCCTCACTGGGGCCGGAATGGGGCTTGGGGTTCGCGGACGCGAGGCCCCATGCCCCGTGGAGAGCCCGCGCTGAGCGACGGCAGGCCTCTTGAAAGTCAGCGCGTATTCCCGTTCCGCACCAGCACGGTCGGCAGGCTTGCCGGCAGCGTGCGTGGATAGTCGCGGCTGTAGTGCAGCCCGCGGCTTTCATGCCGCAGCAGCGCTGATCTCACGATCAGTTCCGCGCAATCGACCAGATTGCGCAATTCCAGCAAGTCGCGGCTGACGCGGAAGTTGGCGTAGTAGTCGTCGATCTCCGCGCGCAGCAGGTCGATGCGATGCAGCGCGCGTTCCAGTCGCTTGGTCGTCCGCACGATGCCGACGTAGTTCCACATCAGCGAGCGCAGCTCGTCCCAGTTGTGGGCGATGACGACCTGCTCGTCCGCGTCCTCGACCTGGCTTTCGTCCCAGGCTGGCAGCGGCGCGGGCGGGAGCACGTCCTGGGACAGGATGTCGGAGGCGCAGCCGCGCCCCAGCACCACGCATTCCAGCAGCGAATTGCTCGCCAGCCGGTTGGCGCCGTGCAGCCCGGTGTGGGCGGTCTCGCCGACGGCGTACAGCCCCGGCAGATCGGCGCGGCCCTGCAGGTCCGACACCACGCCGCCGCATGTGAAGTGCACCGCCGGCACGACCGGGATCGGCTGTCGTGCGATGTCGATGCCCAGCGCGAGGCAACGCGCGTGCACGGTCGGGAAGTGTTCCTTCAGGAAGGCTTCGCCCAGGTGCGTGGCGTCCAGCCACACGTGGTCGAGGCCGTGTTTCTTCATCTCGAAGTCGATCGCGCGGGCGACCACGTCGCGCGGCGCGAGTTCGAGCCGCTCGTCGTGCGCCGCCATGAAACGCGTGCCGTCCGGCAGCTTCAGATGACCGCCCTCCCCGCGCAGCGCCTCCGTGATCAGGAAGCTGCGTTCCTGCGGGTGGTACAGGCAGGTCGGATGGAACTGGATGAACTCCATGTTGGCGATGCGGCAGCCCGCGCGCCAGGCCATGGCGATGCCGTCGCCGGTGGAGGTGTCCGGATTGGTCGTGTAGCGGTAGACCTTGCCGGCGCCGCCGGTGGCCATCACCACGGCGCGCGCCGCGATCGCGTCGACGCGCTGGGCGTCCATGTCGAGCGCATAGATGCCGTAGCAGCGTGACGGTTCGTCGCGCTGCACATGCCGCGAGGTGATCAGGTCCAGCGCCATCCAGCGCTGGCGCAGCTCGATGTTGGGATGGGCCTGCGCCTTGGCCAGCAGCGCGTCGTGGATCGCCTTGCCGGTCGCGTCGGCGGCGTGGGCGATGCGGCGCACCGCATGCCCGCCCTCGCGGGTCAGGTGCAGCCCGAGCGGCCCCTGCTCGTCGAGCGTGAACGGCACGCCCTGCGCCACCAGCCAGCCGACCGCGTCGGCGCTGCGTTCGGCGATGTAGCGGGCCGTGCCCTCGTCGACGAGGCCGGCACCGGCTTCCTGCGTGTCGCGGACGTGGCTCTCGATGCTGTCGTCCGAACCGAGCACCCCGACGATCCCGCCCTGCGCCCAGGCGGTGGCGGCCTCGTTGAGCTCGCGCTTGGCCAGCACGATCACCGGCACGCGGTCGGCGAGGTGAAGCGCCACGGTCAATCCGGCCAGGCCGGCACCCACGATCACCACCGGCGCCAGCGCGGCGTCGGTCCGAACAGCTGCTGTCATCGTCATCGCCCGGTCATCGGGGCGTCATCGCTTGGGAGCGGCGATTCTACGAGCGGCATCGCAAGTCGCTTCTCCGAGGGCGATGTGGCGCCGATGGGACGTTCATGTTCCGCAGACGGATTTTTCTAGCGGCATGAAGGTTCGCCAAAAGAAGCAGGGCCGGTACGCCCCTGACATCAATGTTGAGAAGACGCACAAAACCCTACTCAAGTTCAGTCGATGTCTTGTCGCTTCGCTGACCTGTTCCTGCTGGTCCGGCAGCGTCTAACTGAACCGGTGCATGACGGCCATGACCTCGATGAGTCTGATGTCCTCGACGCGCGCTCCATAGAGTTGGCTTCGTCGACGGCGACGCACCTCGCATTGCCCGAGACGGGTCTTCAACTCAACCCTTCGAGGGCGATCAACATGGAACTGCAGGTACTCACAGAAGAAGAAATCGACATGGTCAGCGGCGCAGGCTCGGGCGGCTTCGTTCGAGGGTGCATCAATGGCGGCATGGCCGGACTCGGCGCCGCGGCTTCCGGCCACGGCGCGCAAGGCGCCGGCGCGGGCTGCCTTGCAGGAGGAAGCGTCGGCATGATCGGAGGCGGCGCGGAGGCGCAAGCGCTGGCAGGGTATCTGGCAGGAAGTGCCTTCGGGCCTTACGGCGGTAGTTCCTCGAACCCCGTCGCCGCGAACTACGAAAACTCGTTCGACCGGCAGAACCCGGTTCGTCGCATGTCCAGCATCTGATCAAAGGAGGAGCGCGGCGCCCGCGTCTGCGAGCGCTGGCGTCGCGCAGATTTCAGATGAATCACGACGCGATCATCCTCGTCTGCCTGTTCGCATTGGCTCTGGCGGCAAGCGACACGTCGCTACCACCCTGGACATACTTGGTGGGCCTTGCAGTCATCCATGTGCTGCGCAGACTTCTTGAGCGTTGGAACGACTGAAGCGCTCACCGGAGCGGCGAGTCAGCTTGGCAAGACACGTCACGGGTCGAGTTGAATGATCCCTTGGCGAGTGGGCGAATCTAGGAAATAGGCTGCGTCACGCCCTCGCCCCGTCGCAGCAGCGAAGGCGGCAGCTGCTCGTGCTTGTTCCAGTTGGCGCGGAAGGCCTGCACGCTGCTGTAGCCGCAGGAAGCGGCGATGTTCTCGAGCGACAGCCGCGAACTGGTCATCAGCCGCCGCGCCAGGTCCATGCGCAGCGCGATCTGGTATTGCTTGATGCTCACCCCCGTCTCGGCGAGGAACAACCGGGCCAGGTGGCGCTCGCTCAGGCCGGCCTGGGCGGCCAGTTCCCCGATCGTGACGCCGGCGTGCAGGCGCGCGGCGATCGCATCCTGGATCGCGTGGATGCGCTGGTTGCCGTGGGCGCGGTGGCGCGTCGCGGCGGACAGCTCGGGATCGGCGCCGAAGCGGCGGAAGTTCACCACGTTCTCCCGCGCGACCTGGATCGCCACGTCCTCGCCGAAGGCCTGCGACACCAGGTGCAGCGCCAGGTCGATGCCCGAGGTCACCCCGGCGGAGGTCAGCAGGTCGCCGTCCTCGACGAACACGCGGTTCTCCAGCACCGTCGCCGTGGGACTGGCCGCGCGCAGCCGCGCGATGAAGCGGTGGTGCGTGGTGCACAGGCGGCCGTCGAGCAGTCCCGCCTCGGCCAGCAGGAAGGTGCCGGAGCAGACGCCGCAGATCCGCAGCCCGTCGGGCCGCTCGCGGCCCAGCCGGGCCAGCCAGTCGACCGACTTCCGCCAGGCCGACGAGCGCACCAGCGCCGGCGTCAGCTTGGCTCCGATGACGAACAGCACCGCCTCCGGCGGCAAGGTGCGCGGCAGCGGGCGGATATCGGTCAACGTCAAAGGCTGGAAGGCGCCGACCGACACCTCCGGTCCGATGCAGCGCAGGTCGACCGACCCGGCCCCCACCTCGCCGACGGAATGGATGACCTGCAGCGGACCCGCCAGGTCCAGCAGGTGGGTCGACGGGACCATCAGGAAATACACGTTCTTCATCGCACGGTCTTCATCGGGGTGGCGTCATCGCATGGCTTCATCGCAGGCATGTCACCGCAGACGCGTCATCGCAGGTGCTTCCTCGACGGCAGCGGCACGGGAGCGGTTCCTCGGGATTTCCACTCCCCGATGATGTCTGATTTCTTGTCCTTCTGAGCGCGTTTGTTGCTGTGCAGCACCCAAGGCCCTGGTTAATCTGACCTGAACAACAGATGCCCGGGGAGGAGGACGATGAGGTCACCGCATGCAGGCGCCGCCAGCCACCACTGGCCCGATCAGATCGATGATCGCGTGGCCGCGGATGTGATCATTCTTCTGAACAGCACCGTCGCCGACGGCGGCACGCTGGGATACGAGCATGTCCTGACCCCCCATCAGCAAGTCCAGTTTATTGCTGGTCTGCGCGACGGCATCGCCTCCGGCCGCACCCACCTGCTGCTGGGCCGCGTCGACGGCCGCCCGGCCTTCATGGTGCTGCTGCATCTCAACGGGATGGCGAACTGCCGCCATCGGGCCGAGCTGGCCAAAGGCGTCGTGCACCCCGACTTCCGCGGCCTGCACCTGGTGCAGCTCGCCTTCCGGGAGATCGTGCGGCTCGCCGAACGGCTGGCCGTCGAGCAGCTGGTGCTCGACGTGCGCGAGCACACCCGCGCCCATCGCCTGTGGGAGCTCTTCGGCTTCGAGACCTACGGCGTGCTGGAGGACTACGCCCGCGTCGGCGGCGCGGTCCACCGCGGTCATTTCATGGCGCAAACGGTGAGATCGCTGCGTCGGCGCGTCGACGCCCCCATCGCTCATTGACTCCGAGAGGACCTTCCCATGCCGCAATCCAAGGCCGCCTTCAAGGCGCAATTGCGCTCGCTGCTGAACAGCCATCTGACGATGGCGCATCCCATCTTCGACCGGCTGATGGACCCGCAGGCCAAGGACCTGGTCCTGCTGCGCCAGGTCGCGCTGCAGGGTTATCAGCTGACGAAGCACTTCCTCGACTACGTCGAGCACCTGTTCTTCCACTGCCCCTTGCCGACGTTCAAGCGCGGTCTGCTGATCAACGTCTACGAGGAAGAGACGGGCCGGCTGTCGAAGACCGACAACCACGTGGTGCTGATGCAGAACTTCATCCGCGCGCTCGGGATCAGCGATGAGGAGCGCGACGCGGCCCGGCCGCTGCCCGCCACGCAGGACCTGATCGACTACCGGCTGCACGCGGTGCGCGGCCGCGGCAGTTATCACATCGGCGCCGCCGCCGTGATGATCGCCAGCGAGGGGCAGAACCTGGAGGTCAAGGCGGGCGAGGCGCGCCACGAACTGCTGGGCAAGGTCTACGGCCTGAAGGAGGAGGACCTGCTGTTCTTCTCGGTCCACCAGGCCGAGGACGTGGGCCACGTCGAACAGGGACTGAACCTGGTGACCGAACTGTGCGACACGGACCGTCTGCAGCAGGAGGCGCTGCACGCGGTCGATCACACCTGCCGGCTGTTCTACGCCATGTACGACGGCATGTACCTCGCGTACTGCCGCCCCGCCGCACGTCGCAGCGCCCCCGGGGTGGCGGCATGACGTCGGGCGCGACTTCGGGCGCCTCGTCGCGCCGCCTCGTCCACGGCCTGGTGGCGGTGGGTTTCCTGGTGATGTTCTTCTCCACCAGCGTCAAGAGCGTCTACCAGGTCTACTTCGCCGATCTGGCGACCCATTTCGGACGCGGACGTGCCGACTTCGCCTGGTCGGGCTCGGTGTTCATGCTGGTGACCGGACTGGTGTCGCCGCTGGTGGGCGCCTTGAGCGACCGCCACGGCCCGCTGCGCACCGTGGTCATCGGCTGCCTGGCCGCCGGCGCCGCGCTCGCGGGCACCAGCCTGTTCGACGGGTCGCTGCCGGTCTTCGTGCTCGGCTACGGACTGCTCGCCGCCTTCGGCCTGGCGGCCATGACCTACGTGCCGATGGGCGTGCTGGTCGACCGCCTCTTCGAGCAGAAGAAATCCGGCCTGGCCTTCGCGGTGGTCACCAACGGCACCTCGATCAGCTTCATCGTGCTGTCGCCCTTCTGGCTGTGGCTCGCGCCCAAGGCGTCGTGGGAGATCACCTTCCTGCTGACCGGCGCCTTCCTGGCGGTGCCGCTGGCCGGTCTGGCGTGGTTCGCCGCGGCGAAGGCCAAGGCCGCGGGACTGGATGCCGCCCCGCTCCCGCTCCCGGCGGAAGGCGAAAAGGCCGGAGGGAAGGACGCGGCGCACGCGCCCCCGCCTGGCGCCTGGTCCGTGCTGCGGCGCGACAGCGGCTTCTACGCGCTGGCGATCGGCTTCATGGGCTGCGGCGCCACCATGGCCTTCATCGACGTCCATCTGGTCGCGTTCTGGCAGGACCACTCGACGCCGCGCGGCCTCATGGGCGTCAGCCTGAGCCTGCTCGGCGTGCTGGAACTGATCAGCGGCCTGCTCACCGGCTGGCTGGCGATCCGGCTGCCCCAGCGCGCGCTGCTGGGCGCGTTCTACCTGCTGCGGTCCTGCGCGGTGCTGTTGCTGCTCGGTGCGTCGGAAGACCTGCGCACGCTGGGCTTCGCCGTCCTGTTCGGCGCGACCTACCTGGGCACGGTGGTGCTGACCTCGATGTTCTGCCTGGCGCGTTACGGCGCGGCGATCAAGGGCCGGGCGTTCGGCTACCTTTTCCTGGCGCATCAGCTCGGCGGCTTCGCCTCGGTGCAGCTGGGCGCGCTCAGCCACGACCTGTGGGGCAGTTATCAGCCCTACATCGTCGGTCTGGCGGCGCTGACCGCGCTCGGCGGCCTGACGAGCTGGCTGTTCCTGCGCGATCCGCGCGGCGAGCCGGCCCCGCGCCCGGCGCTGCAGGCCCATCCGACCGCCTGACGGGTCCGCCTTCGAACGGAAGCTTTCCATGGACTACCACCCCTACACCGCGGCCATCCGCACCGCCCAGTTCCACGACCTGAGCGACGCCCACTGCGAGCCGGTCGCGATGACCTCCGCCTATGTCTTCAAGTCGGCGGCGGACGCGGCGCGCAAGTTCAGCGGCGCGGCCTCGGGCCATGTCTACTCGCGCTTCTCCAATCCGACCGTGCAGGCGTTCGAGCGACGCATCGCGGCGATGGAGCGCGCCGAGGCGGCCGTCGCCTTCGCCTCCGGCATGGCGGCGATCGTGGCCATGGCGCAGGCCTGGGTCACCCTCGGCAGGAACATCGTCTGTTCCCGCGATGTCTTCGGCACGACGCTGACGGCCTTCCGGCACCATTTCGGCAAGCTGGGCGTCGAGGTGCGCGTCGTCGACCTGACCGACCTGGCGCAGTGGCACGCCGCCATCGACGATCGCACCGCATTCGCCTTCATGGAAACACCGTCCAACCCGCTGCAGCACGTCGGCGACATCGAGGCCGTCGCGCGACTCGCCCACGCGCGCGGCGCACTGCTGGCCGTGGACAACTCGCTGCTGACGCCCTACCAGCAGCACCCGCTGGACCTGGGCGCGGATGTCGTCATCCATTCCGCCGGGAAGTACCTGGACGGTCATGGCCGGGTGGTGGCGGGTGTCGCCGTCGGCGCCGAGCGCCTGATGGCCGACCTGCGCGGCGTGCTGCGTGTCACCGGGGCCGCGCTGGGCGCGATGGACGCCTGGCTGCTGCTCAAGAGCCTGGAGACGCTGCACCTGCGGATGGCGGCGATCTCCGCCAACGCGCTGCAGCTGGCGCGCTGGCTCAAGGCGTCCCCGAAAGCGGTCGACGTGATCTACACCGGCCTGGCGACGCACCCGCAGCACGCGCTCGCGGTGTCCCAGCAGTCCGGCTACGGCGGCGTGGTGGGTTTCCGGGTCCCGGGCGGCCGCCTGGGTGCCTGGTCGGTGGTGGACAGTCTGCGGCTGATTTCCATCGCCACCAGCATCGGCGACACGCGCAGCATGATCACCCATCCCGCGTCCACCACGCACGGCAAGCTGTCGGCGGAGGAACGCCGGCAGGCCGGCATCGGCGAGGACCTGCTGCGGCTGTCGGTCGGCCTGGAGAACGTCTCCGACCTGATGGAGGACCTGGACCTGGCGATGGCCGGCCTGCCCGATCACGAGCCGGCCGCCGGGCCGCTGCACGATGCCCTGGCGCTGGGCTGAACGGTGATGACGGACGCGATCCTGCACGGCGCGTTGACCGCGCTGTTCATGCTCGGCGTCGGCGCGCCTTTCCTGATCCTGGCCTGCCGCCCGCAGCGCCGGCGGGCGCGGGCGCTCCGCGTCGGCCTGGGCCTGCTGGTCATGGCGGCATCGCTGGCGTCGGACCCGCTGTCCGTCGCGTTGCTGCATGTGGACGGGGTGATGGCCATGGCCGGATGCGGCTGAGAGGTTCCGGAGCGGCTCCTGGGCCCACCCAGGCGCTCCCCGCGCGCGTCAGAACAAGGGCTTCTCGCCCCCGAGCACGCGCAGGTCGTCGAGCAGCTTCAGCTGCTCATGGGCCTTGTCGTAGAAGCCGTCCGCGCCGTGCTTCTCGCACAGGGTGCGGTAGAAGTCGGGATCGCGGCTGCTGAGCACCCACAGCTTGCCGACATAGCCGCCCGCCCGGGCGCGCCGCAGCACGTGCATGCCGGAACCGACCTGCAGGTTCAGGTCGAGCAGCACCACGTCCGGCTTGAGCACGGCAATCGCCTGGACGGCGTCTTCCTCGCTGTCGGCGTAACCCACCACTTCCACGAAATCGAGTCCCTCGAACAATCGCAGGAACTGCTCGCGAACAAACTCGGAATCCTCGACGAGCAAGACGCGCATGCCCTTCCCTTCCTCTCACTGACTCGTTCGCCGCATTCTGGCGCGGCGCCGAATCACGCGCGGCCGTCAGGGACGTCGACTTCGCAACGGAGCGTAAATCCCGGGCTTGCGGCGTGCGCTGTGCGCGCCGGATTCAGACGACCACGGCGATGGCCGTGCAGACGCCGCCGAAGCCAGCGGCCGACGCGAGGAAAGTGACGTCGCGGCGCTCGCTGCCGCCTTTCCAGGCCATCAGTGCGACGAGGGCCAGGGTGCCGGTGAACAGCAGACCGGCGATGACGGGGGTGGTGAGCAGGTCCAAGGTCATTCGAAAGTCGGGTGGAAGGAAGGCCGCAGTGTGGGCGGCCCGCGCACTCCGCTCAAGGTCGAACTTCCTTGCCGGCGATTCGGCTTTGCCGATCTCCGGGTGGGTCGATGTCGATCCGACGTCGCCCGATGTTCACGCGGTGGTGATGGTCTTGGCCTCCAGGAACGCTTCCATGCCGGCGACTCCGAATTCCCGGCCCACGCCCGACTGCTTGACGCCCCCGAACGGCGCAAGCAGATCCGGCGCGACCCGGTTGATCAGCACCGTGCCCGCCTGGAGCCGCGCGGCCACGCGTCGCGCGCGGTCGGCGTCGGCCGAGAACACGTAGGCCTGGAGCCCGTACGGCGAGTCGTTGGCGACGGCGATCGCCTCGACCTCCGAGTCGACCGGGAGGACGGACAGCACCGGGCCGAAGATCTCGTCGCGCGCGATGTCCATGTCGTTGCGGACGTCGGCGAAGACCGTAGGACGGACGAACCAGCCTCGGTCGAGTCCATCGGGCCGCCCTTCTCCGCCCGCGACCAGCGTCGCGCCCTGCTCGAGGCCGCGGCGGATGAAGTACTGGACGCGCTCGAACTGTGCGTGGTTGACCATGGGGCCGATCGTCGTCGCGGGATCGCGCGGATCGCCGACACGCAGGGCGGCGACAGCGGCGCGGATCCGTTCGACGGCATCGGCCATCCGTTCCCGCGGCACCAGCAGGCGCGTCCCCGCCACGCACGCCTGGCCGCTGTTCATGAAGGCGGCGCCTACGGCGAGCGGAATTGCGGCCGCCAGATCCGCATCGTCCAGCAGCAGCGAGGCCGACTTGCCGGTCAGGGCCAGGCTCACGCGTTTCATGGTGTCGACGGCGCCGCGCGCAATCAGCTTGCCGGTCGGTGTCGACCCGGTGAACGACAGCTTGGCCACGCCGGGATGCGTGCCGATCTCGGCCCCGACGTCGACGCCCCGACCGGTCACGATGTTGACGACGCCGGGCGGCAGACCTGCGTCATGAATCGCGCGGGCGACGACATGCGCCTGCCACGGGCTCAGTTCGCTGGGCTTGATCACCGTCGCGCAGCCGGCGGCGATGGCGGACGCGAGCTTGCTCGCCATCGTGCCGGCGGTGCTGTTCCACGGCGCGAAGAGTGCCGAGACGCCGACCGGTTCCATCACGACGATCGAGCCGCCGACGCGGCGCTCGAACGCGTAGCTCGACAGTGCCCGCGCAGCGTCGCCGAAGCACTGCCCGGCGTAGTTCGCGACCCATTGCGCGCGGGCGATGGGGCCGCCGTACTCGGTGACGGTCGCTTCAAGAATCGCCTCCGCCTGCGACAGCATCGCCGCCTGCAGGCGTTCGAGTATCGCGACGCGCTCCGCGACGGAGGTATGGCCGAACGCCGGCTGAGCGCGCATGGCGGCGTCCACGGCGCGACGGGCATCGTCGCGATTCGCCAGCCTGGCTTGGCCGACCGCGCCCTCGGTGGCGGGATCGACGATGTCGACGACTTCCTCGCCCGTCACGGGAACGAAAACGCCGTCGATGTAGTTCTGGTCGAAGATCTGATCACGGGTCCGCATGACTTGTCCTTTCAACATTGGCCTCGGCGGTGCCGCGACGCGATGAGACGACTGTAGGAATCGGCTTCCATTTCGATAAGCCGTCCAATGCTGGACGTTTCATCCCGATTCCAGGAACAATGACTCATGCAGAAAGACAGCTTGACCGAGTTCGAGGTGGTGCTTGCCGTCGCGCGTCGCCAGGGATTCAGGCCGGCGGCGGTGGCGCTGGAGATGTCGACCTCCGCCGTCAGCAACGCGGTCGCTGGGCTGGAAGCGCGCATGGGCGTGCGGCTCTTCCACCGCACGACGCGCAGCGTGTCGCTCACGGACGCGGGGCGACGATTCGTCGACCGGATCGGTCCGGCGGTCGCGCAGATCCAGGAAGCCGTCTCGGCGGCGGACGACCGAGCTGCGGCTCCTTCCGGCACCTTGCGCCTCAACAGCTCGCTGGGGGCGGCGCAGATGGTGTTCCGGCCGGTCCTGGCGGAGTTCCTGCGCCGTTACCCGGACGTCTCGCTCGACATCGTCACCGAGGGCCGGCTGGTCGACATCGTCGCGGAAGGCTTCGACGCCGGATTGCGGCTCGCGCCGCAGGTGCCGCGCGACATGATCCGGGTGCCTATCGGACTGCCGCTGCGGATGACGGTCGTCGGTTCACCCGATTACCTCGAGCGCCACGGCACGCCGTCGGCACCCGCCGACCTCGCCCGCCATGCGTGCATCCGCGCGCGGATGCCGAGCGGGCTGCCGTCCCCCTGGGAGTTCGCACGTGCGAAGCGCGGCAAGGCCACCGCAGAGGCCAAGGGCGAGGCGCTCGACGTGCCTGGACCGATGGTGCTGGATTCGCCGCTGCTGATGCTGGAGGCGGCGCGCGCGGGACTGGGCCTCGCGCAGATCGCCGAGTGGTACGTCGCCGAAGACCTCGCGAGCGGACGACTCCGTCGCGTGCTCGACGGCTGGGCAGCACCGCTGCCGGCGCTGTGCCTGTATTACTCAGGGCACCGGCACATTCCGTCGACGCTGCGCGCGATGATCGATCTCATCCACGAGATCAATCGCCGAGGCCTGCACAGGCCTTCTTTGCCACCAGCGTCAGGATGTCGTAGCTCGCGACGAGTTCGCCGCGCTGGTTGGTGACCTGCACATCCCACGCGACGACGCCTTGCGGCGGTTGGTCGGGGCGATTGCCGCGGTCGATGCGGCGCTTGCAGGTGAGTCGCGCCTGGATGGTGTCGCCGATGGCGACCGGGTTCACGAAGCGCAGCGTGTCGAGCCCGTAGTTGGCCAGCACCGGTCCCGGCGCGGGCGACACGAACAGCCCCGCCGCGGCCGACAGCACGAAGTAGCCGTGGGCGATGCGCTGGCCGAACTGCGTGTCCTTGGCCGCGACCTCGTCGAAGTGCATATAGAAGTAGTCGCCGCTGATGCCGCCGAAGTTGACGATGTCCGCCTCCGACACCGTGCGGCGATGCGTGAGCAGCGAGTCGCCGATCCGGATCTCCTCGAAGTACTTGCGGAACGGGTGGATCGCGTCCTCGGTGACCTGGCCGCCGCGCACATATTCGCCGGTGATGGCGGTGAGCATCGTCGGCGAGGCCTGCACCGCGCAGCGCTGCAGGTAGTGCTTGACGGCGCGGATGCCGCCGAGTTCCTCGCCGCCGCCGGCACGTCCCGGGCCGCCGTGCTTGAGCATCGGCAGCGGCGAGCCGTGACCGGTCGATTCGCCGGCCGCGTCGCGGTCCAGGACCAGCAGCCGGCCGTGGAAGGCCGCCGCGTGATACACGGCCTGCGCGGCCAGCGCCGGCGTCTTCGTGACCACGGAACCCACCAGGCTGCCGCGGCCCTTGGCGGCGAGCGCCAGCGCCTCGTCGAAGTCGCCATAGCTCATCAACGTCGACACCGGCCCGAAGGCCTCGACGTTGTGGACCGCCTCGTTGGTCATCGCGTCGCGACACAGCAGCAGCGTCGGTGCGAAGAAGGCGCCGTCGCCCACGCCCTCGCCCACCGGCGCGAAGCCGTCGCGCTCGCCGTAGACGATCTCGTTGCCCTGCGCCAGCTGCGCCAGGCGCTCGGCCACGTCGGCCTGCTGCGCCTTGGACGCCAGCGCCCCCATGCGCACGCCTTCAACGGCCGGATCGCCGATCCTGATCTTCGCGAGCCGCTCGCGCAGCGCCGCGGCGACCGCGTCGATCTGCGCCGCCGGCACGATGGCGCGGCGGATGGCCGTGCACTTCTGGCCGGCCTTGGCGCTCATCTCCCGCATCACTTCCTTGACGAAGAGATCGAATTCGGGATCGCCCGGCACCACGTCCGGCGCCAGGATCGCGCAGTTGAGACTGTCCGCCTCGGCGTTGAACGGCACCGAGCGGCGGATCAGGTTCGCATTGACGCGCAGCTGCGCCGCGGTGTCGGCCGAGCCGGTGAAGGTGACGACGTCCGTCTCCTCCAGCCGGTCCAGCAGATCGCCCGAACTGCCGATGACCAGCTGCAACGCGCCGGCCGGCAGCAGGCCGGACCGCTCGATCAGGCGCACGCAGGCCTCGGCGACGTAGCTGGTCGCGGTGGCGGGCTTGACGATGCAGGGCATGCCCGCGAGGAAACTCGGCGCGAACTTCTCCAGCATTCCCCACATCGGGAAGTTGAAGGCGTTGATGTGCACGGCGACGCCGCGCTTGGGCACCAGCACGTGCGTGCCCATGAACTGGCCGAGCTTGCCCAACGCCTGCGCCGGGCCTTCATGGACGATGTTGCTCGACGGCAGTTCGCGGCGGCCCATGGACGCATAGGCGAAGAGCGTGCCGAAGCCGCCTTCGATGTCGATCCACGAATCGGGCCGCGTCGCGCCGGTGTGCGCGGAAATCGCGTAGAGCGACTCCTTGTGCTCCTGCAGGTAGGTGGCGAGCGCCTTCAGGATCGCGGCGCGCTGCTGGAAGTCGAGTGCCAGCAGCGCGGGCAAGGTCGTCGTGCGCGCGAAGTGCAGGCTCTCGCCGAAGTCGATCTCCTCGGCATGGGTCTGCGTCACCAGCCGTCCGTTGACGGCGCTGTGCAGGCCGCGCGCGGCGGTCGAGCCGATCCAGCGACCAGCGATCAGGCTTTGAAGGACGGGGGTAGCGCTCATTGGATTCTCACAACATCAATCGCAGGACATTTCGCAGACGAGCGGCGTCGCGAGCGGGTCGAGGTTGGGCCTGAGGCGCGCAGCCATACTCCTGTATGGCGAGCACCGCAGGCCCAAGATCGGCCCGCGCAGTAGCCGAGCGTCGGCGAAATCAGGGCTGGTACTTCCAGGTGCCGTTCTCGATTTTCACCATGACGCGGGCGCGCTGGTCGAGACCCAGATGGTCATTGGGCGACATCGTGAACACACCGTGCGCGGCCGGCAGTTCCTTCACGCCTTCGAGCGCGTCGCGCAGCGCCGCGCGGAACTGCGGCGTGCCGGGCTGGGCCTTCTTGACGGCTTCGGGGATCGCCGCCTGCAGCAGCAGGCCCGCGTCCCACGCGTGGCCGCCGAAGGTCGACACGCTGCCCTTGCCGTACGCGCCCTCATAGGCCGTCACGTAGGTCTTGGCGCTCTTCTTGGCCGGATGGTCCGCGGGCAGCTGGTCCACGACCAGCACCGGGCCCGACGGCAGGAAGGTGCCTTCGACGTCCTTGCCGCCCACACGCAGGAAGTCGTTGTTGGCCACGCCGTGGGTCTGGTAGTACTTGCCCTGGTAGCCGCGCTCCTTGAGCGTCTTCTGCGGCAGCGCCGCCGGCGTGCCGCTGCCGCCGACCAGCACCGCGTCGGGTTTGGCCGCCATGATCTTCAGCACCTGGCCGGTCACCGAGGTGTCGGTGCGGTTGTAGCGCTCGTTGGCGACGATGCTCAGGCCCTTGCTGGCCGCGACCTTGTTGAACTCGCCGTACCAGCCTTCGCCGTACGCGTCGGCGAAGCCGATGTAGGCCACCGTCTTCACGCCCTGCGCCTGCATGTGGCCGGCGATGGCCAGCGCCATCATGATGTCGTTCTGCGGCGTCTTGAAGACCCACTTCTTCTTGGCGTCCATCGGCTCGACGATGCGCGCCGAGGCCGCCATCGAGATCATCGGCACCTGCGCCTCCGACACCGCGTCGATCATCGCCAGCGAGTTCGGCGTGACGGTCGAACCGACGACCACGTCGACCTTGTGCTCGGTGATCAGCTTGCGGGTGTTGGCGACCGCCGTGGTCGTGTCGGACGCGTCGTCCAGGATGATGTAGTTGACCTTCTGTCCGGCGATGGTCTTGGGCATCAGCGAGAAGGTGTTCTTCTCCGGGATGCCCAGCGACGCGGCCGGACCCGAGGCCGACACGGTGACGCCGACGTTGATGTCCGCCCGCGCGCCGCCGACCGCGCCCATCAGCGCGGCGCCCGTCATGGCCACGGCCAGCAGGGTCTTCTCGATGCGTTTCATGTTGTGTCCTAGGGAATGTGTTTTTCAGGAACGCAAGGTCAATGAGGTACTGCTACTGCGATGACTGCACGGAATGCATGTCGGGAGCGATGGTCCTCCGCCAAGCCTTCATGAGACTTGCGGCGCCGCCGGGTCGAGTTCGTTGCGCTCGTGGCGCGCCGAGGGATCGGTGAGTTCGGTCCGCACCGCGCCGAGTCCGCCGAAGAACAGGTCCGCCACCATGGGCGCGACCGCCTCGTAGGTCAGGGCGCCGTCGGGCCGCAGCCAGGTGAAGGTCCAGTTGATCATGCCGAACAGCAGCATGGTCAGCGGCTTGTGCAGATGCGCGCCTCGCAACTCCGGCCGCACCGCGGCCACCGCGTCGGCGAAACGGCCCACGACCTGGCGCTCGACCGCGACCATGCGCTCGCGGTGTTCCTCGTCGAGGAACTTCAGATCCTCGGTCAGCACGCGGTGCTCGTTCTGCGCCTCGCCATAGGCCTGCACGAACCGGTGGATCAGGCCGCGCAGATGCTCCTGCGGCGGCAGCTGCCGCGCGCTGACCTCGTCGACCAGGTCGACCAGGTGCTGCAGGTGGTTCTGGCAGATCTGCGCGAGCAGCTCATGCTTGTCGCGAACGTAGTGATACAGCGTGGGCTTGCTCACCGCACAGGCCTCGGCGACCTGGTTCATCGAGGTCGCGGGGTAACCCTGGTTGGCGAAAAGTCGGGCAGCCTGCGCGAGGATCTCCTCGCGGGTGGCATCGAATCCTGGAGCTCGACCTCGGGCCATGGTGCTCAATCGCTTCTTAAACTTCTTGCAGTTGCAAACAACGAACCCTACCCGGCAGGACACGAAGATCCGGCTTTGCCGGGCTTCGGGGTCGCCCCCTGGAGGGGGCCGGCGAAGCCGGTAGGAGGGGGGTCATCTCTCGTCGAAGGAGATCACGACGCGGGGGGTCAGGGCATGCGCCTGACAGCTCAAGATGAATCCCGCCGCCACTTCGTGCTTCTCCAGGGCGAAATTCTTATCCATCCGGACCTCGCCTTCGATCAACTTGCAACGGCAGGTGGAACACACGCCGGATTTGCAGGAGAACGGGACGTCCATGCCGGCCCGCGCCGCGGCGTCCAGCAGGCTGGGATCGCTCTTGCGGAACTCGATCTCGCGCGAGACGCCGTCGCGGATCACGACGACCTTGGCGGCCTCCGCGTCCTCCTCGTGGACCTCGTGCGGCGCCGGTCGACCGGTCTGCATCTCCGGCGTGCCGAAGCGCTCGATGTGGATGCGTTCCTCGGGGACGCCCGCCGCGCGGAGCGCGGCTTCCGCCTGCTCGTTCATCTCGAACGGGCCGCAGACGAAGACCTGGTCGATGCCGGCCGCCGGCACGGGGCCGCCCAGGAAGTCGCTCAGCTTGGCCTGGTCCAGCCGGCCCGCCATCAGCGGCGAATCGACGTGCTCGCGCGAGAACACGTGATGCAGCGTGAGCCGCGTCATGTAGCGGTTCTTCAGGTCCTCGAGCTCTTCCTTGAACATCGTCGTCGCCGGCCGGCGGTTGCCGTAGATCAGCGTGAAGCGGCTCATCGGCTCGCGGGCGAGCACGCTTTTCATGATGGACAGGATGGGCGTGATGCCCGATCCGGCCGCGATGCCGACGAAGTGACGGCCCGTCGCGGGTTCCAGCGGCACGTGGAAGCGGCCCTGCGGCGGGAAGACCTGGATCTCGTCGCCGGCCTTCAGGTGCCGGTGGACCCAGGTGGAGAAGGCGCCACCGTCGACCTGGCGCACGCCGACGCGCAACTCGCCGTCGTCGACGCCGGCGCAGATGGAATAGGACCGGCGCAGGTCCTGGCCGTCGACGTCGCCGCGCAGCGTGAGGTACTGGCCTTGCGTAAAGCGGAAGGTCTCGCGCAGCGCCTCGGGCACGTCGAAGCACAGCACGACGGCGTCGTCGGTGTCCTGGTGCTTGGCGCGCAGGCGCAGCGGGTGGAAGTGCAGACTCATGGCGATGGCTCAGATCGGCTTGAAATGTTCAAAAGGCTCGCGGCAGGCGACGCAGCGGTACAGCGACTTGCACGCCGTCGATCCGAAGGCCGACAGCTGCTCGGTGTGCGTGCTGCCGCAGCGCGGGCAGGCGATGGCTTCGCGGCGACGGACGATGCGGATGGGCACGCCCTGCCCCGCGTCCACCGGTCCCGGCGGCGCGATGCCGTAGCGGCGCAGCTTCTCGCGGCCCTCGTCGGTGATCCAGTCGGTGGTCCAGGCCGGCGCGCGGCGCATGGTCACGGTCACGGTGCCGAAACTCGACAGCGCGTCGCGGACGCTCTGCTCGATCGCCTCGGTCGCCGGGCAGCCGGAGTAGGTCGGCGTCAGCACGACCTCGACGCCGTCGGCGGTCTCGACCAGATCGCGCACGATGCCGAGCTCCACCAGCGACACCGCCGGCACCTCGGGATCAAGCACCTGCGACAGCACCTCCCACGCGGCGGACAGGCGTCCGCAGCCGAGGTCGGTAGCGCCGACGCCGGACGACGACGGACGCGGTCCGACTGGCGTCAATGACGACAGCCCATCGAGATGTGAAGGCGTGGAGGCGGCGTTCATGGCATGTGCCTGCGTGTCTTCGGTGGCTCGCAGCGCTGCCGCGTTCACCACACCCCGCCGGGGTAGCTGCGCTGCAGCGATTGCATCGTCGCCAGCATGTGGCCCATGTGCTCGCTGTGGACGCCGCGCACGCCGGTGTAGACATGAGGGGTGTCCTTCGGCCGCGCGAGTTGCGCCTCGGCCAGGACCTCGTCCATCGCCGCGTCCCAGTCGGGCTTCAGCGATGACCAGGCCGGGCCCAGGCCGCCGGCCTCGGCGGCCGCGTCGATCTCGTCCGACGCGAACAGCTCGTTGACGTAAGGCCACAGCTGCGCGAGCGCGGCCTTCATCCGCTGGGCCGATTCCTCCGTGCCGTCGCCCAGACGCACGACCCACTCGGCCGCGTGCTGCTGGTGATAGCGCACTTCCTTCACCGCCTTGGCGGCGATGGCGGCGACCTCGGCGTCGCTGGACGCCTGCAGCCGCGTCCACATCGGCATCAGCCAGCAGGCGGCGATCAGGTTGCGGGCCTGCGTGAAGGCGAAGTCGCCGCGCGGCAGCTCCATCATCACGGGGTTCAGGTAGTGGCGTTCCTCGCGCAGGTAGGCGAGCTGGTCCTCGTCGAGCGGCTGCTCGTTGAGCTGTCCGGCGCGCGTCAGCAGCGCGCGCGACTGGCCCAGCAGATCCAGCGCGATGTTGCCCAGCGCGAGTTCCTCTTCCAGGATGGGCGCATGGCCGATCCATTCGGAGATGCGGTGCGACAGGACCAGGCAGGCGTCGCCGACGCGCAGCAGGTACTGGACCTCCGCGCGCTGGCCGGGTTGGACGGAGGCGTTCATCGTCCGGTCCTCACATGTGGTCCAGGGACTCGGGCAGGTCATAGAAGGTCGGGTGGCGGTACACCTTGTCTTCCATCGGATCGAAGTACATCGACTTCTCGCCCGGATCCGACGCGACGATCGCCGACGAGGGCACGACCCAGATGCTGACGCCTTCCTGGCGGCGGGTGTAGACGTCGCGGGCCATCTGCAGCGCCATCTTCGAATCGGGCGCGTGCAGGCTGCCGCAATGCTTGTGGTCCAGGCCCGCCTTGTTGCGGACGAAGACTTCCCACAGGGGCCATTCGTTGGCGCCGGTCGTTTGGTTGATGCTCATGATTCAGTGCTCGGAACGTGTGCGTGGCGGAGGCGGCGATCGAAACTGATCAAGCCGCCTTGGCTTCGGTGGCGCGCTTCTGCGCGTGGGCGAGCGCGGCGTCGCGGACCCAGGCGCCGTCGTCCCAGGCCTTGACGCGGGTGCCCAGGCGTTCGGTGTTGCAGGGGCCGTTGCCGCCGACGACGCGCCAGAACTCGCTCCAGTCGATCTCGCCGAAGTCGTGGTGGTCGCGCTCGGCGTTCCACTTCAGGTCGGGGTCGGGCAGCGTCACGCCGAGCAGCTCGGCCTGCGGCACCGTGGCGTCGACGAACTTCTGGCGCAGCTCGTCGTTGGTCAGGCGCTTGATGCCCCAGCGCATCGACTGCTCGGAGTTCGGCGAATCCTTGTCCGCCGGACCGAACATCATCAGCGACGGCCACCACCAGCGGTTCACCGCATCCTGGACCATCGCCTTCTGCGCGGCCGTGCCCTCGCGCATCATGACCAGCAGGCTTTCGTAGCCCTGGCGCTGATGGAAGGACTCCTCGCGGCAGATGCGGATCATCGCGCGCGCATACGGACCGTAGGAGCAGCGGCACAGCGGCACCTGGTTCATGATCGCCGCGCCGTCCACCAGCCAGCCGACCACGCCGATGTCGGCCCAGGTCAGCGTCGGGTAGTTGAAGATCGAGCTGTACTTGGCCTTGCCGGTGTGCAGCGCGTCCAGCATCTGGTCGCGGCTGGTGCCCAGGGTCTCGGCGGCGGAGTACAGGTAGAGCCCATGCCCGCCCTCGTCCTGCACCTTGGCCAGCAGAATCGCCTTGCGCTTGAGCGTCGGCGCGCGCGTGATCCAGTTGCCTTCCGGCAGCATGCCGACGATCTCCGAATGCGCGTGCTGGCTGATCTGACGCACCAGCGTCTTGCGGTAGTGCTCCGGCATCCAGTCCTTGGCCTCGATGAAGTCGCCCGCATCGATGCGGGCCTCGAAGGCCTCGTTGCGCTGCTGCTCCTCGGCGGTCTGCAGCTTGGTCGCCTGGTCCTGCGGACCGACGCTCATGGCTTGCGTGTACATGGATGCTCCTTGCTTCCTGCTTCGAAGCGGCGTCCTTGTGGGGCGCCGCCGCGTGGCCATCGGATCGTCGTCCGACGGGTTACGAGTTCTTCGGTCTTTGGTCCACGACGCGGCGGGCCTTGCCCACCAGCGTTCTCTCAATCGAATCCGGCGCGCCGACCGTCACGCGGGTCGACACGCCGATCAGCGTCTTGATGCGGTGCTGCAGCGACTTCGACATCGCCGACGCGTCGCCGCCGCCCGCGGCGGACAGCTCGCAGCGCACCTCGACCTCGTCGAGGTGGCCGTTGCGGCTGACGACGATCTGGTACTGGCCCGACAGGCCAGGCTCGGCGAGCACCAGTTCCTCGATCTGCGTCGGGAACAGGTTGACGCCGCGGATGATCAGCATGTCGTCGCTGCGGCCGACGATCTTGCCCATGCGGCGCATGCTGCGCGCGGTCGGCGGCAGCAGGCGCGTCAGGTCGCGCGTGCGGTAGCGGATCACCGGCAGCGCCTCCTTGCTCAGCGAGGTGAACACCAGTTCCCCTTCGGAGCCCTCGGGCAGCACCTCGCCGGTCTCGGGATCGATGATCTCGGGATAGAAGTGGTCCTCCCAGATCACCGGACCGTCCTTGGTCTCGATGCATTCGCTGGCAACGCCCGGCCCCATCACCTCGGACAGGCCGTAGATGTCGACCGCGTCGATGCCGGCCTTCTGCTCGATCTCGCGGCGCATGGCCTCGGTCCAGGGCTCGGCCCCGAAGACGCCGGTCTTCAGCGAGGACGCGCGCGGGTCCAGGCCCTGGCGCACGAATTCCTCGACGATCACCTGCATGTAGCTCGGCGTGACCATGATGACGTCGGGCTTGAAGTCCTGGATCAGCTGGACCTGCTTCTCGGTCTGGCCGCCCGACATCGGGATGACGGTGCAGCCCAGCCGCTCGGCGCCGTAATGCGCGCCCAGCCCGCCGGTGAACAGGCCGTAGCCGTAGGCGATGTGGACGATGTCGCCCTGGCGCGTGCCGGCGGCGCGCAGCGATCGCGCGACCAGGTCGGCCCAGGTGTCGATGTCCTGCTGCGTGTAGCCGACGACGGTCGGCTTGCCGGTCGTGCCCGACGACGCATGCACCCGCACCACCTGCTCGCGCGGCACGGCGAAGAGGCCGAACGGGTAGTTGTCGCGCAGGTCCTTCTTCGTCGTGAACGGGAACAGGCGCAGGTCGGCCAGGTCCTTCAGGTCGTCCGGATGAACGCCCTTCGCATCGAAGGCGGCCTGGTAGTGCGGCACGTTCTCGTAGGCGTGCTTCAGCGACCACTTCAGGCGCTGCAGCTGCAGCGCGCGCAGCTCGTCCTGGCTGGCGCGCTCGATGGGCTCGAGGTGTTCGGGCTGGAAGGTCTTCACCGTCATGGGGGTCTGTCTCCTGACCTGTCTTCTGACCTGACTCGTCGTTCCGGGCTGCCGGCGTCTCAGCGCGCGGCAGCAAGTTCCGGCACCACGGGCCTGCCCTTGATGCGATAGGAACGGCCCCGGAAGACCGCGATCAATTCGTCGCGTTGATTGGTAATGCGGATGTCGTAGACGCCGGTGCGCCCGGCCAGCGAGGTCTCGACGGCACTCGCCGTCAGCACGTCGCCCAGTCGGGACGGCGCGACGATGTCGATCGCGAAGCCGGAGGCCACCGTCACCTCGTTGTGCGAGTTGCAGGCGAAGGCGAAACACGAATCGGCCAGCGTCGTGACGAAGCCGCCGTGGCAGATGTCGAAGCCGTTGAGCATGTCCTCGCGCACCGTCATCGACAGCGTCGCGGTGCCGGGGCCGATGGCCTCGATGCGCATGCCCAGGCTCTTGGACGCGCGGTCGTTGGCGAACATGGTGTCGCGGACCGCTTCGGCCACGCGTTGCGCCTCCACACGCGGATCCGGGGGCGCACTCATCAGCGGTCCTTGAAGCTCGGGGCGCGCTTGGTCAGGAAAGCCGCGGCGCCTTCCAGATAGTCGTGCGCGTAGCCGAGCTGACTCTGCAGCCGGGCCTCGAGCTTGAGGGCGTCCTCGAACTCCAGGTCCATCGAGGCGTCGAGCGCCTCGCGGGTCTGCACCAGCGCCTTGGTCGGCATCTTCGCGAGCTTCTGCGCGGTGGCCATGGCCTCGCTTTGCAGCTCGGCATCGGCGACGCAGCGGGCGATCAGGCCCCAGGACTGCGCGTCGGCGGCGGGCAGCTTGTCGCCGAGCAGCGCCAGCTGCATCGCGCGGGCGCGGCCCACGAGACGCGTCAACAGCCAGGTGCCGCCGCAGTCGGGCACCAGCCCGATCTTCGAGAACGCCTGGATGAAGGACGCCGACTGCCCTGCGAGCACGAGGTCGCAGCCAAGCGCGAAGTTCGCGCCCGCGCCGGCGGCGACGCCGTTGACGGCGCAGATCGTGGGCACCGGCATGCTGCGCAGACGCAGCGCCAGCGGGATGTAGTAGTGGTCGAGCAGGTTGCCGATGTCCTTGGCCTTGGGCTTCTTGCGGTCGTCGGCAGACGCCGCCGGATCCGCGTGCTCGTCGAACTCCGGCTTGATGTGGGGGTCCGACAGGTCCTGGCCCGCGCAGAACGCGCGCCCGGAGCCGGTGATGAGCACCGCGCGCACGGCCCCGTCGTGCGCCGCCTCGTCGAGCGCGACGCGCAACTGGCCGAGCAGGCCGGTCGTGAACGCGTTCAAGGCCTGCGGCCGGTTCAGCGTGAGGACGCGGACGGCGCCCTCGGTGCTGGTCAGCAGCGGACTGTCTTCGGCAGCGGTGGAGGGGATCGTGGTGGCGGTGCTCATTCGGCTTGTCTCCTCGGCCGTCGATGGATTCAGCTTTTTCAGCTTTTGTGGGTCGGCTTCTATTTACCGACCGGTCGGTAGATACTACGAGCCATCGCATCGCAAGACAAGGTCGGAAACCTGGGGTTACCACCTAGATAGGAGTCATTCCATGCCCTGCTACGCCATCGACGGCCTGTCGCCGGTCGTCCATCCGAGCGCCTACGTCCACCCGACGGCGGTGCTGATCGGGGACGTGATCGTGGGTCCGGGTTGTTATGTGGGGCCCTGCGCCTCGCTGAGGGGGGACTTCGGCCGCATCCGGCTGATGGACGGGGCCAACGTGCAGGACACCTGCGTGATCCATGGGTTCCCGGACTCGGACACGGTGGTGGAGACGAACGGACACATCGGCCACGGGGCGGTGCTGCACGGCTGTATGGTGCGCCACGACGCGCTGGTGGGCATGAACGCGGTCGTGATGGACGAGGCCGAGGTCGGCGCTTACAGCATCGTCGCGGCCTGCGCGTTCGTGCGGGCGGGGCTCCAGCTGCCGGAGAGGTCACTCATCGCGGGCCTGCCTGCGAAGGTGATGCGTCCGCTGACCGAGGACGAGATCCGCTGGAAGCGCGTCGGCACCGAGACCTACCAGGACCTGGCGAAACGCAGTCATGCGAGCCTGGTCGAAGTCCAACCGCTGACCGAGGAGGAAGCGGACCGCCCTCGCCTGCAGGTCGGCGGGCCGAAGACGCTGGTGGCGACGAAGCGCGACGGCGAGGCTTAGGTCGCCAGTTGCCAGTTGCCAGTTGCCAGTTGCCCTGCGCCCGCGCACGCAGTACGCGATCGTCGCTCGCACGCGGCGTCCCTCGCGGGTCCCCCGCTGCAGGCGCGCGACTGGAAGAATCGGTCGTCATGACGTCCGCCGCCGCTCCGCTGCCTGTGCCCCGCCCGGAGGTGCCGCTGTGGCTGCCGGCGCTGTTCATCGTCTGCAGCACGCTGGCGATGCACGTCTTCGTGCCGGCGCTGCCGCTGGCGGCCGCCGACCTCGGCGCGAGTCCGCATGCGCTGCAGCTCAGCATCAGCCTCTACATTGCGGGACTCGCGGCGGGTCAACTCGTCTACGGCCCGCTCGCAGATCGATACGGTCGCCGGCCCGTGCTGTTGGCCGGACTCGGTCTCTACACACTGGCGGGGCTGGCCGCGTCGCTGGCGCCGACCGCCGGGATGCTGATCGCCGCGCGGCTGCTGCAGGCGCTGGGCGGCTGCTCGGGCATGGTGCTGGCGCGGGCGATCGTGCGCGACACCTCCACGACCGCGGACGCGGCCAGCCGCATGGCGTCGGTCAACCTGATCGTGACGATCGCGCCGGGCATCGCGCCCATCATCGGCGCGGCGATGGCGCCGGCGCTGGGCTGGCGCAGCATCCTGATCGCGCTCACCGTCCTTGGCGTGGCGGCCATGTTGGTGGCCTGGCGCCAGTTGCCGGAGACCGGGCGTCATGCGCAGGCGCAGGACCTGCGCAGCCTCGCGCACGCCTATGCCGGACTGCTGCGCTCGCCGGCCTTCCTCGGCTACAGCGTCGGCGGCGGTTGCGCGACGACGGCGATGTACGCCTTCATCGCGGCCGCGCCCTTCATCTTCGTCGACCAGTTGCACCGTCCGGCGCATGAGGTCGGCTGGTGCCTGGCCATGCTGGTCTCGGGCATCTGGCTGGGCAGCATGCTGGCAACGCGGCTGCTGCGGCGATTTCCGCTACGGCCGCTGCTGATCGGGGCGAATGCGGTCAGCGTGGCGGCGGCGCTGGCGCTGCTCGGGCTCGTGCTGCTGGACCAGCTCACCGTCGCGGGGACGGTGGGCACGATGTTCCTCTTCACGCTGGGCGCGGGGCTGTCGTCGCCGGCCGCGCTGACGCAGGCGATCAGCGTCGATCCGACGGTCACGGGTTCCGCCTCGGGGCTCTACGGCTGCATGCAGATGGCGGTGGGAGCGGTGTGCTCGTCGCTGGTCGGCCTGGGTGGCGATCCGGCGCTGGCGGCGGCGCTCACGCTCAGCGGCGCGGGACTGGTGGGGCAGTTCGGGTTCTGGATTGCAGGACGCGACCGTCCGAGGTCATGAGGCGGGCTCAGGGGGTCGCCTGCACCGGCGCTCGCACTCGCCCTTCTGCCCCGATGGCTACGCCATCTCGGCGCGACGGACCTGCACCTGATCGATGAGCGAGGTGACGAGCCCGGCCGACAACCCGTGCACGCCAGCGCCAGCGCACGAGGCTGCGCCAGCGGCCACGGCCCAGCGCAGCGGGTCCTCGGGATCCTGCGTGCCGCCGTTCATCAGGCTGTAGAGCAGCCCGGCCATCGCGGCGTCGCCGGCGCCGATGGTGTCCACGACGTGCGCCAGCGGCGGCGGTGAGGCGCTCAGGTCCGCCTTCGGATGGAACAGCTGCGCGCCGCGTTCGCCGAGCGTCAGCATCACGATCGCGCGCGGATTCCAGGCTGAGATCTGCGCCAGCCCGAGATGGTGGTCGCGGCTGCGGAACAGGCCGCGGAGGTCCTCGTCCGACACCTTGATGACGTCCGCCAGCCGGCACATGCGCTCCAGCGTGCGGTCGTAGCGCGAGTCCATGGACATGCGGTAGTTCGGGTCGTAGCTGATGCGCACGCCCTCGTCCTTGAGGGACTCGGCCAGCGCGATCAGCCGCGCCGCCAGCGGTTCGCGGGTCAGGCTGATCGAACCGAAATGCGCCCAGCGCAGCGCGCGACGCCAACCGGCGGGCAGCGCATGGGGACGGAAGTGCAGGTCGGCGCTGTCGTCGCCGACGAAGGCGTACTCGGGCGGGTCGACCTGATGGACGTAGGCCACCAGCGGCGATTTCGCGAACTGCTGGATGAAGCGCAGGTCCAGGCTGGCGTCGGCGCTGGCCTGCCAGATCGCCTGGCCGAAGGCATCCTTGCTGATGCCGCCCGCGAAGGCGCTGAGCTGGCCCAGGCGCGACATCGCGATGGCCACGTTCCAGGGCGAGCCGCCGCTGCGGCTGCGCCAGTCGTCGGGGCCGACGCGGATCATGTCGGTGAGGGCTTCGCCGAAGGAGACGAAGCTGGCCAGGTCCGCATGGACCACGGTCGTGGGGGTCAGGCTCATCCCGCGATTCGAACGCCGCCGGATCGGTCGTGCAAGTGACAAGTCCTACAGGGTGACGAGGGCGAATGCCGCTCAGCGTCGAAGCGCACGACGCCGCCCCTGGCCGAGGAGCACAGTGCTCGGGGAAGGGCCTCCGCGGGCGCGGGCGGGCCGACGGCGGCACAATCCGGGTCATGACCGATGGTGTGATTCCGCTGCTCGATCTTCGCCAGATCGGGCGGACGCCTCCCGTGCCGCATCCGCTGCCGCCGCCCCGCAGCGGCCCGTGGCTGGACGCGCGCGGCCGGCCGCTGCGCGACCTGCGGATCTCCGTCACCGACCGCTGCAACTTCCGATGCAGCTACTGCATGCCCAAGGACGTGTTCGACAAGGACTACGCCTTCCTCCCTCACCGCGACCTGCTCTCCTTCGAGGAGATCACCCGGCTGGCCCGCGTCTTCGCCCAGCTCGGCGTCCAGAAACTGCGGCTGACGGGCGGCGAACCGCTGCTGCGTCGCCACCTCGAAGCGCTGATCGCCCAGTTGGCCGGACTGCGCACACCCGACGGACAGCCGCTCGACCTCACGCTGACCACCAACGGCTCGCTGCTCGCCCGCAAGGCGCAGGCGCTCAAGGACGCCGGACTCCAGCGCGTCACGGTCAGCCTGGACGCGCTCGACGACGCCATCTTCCGCCGCATGAACGACGTGGACTTCCCCGTCGCCGACGTGCTGCACGGCATCGAGACCGCGCAGGCCGTGGGCCTGGCGCCGATCAAGGTCAACATGGTCGTCAAGCGCGGCACCAACGACGACCAGATCGTCCCGATGGCGCGCCACTTCCGCGGCACCGGCGTGGTGCTGCGCTTCATCGAGTACATGGACGTCGGCATGAGCAACGGCTGGCGCATGGACGAAGTGCTGCCGTCCGCCGAGGTCCTGGCCCGCCTGCGCGAGGACGCCGATCTGGTCCCGCTCGCCCCCTCGTCGGAAGGCGAAACCGCCACCCGCTGGGGTTACGCCGACGGCAGCGGCGAGATCGGCCTGATCTCCAGCGTCACGCAGGCCTTCTGCGGCGATTGCAACCGTGCGCGGCTGTCGACCGAGGGTCGGCTCTACACCTGCCTCTTCGCCGGCGACGGCCACGACCTGCGCGCCCTGCTGCGCGGCGACGCCGTCCACGACGCGCGCACCGACGACGAGATCGCCGCCGCGCTCGGCGCGCTCTGGACACGGCGCAACGACCGCTACTCCGAGCTGCGTGCCAGCCTCCCGGCCGACGCGGACGCCGGCCCGGCGCGCCGCGTCGAGATGCACTACATCGGCGGCTGATGCGCGCCACCGCGCTGCTCCTCTGTGGCGGTCGCGCCACGCGCATGGGCGGCGTCGACAAGCCACTCCAGCCCTTCCAGGGACGGCCCCTCGTCGAGCACGTGCTCGGGCGCATCGCGCCGCAGACCGCCGGTCGCGTGCTCGTCAGCGCCAACCGCCACCTCGACGAGTACCGTCGCCTGGGCCACCCGGTCCTCGAGGACACGCTCCCGGACTTTCCTGGACCGCTCGCGGGGATCCTGGCCGGACTGGAGGTGCTGGACGCCTCCGGGGAGAACGACGCGTGGCTGCTCGTCGTCAGCGGCGACAGCCCGTGGTTGCCCGAGGACCTCCTCGTCTCCCTGGCAGGGGGCCTCGCCCCGGGACAGACGGCCGCCATGGCGCTGGGCCGCGAGGCACCGGGCGAGCCCTTGCGCAGTCAGCCCCTCGCGAGTCTGATCCATGGCCGCCATCGGGCATCGCTGGCCGCCGCGTTGCATGCGGGCGAACGGCGCGTCGAAGGCTGGTTGTCCAGCCTGGCGCTGGCGAGGGTCACGTTCGATCGTCCAGGGGATGCGCACGCCTTCGCCAACATCAACGACAGGAGCGAGCTTGAACGACTTGAACGACTCCGATAGCGCCGACCACATCGGTGTGCCGGTCACGTTGCGCCTGCTGGGCGAGGGCGATCTGCCCGCCTACAAGGCCCTGCGCGACGCGATGTTGAGTCGGCACGAGCAGGCCTTCACCTCCGACGCGGAGACCGAGCGCGCGCGCGAGGCGGCGAGCTACCGCGTGCGGCTGCACCCGCAGGCGGGCGGCAAGTCGCTGTTCACCATCGGCGCGTGGCAGGGCGAGCGCCTCGTCGGCGCGTTGACCTGCGAGCACGAGAACCGCAAGAAGGTCATGCACATCGCCCACCTGATCGGGATGATGGTGGACGACGACTTCCGCGGGCGCGGCATCGGCAAGCGCCTGCTGCAGCAGGCCCTGGCGCTGCTGCGCCGCGAGCCGCGCCTGGAATCGGTCACCTTGAGCGTCACCGCCGGCAACCAGGCCGCGATCGCGGTCTACCGCCAGGCCGGCTTCACGCGCTACGGTCACCTGCCCCGCGCCATCCGCCTGTCCGACGGCCGCTACTACGCCAAGGACCTGATGAGCCTCGATCTGCGGGACTAGCGGGACTCGGGGCAGGCCGTCGCCGGCCGGGCCGCCACGTCGACCTCCACCGTCAGCTCGTCCTGGATGGCGAGCAGCCCGCCGAAGACGGAGAACGGGGTGATCCCGAACTCGCTCTGGCGAAGGACCAGCGCGCCCTGCGCCCGCAGCGCCGCTTCCCCCGAAGGCCGGTCGACGCGCACAGGGACGTCGATCTCGCGGACCTGCCCGTGCCACCGCACCGCGAGCTTCACCGCCAGGACCGGGAAGGCGCCTGCGACCGCGGTGCTGCGCATCGAGATCGTCGGGAAGCGTTCGCCGTCGATGGCGCGGAGCATGTTGGTCCGTGTGCCGGCGACGTCGGAGGCCGTGGGCACGCTGGCGAATTCGGGACCGAGGCCGGCGCGCCATTCGGGCTTGTCGATGCCGACGTCGTCGAGCCGGAACCCTAGTTCGACCCCGGCGCCGGCGATGCCGTCGGCCGGCAGGAAGAGCTGGCCGTCGAGCCGATCGACCCCCAGCACATGGTTGTGGCCGACCTTGGCGAGCCGGCCGGCGCGGAAGACATGGATCCGCACCTGCGAGCCCGCCGCGTCGACGCGGTAGAGCCGCCCCTCGCCGCGCTGCTGCGCTGCGAGCCAGGTGGGACAGGAAGACGGCGGCGCTTCAGCGCCAGGTGCCGTCGCCGAGGGTCCCGATGCGGTGCCGTCCGTCGTCGACACCGGCGGCGGCGCGATTGGTGCACTGCCGCATCCCGCGACCGACAGCGCCGCCACGACGATCGCCGCGCCGGCCGAACCCCGCGCGCCCCGGCGCCACGGCACCGGAGGCATCTCGCTTGCCCGCGTCAACACTTGCATAGGGGTAAACCAAGAGTGGTCAGACTTGCATTCTGAACTGCACAAACAAGCGGGTCGCACTAGCATTGCGACATCACGACGACACCTCGCACGGAGACTGCCATGGCACGTCAAGCCAACGACCTGATGGCGCAGTACGCCGCCTACCACCGCGACCGCCGCAACATCGCCACGCATTTCGTCGGCATTCCGCTGATCGTCTTCGCGATCGGCGTGCTGCTGGCGCGGGCGCAATTCCACGTCGCCGACTGGACCGTGTCCGCCGCCTGGGTGGTCTGGGGCGCCGCCACGATCTGGTATCTCACGCGCGGCAACTTCGTGCTGGGCCTGTCCACCGCGCTCGTCAACGCGGTGCTGATGGGGCTGGCGCATCCGCTGGCCGCGGGATCGGTCGGCGGCTGGCTCGCGTGGGGCCTGGGCAGCTTCCTGGTCGGCTGGATCATCCAGTTCATCGGTCACTATTACGAGGGCCGCAAGCCCGCCTTCGTCGACGACCTGATCGGCCTGCTCGTCGGGCCGATGTTCGTCGTCGGGGAAGCACTCTTCGCGATGGGCTGGGGCCGCGACCTGCTCGCCGAGATCGAACGCCGCGCCGGCCCCACCCATCTGCGCGACCTGACCCATCCCGCCTGAATCGGGCACGTCGCGGGTCTCACCCTTTTGGGGGTCGGGTCTTGCGGGGGCTTGCGGTGCGCCGCCAAGGCGCTTATCTTGGACCGCCGGATCGATCACCGATTCGCCAGGATCTCATCAGGATTTCGCCAGGAGGCCCCATGAAACCGGTGTCCGAGCTCTTGAAGAACCGCGGCCCCAGCGTCTGGCGCATCACGCCGGAAGCGACGGTGTTCGATGCGCTGCATCTGCTCGCGCAGCACGACGTCGGCGCGCTGCTGGTGATGGAGGGCGAGCGGCTGCTCGGCATCTTCTCGGAGCGCGACTACACCCGCAAGATCGCGCTGCAGGGCAGAGATTCGCGCAACACCCAGGTCAAGGAGGTCATGACGCCCAACGTGTTCGTCGTGAAGCCCGACACCGAGTGCCGCGAGTGCATGAGCCTCATGAGCCAGCGCAAGATCCGCCACCTCCCGGTGGTCGAGGGCGCCACCGTCGTGGGCATGCTGTCGATCAGAGACCTGATGGACAACATCATCGCGGACGATGAGCTCACGATCGCCCAGCTCCAGAGCTACATCTACGGCTGACGCGGCCTCGATTTGGGCGCATCGCGTCGTTGCAAATCCTCGCCATAGCTGGGCTATGGCTGCGGTTTGCGCCTAGCGCTGCATCCCAAATCGAGACCGCGTTCGCCCAAGCGGCAGGAATTTCACCTGCCCCAGCACTGCAGCGCGCGATCGGCGCCCGCCTTCGCGCCGCGCTGCTTAGGCGGCTTGTCCGACGGCGCCGGCGTACCCATCGCGATCCAGCCGAGCAGCGTTTCTCCCGGCTCGCAGAAGGCGGCGATCAGGCCCGGGTCGCGCGCCTTCGCGCCGCTGAGCATCTTGCCGCCGAAACCCAGCGCCTGCGCGGCGTTGAGGAAGTTCGTCAGCGCCCCGCCCACGCAGGCCCACTGCTCGTGCGCCGGCACCTGGGGATGCCCCAGGTCCAGCCGCGCCACGACGGCCACCGTCACCGGCGGCCGCAAGGCGCGTTCCTCGTCCATCGCCAGTCCGTCGGCGTCCTTGCCCGCGCGGCGCGCGGCCTCCGCGAAGAGCGCGGCCATCGAGCGCTTCGCCTCGCCGCGCACGACCTTGAAACGGAACGGCACCAGCCCCGCATGGTCCGGCGCGTGCAGTGCGGCATCGACCATCAGGCGCAGATGCGCATCGTCGGGGCCCGGTTCGATCAGGTACTTCGGACCGACCGAAGCGCGCGTGAGCAACAGCGTCAGGGCGTCGTCGTTCATGGCGGTTCTCTTCATCGATTCAACTGCCGGCGCGCCGCGTAGGAACAGGCGTCGACCAGCATCACCAGCGCCAGCATCGCCAGCAGCACGGTGCAAGTCTCGCCCATCTGGAACAGGCTGAGGTGCAGGCTGAGCATCTGGCCGAGTCCGCCGGCCCCCACGACGCCCAGCACCGTGGCGGCGCGGATGTTGTTCTCCCACCGGTACAGCGTGTAGCTGAGCAGTTGCGGCGCCGCCTGCGGCAGCGTCGCGAACGCGAACACCTGCCAGCGCGACGCGCCCGCCCAGCGCAAGGCCTGGGCGGTCTGCGGCGGCGCGTTCTCCAGCGCCTCGGCCATCAGGCGGCCCAGCACGCCCGTGGTGTGCAGCGCCAGCGCCAGCGTGCCCGGCATCGGCCCCAGGCCGGCCGCGACCAGCAGGATCGCGGCCCAGACCAGTTCCGGCACGCTGCGCAGCGCGTTGAGCAAGAGGCGCGAGCCCGCCCGGAGCAGCCCCGGCGGCCGGCTGGCCAGCAGCGCGATCGCGAGGCCGGCGACCGCCGCCAGGCCGCTGCCCAGCGCCGACATCGCCAGGGTTTCCAGCGCGCCCTGTCCCACGCGCGCAAGAAACGCCGGCGACAGTTGCGGCGGGAAGAACTCCGCGATGAAGCGTCCCATCTGCGCGAGCGCTCCGGCACCGAGCAGCTCGCCCCAGCGCAGGGGCAGCGTCGCGAAGCTCGCGACCACCAGCGCGACCAGGCCGACCAGCAGTGCGCGCACGCCCCATCGCGCCGGCGGCCGGCCCGCGGGCCGCCTGGACTCCGCGCCCTGCCCCGCCTCGCGCGCGGGACGCAGCCAGGCGCTGATCCGGTCCGCGATCGCCACGAGCGCCATGAACACCAGCAGGATGGTCGCGACCTCGGAGCCGGCGAACATCTTGGTCGCGTTGTCCAGTTGCTGGCCGAGTCCGCCGGCCCCGACGAACCCGAGCACCACCGAGGACCGGATCGCGCATTCCCAGCGGTAGACGGTGTAGCTCACGAGCTCGTCGGCGCAGCCGGGCAGCGTGCCGAAGAGCAAGGCCTGCAGGCGGCCGGCGCCGCCTCGCAGCAGCGCCTGCGTGGGCGCGCCGTCGGCGCTCTCGAGGATCTCGGCGTAGACCTTGCCGAGCATGCCGCCATACGACAGGGCGATCGCCAGCACGCCCGCGCCGGGTCCGAGGCCGAGCACCCGCACGAGCATCAACGCCCAGACCAGTTCCGGCACGGAGCGCAGCACGATCAGCACCAGGCGCACCGTGCCGCGCAACGCCGCCGGCACCGGCCCCATGCGGCCCGCCACCGCGGACACCGACAGCCGTGCCGTCGCCAGCAGCGCCAGCGGCACGGCGATCAGCCACGAAAGCGCCAGACCCACCGTCGCCATCGCCACGGTGTGCCAGGTGTCGGCGGCCAGCATCGTCAGGAACTCGACGTCGACGCGAGGCGTCAGGAACTGCGCGCCGAAGCGCAGCGTCGCCCGCAGGCTGCGCTCGTCGAGCAGTTCCCAGGGCCGGAACTCGCACCAGACCAGCAGCGGCCACAGCAGCACCAGCAGCGCGACGGCCAGGGCCCGCCGTCGCGAGGCGGCGGGATCGCGTCGCCAGGGCGCCGCGATCGCTGCGGCAGCGAGGGCGGAGGCACCAGCGCCGGCAGACGGGCTCGCGCTCATCGACACATCGCCTGAGGCACGGCAGCGTGCGACCACTCGTCCGCCATCGCCGGCGGCGGCTCGTTCGGCAGGTCCGCATAGATCTCATCGAGCTCGCGGGCGCCCAGCCCCCGCGGCGGGCCGTCGTAGACGAGGCGGCCTTCGCGCAGCGCGATCACGCGCGGGAACAGCCGGCACGCCAGCTCGACCTGGTGCAGGCTGCACACGAGCGTCCGGTCCTGCGCTCGGGCGTGGTCCCGCAGCACCTCCAGCACGCGCTGCGCGCGCTGCGGATCCAGCGCCGACAGAGGCTCGTCGGCGAGCCAGAGCCGCGCCTTCGACACCAGCAGCCTCGCGATCGCGACACGCTGACGTTCTCCACCGGACAACTGATCGACCCGGGACCAGAGCCGGTCGCCGAGTTCCAGCCGGTCCAGCGCCTCGAACGCGAGCCGCGCCTGCACCTCGTCCGGGCTGAACAGCATGCGCAGGGTCTGCGACATCGAGGCGCCCGGCAGTTGCCCGGCCAGCACCGCGGTGACCACGCGCTGGCGCGGCGGCAGCGGCGGATGTTGAGGTGCCAGCATCAACGCGCGGCGCAGCCGGTGACGGTCGCGCGAGGAGAGACCCCAGGCGTCCTCGCCCGCCAGCCGCAGCGTGCCGGCGACCGGGGCGAGCGCCAGCGCCATCGCGTGCAGCAGCGAGGTCTTGCCGGCACCCGACGCGCCGATCAGCGCGACCTGCTCGCCGGGCTCGATGCGCAGCGACAGCGGCGCGACCAGCGTGCGCATACCGGCCTTCAGATGCAGGCCCTCCAGTTCCAGCAGACGCATCGCGATGGTCTCAGTTCATTTCAACAGGTCGGCATTCTCGGCTGCGGCCTTGATGCGCTGATAGTTTTCCACCCGTGTCGGGATGAACTTCGTCGCGCGCTGCAGATCGAGGATCTGCCTGTCCTCCGGCCTGGCCGCGTCGAGCTTCAGGAAGGCGACCCGGATCGCGTCCCGGGTCTCGGCCGGCAAGGCGGCGTGCACGCTCCAGTTGGTGTCGTAGAACGGCGGCGTCTTGAAGAACACTCGGACCGATGCGGCATCGATCTTCTTTTCCTCCACCAGTTTTTCCCATGCATAGAGATGCAGCACCCCGGCGTCGACCTTGCCCGACACCACCGCCGCGGCGGTGGCGTCATGTCCGCCGGAGTAGTTCACCTGCCGCATGTCCCGCTCGGGATCGATCTTCGCGGCCAGGAGCGTCGCGCGCGGCATCAGGTGCCCGGAGGTCGACGAGACGGGACCGAAGAGGAAGCTGCGGCCTCGCAGCTGTTCCAGTCGCCGGATGCCGCTGTTCGGCTGCGTGATGAAGATGGACCGGTAGTTGGCGTCCCCCTCACGCTGGACCAGCGGGACGATCTTCCCGCTCGTGCGCGCATTGGCCAGCACGAAGGTGAAGCCGCCGAGCAGCGCGAGATCGATCTTCCTGTGGACCAGGCCGTCGACGACGGCCTCGTAGTCGACGGTCGGCACCCACTCGACCTTCATGTCGAGTTCGCGCTCCAGGTACTTGCCGAGCGGCGCGAAGCGGCGGGCGAGCTCGGCGGGGGAGCCGGCGGGAATGGTGGTCACGCGCAGCACCTCCCGGGTCTGCGCCAGCGCCGCGCCGCCCGCCGTCGCCATGAGCAGCGAGACGGCGCACAGGGCGGCAATGACGCGACCCCATGCTCGCCCCCATGCGCGACGCGTCCCGCGAACGTTTCCTGCCGTCACTTGAGCAGCCCGGCGCTTTCGGCGACGGCCCGGATCCGCTGATAGTTCTCGACGCGCGTCGGAACGAACTTGGTCGCTTCCTGCAGTGCGAGGATCTCCTGTTCCTCCGGCGTCGATCCGTCGATCCTCAGGAAGGCCGCGGTGATCGCCTTGCGGGTCGCGGCCGGCATGTCGGCATGGACGCTCCAATTGGTGTCGGAGAACGGGGGCGAGGTGTAGAACACGCGGAGGGTGGACGTGTCGACGCGACCAGCGGCGACCAGCTTTTCCCAGGCGTAGACGTGCAGCACGCCCGCGTCGACCTTGCCCGCGACCACGGCGGCGACGGTGGCGTCATGTCCGCTGGCGTAGGCGACCTGCCGGAGGTCCTTCTCGGGATCGATCTTCGCCGCCAGCAGGAAGGCGCGCGGCATCAGGTGGCCCGAGGTCGAGGACCGGGGGCCGAAGCTCAACGACCGGCCCTTCAGATCCTCGAGCCGCCGGATGCCGGAATCGACCGGCGTGATGAACATGGAGCGGTAGTTGGCGTCCTTGTCGCGCTGGACCAGGGGGATGATCTTCCCGCCCGAGCGCATCTGGGCCTGCACGAGCGTGAAACCGCCCAGCATGGCCAGATCGATCGTCCCGTTCACGAGGGCCTCGACGCTGGCCTCGTAATCGGCGCTCTGCGTCCATTCGATCTTCCGGTCGAGCGCCTGCTCCAGGTACCGGCCCAGCGGCGCGTAGCGGCGGCTGAGCTCGACCGGAGAGCCGACCGGGAGGACCGAGACGCGCAGCACCGTCGGCGTCTGCGCGCGCGCCGGTTTGAGCAGGCCCGTCGCGATCAGCGTGACGCCGATCAGCGCCGCGGCGAGCAGCGTCCGCGGCAATCGTCCCACATGTCGCCACGAGTCGGGCATGGCAGCCTCCGTTCAACTCACTTCAGCAGACCTGCATTCTCCGCCGCCGCCTTAATGCCGGCATAGTTCTCCGGCTGCGTCGGCACGAACCGTGTCGCGCGTTGCAGGTCCAGGATCTCCTTGCCTTCCGGCGTCGACGCGTTGAGCTTCAGGAACGCGGCCTTGAGCTTCTCTTTCGTCGCGGCCGGCATGTCGGCGTGGACGCTCCAGTTGTAGTCGTAGTACGGCGGGGTCGTGAAGAAGACCTTGACGGTCGACGTGTCGACCTTCTTCTCGGCGACCAGCTTCTCCCAGACGGAGATGTTGAGCGCGCCCGCGTCCACCTTGCCCGAGGACACGGCGGCGACGGTGGCGTCGTGCGCGCCGGAGAAGGAGATGCGCTTGAGGTCGGCGTCGGGGTTGATCTTCGCGGCCAGCAGGAACGAGCGCGGCATCAGGTGGCCCGAGGTCGACGAGGCCGAACCGAAGCTGAGCGTCTTGCCCTTCAGGTCCTCGAGCTTTGAGATGCCGGACTTCGCCTCGGTGATGAAGACGGAGCGGAACTTCTCGTCCTCCTCGCGCTGCACCAGCGGGACGATCTTGCCGCCGGAACGCACGTTGGCCTGCACGAAGGTGAAGCCGCCGAACCACGCCAGGTCGATCTTCTTGTTGACGACCGCCTCGACGGCGGCGGCGTAGTCGGTGACGGGCGTCCACTCGACCTTCACGCCGAGTTCCTTCTCCAGGTACCTGCCCAGCGGGGCGAACTTGCGGGAGAGCTCGGTCGGCGATTCGTCAGGGATGGCGGTCACGCGCAGCACCTGCTGCGCCTGCGCCAGCGCGGGGCCCGCGAGGCCCGCGGCGGCGATCAGGGACGCGGCGACGATTCCCTGCAGCGCACGGCTGACTGGTCGGAAGAGGCTGGACATCAGGGGCTCCGGTGAGAGGTGAGGAAGGAACGCTGGGAAATTGGCGGAGAGACATGGGAGTCGAACCCACCCGACGGCGCGTGGCGCCGTCCACCGGATTTGAAGTCCGGCCGATCCACCAGGATCGTTGTCTCTCCATTGATCATTGATCATTGATCATTGATCGGTGATCGGTGATCGGTGATCGGTGATCGGTGATCGGTGATCGGTGAACGTTAATCGATGCGCGGTCATGCGGTCATGCGGTTTCGGCGGCATGGCCGCGGCTCACGCCGCCGCCCTCATGATCGTCGATGAACAGCCGGCTGTCGGTCCGAAGCCGGTGCGCGTCGCCGACGCGCCGCAGCACGCCGAGCTTGTCGAAGAATTCCAGCACCTGGATCGCGCGCTTGCGGCCGAGGCCGCTGCGGTCGCGGAACACCGCGGCCGTCACGTCGCCGGCGACGGCCGACGCCCGCGCGATGCGGGCCAACTCATGGACGGCCGCCGGCGCGTAGTACAGGTCCTTCACGACCTGGAACAGCTCGCCCCGCTGCGACAGCCGCGCCAGCGTCGTGCGCACCAGCGCCTCGGGTTCGTGCGCGTCCTTGGCCAGGTCGCGCGCCCAGGCGCCTTCGAAGCCGGCCGACAGCAGTCGCGGCATCACCTTCTGCGCGAGGCGCTCGTCCAGCGCCGACAACTGCACGCCGTGGGCCGGCAGATGCGCCGACGCGCCGCTGAGAACCACCTGAGCGTTCGAGACCATGCGGCGCACGAGCGCCTGCCAGAGCGGCTCGGCCATGCGCGGCGCGGCCAGGCGCCGCCAGCGCGCGAGGTCCGGTCCGAGTTCCTCGGGCTGATCCTCGTGGTACCGCGCCAGGCGGGCGAGCGCGATGCCCTCCCACGACGCCGTCTGCAAGGCGCCAAGCGCCCAGGCAGGACCGTCGGCGCCGGGCACGACGGTGGCGGCGCCGGCTGCCGCGAGCAGCGCCGCGCGCGCCCCGAGGGCGACGCCCTGCCCCGCCGCGAAGCGCGCGAGGTCGACACCCAACGGCGCCTGAGCGAGCAAGCCCGCGAGCCGGGTCGCCGGCGAGTCGGCGGTCAGCGCGCCGAGTTCCGCGAGCCGCTGCGCCGTGCGGCGATACCGCGCCGGCGCCTGCGGATCGAGCACGACGCCGCCGGCCAGCGCGCGCGTCGCGGCGGCATCGCGCAGCACCACGCGATCGCCGGCCCACGCCCCGATCGCTCGATGCAGCACGAGTTGCACCAAGCCCTCCTCGCCCGGTTGCAGGGCTTCAACTGCCACAACCGCCCCATGCACCTCATGCACCTCATGCACCTCATGCACCTCATGCACCTCATGCACCTCATGCGGGTTGGGCACGTCGGGCACGTCGGGCACGTCGGGCACGTCGGGCACCTCAGCCGCCGCGATGGGGCTTACTCCCTCTCCCGCTTGCGGGAGAGGGCGGGGGTGAGGGCCAGCGGCCTGCGCAGTACCGAAGCGCCCGAGCACCGCCACTGATCCGGTGACTGTTTCCGCGCCGACATGCACATGCACGGGCAGGCCGCTGCGCAGCGCCCTGCTTTCCTCGGGCGACAAGCGCAGGCGCACGTCGAGGCGCTCCGTGCACTGTGCGATCTCCGGCGCGGCCAGCCATTGACCGCGCTCGACGTCGTCCTTCTCCAGACCGGCGAGGCCGATGGCCACGCGTTGTCCGGCGCCGGCGCATTCCGCGGGCTCGCTCTGCGCATGCAGGCTGCGGACGCGGCCGCGCCGTGGTGACTGACCCGGCGCAGGCGGCAGCAGCAGAAGCTCGTCGCCGATCGCCACCGCCCCGGCATGGGCGGTGCCGGTGCACACCGTGCCGACGCCGGCGAGGCTGAACACGCGATCCACCGCGAGCCGGAAGCCGCGTCCCGCGATCTCGCGCGGTGGCAGCGCCTTCGCCGCCGCGATCAGATGCTCGCGCAACGCGCGCACGCCCTCGCCCGTCGTCGCGGCGACCTCGAACACCGCGGCATCCGCCAGCGGCGTGCCGGCCACCAGCGCGCGGATCTCCTCGCGCCGCTGCACGCGCAACGCCGGCTCGACGCGGTCGCACTTGGTCAACGCGATCGTCCCGCGCACGATCCCCAGCAGCGTCAGCAGCGCCAGATGCTCACGCGTCTGCGGCATCACGCCATCGTCGGCGGCCACCAGCAGCAGCGCGTGATCGATCCCGGTCGCGCCGGACAGCATCGTGTGCACGAGGCGCTCATGCCCCGGCACGTCGACGAAGCCGATGCGCCCGCCTTCGCCCCCGTCCATGAACGCATACCCGAGCGCGATGCTGATGCCGCGCCGCTTTTCCTCGGGCAGCCGATCGGTGTCGACGCCGGTCAGCGCCTTCACCAGCGTCGTCTTGCCGTGGTCGATGTGGCCGGCGGTTCCGACGATCACGCGAGCTGCTCCTTCAGCCGCGGGAGCTGCTCGACGAAGTCGGCCTCCTCGCGCGCCTCGTCGAGGCAGCGCAGGTCCATCCAGAGCTCATCGGCCTGCACGCGCGCGATGACCGGCAACGGCAGCGCGCGCAACGCCGTGAGCAATTCATCGAGCGCGCGCCCGATGCCGCGCTTGCCCGGCAGCCGCGGCGTCAGCACCCATCCCGCCGACGGGAGCGTCTCCACCGGCAGCGACCCCGAGCCGATCTGCCCGCGCATCGCGCTGACCCGCGCGCCGAAGCGCGGCGCGACGGCGTCTTCCACGCGCGCCAGCAGCCGCTCCGCCTGCGCCTGGATCTGGTCGACCGGTCGCGTCAGCAGGCGCAGCGTCGGCAGGTCCTGCGTCAGCCGGTCCGGCTGCAGATAGAGCCGCAGCGTCGCCTCCAGCGCCGCCAGCGGCAGCTTGGACAGCCGCAGCGCCCGCTTCATCGGGAACTTGCGGATCTTCTGCACCAGGTCCCTGCGACCCACGATCAGCCCCGCCTGCGGCCCGCCCAGCAGCTTGTCGCCGCTGAAGGTCACGACATCGCAGCCGTCGGCCAGCATCGCCTGCGGGAGCGGTTCGGCGGGCAGGCCCCATTGCGCCAGATCGACCAGCGATCCGCTGCCGAGATCCGTCATCAGCGGCACGCCCGCGGCCTTCGCGATCGGGGCGAGTTCGGCCTCGCTCACGGAAGCGGTGAATCCCTGGATCGCGTAGTTGCTGGTGTGGACCTTCATCAGCAGCCCGGTGTGCGGGCCGATGGCGGCCTCGTAGTCCCGCGCGTGCGTGCGGTTGGTCGTGCCGACTTCCACCAGCCGCGCGCCCGCCGCCGCCATCACGTCGGGCATGCGGAAGGCGCCGCCGATCTCGACCAGCTCGCCGCGCGACACCACGGCCTCTTTCCCGCCGGCCAGCGCGGCGATGCCCAGCAGCACCGCGGCGGCGTTGTTGTTGACCACGGTCGCCGCCTCGGCGCCGGTGATGTCGCACAGCAGCGATTCGACGAGGCTGTCGCGGTCGCCGCGCTCGCCGAGCGCGAGGTCGAACTCCAGGTTGTTCGGCGAGCTCATGCAGGTCAGCACATGGCGCAGCGCCTCGTCGGCAAGCAGCGCGCGGCCCAGGTTGGTGTGCAGCACCGTGCCGGTCAGGTTGATCACGCGACGCATGCGCGGCGCGAGGCGCTGGCCGCAGAGTCGGTCGAGCTCGGCCGGCAGGTGATGGAGTTCCGCCATCGTCAGCGTGCCGCCCAACGCGCGTCCGCGCGACGCTTCGAGCAGCCTGCGCGCTTCGGCCGCGACGAACGCGTGCCCATGCCGCGCCATCAGGTGCGTCACCGCCGGATCGCGCAGCAGGCGATCGACGGACGGCAGGTCCTTGGGGGCCGCGACCGGATCCTGACTGCTGACCGGGGAGCCTGCCGTCGGACCATGAACCATGGATGCCTCGGGCCTCATGCTCAGTGTCCTCCGGGATCCGGTGGCGGCGCGTCGGGCTCGCCGAGGATCAGCAGCGGATTGAATCCCTGCCGCACCAGCCCCTGTTCACCGACCAGCAGGTCCAGCGTCAAGCTCGCCAGATCGTCGGCCAGCGGCTCGACCTGCAGGTCCTTTTCCATGTGGACCTGCTTCAGGTAATGCCCGCAGGTCTCGCAGCACTCGGCGGCCACGGCCTCTGAGGTCTTCCCGTCGGCGTCGATCAGGCTCTGGAAGGTGATGCCTTTGGTGCCCTGGCAGTGCGTGCACTTGATGCGCACGTAATGCCACTGCGCGCCGCACAGCGCGCAGGCCAGGAAGCGCTGCCCCGACTGCTCCGCCGCGATGCGCGTGATCGAGGCCACCGGCCGCGAGCCGCAGCACGGGCAGACGGTGGGGTCGTCGATCATGCCGAAGGGCGCGACGTGCTCGCCCTGGTCGCTGTCGTCGTAGCGCTGCTGCAGACGCACGACGAGCCGCGCCCAATGCACCTGGAGCGCCGCGGCGATCAGCGGCGCCGCCGCGGGTTCGAGGCCCGGTGCGCCGCCGGCGAGCAACGCATCCGCCTGGCGCTCCAGCCAATCGTCGTCCGCTTCGCCGAGCTGTTTCACCAGCGCCCTGGCCGGATCGGGAATCGCTGACTTGCCCATCGCGCCCAGCAGCGCGCGGAGCTCGTCGCGCCACGCCGCATCGCGCGGGAAGGTCGCCACATCGAGCGGCGGCAGCCCGCCCACCATTGCGCTGTTGACCAGCACCTCGGCCGGCAGCGCCACTGCATCCGGTCGCTTGAAGCGCTCATGCTGCGCCTGCGACAGTTCGGCCATGAACAGCAGGTAGTCGCGCATCGCATGCCCCTCGGCCAGCTGCCGCAGGCGCATGGCGCGCCCGGCGAAGAGGCCGGGCTCCGGCACCTTCACCGGCGCGGCGCGCGCGCCGGCGTTGACTGCGATCTCTTCCGGGGTCATGACCCGGATGGGGCTGGAAGACGTCATGCGCGAGGCCGCTCCTTCACTTCCTTGTGCCACAGCGGATGATGGTGTGCGGCCCAGGTGTCGGTGACCGTACCACGGGTCATCGCCCGGAACGAGCCCTTCACCCAGATGGCGGCGTAGACATGGATGATGATCGTCAGGATCAGGATCGCCGCGGACGCCGAATGCAGCAGCACCGCGATGCGTCGCATCAGGATGTTGCCTTCGGGGAACCAGGCGTGCCAGAACATGAAGCCGGTGACGAGCAGGATGGTGAGCGTCACCACCATCACCCAGAAGACGATCTTCTGCCCGGCGTTGTACTTGGCCGCCGGCTGGACACCTTCTTTTCCGGCGCCGGTGATCATGGTGGGACTCTGGCGCATCCATTGCGAGTCGGCGCTGATCCAGAGGTTGTCCCGCCACATCCGCGCCGCGAGGAAGGCGAACGCGATCACCATGCCCAGACCCATGTAGGGGTGCAGCACGCGCGTCCACGGCCCGCCGCCGAAGAGATGACTGAGGAAGTAGAGACTCGGGTGGAAGAAGGCCAGGCCCGACAGCCCGGCGCACAGGAACAGCAGCACGATGAGCCAGTGGTTGAGCCGCTGGCTGTCGCGATAGCGTTGCAGCAACATGAGGGACTCCCGGTGGATCAGAGGCCGCCGCTGGGCGGGGTGTACGACGAGCGCCGCGGCGCCTCGCCCGCATGCGCATCCGGACCCTCAGGACCTTCGCCCCGCTTCGCGCGCTCGTAGGCCAGTTCCTCCTCGGGATCCGGCTCGTCGTGCGCCGTCTTCTGCGGACCGACCTTCATGTAGTGGAAGAAGCCGGCCACCGCCGCGCCGACCATCGCCGCCACCGCCAGCGGCTTGGCCGCGCCCTTCCACAGGGACACGAAGGGACTGATCTGCGGATCCTTGGGAAGCCCGTGATAGAGCGTCGGCTGGTCCGCATGCTGCAGCACGTACATCACGTGCGTGCCGCCGACGCCCATCGGGTCGTAGACGCCGGCGTTGGCATAGCCGCGCTCCTTCAGGTCGACGATGCGCTCGGACGCGAACTCATGCATGTCCTCCTTCGAGCCGAAGCGGATCGCCCCGGTCGGACAGGCCTTCACGCAGGCGGGTTCCAGGCCGACGCCCACGCGGTCCGAGCACAGGCTGCACTTGTAGGCCTTGTTGTCGGCCTTGCTGATGCGCGGCACGTCGAAGGGACAGCCCGTCACGCAGTTGCCGCAGCCCACGCAGTGCTCCGAGATGAAGTCCACGATGCCGTTCTGGTACTTCACGATCGCGCCGGGCGCCGGACAGGCCTTCAGGCAGCCGGGATCGTCGCAGTGCATGCAGCCGTCCTTGCGGATCAGCCATTCGAGCTTGTTCTCGACGACCTCCACTTCGGAGAAGCGCATCACCGTCCACGACTGCGGGGTCAGGTCGCGCGGGTTGTCGTAGGTGCCGTGGGTATCGCCGACGTCGTCGCGCAGGTCGTTCCACTGCATGCAGGCGACCTGGCAGGCCTTGCAGCCGATGCACGAGGAGACGTCGATGAGCTTGGCGACCTCCGTCGTCGTGCGCCGCGCGTCGGGGCTGGGCAGCGTCGTGGCGGAGCGCTTGGCGATGTCGAGGGATTGCAATGAAGACATGACGCTCCTCCTCAGGCTTTTTCGATGTTGACGGTGAAGCTCTTGAACTCGGGCGTCTGGGTATTCGCGTCACCCACGAACGGGGTGAGCGTGTTCACCAGGTACCCGGGCTTGGCCACGCCGACGAAGCCCCAGTGGTTGGGCAATCCGACGGTGTGGACCCGCTTGCCGCCGACATCCAGCGACGCCACGCGTTTGGTCACCACGCAGACCGCCTTGATGAAGCCGCGGTTGGAGCTGACCTTCACCTGATCGCCGTTGGCGATCCCCTTCTCCTTCGCGAGTTCCTCGCCGATCTCCACGAACTGCTGCGGCTGGATGATGGCGCTGGTGCGCACGTTCTTGGTCCAGTAGTGGAAGTGCTCGGTGAGCCGGTAGCTCGTCGCCACGTACGGGAACTTGTCCGGCTTGCCGAAGGCCTCCCGGTCGGCCTTGAACACCCGGCCAGCCGGGTTGTTCATCGCCTTCGGATTGTTCGGATGCATCGGGTTGACCGTCAGCGGCGACTCGAAGGGCTCGTAATGCTCGGGCAACGGACCGTCCACCATGCCGCTGGGCGCGAACAGGCGCGCCACGCCTTCGGCGGTCATGATGAAGGGCCGCACCGCGTCCTCGTCGTTGGGGTTGGCGTCGGGGCGGATGTCCGGCACGTCGGAGCCGCCCCACTTGTCGGTGTAGCTGATCAGCCGCCGCTTCGGATTCCACGGCTTGCCGCTCGGATCGCAGGACGCGGCGTTGTAGAGCACGCGCCGGTTCGCCGGCCAGGCCCAGGCCCAGCCCAGCGTCTGGCCGATGCCCCACGGGTCGCTGTTGTCGCGCCGCGCCATCTGGTTGCCGGCCTGCGTCCACGCGCCGGCATAGATCCAGCAACCGCTGGACGTGCTGCCGTCGTCGCGCAGCAGACCGAAGCCCGACAACTGCTCGCCGGCCTTCGCCAGCACCTTGGTCGCGTCCTTCGGATCGGTCACGTCGGCCAGCGCCTTGCCGTTGAACTCCATCGCCAGTTCCTCGGCCGAGGGACTGTGCGGGATCTTGTACGGCCAGCTCAGGTTGACGATGGGATCGGGGAACGCGCCGCCGTCCTTCTGGTAGAGCGTGCGCAGTCTCAGGAAGATCTCCGCGATGATCTCCGCGTCGCCCTTGGCTTCGCCCGGAGGCTCGGCGCCCTTCCAGTGCCACTGCAGCCAGCGGCCGGAGTTGGTCAGCGAGCCGTCCTCTTCCGCGAAGCAGGTGCTCGGGAAGCGGAACACCACCGTCTGGATCTCTTCCGTCTTCACATCGTTGTGCTCGCCGTAGTTCTTCCAGAACTCGGCGGTCTCGGTGTTGAGCGGATCGATGATGGCGAGGAACTTCAGCTTGGACAGGCTCTCGACCACCTTCTTCTTGTTGGGGAAGGACCCCACGGGATTGAAGCCCTGGCAGATGTAGCCGTTGACCTTGCCCTGGTGCATCAGCTCGAAGGCCTGCAGCACGTCGTAGCCCTTGTCCCACTTCGGCAGGTAGTGGTAGGCCCAGTCGTTCTCCTTGGTCGCGGCCTTGCCCCACCACGCCTTCTGCTGGCTGACGAAGAACTTCGGATAGTTCTGCCAGAAGCTCATCTGGTTGGGGCGCAGCGGCTTGAGGGCCTTGGTCTTGTAGTAGGTCTCGAGGTCCTGCTCCGAGTCCCTGGGCAGCGCCATGTAGCCGGTCAGCGAGGTCGACAGCAGACCCAGGTCGGTGAGGCCCTGGATATTGCTGTGGCCGCGCAGCGCGTTCATGCCGCCGCCGGGCTGGCCGATGTTGCCGAGCAGCAGCTGTACCAGCGCGCCGGTGCGGATGATCTGCGAGCCCTGGCTGTGCTGCGTCCAACCCAGCGCGTACATGATCGTCATCACCTTGCCGGGCACCGAGGTCTCGGCGATCTGGCGGCAGATCTCGACGAACTTGTCCTTGGGCGTGCCCGTGATCTCGCTGACCTTCTCGGGCGTGTAGCGCGAGTAATGCGTCTTCATGACGTTGAGCACGCAGCGCGGATGCTGCATCGTCATGTCGACCTTGGCGAAGCCCTTGTCGTCCATCTCGTAGGCCCACGACGCGTTGCTGTAGGCGCGCTTGGCCTCGTCGTAGCCGGAGAACAGGCCGTCCTCGAACTTGTAGCCCTCATTGATGAGGAAGGGCGCGTTCGTGTAATGCCGGACGTACTCGGTCTGGATCTTGTTGTTGCTCAGCAGATAGTTGATCACCCCGCCCAGGAAGGCGATGTCGGACCCCGCGCGGATGGGCGCGTAGTAGTCGCTCATCGCGGCCGAGCGCGTGAAGCGCGGGTCGACGACGATCAGCCGGGCCTTGTTGTGGTGCTTGGCCTCGATCACCCACTTGAAGCCGCAGGGATGCGCCTCGGCGGCATTGCCGCCCATGATCAGCACGAGGTCGGCGTTCTTGATGTCCACCCAGTGGTTGGTCATCGCGCCGCGTCCGAACGTCGGGGCCAGACTGGCCACCGTCGGTCCGTGTCAGACGCGAGCCTGGTTGTCGAACGCGAGCAGCCCCATCGAGCGCATCGCCTTGTGGGTGATGTAGCCCGATTCGTTCGAGGACGCGGACGCGCAGATCATCCCGGTCGACAGCCAGCGGTTGACGGGCTTGCCGTCCGCATTCCTGGCGATGAAATTGGCGTCGCGGTCGGCCTTGAGCAGCTTCACGAAGCGGTCCATCGCCTCGCCCCAGCTGACACGCTTCCACTCCTTGGCACCAGCCTCCCGGATCTCCGGATACTTCAGCCGGTTGGGGCTGTGGACGAAGTCCAGCAGGCCCGCCCCCTTCGGGCACAAGGTGCCGCGGTTGACCGGATGATCAGGGTCGCCCTCGATGTGGACGATCTCGGAGGTGACGTTCTTCGCCTTGTCCCCGAGCGAGTACATGATGATCCCGCAACCCACCGAGCAATAGGGGCAGGTGTTGCGGGTCTCGGTCGCCCGGGCAAGCTTGAACTGGCGTGTCTCGGCCAGTGCGGCTGTCGGAGAAAATCCCAACGCCACGAGGCTGGAGCCCATCACGGCCGCCCCGCTCACCCGGAAGAAATGCCTCCGGTTCATGTCCATCTTGTGCCTCCTGGGTTCGGTACCCCGCCATGCAAGGCCCGACCTGGGTGAAACGCACGGCCGTCACGCGGCCCGTCCGAGCATTTCGGCACAAAGCTCCCACTTTGTCCAATGAGGAGTCACCCTCTGGGGAGAGGAAGAACCGCAGCGCGCACCACGCTTGACGGTGGCTTTTTCTGGGCCGCGTTGTTGTGCGGTGCAACGCACGGAGTGCGTCGCCGGGGATGCATTCCTGCCTCGGATCGAGCGCACCGCCGCGCAGGCCGGTGCCCCTCTCCGCTCAATCTCCTCCTCGCCGCTCGGAATTCGCTCCGAGGGGCACCGGCCTGCGCGGCTCACGTTGCAGTGCAGCACTGCGTCGAGAATGGCGGAGGCGCGGAGGAAGGGGTCAGGTGTTTTTCGAGATGGTGATCGTCGGAAATTTCGAGGAGTAATCCTTCGCCTGCCCCGCCAGCTTCACCGCAACCTTGCGCGCGATCTGCTTGTAAGCCTGCGCATGCACGCCGTCGGGCTCGGCGACGACCGTGGGCTTGCCACTGTCCGCCTGCTCGCGGATCGACAGGGCCAGCGGCAGCGAGCCGAGCAGCTCCTGGCTGTACTGGTCGGCCATGCGCTGACCACCGCCGCTGCCGAAGATGTGCTCGGCGTGGCCGCAGTTGCTGCAGATGTGGATGGCCATGTTCTCGACAATGCCCAGGATGGGCACGCCGACCTTCTCGAACATCTTCAGGCCCTTCTTCGCATCGATCAGCGCAATGTCCTGCGGCGTCGTCACGATGACGGAGCCGCTCACCGGCACGCGCTGGGACAAGGTCAGCTGGATGTCGCCAGTCCCCGGCGGCATGTCGATCACCAGGTAGTCCAGATCGCGCCAGCGCGTCTGGCGCAGCAACTGCTCCAGCGCCTGCGTGGCCATCGGACCGCGCCAGACCATCGCCTGGTCGTCCTCGACCAGGAAGCCGATGGACATCAGCTGCAGGCCATGCGATTCCAGCGGCTCCATCGTCTGACCGTCGGTGCTCTCCGGACGCCCGCTGACGCCCAGCATCAGCGGCAGGCTGGGACCATAGATGTCCGCGTCGAGCAGACCCACCGTCGCGCCTTCGGCGGAGAGCGCCAGCGCGAGGTTGGCCGCGGTCGTGCTCTTGCCGACGCCACCCTTGCCGGACGCCACCGCGATGATGTTCTTCACCCCGGGTAGCAGTTGCACGCCGCGTTGCACGGCGTGGGCCGTGATCCTGGTCGTCACGCCGACGCTGACGTTGCCCACGCCCGGCACCGCGCGCGCCGCCTCGACGAGCGCCGCGCGCAGCGCGTCGATCTGGCTCGCGGCCGGGTAGCCCAGCTCGATCTCGAAGCTGACCGCGTCGCCCTGCACCTTCAACTGCCGGAGTTGCTTCGTGGAGACGAAGTCGCGACCGGTGTTGGGATCGATCACCTGCTGCAGGGCCTGCAGCAGCGCGGCTTCTTGAATCTGGGACATGGGGCTTTTCGAATGACGCGTCGCCGAATGGACGCAAAACGCGGGAATGGCGCGAAGTCTAGCGGGAATGACAAAAGGGGTTGCAACTTGCGTTGCAACCCCTTTTATTTGGTGGGCCCTGAAGGATTCGAACCTTCGACCAACGGATTAAGAGTCCGCTGCTCTACCAACTGAGCTAAGAGCCCGAAATTCTTTTCAACTCATTCCGGTCCGCTTGATTCTTGCGAATTTGGCGAAGCCGCGATTATGTCAGATATTTTGATCTCGTCACATCGAATCCTCTCTGACATCGTTTCGTCGTCCGTGAATCGCACGCAACATCTTGCGTCGCTTCACGCTGACGATCCGACAAGGATCGGTGGTGGGCCCTGAAGGATTCGAACCTTCGACCAACGGATTAAGAGTCCGCTGCTCTACCAACTGAGCTAAGAGCCCCCGAGAAATACCATCTGAAGCAAATGGTGGGTCGTGCAGGATTCGAACCTGCGACCAACGGATTAAAAGTCCGCTGCTCTACCGACTGAGCTAACGACCCAAAGCCTGCACGCCTAAGCCTGCTTCCAGCAGTGAAAGCCAGGTTGCCCTGACCTCCTCCACATCGCTTCGAGGTGTTTGCCCCTCAGCAGAGCCTCACATTATAGGACGGTTTTTTGCGACCGTGCAAGCGCCTTCAAATATCGTGTCACCAGTTCGGCCGCGGCCGTCATGCCGAAGCCGGCAGTGACCGCCACGCTTGAGCCATAGCCGTGGCAATTCAGGTTGCCATCGATGTCGCAGGCCTCCACGCCTTCAGGCCGCGTCACGGGTTCGCGTGAGAACACGCAGGTCACGCCCATCGCGCCTTCGCGCGGTGCTGCGTGGAACTTGCGCAGCCGCTGGCGCAGGCTCGCGAGCAGCGGATCATGCGTGGTCTCGCACAGGTCCAGGATCTCGACGGCTTGCGGGCGGTGCTTGCCGCCCGCCGCGCCGATGCAGATCTGCGGCAGCTTCAAGGCCCTCGCCCAGGCGGCGATCTGCGCCTTGGCGCGGACCTGGTCGCAGGCGTCGACGATGCCGTCGACCTGCACGTCGCCAAGCAGCGAGGGCCAGTTCTGTTCGTCGACGAAGTCCTCGATGGTGACAACCTCGCAGCCCGGATGGATGTCGGCGATGCGCTGCTTGAGCGCTTCCGCCTTGGCCATGCCCAGCGTGCTGCCGAGGGCCTGCACCTGGCGGTTGATGTTGGATTCGGCGACATGGTCCAGATCGACCAGCACGAGCCGGGCGACGCCCATGCGCGCCAGCGCCTCGACCACCCAGGAGCCCACGCCGCCCAGCCCCACGACGCAGAAACGCGCCGCGCGCAGCCGCGCGTAGTCCCGGTCGCCGTGCAGGCGGCGCAGACCACCGAAGCGGCGCTCCGCGTCGGCTTCCAGATCGAGGGGGCCGTGCCCGGTCTCCAGACTCAAGATCGATGCGCGCCTGAGCGCGTCCTCAACGGGTGGGAACAGCGGATGGGCTCAGCGCAGGCCGGCCGCGCGTTCCTTGGCGGCCTTCGCGGCCTCGCTGCCGGGATAAGCCTTCTGCAGGTCGTCCAGCGTCTTGCGGGCGCTCTTGGTGTCCTTGAGCTCGATCTGGCAGTTGGCGATCGCCAGCAGGCTCTCGGCCGCGCGCGGGTGGTCCGGGTTGGCGGCGACGAAGGCCTTGAAGGTCGCGATCGCGCCCTTGTAGTCGCGCTTGCCGTACTGCGCGTTGCCCAGCCAGAAGCGCACCGAGTCGGAGAAACCGCTCGCCGGGAAACGCGTCAGGAAGGAGGTGAAGGCGGAGGTCGCCTCATTGAAGTCGCCGCGGCGGATGAGACCCATCGCGGCATCGAACTGGCGCTTCTCTTCCGGATCGGCCTGGAATTCCTTGCCGTCCAGCGACACCTTCTGCGGCTCCAGCGGGCGCAGCCGGTTGTCGAGCGTGGCCGACTGGTCGGCCACCTTGCGCTGGGTGTCGGACAGGTCGCGCGCGAGCTGTTCGTTCTGGCCGCGCATCTTGGCCAGGTCCGATTTCAGCGCCTCGATCTGTCCGGACAGATCCAGCAGACCGCGTCGCGCGGTCTCGAGCTGGTTCTGCAGTTCCGTGACACGGGCACGCTGCGCGTCGTCGTTCTGCGTCATCTTGGTCCGCAGGTCGAGGATGGCCTTGCGGGCCTCGTCGTCCTCGAACAGCGCCGCCCGCGCGGGGCCGGCGGCGCTCAACGCCATCAGCACGCCGACCAGCACGGCCTTGGCCGTCGGAGTCGGCGCGAACGGGAGGAAACGATCCATACGCAGCATGCTCATGTCACCGGATTACTTGTCGCGCAGTTCGACGCGACGGTTCTTGGCCCACGCCTCTTCGTTGTGGCCCGTGTCGGTCGGACGCTCCTTGCCGAAGCTCACCGCCTCGACCTGGCCCGCCGTGACGCCCAGCAGCGTCAGCGACTTGGCGACGGCTTCGGCACGCTTCTGGCCCAGGGCCAGGTTGTATTCGCGGCCGCCGCGCTCGTCGGCGTGGCCTTCGAGGCTCAGCTGCAGCGTCTTCTTGTTGTTCAGACGCTTGGCGTGGTTCTCGATCAGGCTGCGGTACTCGTCCTTGACGACGAAGCTGTCGAAGTCGAAGAACACGACGCGCTGGTTGGACACCGCGGCGTCCAGCTGGGCGCCCAGGTCGACGGTCTCGACCTTGCGCTGGGCGTTGGCGTTCGGGTCGACGGCCGGGCCGCTCGGGGTCGTCGCGACCGGCGCCTTGTTTTCCACCGGGGCCGGTTCATCCAGCTTGGTGGAGCTGCAGGCGGACAGGGCGGCCGCGGCCACCAGGCCCAGCATCAGTTTTTCGAATTTCATGGACATACGCTCCTAGAGGTCAAAGCGGGCGAGGAAGTTACGGTCAGGACATGGCGGTGGACAGCGCCGCCGGTGAAGCCGCGGGGGAACAGCAATTGTGAATCATCGGCTAACACATCCGTGGGGCAGGCATGCCTGCGCGGCGTGTCGGCCAAGTCGTCGCGGTCGCGCCTCGCACGGGACGGGCGAGGCGCGACGCCAACGTAGGCAATCCTCGTGCCCGACGTTGCGAAAGCCAACATATTTTCGAACGGAGACCGGGTCGGCATCGCGCCCGCTCAGTTGCCGAAGGGACCCCAGGCGGGTTCCCGGATGTCGGAAGACCCCGGGGTGTCCAGCCTGGCCTTGACCTTGCCGTCGAGCGTCGTGGTCACCAGCGTGTCGCGGCCGCCGGTGCGGGTCGCGTAGACGATCAGCTTGCCGTTGGGCGCGAAGCTGGGGCTCTCGTCGTCGCTGGTGTCGGTGATCTGCTGGACCTGGCCGCTGCCGAGGTCCATCACGCACAGCTTGAAGGTGCCGCCGCCGACGCGGGTGATGTAGGCCATCGTGCGGCCGTCGGGGCTGATGGCCGGGCTGATGTTGTAGTTGCCGCTGAAGGTCACGCGCTCGGCGCCGCCGCCGCCGGCCGGCGTGCGGTAGATCTGCGGCGCGCCGCCGCGGTCGCTGACGAAGTAGATCTGCGCACCGTCGGGCGAAAAGGTCGCCTCGGTGTCGATCGCCGAGGTCTGCGTCAGGCGCTTGGCGCCGGAGCCGTCCTTGTTGATCAGGTAGAGCTGCGAGCCGCCTTCGCGCGACAGCGTCACGACCAGCTGCTGGCCGTTGGGCGAGTACGAGGGCGCGCTGTTGCTGCCGCGGAAGTCCGCGACCTTGCGGCGCTTGCCGGTGCGCAGGTCCTGGATCCAGACGACGGCCTTGCGCGACTCGAAGCTCACGTAGGCGAGCTCATTGCCGTCCGGCGACCAGGCCGGCGAGATGATCGCCTCGGGGCTGTTGAGCACGGACTGCGCGCCCAGGCCGTCGGCGTCGGCGACGATCAGCGAGTAGCGCGGACCGGCCTTGTTGACGTAGGCCAGTCGCGTGGCGAAGACGCCGCGCTCGCCGGTGAGCTTCTGGTAGATCGTGTCGGCGATCTTGTGCGCCGACAGGCGCAGGTCGCCGGCGACGACGGGCAGGCTCTCGCTGCCCAGGTCCGAGCCCTTGACCACGTCCCACAGCCGATAGCGGACGTCGAAGCGGCCATCGGCCAGCCGCGTCGCCGAGCCCGCAGCCAACGCGTCCGCGGCGCGTGCGCGCCAGTCGACGAACTGGGGTTGGGAGGTCTCGCTCATGCCGGCCTGGCCAGGCACGATGCTGAACTGGCCGCTGCGCTCCAGGTCGGCGCGGATGATCGCCGCCAGGGGCTGGCCGGTGGCCGATTCGTTGTTGAAGTCGCTGATCGCGATCGGCAGCCGCGTGGCGCCGACACCGGCAATCTCGACCCGGAACTGCGCCAGCGAGGGCATCGCCAGTCCAGCGGCCAGGCCTCCGAGCAATCCGCGGCGCGTCAGCGCGCTGATGCCGGAAGGAAGAAGAGCGGAAGGGGTGGCAATCGTCTTGGTGCTCATCGGCTTGCGGAACGAATGGAGGCCTGATTGTGCCCGAGGCCTGGACAGGGGCTGCGATGCAGTGAGGTTACAAAGGGCAAGCCCATGGCAAGCGGCGCTCCAGACCGACTGCCATCCACCCGACAGGTCAGTCAATGACTCGAACCAGTCGGTGCCGACGGCATCTTCTACGAGTTCCGGTCATGGCGCCGTCTCAGTCCGATTCCCAGAATGACTCCCTTCGCCCGCTCCGCGCCACCACAGCGGCGACCGAAAGGAAGTCATGTCCGATCCGATGTTCTCCAGCCGCCACGCACGCCCCCGGTCGTCCGTCATCGACCGCCTGCGCCCATGGCTGATCGGCGTCGCGTGGCTGCTGTCCGCCGGACTCTTCAAGGCCGCGCTCGCGCAGCCGGCGGACAGCGGCGTGCCGTCACTGACCCTGGTGATCCCGTTCAGCGCCGGCAGCGGACCCGATCACGTCGCCCGCACGATGGCGCAGGTCTGGGCCGAGCGCGCCGGCGGACAGGTCCTGGTCCGCAACCTGCCGGACCGCCAGGGTTACCTCGCCGCGCGGCAGGTGGCGACGGCACGTCCCGACGGGCAGGTCCTGCTGCTGACCTGCAGCACCTTGCTGGAGCGCCCCGCGCGTCTCCCGGACGATCCCTTCCAGCCGCCGGCCGCGTCCGCCGAGGACTTCACCCCGATTTCGCGCGTCGGACAGCTTCCCTTTGTCACCGTATTCCCGCCGGGCATGTTCGGGCGATGGCTGACGCGCCTGGCGACGCCGCCGGCCTTCGCAACCACCTCGACGGTACCCGCTGCGGAGGACGCCGCGACCCTGGCCCGTGTGCTGCCCGCCACGCCTGCCGACCGCTCGGCCTTGATGGCGGCGCCGGACTGGGAGGACTTCGATGCCCTCACCTCGCGGGACGCGCCGGCGTGGAACGCGCTGCTCGCGCCGCCGCATCTGCCCGGCAAGCTCGCGGACCAGTTGCGCACGACCTGGGGTCAGGTCGTGTCCGATCCCCGCGTGAGGATGGCGCTGGCCCAGACCGGAACCGAACTGTGGGAACGCCTCCCTGCGGGCGAGGTCCGGGGAGCTGCACGATGAGCTCCAGGATGATGTCCACGATGGGCCCCACCATGAACCCCAAGATGAGCGGCAGCGCCTTCAAGCACCTGGTGGCGGCGACGGCGCATTTCCACCGCCTGGTCCGGGCCCAACTGGTGACCGGGAGCGGACTGGCCCACGCGCAGACGCAGATCCTCGGCGCGGCCCGGCTGGCCGGCCTGCTCATGTTCCGCAGTTTCCGCATCGACACCGGCGCGCTCGCGCCCGGCATGCAGGTTCCGTCGGCCGAGGCGGAGATCCACGGCGCCCGGTTGCGGGAGGTCCTGCTGGCCACCTTGCAGCAGCTCGGGCATGCGCTGCACATCGACGATGTCGATCCGCGCTGCAAGACCGCGGCGCTGTCGCGCCTGGCCTTCATCGAGGTGCACGAGCGCCTCACCCTGCCGGTGCTGGCCTATCTGGCGCACTCGCCGATGGGGATCCGCGATGCCGCGGTCGCGGCCGCCAGCGCCACCGCGGGCCTGATCCACGACCATGTGCCCGCGATGCCGGCCCATCAGGCGGCCGCCCTCGCCCTCCACGGCTTCGAGGAAGGCCTGACGACGGTGCCCTGGCCGCTGGACGCGACCTGCGCCGCGGCCTTCGGCGAGCCGCCCCGCCCCTACATCAGCACGATGTCGTAGTGCTCGGTCTGGTTGGTCGGCTCGGCGGTCAGCGAGATCGGCTTGCCGATGAAGTCCGAGAGCCCGGCCAGATGCTGGTTCTCCTCATCGAGCAGCATCTCGACGACATTGGCCGCGGCGACCACGCGGAATTCCTTCGGATTGAACTGCCGCGACTCGCGCAGGATCTCCCGCAGGATCTCGTAGCAGATGCTGCGCGCGGTCTTGACCTGGCCACGGGCGTCGCAGGTCGGGCACGGCTCGCAGAGCATGCGGGCCAGTGATTCGCGGGTGCGCTTGCGCGTCAGTTCGACCAGTCCCAGCTGCGTGAAACCGCCGATCGTCACCTTGGTGCGGTCGCGGCTCAACTGCTTGCGGAACTCCTGCAGGACGGCGGTCTTGTGCTCCTCGCGGGTCATGTCGATGAAGTCGACGATGATGATGCCGCCCAGGTTGCGCAGCCGCAGCTGGCGCGCGATGGCGCCGGCCGCCTCGAGGTTGGTCTTGAAGATGGTGTCGTCGAAGTTGCGCGCACCGACGAAACCGCCGGTGTTCACGTCGATGGTCGTCATCGCCTCGGTCTGGTCGATGATCAGGTACCCCCCCGACTTCAGGTCCACGCGTCGCGCGAGCGCGCGGGCGATCTCGGCGTCGATGTTGTTCAGGTCGAAGATCGGACGCTCGCCCCGGTAGAGCTCCAGCTTCGCGGTCGCGGCCGGCATGTAGGTTTCGCCGAACTCGCGCACCACGTCGTACTGCAGCTTGGCGTCGATGCGGATCGAGTTGGTCCGCTCGCTGGCCAGGTCGCGCAGCACGCGTTCGACCAGGCTCAGGTCCTGGAACAGCAGGCTGCCGGGCGGCAGGGTCAGCGACTTGTCGCGGATCGAGTTCCAGGTCTTGCGCAGGTAGCTGATGTCGGCGCCGAGTTCCTCGTCGCTCGCCTCCTCCGCATTGGTCCGCAGGATGAAGCCGCCGGTGTTGCCGTCCTGCACGCCGGTCGACACCAGCGTCTGCATGCGCGAGCGCAGCGCATCGCGCGCCTCGGGCGAACCGATCTTCTGCGAGATGCCGATGTGGTTGTCCTGCGGCAGGTGCACCAGCAGGCGGCCGGCGATCGAGATCTGCGTCGACAGTCTCGCGCCCTTGGTGCCGATCGGATCCTTGATGACCTGCACGGTCAAGGCTTGGCCCTCGTAGACTTGGCGCTCGATCGGCACGGCCTGCGCGGCCTCTCCGTGCGGGCCGTGGTGGCCGCGCGGATTGACGCCGTTCAGGTGCAGGTCGGCGACGTGCAGGAAGGCCGCCCGCTCCAGCCCGATGTCGATGAACGCGGACTGCATGCCCGGCAGCACCCGCGCGACCTTGCCGAGGTAGACGTTGCCGACGAGGCCCCGCTCCAGCGTGCGTTCGATGTGCAGTTCCTGCACGGACCCGTTCTCGACCACAGCCACCCGCGTCTCCTGCGGGGTCCAGTTGATCAGGATGTCTTCCATGTTCTTGTACTCCAGCGTTCTCGTCAGCCTCGGGGCTGGCGGCAACGCTCGAGTCGCCTTCCGGAAAGCTTTGTCGGTCCAGGGTCCGCTGCCGCTCCGTGCGCCCCGTCCGTGTTCAGACGGGGAAACCGGCCTCCCGCAACAGCTCCGCCGTTTCAAACAACGGCAGGCCCATGATGCCCGAATAACTGCCGGCGATGTGTTCGATCCAGGCGGCCGCCTGACTTTGTATCGCGTACGCGCCGGCCTTGCCCATGGGTTCGCCCGAAGCCACATAGGCGCGCAGGCGCTCGTCGCCGATCTCGGCGAAACGCACCAGCGACACGTTGACCGCGCTCAGCCGCCGTCCGTCCGGCATGCCGATGGCCACGGCCGTCAGCACGCGGTGCTCGCGGCCGGACAGGTCGGCCAGCATCGCCGCCGCCTGGGCGGCGTCGTCGGGCTTGCCGAGGATGCGGTCGCCCAGGGCCACCGTCGTGTCGGAACACAGCACCGGCGCGTGCGGCAGGCCGCGGCGCGCGCGACGCTGCAGCGCAGCATCCAGTTTGGCGATGGTGACCCGGCGCACGTAATCGTCGGGCGACTCGCCCTCGATCACGGCTTCCAGGGCCTCGGCGTCCTCGTCGGCGCCGGGCAGCAGCAGTTCGTGACGAACGCCGATCTGCGCCAGCAACTGTCGCCGACGCGGACTCTGCGAGGCGAGGTACAGGACATCTGCGGACATCGTCAGCTCATTCGCGGTGGTCATTCGCGGTGGTACGGATGACCTTCCATGACCGACCAGGCCCGGTAGAGGCCTTCCGACAGCAGCACGCGGACGAAGGCGTGCGGCAGGGTCAGGTCGGACAGGCGCAGCTTCTCGTCGGCACTCGACTTGATGCTGTCGTCAAGCCCGTCCGGGCCGCCGATGAAGATGGCGACGTCGCGCCCGTCGCCGCGCCAGAACTCGAGCCGCTGCGCGAGCTGCTTCGAGGTGACGCGTTCACCGCGCTCGTCGAGCACGACGCGCCGGGCGCCCTTGGGACAGGCGGCGTCAAGGCGCAGGGCCTCGGCCGCCATCAGCTGCTCGGTCGACTTGCCGGTGGTGCGCGGTTCGGCCTTCACCGCCTTGAGCTCCAGCCGCATCTCGGGCGGGAAACGCTTGGCGAAATCCTCATAGGCCTCGTCGGCCCAGGCCGGCATCTTCTGCCCGACCGCGCACAGCACCAGACGCACGGGGTCAGACCTTGGGCTTGGACTTCGTGCCGGTCTTCACCGTGGTCTTCTTGGCAGCCGGCTTGGCGACCGACTTGGCCGCCGGCTTGGCGGCCGGCTTTCTGGCGCCGGTGGCCGGCTTCGCGGCGGCGACCTTCGGAGACGCCTTCTTGATCGCCGGCTTCTTGCTGCCGACCTTCACCGTCTCGACCGGCGCCTGGGCGGCAGGCTTGCGGGTGGTCTTGGCGGCAGGCTTCGCGGCGGCGGCCGTGGTCTTGATGCTCGTCTTCTTGGCGGCCGGTCTGGCGGACTTGGTCGCGGCCGTCTTCGTCGCGGCGGTCTTCGCCGGGGCGGCCTTCGTCGCCGACTTGGCGGCAGCGGACTTCGTGCCCGTCGCGCGCGTCGGCGCCTTCTTCGACGCGGCACCGATGGCCTCGCCGTCGACGGACTTGACCTTGGTCGCCTTCTTCGCGGGCTTGTCAGCCTTGTCGGCCTTGTCGGCCTTCTCAGCCTTGTCGGCCTTGGCGGACTTCTTGGCCGAAGACTTCTTCGCCTTCGGCGCGTCGTCTTCGTCGTCCATCGGCTCCGAGGCCTTCACCAGCTTGGTGCCGCCGCTGCCCAGCTTGAGCTTGACCGGCTTGCCGCCCCAGATCTCTTCGAGGTGGTAGTACTGGCGGATCGCCGGCTGCATCAGGTGGACCACGGCGGCGCCGCAGTCGACGATGATCCATTCGCCGTTGTCCTCGCCCTCGGTGCGCATGACCTGCATGCCGCGCTTCTTGACCGTCTCGCGCACGCTGGAGGCCAGCGCCTTGGTCTGCCGGTTGCTCGTGCCCGAGGCGATGATCACGCGCTCGAACAGCGGCGACAGGCGCTCGGTGTCGAAGACCAGGATGTCCTGGCCCTTCACATCCTCAAGACCATCGACGATGGCACGTTCCAGTTTCTTGATGTCCATTCAGTTCTCACTGTAGAGACGGTGCCGGGAAATATAACCCGCCACCTCTTCGCCCACCACGGGCCCTACGTCAGCGCCCTCGGCCGCCAGTCGGCGGGCCTCGGTGGATGACCATTCCAGCGCCGGCATCGTCAACCGGACCAGCCGATGGGGCCGTTCCAGCAGCGCCGCCGGCGCCTGTACCTTGTCCTGCGCGCGGGCCGCGACCGCCAGCCCCGAACGCGCGACCAGTTCCTCCCAGCCGTTCCAGCTCGTGAAGCCGGCCAACTGGTCCTGCCCGAGGATCAGCCAGAGCGCGTCGTCGGGACGCTCCTGCTGATACTCGCGCACCGAGTCGAGCGTGTAGCTCGGTCCGGCGCGTTTCATCTCGCGATCGTCGAGGACGAAGCGGGGATCTCCGCCCTTCCCCGCGATCGTCAGCCGCACCATCTCGGCACGGTCCGCGGCGGTCGCCATCCGCCGGCCCGCCTTCTGCCAAGGCTGACCGGCAACGATCCATCGCACCTCGTCCAGCGCCAGCTGGTCGAGTGCCGCGTGCGCCAGCGCCAGATGCGCGCGATGCACCGGATCGAAGGATCCGCCGAACCACCCGACCTGACGGACACGACCCGACCCCTTCGGGCGCCCTGACGCGCCGGCGCTCACGGGTGATCCTTCCGGCTCACGCGCATGCCGTCAGAACCACAGGTGCGTCGGCACCTCGTCCGCCCAGTCGCGGGGGCGGAGGAAGTCGCTGTAGAGCTTCGCTTCGGGCGAGCCTTCCTCCGGCTGCCAGTCGTAGCGCCAGCGCGCGACCGGCGGCATCGACATCAGGATGGACTCGGTGCGTCCGCCCGACTGCAGCCCGAACAGCGTGCCGCGGTCGAAGACCAGGTTGAACTCGACGTAACGACCGCGCCGGTATTCCTGGAAATCGCGTTCGCGTTCGCCGTAGGCCAGGCCGTGCCGGCGATCGACGATCGGCTCGTAGGCGGGCAGGAACGCATCGCCGACGGATTGGACCATGCCGAACGCGTTCTCGACGCCGCCCTCCGCGAAATCGTCGAAGAAGATGCCGCCGACGCCGCGCGGCTCGTTGCGGTGCTTCAGGTGGAAGTACTCGTCGCACCACTGCTTGAAGCGCGGATAGAGCGCCTCGCCGTGCGGCTCCAGCGCCGCTCGGCAGGTGCGGTGGAAGTGTTGCGCGTCGCGCTCGAAGCCGTAGTACGGCGTCAGGTCCATGCCGCCGCCGAACCACACGACCGGCTCCCGGTCGGCCGGCAGCGCCGCGAACATGCGCACGTTCATGTGGACGGTGGGCACGAACGGGTTGTGCGGGTGCATGACCAGCGACACGCCCATCGCCTCGAACGGCGCGCCGGCCAGCTCCGGTCGATGCGCCGTCGCCGACGGCGGCAACACCCGGCCCCGCACGTGCGAGAAGTTGACGCCGCCCCGTTCGAACACGGCGCCGTTCTCGATCAGGCGCACCAGGCCGTCGCCTTCGAGGCGACCGCCGGGCTCGCGCTGCCAGGCGTCGGTGATGAATGCCTGACCGTCCAGACGCTCGAGCGTCGTGACGATCCGCTGCTGCAGACCGAGCAGGTAATCGCGCACCAACTGCGTGTTCATCGGGGATCTCCGTCCTTGGCGAGTTCTTTTCGGGATTCCGGGGAAGAATCGTGGTGGGATTCCCTGGGGGAATCGGATTTCAGCCGGATCAGTCCGGCGTTCTCGGGATGCTTGCCCTGGCGGCCGCGGAGCACCTCGGCGAACAGCGCGAAGTCCTGCGCCGGATCGCCGCTGACCTCGACGAAGTCGGTGAACAGGACCCGCTTCGTGGCGAAGTCGAACGAGGCCAGTCCGACCGGCACGCCAGCCTGGACGGCGACGTGGTACGCGCCGGACTTCCAGTGGTCGACGTAGCCGCGCGTGCCTTCGGGCGCGACGATGAGCCAGAAGGACTCGTCGCGGGCCTTGGCCTCGCGCATCCGTTGGACCGTGTCGGCGACCATGCCGTTGGCCGAGCGGCGGTTCACCGCCACGCCGCCGATGGACCGCATCCAGCGGCCGACGATGGCCGGCTTGAACAGGCTGTCCTTGGCCCAGAACTTCAACTGGAAGCCCAGGCTCCATTTCGTCAGCACGCCGATCGGGAAATCCCAGTTCGACGTGTGCGGATAAACCATCACGACGCCCTGCTTCCCCGGCAGGCCGCCGTTGTCGATGCGCCAGCCGAAGGCGCCCAGCACCGCACGCGCAAGCGCGCTGCCGCCGGGCATCGGCGTCAGCGCGCCGGTCCAGCGGCGAGGGGCGGAAGGAGCCACGGCAGGTCGGGGTCCGGGTCGGAGGTCGGGTCGGCGCTCGGGTGGGCGCGGATCAGCGCTTGATCGCGCGGTATCCGATGTCCTGACGGTACTGCTTGCCGTCGAACTGGATCGATTGCGCGGTCTGGTAGGCCAGCTGCTGCGCGTGGCGCACGGCCTCGCCCAGCGCGGTCACGCACAGCACACGGCCGCCGCTGGTCACGAGCTGGCCGTCGGCCTGCAACGTGGTGCCGGCGTGGAAGACCATCGCCTCCTCGCCATCCACGGGCAGGCCGGAGATCACGTCGCCCTTGCGCGGCGACAGCGGATAACCGCCCGCGGCCATCACGACGCCCAGCGCGGCGCGGCGGTCCCACTGCAGCTCGACCTGGTCGAGCGTGCCGTCGGTCGCGTGCATCAGCACCTCGAACAGGTCGCTCTTCAGACGCATCATGATCGGCTGCGTCTCGGGGTCGCCCATGCGGGTGTTGAACTCGACGGTGCGCGGCTGGCCGTGCGCGTCGATCATCAGGCCGGCGTACAGGAAGCCGGTGAACGGGGCGCCGTCGCGGGCCATGCCCTGGATCGTCGGCATGATGATCTCGTGCATCGCCTTGGCGTGGACGTTGGGCGTCACCACCGGCGCGGGCGAGTAGGCCCCCATGCCGCCGGTGTTGGGGCCCTGGTCGCCGTCGAGCAGGCGCTTGTGGTCCTGGCTGGTGGCCAGCGGCAGGACGTTCTTGCCGTCGCACAGCACGATGAAGCTGGCTTCCTCGCCTTCGAGGAACTGCTCGATGACCACGCGGGCGCCGCCTTCGTTGTGGACCACGCCCAGCTTGTTGTCGGCGAGGATCCAATCGATCGCCTCGTGCGCCTCGGTCAGCGTCATCGCGACGACCACGCCCTTGCCCGCCGCCAGGCCGTCGGCCTTGATGACGATGGGCGCGCCCTGTGCGTCGACGTAGGCGTGCGCCTGGGTCGCGTCGCTGAAGGTCTCGTAGGCGGCGGTCGGGATGCCGTGGCGCTTCATGAACTCCTTGGCGAAGGCCTTGGAGCTCTCCAGCTGCGCGGCGGCCTTGGTGGGGCCGAAGATGCGCAGGCCGCGGGCGCGGAACTCGTCGACCACGCCGGCGGCCAGGAAGGCCTCCGGACCGACGACCGTCAGCGCGATCTTCTGCTCGATCGCGAAGTCGGCCAGGGCCTTCACGTCGGTGAGGGGGACGTTCTTCAGCAGCGGGTCGCGCGCGGTGCCGCCGTTGCCGGGCGCCACGAAGACCTGCGTGACGCGCTCGCCCTGCGCCAGCCGCCAGGCCAGCGCGTGTTCACGGCCACCATTGCCAAGGACCAGGACCTTCATTCGGACAGGCTCGCGTTGTTGTAGACGTCCTGGACGTCGTCCAGGTCTTCGATCACATCCAGCAGCTTCTGCATGCGGGCGGCATCTTCGCCGGCCAGCTCGACGGTGTTCTCGGCGCGCATCGTCACTTCGGCGATTTCGGGCTTCAGGCCGGCCGCTTCGAGCGCGTTCTTGACGGCTTCGTAGTCGGCGGGCGAGGTCAGCACCTCGATGGCGCCGTCGTCGTCGGTCAGGACGTCCTCGGCGCCGGCTTCCAGCGCGACTTCCATGACCTTGTCCTCCGAGGTGCCCGGCGCGAACACCAGCTGGCCGCAGTGCTTGAACTGGAAGGCCACCGAGCCTTCGGTGCCCAGGTTGCCGCCGTACTTGCTGAACGCGTGCCGGACTTCGGCGACGGTGCGGACGCGGTTGTCGGTCATGCAGTCCACGATGATGGCGGCGCCGCCGATGCCGTAGCCCTCGTAGCGGATTTCCTCGTAGGTCACGCCGTCGAGGTTGCCGGTGGCCTTGTCGACGTTGCGCTTGATGTTGTCGGCCGGCATGTTGGCGCCCTTGGCCTTTTCGATGGCCAAGCGCAGGCGGGGGTTCATGTTGATGTCGGCACCGCCGGCCCGGGCCGCGACGATGATTTCACGCGTCAGACGGGTCCAGACCTTGCCGCGCTTCTCGTCCTGGCGACCCTTGCGGTGCTGGATGTTCGCCCATTTGGAATGCCCTGCCATGTCCTCGTTCTCCTGTGACGCGGCCCGGAAGAAATTCTCCGGGGCGGCGCGGTGGTTGCTTCGTTAGACTGCGATTTTAGCTTTTTTGCCTCTGGAGACTTCCGCATGGCCGACCCGATCCTGCTGGCCCGCCACGGCGACATCGAGTGCCAGCTGTTGCCCGCGCTGGCCAACCGCCACGGCCTGATCACCGGCGCGACCGGCACGGGCAAGACCATCAGTCTGCAGAAACTGGCCGAATCGTTCAGCCAGATGGGCGTCCCGGTGTTCATGGCGGACGTCAAGGGCGACCTGACCGGCATCTCGCAGGCCGGCGCGCCGTCGGCCAAGCTGCTGGCGGTGCTGAAGGAACGCGGCTTTGAGCCGCCGGTCGCCATCGCCTGCCCGACGACGCTCTGGGATGTGTTCGGCGAGCAGGGCCATCCGGTACGCGCGACGGTCTCCGACATGGGGCCGCTGCTGCTGTCGCGGATGCTGGGGCTCAACGAGACCCAGGGCGGCGTGCTCCAGATGGTCTTCAAGATCGCCGACGACCACGGCCTGGCGCTGCTGGACCTGAAAGACCTGCGCGCGATGCTGCAGCACGTGGGCGACAACGCCAGCGAGTTCACGACGCAGTACGGCAACGTCTCGGCGGCCAGCGTCGGCGCGATCCAGCGCGGGCTGCTGCAGATCGAGGCGCAAGGCGGCGACAAGTTCTTCGGCGAGCCGATGCTCGACATCCATGACTTCATGCAGACGTCGGATGGCCTGGGTGTCATCAACATCCTGGCGGCCGACAAGCTGATGGCCGCGCCGCAGCTGTACGCGACCTTCCTGCTGTGGATGCTGTCGGAACTGTTCGAGGCGCTGCCGGAAGTCGGCGACCTGGACAAACCCAAGCTGGTGTTCTTCTTCGACGAGGCCCACCTGCTGTTCAAGGACGCGCCGGCGGCGCTGGTGGAACGCATCGAGCTGGTGGTGCGGCTGGTCCGCTCCAAGGGCGTGGGCGTCTACTTCGTGACGCAGAACCCGCTGGACATCCCGGACACGGTGCTGGGGCAGCTCGGCAACCGGGTGCAGCACGCGCTGCGGGCGTTCACGCCGCGGGACCAGAAGGCGGTCAAGGCGGCGGCGGACACGATGCGTCCCAAGCCGGGGCTGGACATCGCGATGGCGATCACCGAACTGGGACCACGGGCCGCGGCGGGGCGCCCGCGCCCGCGCAGGACGACGGCGGCGGCCTGCTCGGCGGCCTGAAGGATGTGCTCTTCGGCAGCACCGGCCCGCGCGGCGGGCGCCACGAGGGGCTGGCGGAAACGGCGGCCAAGTCGGCGCTGCGCAGCATCGGATCGTCGGTGGGTCGGGAGATCGTCCGTGGCGTGCTGGGCAGCCTGCTGGGCGGCGGTACTAAGCGCCGCCGCTGAGCTGGCGGCGCCGGGCGCCGCCTGGGCGGCCGAGCCCGCCAAGGACTCGACCAACACCACGGCCGCCCCGGCTGGGGCTGGCAGGGCCGCAAAGCCCGACCCCGGTCCGACGGACATCGCCTGGATCTGGGACCACCACGCCCCGCCGGCCAGCGCCACCGCCTGGGCGGTGACCGTGACGCAGATGCGCCTGACGCCGGGCGGCATCGAGGAGCGCCCGCGGCGGCAAGGCCTGCCCCTGCCGGAGAATCGCCCGGTGACGCCGGTCGTCCATGTGGATCCGCTGCCGCAGCTGCGCCGGCAGGTGCCCGCCGGCGAGCTCTACGACGGACGCGGCGCCGACGCCTCGCCGGGCCGCGCGCTCAACGAGCGCCAGCAGATCGCGATCGAACAGCGTGTGGTCGCCGCCGCGCGACGCTCGACCAGCGGCTGGGTGCAACTGGATTTCGAGGCCGTGCCCTCGCAACGCGACAGCTACCACGCGTTGGTGAAGCGGCTGCGCGCGGCACTGCCGGCATCGACGCGGCTGTCGGTCACGCTCCTCGCCTGGCAATGCCGCAGCCGCGCGTGGATGGATCCCATCGTCGCGGACGAGGTCGTGCCGATGTTTTTCCGGCTGGGCCGGGACACGGCGCGCTGGCAGCGCGAACTCGCCGCCGGTGCCGCGACCCTGCACCCGCGCTGCCGCCACGAAGCGGCTGGTTTCGCGCCGCAGGACACGCCGCCCGCCGCGTGGCAGCGACGCTGGCCGAAACGGTACTGGTTCAACCTCGAGCGCGGCCGCGTCACCGATTGGCCCGCGGCGTTCGAGGCGGACATCTGGGGCGCGACCGCCCCGACACGACCACAGGGAGGATGACGATGCAACCCCGGATCCGCGCGACCACGATCGCGCTGTTGCTGGCCACCGTGACCACGGTCCCCGCACGGGCCAGCGGCTTCGACGACACGAACGACTTCGTCACGACGAGCCGCACGGAGATCCGGCTCGACCGCTACGTGCAGGGCGACCTGGGCACGGTCCTGCCGACCTACTCGCGACCGATGCTCTACGTCGCCTGGCGCGCCATCGCCAGCGCGGACGCGAAGCGCCCGCTGGTGCCTCTGGCCGGCGAATGGCTGGACAAGGCCTGCTGCACGTCGATCTACGGCCCGTCCAACGACGAGTCGGAGAAACATCCGCCGATCTCCGCATGGCTGGCCGCGCGCAAGGAACTCGTCGCCGACGCACCGCGTTGGCGTCCGGGTTCGATGCGGGCGGCTGACGCGAAGTCCTATGAGGAATTCCTGAACTGTCCGGACGGTGCCTACGCCTTCGCGGCAGAAACGCTGGCCGCGCTGCGGCAGCGGCAGGACGCGACGCCGGCCCGGCTGAACGCCTGGGTCGACGGCCAGGACCGCGTCTTCGCGCAGTGCACGGCGGAGCCGCCGGGCCGGGCCGCCGCCACCGGCCGGCCGCAGCCGGAGCCGCCGCCCGCGATCGACGGCCTGCCGGCGTCCGAGCCGCTGCACTGGCGCCAGGCGCGCGACTACCAGCGCGCGGCCGCGGCCTTCTACGCGAGCGACTGGGGCGCGGCGGAAGCGGGCTTCGCCCGGATCGCCGCCGACAACGCGCACCCGTGGCAGGCCTGGGCCGCGCTGGCCCGGATGCGGACGGTCGTCCGGCAGGCCACACTGACGCCGCGCGCCGAGGGCGACTACGGCCCGCAGAAGCTGGCACCCGCGTTGCTGGGCAAGCTGCAGCCGATGGCCGCCTTCATCGGCACGCATGCGGACTGGGCGACGCAGCAGCGCGCCGCCGAGGAACTCCTCAACCTCGTGCGCGCCCGCAGCGAGCCGGAGAAGCGCCTCGCGCAGCTCACGCGCGAACTGGCGGTGCTCGACAAGGCGCCGCCGGCGCAGGCGCTGGCGGATTGGGCGCGGATTTCCGACCACTGGCTGGACGAGGAGTCGGCGGCGGTCGTCGCGCCGCGGGAAGCGGCCGTCCGCGCATTGCCGGTCTTCGACTGGATCTACGCGGAGCGGAGCTGCATGGGCGGCTCCGCCGGTGCGGTCAAGTCGGCCTCTGGCCCCGGCCAGACGCCGCTGGCGCGCTGGAGGGCGCAGCCGGACGGCGTCCTGTGGCTGATCCCCACCCTCACCTGCGCCAACGGCCAGGAGCTGGTGAAGGACGCCGCGACCTGGAAGGCGCTGCAGGCGGCGGCGGACAAGGTCCCGGCGGGCCATCCGGGCTGGCGGACCGTGCGGATGCAGCAGGTCCGCCTGCTGCGCGAGGCTGGCGACTTCGACCGCGCGCGGACGCAACTGGCCGCGCTCACCTCGCCGGCCGGCCCGACGCCGACGGCGCGCAACCTCGCCGCCGAAGAAGCGCTGCGACTGGCGCGTACGCCCGCGGAGGCCATCCCCTGGCTGAGTCGGGAGAGCGGCGCCTGGTCGATGTACTCGCAGGGCGATGCCGTCTACCCGTACGACCGCGCGGCGCCAGTCGCCAGGGCGCTCGACGGAGACGGCGCCACGCTGCTGATCAGGCGCTTCACCTTGTCCGAATGGCCGGCCGTGATCAGCGCCAAGGCGGTGCCGGACAAGATCCGGGCGGCGCTGGCGTTCGGACTCTGGTGGCGGGCGGACGTGCTCGACCAGCCCGATCTGGCCCGGTCCGCGGCGACGACGCTGTCCGGCCTGCTGCCGAAGGCGGAAGGCGAGGCGCTGGTCGGGCCCTACCTGAAGGCGACGACGGCGGAGGAGCGGCGGGCCGCGTTGTGGCGGGCCTCGATCAGCCGCAACGGGCTGACCGCGCAAGTGAACGTGGGGCTGGGCCCGAACATGCTGCTGGTCGGCCAGAAGCCGGACGACCCGAAGGACGCGACGGCCGGAACCTGGTGCCGGCTGGACCAGGGCGCCGACAGCGAACAGGCGGACTGGGACAAGGCGCATCCGGTTCCCGGACCGGTCACGGGCTGGCCGTCGGTCGAGACGGTGGCGAAAGAACGGGCGGCGCTGGGCGCGATGGGCTCGGCGACCGGCGCCTTCGCCCGCTGGGTGCTGGCGCAGAGCCGCCGACCCGACCGCCCGGCCGACCTGCCCTGGCTGCTCTACGTCGGCATCCAGTCGACCAAGGGCGGCTGCACGGACAAGGACAACAGCGCCCAGTCCAAGGCCATGTTCCAGACCCTGCACCGCCTGTATCCGAAGTCGGAGTGGGCCAAGCGCTCGCCCTACTTCTATTGATGCACTTCACGCCTTCCGGCCACCGTTCGCGCCGGAACCCGGCGTCTCATCGCAATCCCATGGCCGGCCCGGGCGGGCGCCGCGACAGTCGAACCCATCGACAACGCACCGCCTCACGGAGCCCGCCATGCCCCCCACCCCGATCCAGATCCTGTCCCACATCCCCGGCTTCGTCTGGGCGATCCTGGTGGTGATCCTCTACTTCGGCCTCAAGCAGACCCGCAGCACTGCGATGCGCGCCAAGCGGCTGATCGTGCTGCCGGCGCTGTGGCTGGTGTTCGGCGCCTGGGGCGTCGAGAAGAGCTTCGGCCTGGACGGCCTGGCGGGCCTGGCCTGGCTGCTGGGCATCGTCGCCGGCGTGCTGACGCTGCGCGTCCTGCGCTGGCCCGGCCACGTGCGTTACGACGCCGACACCCGCCGCTTCATCGTCCCCGGCAGCTGGGTGCCGATGGCGCTGATGGCCGGCATCTTCGTCCTGAAGTTCGCCTCGGGCGTGAGCCTGGCCCTGCACCCCGACTACGCCCATCACACCGCCTACGCGCTCGGCTTCAGCGCCACCTTCGGCCTGTTCAGCGGCGCCTTCCTCGGCCGGGCCCTCAACATCCTGTCCCATCGCCCCCAGGCCTCCTCCGCCGTCGCGGCCTGAGCCTGCGCGACACTCCTCCCCCATGAGC
>SEFA01000031.1 GCA_004210455.1 Rubrivivax sp. | reverse complement strand
GTGCTGCGAGGGCAATGGCGGGGACGGTGGCTGTGGCGGGCGGCCCGGGCGGCCGCCCCTTCTTTTGCGTCAGTCCCGTGTCACGAGGAAGACGTACAGGCGGCTGAGCAGCCCCAGCACCGCCAGCAGCGCCAAGGCCACCCCCACGATCGCGCGCCAGCTCATCGGGCAGTCCCCCCGGCGACGGGCATGTCCTTGTCCGGCGGGCCGACGAGCAGGACCGGCACAGGGCTGTCGCGCAGCACCACCAGCGCGTCGCTGCCAACCAGCATGCGCGACAGTCCGCGACGCCCGTGCGTGCCCATGACGATCAGGTCGCATGCCAGCTCGCGAGCCTGCCGGACGATCTCCGCACCGGCGTGGGCGTCCAGCGTTTCCTTCAGCACGATAGAAACGGGCAGGTGCGCGTCCTGCACGTCGAGGGCCGCGGCGGCGAGGAGGTCGTTGGCGACCTCGCGCCGGGGCGCCAGTTCAAGTTCCAGCTGCCCGGTGAGCCCGGCATGGCCGAAGAACGGGTAGACATCCAGCACGTGCAGCAGCGTGATGCGGGCGTCGAGCGGTGCTGCGAGGGCAATGGCCTCGCGCAGTCCTCTTGCGGCGGTCGCGCTGCCATCCAGGGGAACAAGGAGAGAGCGGTACATCTGGGGCTCCTCGGTTCAGGTGGATGAGGCTTCTGGCGGAGGCCGGCGAACGAGCATCACTGGCACAGGACTCTCGCGCACGACCAGTTCAGCATCGCTGCCCAGCAACAGACGCGACATGCCGCGCCTCCCGTGCGTGCCTATCACGATCAGGTCGCAGGCGGTGTGCGCGGCCTCCGCAACGATGACGTCGGCGATGCGCCCCGCCGTCAGTTCCTTGAGCACCGCCTCGCTGGTGACACCGGCATCGAGTGCCCACAAGCTGGCGTCACCCAGCAACTTGTCGCCCTCCTTGAGCATCTGCCGCCGCACTTCGTCGAAGGCGATTGCGGAGGCGGTCTCCAGCACGGCCGGCCGTTCATTGACGACGTGCAGCAAGACCAGCGTGGCGTGCAGGCCGGTGGCCAGGCGGATCGCCTCCTCCAGGCCACTGTTGGCGGTGACGCTGCCGTCGATGGGCACGAGGATTCTTTTGTACATGCGGTACTCCCGCGGCCCCGGAACACGGGCTCAGGCCGGGCCGCCAGCGATGAGCCCCCTCATTCTGGGAAGTGGGAAGCCGCTGCCGATTGAGCAAACGCAGGATTGCCGTCGGGTCGCGCCGCCGCCCGGTCGGCGAACCGGCTGCTGAAGATGCGCCCTCCGCACTGCCATTCGTCATGCCCTCGCAAACCCGGTCGGGTTTCCGAGCAGGCGGCGAATATGCTGCCGGCACTCTTCATCCCAGGGTGCCCCATGACGAACAAGATGCTCACGAAGCAGGCCTCGCCGACGACCGTCCGGACCGCTTTCACCGTCACGCCCGCCCGCGCGGGCGTGATCGCTTTCGGGCTGGCGCTGCAGGCCGCGGCCTTCGCGGCCGACGCCCCTGCTTCGGCGCCCTCGCCCGCCACGGCCGCCTCGGCGCCCGCCGCGAAATGGAACGTCAACCAGCCCCCCGGCGACAAGAAGATCGCCACCATCGACGTGCGCACCGGCACCTGGATGTCCGTCGACGTCAGCCCCGACGGCAAGCAGATCGTCTTCGACCTGCTCGGCGACCTCTACGTGATGCCGGTCGGCGGCGGCGAAGCCAAGGCGCTGACGCATTCGATCGCCTGGGAGATGCAGCCCCGCTTTTCCCCCGACGGCAAGCAGATCGCCTTCGTCTCCGACGCCGGCGGCGGCGACAACCTCTGGGTCATGGACGCCGACGGCTCCGGCGCCCGCGCGATCTCGACCGAAGACTTCCGCCTGCTCAACAACCCCGTCTGGCACCCCGGCGGCAAGTACATCGCCGCCCGCAAGCATTTCACCGGCACCCGCTCGCTGGGCAGCGGCGAGATCTGGCTCTATCACGTCGACGGCGGCAAGGGCCAGCAGCTCAACGAGAAACCGAACTGGCAGAAGGACCTCGGCGAACCCGCGCTGTCGCCCGACGGCAAGTTCCTCTACTACTCGCAGGACAGCACGCCCGGCCGCCAGTTCGAATACAACAAGGACAGCACCGGCGAGATCTTCCGCATCTATCGCCAGGACCTGACCGACGGCACCAGCGAGCCCTTCGTCACCGGCCCCGGCGGCGCGATCCGCCCCACGCCCTCCCCCGACGGGAAGTACCTCGCCTTCATCCGCCGCCTGCGCGACGCCACGGGCAGCCGCACCACGCTGTTCCTCAAGGATCTGAAGACCGGTCGCGAGTTCCCCGCCTGGACCGGCATGGAACGCGACCTGCAGGAGTCCTGGTCCGTCCACGGCGTCTACCCCGGCATCGCGTGGATGCCCGATTCCAGGCAGGTCGTGGCGTGGGCGCAGGGCAAGCTGTGGCGCATCGATCCCTTCAAGTCCAGCGCCGCCGAGATCCCCTTCCACGTGAAGGACGAGCGCCAGGTCACGCCCGCGCTGCGCTTCGCGCATGAGGTCGCGCCCGCGACCTTCGACTCGAAGATGCTGCGCTGGGTGAAGGTCTCGCCGGACGGCAGGCGCGTGGTGTTCTCCGCCGCCGGCTACCTCTACGCGAGCGAACTGCGCGACGGCCAGCCGGTCGGCGAGGCGAAACGCCTCACGTCGCAGACTGAGCGCTTCGAATACTTCCCGGCGTTCTCGCGCGACGGGAAGCAGCTCGTCTACGTGAGCTGGAACGACGCCGACCAGGGCCGCGTGCGCGTGCTCGACCTCGCCGGCGGTCGCGATACCGTCGTCACGCCGGAGGCGGGCAAGTACCTGTCGCCGGCGTTCTCGCCGGACGGCAGGACCGTCGCCTACCAGAAGGCCAAGGGTGGCTTCCTGACCTCGCCCTGGAACAGCCTGGAACCCGGTGTCTACGTCGCCGCCGCCGACGGCAAGGGCCAGCCGCGCCGCGTCACCAAGGACGGCGAGGCGCCGCAGTTCGGCGCCGACGGAGAGACGCTCTACGTCACCCGCAAGCAGACGACGGGCGAGGTCGACTCGAATCATCAGCTGGTGCGCCTCAACCTCGTCGAGCGCAGCGAGTTCGCCGTCGCCAAGAGCGAGTTCGCGACCCGCTTCACCGTGTCGCCGGACGGCCAGTGGCTGGGCTTCACCGAACGCTTCCACACCTACGTCACGCCGCTCGCGCCCGCGGGCAAGCTGCAGATGGTGGGACCGAAGGCCGAGGCGATGCCGGTCAGGAAGCTCGACGTCAACGCGGGCGACGACCTCCAGTGGTCGGGCGACGGCAAGTCGCAGCCGTATGCGCTGCATTACGCGCTCGGCAACGAGCTGTTCACCGTGCCGCTGACGCAGGCGCTGCAGCCGGGCTTCAAGCCGGCGGAGCGCGGCGCGCCCATCAAGCTCACACTGACCGCCGACAAGCCCAAGGGCCGCATCGCGATCGTCGGCGCGCGCATCGTCACGATGAGCGCGAGCAAGCCCGATGAAGTGATCGAGGACGGCGCCATCCTGGTCGACGGCGACCGCATCGCCGCGATCGGGCCGCGCGCGTCGGTGACCATCCCCGCGGGCACGGAGACGATCCAGGCGACCGGCAAGACGGTGATCCCCGGCCTGATCGACGCGCACTGGCACGGCACCATGGCCGAGAGCGAGATCATCCCGCAGCAGAGCTGGATCAACTACGCGTCGCTGGCCTTCGGCCTGACGACGCTGCACGACCCGTCCAACCGCACCAGCGACATCTACACGCAGTCGGAGATGCAGCGCACGGGCCGCGTGGTGGGACCGCGCATCTTCTCGACCGGCACGGTGCTGTACGGCGCCAAGGCCGATTTCTCCGCGGTGATCAACAGCCTGGAGGACGCGCAGACCCATCTGAAGCGGCTGAAGTCGGCCGGCGCGATCAGCGTGAAGAGCTACAACCAGCCGCGGCGCGACCAGCGCCAGCAGGTGCTCGAAGCGGCACGCGAGACCGGCATGATGGTCGTGCCAGAAGGCGGCTCGCTGTTCCAGCTCAACATGTCGATGGTGGTCGACGGCCACACCGGCGTGGAGCACGCGCTGCCCGTCGGCAAGGTCTACGACGACGTCAAGCAGTTGTGGCCGCAGACCCAGGTCGGCTACACGCCGACGCTGAACGTCGCCTACGGCGGCCTGGACGGCGAGCACTACTGGTACGCGCGCACGGACGTGTGGCGCCATCCGATCCTCAGCAAGTTCGTGCCCAAGGCCGTGCTGGAGCCGCGCAGCGTGCGCCGCGAAACGGCGCCGGAAGAGGACTTCAACGTCATCCAGGTCGCGAAGACCGCGACCGAGCTGCAACGCGCGGGCGTGTCGGTGAACATCGGCGCGCACGGCCAGCGTGAGGGCCTGGGCGCGCATTGGGAGATGTGGATGATGGGACTGGGCGGGATGACCTCGCTGGAGGCCATCCGCACCGCGACGCTCAACCCGGCGCGCTACCTCGGCCTGGACAAGGACATCGGCTCACTGGAACCGGGCAAGCTCGCGGACCTCGTGATCGTCGACGGCGACGTGCTGAGGGACATCCGCCAGAGCGATCGCATCTCTCAAGTCATGCAGGGCGGACGTGTCTTCGACATCCCGTCGATGAACGAGGTCTGGCCGGCGAAGAAGCCGCGCAAGCCGTTCTTCTTCGACGGGGTGAATGCGAGCGCGCCGGTGGATGCGGCGGCGGCAGGTGTCGAAGAGGGGCATGGACACGGGGATTGATCACCGACCGCCCTTCCTGTCAAAGCACGTCTCCCGCATCAGCCGCCGGGCGGCTGGAAAGCGTCGTCGCCACGACAGCGATCGTCCAAGCGCCTGTGGAAGCCGATACGTTGCCCGCGACGTCGGTCTGGCGCCAGAAGTCGATGGAGTGGATACGCGGGTCGGTGTACACGCTCGGCCGAAGCTCGAGAGGAACCTCGGCAGCGGTCATGGCCGAGATGGGCTGGCTGTCGACGTGCCCCTCGATGGTCGATCCATCTTCGTAGTTGTCGATCACGATCGTTGGTGTGTCGGTGACAGGAAGAGGGTCGCGGCCAGGCCCCTGGTCTTCGAGTTTGTCGACCTTTTTCAAGCGCAATTCGGGCGTCGCGACATAGGTGTCCAGCATGAAAGAAAAGGTCGAAACACCGCTCTCGGTGGTTGCGGAGGTCATCTGTTTGACCAGAACGGTCTTGTTGCCATCCTTGCCCAGTTCGACTGCAGCGATCTCTCTACCGACGCCAGGCGTCCACGACTGACCCTCATCGAGGCTGTACATCCAGTTCGCGCCGTCGTGAAGGCCATCCACCACCAGCGTGCCGTCCTTCGTAATGCCATCGACTCGGCTGCGTCCCGTGTCGTTCTTCAAGCTCAGCTTGGGCGCGTCGGTGTCCAGCGTGAAACGCAGCGAAGCCGTTCCGCTGTCGTTCCCCGCCTTGTCGGTCTGGATCACCCGGACGACCTGGACGCCGTCGAACAGCGTCGTCTCGAGTTCCGCACCGCTGCCGGCACGCCAAGTCTTGCCATCCAGGCTATAGCGCCAGATGGCGTCCTGCTCCAGTCCCGAAACCGTGATGGTCGAGTCACTCGTGATTCCATCGTTGGCGTCGGCGCCCGTGTCGCGCTTCAGCGCCAGCGTGGGGCGGGCCGGAGGTGTCGTGTCGATCTGGATCGGCGGATCGATCGTCGGTCCGACCTCGGGCTCGATCTTCGGCTCGACAATGCCCGGTCTGTGGGCGTCAGGTACTGTTGCCGTCGTCTCCTCCACCAGGGCGGTCGGTGTGGTGGTCGACGTCGTGGGTGGCTTGACGGGAAGATCGGGGATCGCCGACACCGAATTTCCAGCCCCGAGGGGTGGCAAGGGCTGCATTGCGACGGCATCGACCGTCGCCGCCATTGCCCCACCGCCAGAGCCGCCGGAGCCGCCAGAGCCGCCAGACCCGCCACGCAGGCCCGCCAATGCTGCGCCGACCACGCCGACGCCTGCCAGTCCGATCACACCCTCGACCGTTTCCCGGCCACGTCCGTCAGGTGCGTCATCCGGCGTGGTCGCCGGTGGCGATTCCTGCTCGGCATTGGTCGCCGCCTCGACGACGGGGACCGTCTCCTCTCCACCGTGTTCCGGCCTGCGCTTGCGCCCCTGCGTCGTGCGCTGGACGGGCGGATTCTCTGCTTGGCGTTCTGACATCGGCATCGGCTTTCAAGGATCGGAAAGTCGAAGAGTGTCCCGATACGGACGTCAGACCGCACTCGCGGGAATGCGCGCCTTCCAGCATCGAGCCCGCCTCGCATTGGGGCCGCGACAGCGGCAATGCGCCAGTCAGGTTTGATCTCCGTACATCGGGAAGCTCATGGATCCGTCAGGGGTCCTTCGGCGGCGCAGGCGCTTGCGGATCCTTCAGGGCCCTGACCGCCGCCTCCACCTCCTTGACCCTGCCGACGATCCTGTCCAGCTGCCGCAGGTGGGCGGCGTTCAGCCGCCAGTCGTCGAAGGTGGAGAACGGGAAGTAGGACGTGTAGTGCCCGGCCTCCCGAACGCTCTTGGACACGCGCGTCCCGGCGCCTATTGTCGTGCCGTCCGCGATCGAGAGATGACCCACCACCATCGCAGCGCCGCCGATCAGGCAGCGCGCGCCGATCCGCGTGCTGCCCGCCACGCCCGCGCAGCCTGCGATCGCGGTGTGGTCACCGATCCTCACGTTGTGCGCGATCTGCACCAGGTTGTCGATGCGCACGTCGCGCCCGATCACCGTGTCGGTGAGCGTGCCGCGATCGATCGCCGTATTCGCGCCGATTTCCGCATCGTCCCCGATGACCACGCGGCCGCGTTGCGGGATGCGGCACCAGCGCTCGCCGTCCCATGCCATGCCGAAGCCGTCCGCGCCGATCACCGCGCCGCTGCAGATCGTCACCCGCCGGCCGATCGTGCAGCCGTCGTGCACGACCACGCGGGGATGCAGCACCGAATCGTCACCGATGCGGACGTCGTCGCCGATCACGACGCCGGCATGGATCACGCAGCGCTCGCCGATCGTCACGCGGTCGCCGATGCAGGCCAGCGCCCGGACTTCCGTCGATGCGGCGATCACACCGTCGACCCCGACCACGCAGCGCGGATCCACGCCGCCGCGCGCCGGCGTCGCCGGGTACATCAGCGAAGCGGCCCTCGCAAAGTAGAGATACGGGTCCGGCGTCAGGATCAGGCTGCGCCCAGCCATCGCGGCCTCGTCGGCGCACGCCGGCGGCACGATCAAGGCTGCGGACCGGCAGGTCGCGAGTTCCGGCAAGTGCTTGACCGACACCACGAACGACAATTCGTCCGCTGCCGCGCCGTCGAGCGCCGCGATGCCGCGAATGTCGCGATCCGCGCCGCGCAGTCGCCCTCCGAGCAGCCGCACCAGCTCGGAGAGCCGCCATACCCGTGTCGCCGCGGGTCCCGTCGTTCGGGGCCCACTGTCGTCCGCTTCCGATACCGTCATCTGCTTCGCCTTTCGAGCAACGAAAGTCGAGCAGTCTGCGCAGCCGGCGCTCGTTTGACACTGGCGGATCCGCACGGAACCGCGGCAGCCGTCTAGCCGATCAACGGGGCGGCATCCTCAAGTCGAGCGCGTCGGTTCATCTGCAGACCGATACACGGACATCAGGCCTTGCCGGTCGACCCGAACCCGCCTTCGCCGCGCGAAGAAGCGTCGAAGTCGTCGACCACGCGGAAGGTCGGCTGCACCACCGGCACGATCACCATCTGCGCGATGCGCTCCATGGGCTGGATCGTGAACACATCCTTGCCGCGGTTCCACACGCTCACCATCAGCTGGCCCTGGTAGTCGGAGTCGATCAGGCCGACGAGGTTGCCCAGCACCACGCCGTGCTTGTGACCCAGTCCCGAGCGCGGCAGGATCATCGCGGCCAGGCCCGCGTCGCCGATATGGATGGCCAGGCCGGTCGGCACCAGCACGGTGTCGCCGGGCGCCAGCGTGATCGCCTCGTCCAGGCAGGCGCGCAGGTCCAGGCCGGCGCTGCCGGTCGTCGCGTAGGCGGGGAGCTGCTCGGCCATGCGGCAGTCGAGCACCTTCAGATCGATGGTGGTCATGGAATCAGTCGGAAAGGAAGTCCTGGGAATCTGAAGGGCAGCGACGGCTTCAAGTGCCGTAGGTCGTCAGCCGCTGCGCGATCTCGCGCACCAGCTCGCGCGCCAGCGTCAGCTTGTCGGCGCGCGAGAGCTCGCGCTCGCCGCGCGCGTCGACCAGCGTCAGCGCGTTGTCGTCCTGGCCGAAGGCCTGCGGGCCGATGTTGGCCACGATCAGCGGCACGTTCTTGCGCTGGCGCTTCTCGCGCGCATGCTTGATGAGGTCCTGGCTCTCCGCCGCGAAGCCGACGCACAGCGGCGGATGCGGCATGGCGGCGACGGTCGCCAGGATGTCGGGGTTCTCCGCCAGGTCCAGCGCGGGCGCGACCGCCTCGCCCGCCCTGGCGTTCTTCTTGATCTTGTGTTCGGCCGTCTGCGCCGGGCGCCAGTCCGCGACCGCCGCGGTCGCGACGAACACCTGGTGCGTGGCCGCGCGCGGCAGCACCGCATCCAGCATCTCGCGCGCGCTCAGCACGTCGATGCGCGTGACGCCCAGCGGCGTCGGCAGGTGCACGGGACCGGCGATCAACGTCACCTCGGCGCCCGCCTCCGCCGCCGCGCGCGCGACGGCGAAACCCATCTTGCCGCTGGAGCGGTTGGTGATGCCGCGCACCGGATCGATCGCCTCGTAGGTCGGTCCGGCCGTGATCAGCAGCTTGCGTCCGGCCAGCACCCTCGGCTGGAAATGCGAGACCACGTGCTCCAGCAGTTGCATCGGCTCGAGCATGCGGCCGTCGCCGACCTCGCCGCAGGCCTGGTCGCCGGACCCCACGCCCATCACCAGCGCGCCGTCCGCCTGCACCTGCGCCAGATTGCGCTGCGTGGCGGGGTGCGCCCACATCTCGCGGTTCATCGCGGGGGCCAGCAGCAGCGCGCACTTGTGCGCCGGACGCGCCAGCGCGGTCAGCGACAGCAGGTCGTCCGCGCGGCCCTGCGCCAGCTTGGCGATGAAGTCCGCGCTGGCCGGCGCGACCACCATCACGTCGGCCTCGCGCGTGAGGTTGATGTGCGCCATGTTGTTGTCGGGGCGCGCATCCCACTGGCTGGTGAAGACCGGGCGGTTGGACAGCGCCTGCATCGTCACCGGCGTGATGAAGGCCTCCGCGGCTTCCGTCATGATGACCTGCACCGTGGCGCCGGCCTTCACGAACAGCCGCGTCAGCTCGGCGATCTTGTAGCAGGCGATGCCGCCGGACAGGCCCAGGAGGACGTGCCGGCCGGCGAGGGAGTTGGATTCGGACATAGAGAGGAACTCTACCAGCGCGACCTTTTGGCGATCCCTGAAAGGCCTTGCAGGTCCGGCCGTGCCTGACCTTTGTCACGTGGGGCGCCGCCCTGACGGGCGGGATGCGGAGCGAGGCCCCGCGAACCCGGGACACCGGCCCGCGGCGCGCGGGTCAGGCCTTGCGCTTGAACACCAGGTCCCAGACGCCGTGACCCAGTTTCAGGCCCCGGTTCTCGAACTTGGTCAGCGGGCGGTACTCGGGCTTGTCGGCGTAACCGTCCGCGCGGGTCGAGGTGTTCACCAGGTCAGGATCGCCGCTGAGCACCTCCAGCATCTGCTGGGCGTAGGGCTCCCAGTCGGTGGCCAGATGCAGGTAGCCGCCGGGGGCCACGTGTTGCACCAGCTTGGCGATGAACGGCGGCTGGACCAGCCGGCGCTTGTTGTGACGCTTCTTGTGCCAGGGATCGGGGAAGTAGATGTGCACGCCCGCGAGCGATCCCTTGGGAATCATGGCGCCCAGCACCTCGAACGCGTCGTGCTGGAAGATGCGGATGTTGGCGATGTCCTGCTCGCCGATCAGCTTGAGCAGCGCGCCGACGCCGGGTTCGTGCACCTCGCAGCCGATGAAGTCGATGTCGGGCAGCGCCTGCGCGATCTGGGCGGTGGCCGCCCCCATGCCGAAACCGATCTCGAAGACCACCGGCGCCTGGCGGCCGAAGGCCGCCTCGTAGTCGAGCGCCTCGTCCTTGAACGGCAGCACGAACCTGGGTCCGAGTTCCGCGAGCGCCCTCACCTGGCCAGTGCCCATGCGCCCAGGGCGCACGACGAAGCTGCGGATGCGAGCCTTCGGGTGGTTGACGCCCTCGCCCGCCGGCGATTCGCTCGCGTTGATGCTGTCGCTGTCGATGGGATCGTCGATGGAGTCGATGGAATCGGACATGTCGTGAATCAGGAATCGAGGGCCGGGATTCTAGCGATCAGCCCAATTCCGCCATGACGAGCGGCGTCGGCGCCCAGGACGGCGCGTCGCCGACGGTGATGGCGGCGAGCACCTGCGCGCTGGCGCGATCGGCCGAGGCCTCGTCGGCGGCATGCACGAAGGCGATCGGATCGCCCGCCTCGACGACGTCGCCGAGCTGCGCGAAGCGGTCGAGGCCCACGCGCATGTCGAGCGCGTCGCCCGGCAGGCGCCGGCCGCCGCCGAGTTTGACGATGACGAGCCCGAGCGCGCGTGTGTCCATGCCGACGATGCGGCCTGCGCGCGCTGCCGCGATCGGGCGCACGACGGGCGCCGACGCCAGATGCGCCTCGGGCTTCTCCAGCAGATCGGCCGGGCCGCCGAGCGCGGCGACCATCTTCGCGAAGCGTTCCGCCGCCGCGCCGCTGTCCAGCGCGGCCTGCAGCTTCACGCGCGCCGACGCCGTGTCGGGCGCGAGCCCGCCCAGCACCAGCAGCTCGGCGCACAGGGCCAGCGTGAGCTCATGGGTGCGGGCCTCGCGCGGGCGGCGACCGGTCAGGTAGTCGATGGCGCCGCGCACTTCCAGCGCGTTGCCGACCTCGTGCCCCAGCACCTGGTTCATGTCGGTGATCAACGCCCGCGTGCGCAGGCCGGCGCCGCCGGCCACGTCCACGATGCTCTGCGCGAGCTCGCGTCCGAATTCCGGCGTCGCCGCGAACGCGCCGTTGCCGCACTTGATGTCCATCGCCAGGCCCTGCAGACCGGCGGCGAGCTTCTTCGACAGGATGCTTGCGGTGATCAGCGGCACGCTTTCCACCGTCGCGGTGATGTCGCGCACCGCGTAGAAGCGCTTGTCCGCCGGTGCCAGATCGCTGGTCTGGCCGATGACGGCGCAACCCAGCGTGCGCACGATGCGGTCGAAGTCGGCCGGCGCCGGCGTCGTCGTGTAGCCGGGGATCGCTTCGAGCTTGTCGACGGTCCCGCCGGTGTGCCCCAGTCCGCGTCCCGCGATCATCGGCACGTAGCCGCCGCAGGCCGCCACCATGGGCGCGATCATCAGGCTCAGCTTGTCGCCGACGCCGCCGCTCGAATGCTTGTCGAGCACCGGCCCCGGCATGTCCGGCCAGCTCAGCACCCGGCCGCTGTTCATCATGGCGCGCGTCAGCGCCACGGCCTCGTCGCGCCCCATGCCCTTGAGGAACACCGCCATGCCGAGCGACGCCACCTGGCCTTCGCTCCAGCTGCCGTCCACCAGGCCGCGCACGAAGTGCTGGATCTGGGTCTCGTCCAAGGCGCGCCCCTCGCGCTTGGTTCGAATGATTTCCTGAGCCAGCATGATCGCCGCGTCCCTTGGTATGTTGTCGTCATGCGCCCGCCCCTCGTCCATGGAGGCGGGTCATCGCGGCTTGCGCTCGTCGCGCGCTGCTTCAGTAGGCGGCGCTGACCGCCGCGCTGTCCTGGCCGGCCAGGACCGCCTCGATGTCGCCCAGCAGACCGCTCGCGCCGAAGCGCAGGCGTTGCGGCGTCAGCGCGGCGGCACCGAGCGCGTCGGCGGCCAGCTGCAGATAGACGCGGGCGTCGACCACCGAGCGGATGCCGCCTGAGGCCTTGAAGCCCGCGTTGCCCAGGCCGCTGCCGGCGATCTCGCGCAGCATGGTCGCGGCCGCTTCCGGCGTCGCGGAGACCGGGGTCTTGCCGGTACTCGTCTTGACGAAGTCCGCCCCCGCCATCAGCGCCTGGCGCGTGGCCTCGGCGATGCGCGCGGTCGAGCCGAGTTCGCCCGATTCGATGATCACCTTGAGCGTCAGCGGCCGCGTCGCGTGCCGGACCTCGGACAGGAACTCGCCGACCTCGGTCGACTGTCCCGCCATCAGCGCGCGGTACGGCAGCACGACGTCCACCTCTTGCGCGCCGGCCTGCGCGATCGCGTCGATCTCGGCCAGCACGCGCGGCAGATCCAGGCTGCCGTCGGGGAAGTTGGCGACCGCGGCCACGCGGATGCCCTTGGGCAGCGCGGCGCGCGCCTGCGCGACGTACGTCGGCCACACGCACACGGCGGCGACATGACCACGGCCCTCCGCGCCGATCGCGCGCTGGCACAGGACCTCGATGTCGGCGGCGGTGTCGCCGTCGTTCAGGCTCGTCAGGTCCAGGCATTGCAGCGCCAGGCGCGCCGCTTGTTCGAGACTCATCTCCGACTTCATCGACTACTCCCTACTGCTCATTCACAAACGGCCGGCCCGGCAGTCCGCCGGACCGCGGCGATCTGCCTCCGGCGGTCGGACGACCGGGGTCCGTCGCCCCGATCTTGCACCGACGGGGCTCAGGCCTTCAGCGATGCCAGCGTCGCCAGCGAGGCCAAGTAGTGGCCCAGGTAGGCCGCCGCGCGGTCGCCCGAGACCTTGGCCTGCTGCAGCGTCAGCGCATGCGTCAACGCTTCGTCGGACATGCCCGCGGCCATGTTCGTGATCAGCGCCAGGCCGGCGACGCGCAGACCGGCGTGACGCGCCAGGATGGTCTCCGGCACGGTGCTCATGCCGACCGCGTCCGCCCCCCAGGCCGCGAACATGCGGATCTCCGCCGGCGTCTCGAAGTGCGGCCCGACGGCCCACACGTACACGCCTTCGGTGAGCACCATGTTGTGCTCGCGGGCGATCCTGAAGCCCTGCTGGCGCAGCTCCGCGTCGTAGGCGACGCTCATGTCGCAGAAGCGGTCGCTGCCCGGCAGGCCCGTCAGCGGCGAGCGCTGCGGCGCGTTGATGTGGTCCGAGATCAGCATCAGGCTGCCCGGAGGCTGGTGCGAGCGCAGGCTGCCCGACGCGTTCGTCAGCACCAGCACCTTCACGCCCCAGGCCTTCAGGCTGCGGATCGCGCCGGCCATGCCGGTGCAGTCGCCGCTCTCGTAGGTGTGGGCCCGGCCGCGCAGCATCGCCACGCGTTGCTGGCCGACGCGGCCCACGGCGATCTCGGCCACGTGGCCTTCGACCTTGGGCTGCGGGAAGGCCGGCAGCTGCGCATACGGCAGGTGCTGCACGTCCTGCAGCTGGTCGACGGCGCCGGACCAGCCGGAGCCCAGCACGACGGCCACTTCGGGGCCTTGCTCGCCGAAGGTCGACTTCAGCGTGGCGATGCTGGCGGTGATGGCGGCGTCTAGCGCGGCGCCTTGCAGGGGGATGGACATGTTCGTTCTCCTGTCGCGGCCGGGCGGCCGCGTCGTGTCGATATCGATGTCGACGTGACTGTCGACGTTCAGGGCTTCAGGTGATCCGGACCGAAGCTGGCGGGCAGCAGCTGCTCCAGGGTCCAGTAGGCGCGCACGCCGGAGGCGTCGCCGGCGATCACGATGAGGTCGTCGGGCCGCGCGAACTCGCGCAGCTTCTGGCGGCAGCCGCCGCAGGGGGTGATGATTTCCGAGCCCGCGCCGGTGACCATCACCGCGCGCGCCACGCGGCCGCCGCCCATGATCATGTGGCCCAGCGCGTTGGTCTCCGCGCACCAGCCCTGCGGGTAGGCGGCGTTCTCGATGTTGCAGCCGGCATGGATGCGGCCGTGCTCGTCGAGCACCGCGGCGCCGACGAAGTAGTTTGAATACGGCGCATGCGAATGCTGGCGCGCGGCCAGCGCGGCCTCGAGCAGCCGCTCGATGACCTCGGCGGGCAGCGGGATCGCCGCGATCAGGTCGGCCTGGGAATCCTGGGACGAGGCCATGATCAGCGCTCCTTCACGTAGGGCTTGCTGAGCGCCTTGGGCGCGATCGCCTGGCCGATGAAGCCGGCCAGCAGCACCACCGTCAGGATGTAGGGCAGCGCCTGGATCAGCTGCACCGGCACTTCGCCAATGCCCGGCAGCGAGACGCCCTGCAGGCGGATCGCGACGGCGTCCAGGAAGCCGAACAGCAGGCAGGCGCACAGCGTCGGCACCGGCTTCCACTTGCCGAAGATCATCGCGGCCAGCGCGATGAAGCCGCGGCCGGCGGTCATGTTCGGGGAGAAGGAGGCGTTCTGCGCCAGCGTCAGGTAGGCGCCGCCCAGGCCGCACAGGACGCCGTTGAGCGCCAGCGCGGTGTAGCGCAGCCGCGGCACGGACACGCCGGCCGCGTCGACCATCGCCGGGTTCTCGCCGACCGCGCGCAGGCGCAGGCCGGGGCGCGTGCGCTCCAGGAAGAACCACACGACGACCACCAGCAGGAAGGCCAGGTAGACCAGCGCGTTGTGGCTCAGCAGGCCGTGGCCGACGACGGAAGCGAACCAGCTGCCGGGCGTGGGCTCGGCCCACTGCGGCAGCAGGCCGGTGATGCGCTGCTCCGCGCCGATCGGCGGCGTCTGGCCGCCCTGCGCGAACCACGCGATGCCCAGCACCACGGTCAGGCCGGCGGCCACCATGTTCAGCGCGACGCCGGAGACGACCTGGTCGCCGCGGTGCGTGACCGTCGCGAAACCGTGGACCATCGACATCGCGATGGCCACGACGATCGCGGCGAGCAGGCCCAGCGTCGTCGAGTGCGACACGCTGGCCACCGCCGCCGCGGCGAAGGCGGCGGAGAGCATCTTGCCTTCCAGGCCGATGTCGACCACGCCGGAGCGCTCCGACAGCAGGCCGGCGAGCGCGGCGAACAGCAGCGGCGTGGTGACGCGCAGCGTCGACGCCAGCACGGAGCCGATCAGGACCTCATCCATGGGACTTCCCTTCCGCGGCGCGCTGCTTGCGCGCGAACGCGCCGTAGAGCTTCGCGAACATCGGCGCGCTCACCATTGCCATCGCGCCGGCGAACAGGACGATGAGGCCCTGCACCGTCACGACCATCTCGCGGCTGAAGCCGGGGACCTCGAACGACACCTCGACACCGCCCTGGTACAGCGTGCCGAACAGCAGCGAGGCCAGCACGATGCCGACCGGATGGTTGCGGCCCATGAGCGCGACGGCGATGCCGGTGAAGCCCGCGCCGGCGACGAAGTCCAGCGTCAGCTTGCCCTGCACGCCGGCGATCTCGTTGACGCCGACCAGCCCGGCCAGCGCGCCGGACAGCCCCATCGCGGCCAGCACCTGCCAGCGCGGCCGGATGCCCGCGTAGTGGGCGGCGCTCGGGTTCGAGCCGACCGCGCGCAGCACGTAGCCGGCGCGGCTCTTCCACAGGAACCACCAGACGAAGACGCAGGCCGCGACGGCCAGCAGGATCGACAGGTTCAGCGGCGAGGACGGCCATTCGACGCCGAACTTCGCCAGCAGCTCATGGACCGCCGGCATGCGCGCCGAGTCGGCGAAGGCGTCGCTCTCGACCGACATGGAGCCGTTGGGGCGCAGCCAGTTCACGAGCAGGTAGCCGTTGAGGCTGGCCGCCAGGAAGTTGAACATGATGGTCGTGATGACCACGTGGCTGCCGCGCCAGGCCTGCAGGTAGCCGGGCACGGCGGCCCAGACCATGCCGAACAGCGCGGCCGCGACGATCGCCAGCGGGATCATCAGGAAGCCGGGCAGCTTGGCGCCCAGCCACAGCGACACCAGCCCCACGCCGATGCCGCCCAGCGTCGCCTGCCCTTCCCCGCCGATGTTGAACAGGCCGCCGTGGAAGGCGACCGCGACCGCGAGGCCGGTGAAGATGAAGGTGGTCGTGTAGTAGAGCGTGTAGCCGAGGCCGCGCGCGCTGCCCAGCGCGCCGTCCAGCAGCACCGTCAGCGCCTGCATCGGGCTGGCGCCGATCAGCAGCACCACGCCGCCGGCCACCGCCAGCGCGATCAGCAGGTTCCACAGCGGCAGGAGGACCAGGTCCATCCAGCGCGGCATCTGCAAAGCTTGGGCGCTCATGGGGCCACGGCCGCGTCAGCGGTCTTGTCAGGGGTCGAGGAAGACGTCGACGACGTCGATGAGGTCGCGGTCGTCGCCGGGGAAGCGGACATCAGCAGGCCCAGGTTCTTCTCGGTGCACTCGTCGATGGCGAGTTCGCCGGTGATGCGGCCGGCGTTCATGACGATCACGCGATCGGCCAGCGCCAGGATCTCGTCGAGCTCGCTGGAGACGACGAGGATCGCGCAACCGGCGTCGCGCAGGCGGCGCAGCTGGTTGTGGATGAATTCGATCGCGCCGATGTCGACGCCGCGCGTCGGCTGGCCGACCAGCAGCACCGCGGGGCTCTGGCCGATCTCGCGCGCCAGGATCAGCTTCTGCTGGTTGCCGCCGGAGAACTTCGACGAGCCCAGCTCCGCGTTGCGCGGACGGACGTCGAAACGCTCCATCATCTCGGCAGTCTGCGCGCGCAGATGGCGCTGGTTCATGCCCAGGCCCATCGGGCCGGCGCGGTAGGCGTCCTGCTCGTGATAGCCGAGCGCGGCCGTTTCCCATGCGGGGAAGTCCAGCACCATGCCGAGCGCATGGCGGTCCTCGGGCACGTGCGCGAGCTTGAGCTCACGCGCCGTGCGCGGATCCATCCACGCGGTCGGGCGGAAGTCGCGGCCGGCGACGTGCAGCGTGCCGGCGTCCGGCGCGCGCATGCCGGCCAGGACTTCCAGCAGCTCGCTCTGGCCGTTGCCGGACACGCCGGCCACGCCGACGATCTCGCCCGGACGCAGTGCCAGCGTCGCATTGCTGAGCAGGTGGACACCGGAGCCGCTGTCGCCGGCGACGGTCAGGCCTTCGGCCTTCAGCACCGGCGCGCCGGACGACGCCTTCGCGCCGGCATCGTCACGGCCCAGGTTGACCTTGCGGCCGACCATGCTCTCGGCCAGGTCCTCGGGACTGGTCTCGCCGATCGCGCAGGTCTTGATCACGGCGCCCGCGCGCATCACGGTCACGGCGTCGCACAGGGCCATCACCTCGCGCAGCTTGTGCGTGATCAGGAGGATGGTGGTGCCGCGCTCGCGCAGGCGACGCAGGACCTCGAACAGCTGGTCGGTCTCCTGCGGCGTCAGCACCGCGGTGGGCTCGTCCAGGATCAGGATCTTCGCGCCGCGGTACAGCGCCTTCAGGATCTCCAGCCGCTGCATCTCGCCGACCGGCAGGTCCGCCACCGTCGCGTCCAGGCGCACCGTCAGGCCGGTGTCGCGCATCAGCGCTTCCAGCTCCTGACGCACCTGGCGCTTCGCGCGGGAGAGGAAGAAGGCGGGCTCGGCGCCCAGCATCACGTTGTCCAGCGCGGACAGCGTGTCCACCAGCATGAAGTGCTGATGCACCATCCCGATGCCCAGCGCGATGGCCTGCTGCGAGTTGGCGATGGTGACGCGCTGGCCGTCGACCTCGATGTGGCCCTCGTCGGCGTGGTAGTAGCCGTAGAGGATCGCCATCAGCGTGCTCTTGCCGGCGCCGTTCTCGCCGACCAGGCCGTGCACGGTGCCGCGCTCGACGGCCAGGCTCACCGACCGGTTGGCCTGCACCGCGCCGAAGCGCTTGGAGATCTCGCACAGACGGACCGCGGGCGCGGCGCCGCCGCGTGGGGACTGTGTCATGTCAGGAAGACTCGCTCGCGAGGGGTCAGTTCTTGCAGGCGTTGTCCGCCATGTAGTCCGCGACCTTGATCTTGCCGGCGATGATGTCGGCCTTGTACGCGTCCAGCTTGCTCTTGATCGCGGGGGCGATCAGCTTGGCGTTGTTCGCGTCGACGGCGTACTCGACGCCGCCCTCCTTCAAACCCAGCACGCTGATGCCGGGCTTCCATTCCTTGAGCACGTTGTAGACGGCGACGTCCACGCGCTTGACCATGGAGCTCAGCATGGTGCCGGGCTGGAGGTGGTTCTGGTTGCTGTCGACGCCGATGGCCAGCTTGCCGGCGTCCTTCGCGGCTTGATAGACGCCGACACCGGTGCCGCCGGCCGCGGCGAAAACCACGTCCACGCCCTTGGCGAACTGCGCCTTGGCCAGCTCGCCGCCGCGGGTCGGATCGTTCCAGGCCGAGGCGGTCGTGCCGGTCATGTTCTTGAAGACCTCGGCCTTCGGATTGGCGGCCTTGACGCCCTGCTCATAACCGCACTCGAACTTGCGGATCAGCGGGATGTCCATGCCGCCCACGAAGCCGACCTTGCCGGTCTTGCTGGTCAGCGCGGCCAGCGCGCCGACGAGGAAGCTGCCTTCCTGTTCCTTGAACAGCACCGACTGCACGTTGGGCTGGTTGACCTTCTCGTCGATGATGACGAACTTGGTCTTGGGGAAGTCCTTGGCCACCTGGTTCAGCGCCGAGGCCTGGGCGAAGCCCACCGAGATGATGGGGCTGGCGCCGCGCTCCGCCATGCGGCGGATCGCCTGCACGCGCTGGGTCTCGTTGCTGATCTCGAACTCGAGATACTTGCCGCCCGTGTCCTTCTTCCACTGCTCGACGCCACGGTACGCGGCCTCGTTGAACGACTTGTCGAACTTGCCGCCCATGTCGAAGATCACCGCCGGGGTGGTCTGCGCGGCCGCCGCGCCGCCCGCCACAGCCAACGACAGGCCGGCGGCGATCGAGAGGACAGTCTTGGAGAGCGACAGGGAGAACTTCATCATTTGCGGTCTCGATGCGAAGGGTGAGGAGCAGCCGGGCATTCTAAGAAGGCGCGAGTGTAAGCCACGTCAAGGTAAACGCTAAACGTTTGCGGGGCCGGGAAATCAGGAGGTGGATCACTGCTCGAAGGCGGTGCGCGCCGGGTGGGATGCAGCTCCGAGCTAGCAGGTCCCGTGCCCAGGTCGCCCCTACCCCGCTCCGTCGAGCGCGGGCTCTCCGCGACGCAGGGGGCATCGCGTCCGCGACCCCCCAGCATCACGCCGGCCCCACACCCACTCGCTGACTTCGCCCCCTTTCGAGGATCCTTCTTGGGCGAATTGCAGTCCGCCCTCGGGTTCACCGAACCCTCATCTCGGTTCTGCGGAGGAAGTTGAGAATCACTATCATTTAGAATCTTTCGCTTCGCAAGCCCGCAGGCTCCTCCCCGAGATCCCTACGACATGAGCGCCGTTCTCCAAGCCCCCACCCTCGCGCAGGCCGTCATCGGCCAGGCGCACCGCGTCAAGGCGTTGCAAGCCCCGGCCCATGCGCCGGAATGGAAACAGATGCTGGAGGAACTGGGGTTCGTCGCCGGTGAACACGTCGCCGTGCTCGCCCGCGCCTTGCCAGGCGCCGATCCGCTGGTGGTGCGCATCGGCCAGTCGACCTTCGCGCTGCGCCGCGCCGAGGCGGAATGCGTGGAGCTCGAAGGCGCCGCGTCCGGCGGACCGTCGGGAGCCGCCCATGCGTGAGTCCGTCGTCCACATCCATCCGTCCGGGCCGCTGCTGGCGCTGGTCGGCAATCCGAACTGCGGCAAGACCGCCCTGTTCAACCGCCTGACCGGCAGCCGCCAGAAGGTCGCCAACTACGCCGGCGTGACCGTCGAGCGCAAGGAAGGCCGCCTCAAGACCGCCGCGGGCAAGCTGCTGCGCGTGCTGGACCTGCCGGGCACGTATTCGCTGTATCCGCGCTCGCCGGACGAGCGCGTCACTGTCGACGTGCTGGCCGGACGCGCGCAGGGCGAGAAGCGCCCCGACCTGATCGTCTGCGTGCTGGACGCGACCAATCTGCGCCGCAACCTGCGGCTGTTCCTGTCGGTGCAGCGCCAGGGCCTGCCCTGCGTGGTCGCGCTGAACATGGCCGACCTGGCGCAGCGTCGCGGCATCAACGTGGACACGCACAAGCTGAGCACGCTGCTGGGCGTGCCGGTGATCCGCACGGTGGCCACGGACGGCGAAGGGATCGACGACCTGCGCGCATTGCTGGACCAGCCCGAGCGCTGGCGCACGGAGGCCGTCACCGCGGAAGGCGAGGACACCGCGCGCATCAACCACATCCTGAAGGAACTGGGCCTCGACTCGCTGCAGGGCGAGCTGCCCAGCGACAAGGTCGACCGCTTCGTGCTGCATCCGGTGCTGGGACCGATCCTGCTGGCGGTGCTGCTGTTCTTCCTGTTCCAGGCGGTGTTCGCCTGGGCCGAGGCGCCGATGGGCTGGATCGAGGCCGGCACCGGCTGGCTCGGCGAACAGGCGGGCGCGCTGCTGCCCGAGGGCCATCTGCGCAGCCTGGTCGTGGACGGGCTGATCGCGGGCGTCGGCGGCGTGCTGGTGTTCCTGCCGCAGATCCTGATCCTCTTCTTCTTCATCCTGCTGCTGGAAGAGTCCGGCTACCTGCCGCGCGCGGCCTTCCTGCTGGATCGGCTGATGGGCTCGGTGGGCCTGTCGGGCCGCAGTTTCATCCCGCTGCTGTCGAGCTTCGCCTGCGCGATCCCCGGGATCATGGCGACGCGGTCGATCGCGAGTCCGCGCGACCGGCTGGTGACCATCCTGATCGCGCCGCTGATGACCTGCTCGGCGCGGCTGCCGGTGTACGCGCTGCTGATCGGCGCCTTCATCCCGCAGCGCGAGATGTGGGGCGGCATCGAGCTGCAAGGACTGGTGCTGTTCGTCCTCTACTTCGCCGGCATCATCGCGGCGATGGCCGTGGCCTGGGTGCTGAAGCGCTTCACCAACGCCGGCCGCACGGTGCGTCCGCTGATGATGGAGCTGCCCAGCTACCACTGGCCGCATGCGCGCAACGTCGCGATCGGACTGCTGCAGCGCGCGGAGATCTTCATCAAGCGCGTGGGCGGGATCATCCTGGCGCTGACGCTGCTGCTGTGGGTGCTGTCGACCTTCCCCGGCGCGCCCGAAGGCGCGACCGGTCCGGCCATCGAGTACAGCTTCGCGGGCTACCTGGGCCGCGGGCTGGCGACGATCTTCGAGCCCATCGGCTTCAACTGGCAGATCAGCCTGGCGCTGGTGCCGGGCATGGCGGCGCGCGAGATCGCGGTCAGCGCGCTGGGCACGGTGTACTCGCTGTCGGCCACCGGCGACGAGGCCGCTCAGGCGCTGACGCCGCTGATCGCCTCCACCTGGGGCCTGCCGACGGCGTTCTCGCTGCTGGCGTGGTTCGTGTTCGCGCCGCAATGCCTGTCGACGATCGCGGCGGTCAAGCGCGAGACCGGCGGCTACAAGATCCCGGCGATCATGCTGGCCTATCTGTTCGTGCTCGCGTATGTCGCGTCCTGGCTGACCTTCCACATCAGTCGAGCGCTGCTGACCTGATGTCAACCTCCGCTCAAATGGCCAGTATGGTTGCCATTTGATCGGCACACACCGACACACAAGGGCGCCGATCGCATCGATCGGCGCCCTTTGCTTTTGGCACGCTGTCGCGGGCGGTCGCGCAAAGCTATGCTCGCGCCCCATGACGAATCGCCCCACCCGCCTCACCCTTTCCGCGCTGGCCGTGGCCACGCTGACGACGCTCGGCGCGCTGGCCGCCGACGCCGCCTTCGCCGCCCCCGCCAGCGACATGCCCCAGCCGACGCGCGCCGTCATCAAGCTCGACCCCGACCAGACCCTGGACGCCGACATCCGCTTCCAGCGTCTGGCCAACGACTACATCGAGGCGCTCTGGCGCCTGGATCCGGATGCCGCGATCGGCGCCGGCCGTTATGAATACGCCGCGGAGCTCCCCGCGCCGGACCGCGCGATGCGCGCCCGCTCGCTGAGTTTCGCGACCGACTGGCTCAAGCGCTTCGAGGCGGTCGACGTGAAGACGCTCAGCCCGGCCTCGCGCACCGACCTCGGTCAACTGCTCAACAAGCTGCGCAGCGACCGTTTCCAGCTGACCGAACTGCGCGAGTACGAGTGGAATCCGTCCTTCCTCAACATCGCGGGTCCGATCGACTACATCCTCGCCACGGACTACGCGCCGCTGCCGGTGCGGCTGAAGACGATCTCGGCGCGACTGGCGCTGGTGCCGGCCTATTACCGCGCCGGCGCGTCGCTGCTGAAGCAGCCGACGCTGGAGCACACGCAGCTCGCCATCGACCAGGCGCCGGGCGTGCTCAGCGTGCTGGAGGAAGTGGCCAAGGCCGCGCAGGGTCCGGACGCCGCGTCGCTGACCGAGGCCGAGCGCAAGCAGCTCGCCGATCGCATCGCCGGCGCGAAGATCGCCGTGGAGGGCTACCGCGCGCAACTCGCGCAACTGCTGGCCGAGGGCAAGGCCACCGGCAAGGCGCGCGGCTTCCGCCTGGGCAAGGCGCTGTACGAGCAGAAGTTTGGCTACGACATCCAGTCGGTGCATTCCGCCGAGCAGATGTACCAGCGCGCGTTGAAGGCGCGCGAGGCGCTGCTGGCGCAGATGGCGCAGATCTCCGACCAGCTGTGGACGCGGACGATGGGCGACGCGCCCAAGCCGGAGGACCGTTTCGCCCGCATCGGCGCGGTGATCGGCAAGCTCAGCGAGCAGCACGTCAAGCGCGAGGACTTCGTGAAGGAGATCCGCGCGCAGATCCCGCAGCTGGAGCGCTGGATCACCGAGCACGACCTGCTGACGCAGGACGCGAGCAAGCCGCTGATCGTGCGCGAGACGCCGGTCTACCAGCGCGGCGTGGCCGGCGCCGGCATCGAGGCGCCCGGCCCCTACCGGCCGCAGGATCGCACCTACTACAACGTCACGCCGCTGGACGACCTGACCCCGGAACAGGCGGAGAGCTCGCTGCGCGAGTACAACCACTGGATCCTGCAGATCCTCAACATCCATGAGGCGGTGCCCGGTCATTACACGCAGCTGGTGCACGCGAACAAGTCGCCGTCGCTGGTGAAGACGCTGTTCGGCAACGGCGCGATGGTCGAGGGCTGGGCGGTCTACGGCGAGCGGATGATGCTGGAGTCCGGCTACGGCGGGAACGCGCCGGAGATGTGGCTGATGTGGGGCAAGTGGAACCTTCGCAGCGTCACCAACACGATCCTGGACTACAACGTGCATGTGCTCGGCATGACCGAGGCGCAGGCGCTGGACCTGCTGCAGCGCCAGGCCTTCCAGACCGAGCGCGAGGCGCGCGAGAAGTGGCGCCGGGTGCAGCTGACCTCGGTGCAGCTGACGAGCTACTTCAGCGGCTACAGCGACATCATGGAGCTGCGCGAGCAGCGCAAGCAGGCGCTGGGCAAGGATTTCAAGCTGAAGGACTTCAACGAGCAGTTCCTGAGCTACGGGAACGCGCCGGTGTCGGTGATCTCCGAGCTGATGTCGCAGCCGTCGGTGAAGGCGGCGGCCAAGGCGTCGGTGAAGGCGGCGCCATGAGCGAGGTCCCGGGCGACGGCGAAGGAGCCGAGGAGCTCCGCGTGCTGGAGGCGCGCGTCACGGAGCTGGAGATCAAGGCGAGCTTCGCCGAGGACCTCGTCGATCATCTGAACGCGCAGGTCGCGAAGCAGCAGGAGCAGATCGACGCGCTGGTGCGCGAGGTCCTGCAGTTGCGCCGCCAGGTGCCCGAGGGACGCGGCGACGGCACCGGCGGGCTGCGGGACGAGTTGCCGCCGCACTACTGAGCGGCGCTGCGCAGCAGCTCGGGCGGCGTCGACCGGCGCCCTCCCGCCGCGGACGTTCCCCTTTCGAGGGAGTGTCCCTCCGCCGATGTCCCTGAAAGGACGAAAGTCAGGTGCGAGCGAACGGCAATCGGCGCAGCATCGCCGAGTGCGATGCTGAGGTCCCGCCGGATGTTCGGTCGGACGGCGCGCGATGGAGCTTTCCATGTTCGAGAAGATCAAGCCGGGCCACGTCCTCCGTTTCAACGGCACGGACCCGGGGAACATCGTCCCGCCGGCCGCCACGGCCGTGGGCAACGACATCACCGCCGAAACCCTCTGGACCGCTCAATCGGCACTGGGTCGCGTCGACGTGCTCTCGCATCCGACCGGCCCGCTCGCCGACATGGCCGCCGAGGTGGCCAGGAAGCTGCGCCCCGGCATCAGCTTGACACGTCTGGCGAGCTACTCCGACATCGCCAAGGAGCACTCCTCGCAGAACCGCTTCATCGGGGCCGCCCTGTGCGACTTCGTCGGCTACGTCGACGGCCGCAGCAACTACATCGCCACGGATCGTGCCGTCATCAGCAAGGATTTCAGCGGTTGCCTGATGGTGAGCTACGTGGTCGGCGGCCAGCGCCGCGTGGCGCATTCGGCGGCCAGTCAGGATCCCGCGCGCGACTGCAAACAGGCCTTCCTGACCACGCTGCGAGGCCTGAACGCCCAGCAACTGCTCTGGTTCAAGCCCTACACCAATGACGAAGCCGCAGGCTTCATCCAACGCTTCGCGGTGGCGCGCGCGCACGTGGACGGCAACGTCAATTGCATGACGACCTTCGGTGTCGTCACGCCGACCGGCGAGGCCTACGCGATCGAGGCGTTCAAGCCGCTCGCGGCGGTTCAGAACGACTGGATCGTCACCGCCGTGCGGCGCCCGCAGATCCGCACATCCTGGACGGTGTAAACGCCCGACGGTGCGGACCTGCGCGGGATCACGCCGTCGGACGCGCCGGAATGTTCAGCCCGCGCTTGACCGCGTCGCGCGCGACGAACGCTTCCAGCACGCGCTGCACGTTCTTGAATTCGCTGAAACCGACCAGGTCGCCCGCGCCGTAGAAGCCCACCAGGTTGTTGACCCAGGGCCAGATGGCGATGTCGGCGATCGTGTACTCGTCGCCCATGATCCAGCCGCGGCCGGTCAGGCGCTGTTCGAGCACACCCAGCAGGCGCCTGGATTCGTTGAGGTAGCGATCGCGCGGACGCTTGTCCTCGTAGTCCTTGCCGGCGAACTTGTGGAAGAAGCCGACCTGGCCGAACATCGGCCCGATGCCGCCCATCTGGAACATCACCCACTGCAGCGTCTCATAGCGGCGTGCCGGGTCTTGCGGGATCAGCTTCCCGGTCTTCTCCGCGAGGTAGACCAGGATGGCGCCCGACTCGAACAGCGGCAGCGGCTGACCGCCGGGGCCGTCGGGATCGATGATCGCCGGGATCTTGTTGTTCGGGTTCAGCGACAGGAACTCGGGCGTGAGCTGGTCGTCGGTCTGGAAGCTGACCAGGTGCGGCTCGTAGGCCAGGCCCAGTTCTTCCAGCGCGATCGACACCTTCACGCCGTTTGGCGTCGGCAGCGAGTACAGCTGCAGGCGCTCGGGGTGCTGCGCGGGCCACTTCTTCGTGATGGGGAAGCTGGACAAGTCCGTCATGGGGGTTCCGTCGGAATGTTGTGAAGGCGCCGGGACGCACCGCGGAGGTGCCGGCAACGCGTGAATGAACGTGAGCGATGAACGTCAGCGACGGACCATTCTCTGCGGGCTCTGAGAGACCTTGCGGGGGAGAGGTCAATGGGAATCGTGCAGCGTGCGCTCAACGCAGCGGCGCCGCGAACCGGCCCCAGCGCGGCGCCCAGTGGGCGGTGATGTCGGCCGAGACCAGCACGCGATGCGCCTGTCCGATGATCAAGCGTCGCGGCACGAGTCCGATGAAGCGCGAGTCCTCGCTGTTGTCGCGGTTGTCGCCCATCATGAAGAACTGGTCGGCCGGCACCACGATCGGACCGAAGTCGCGACGCGCGCGGACGTCCGGCAGGAACTGCACGACGCGGCGCTGGCCGCCCCACTGCTCGACCTCGCGGACGCCGCGGACCGCGATGCCCGGCGCGACCGCCTCGGCGACCACCTCCACCGGCACGTACGCCGCCGGCTGGCCGTTGAGGATCAGCCGGTCGGCGCGCAGCTCGACCGTATCGCCGGGCACCGCGACGATGCGCTTGATCAGCCGCGTGCCGTCGCGCGGCGAGCCGAAGGTGACCACGTCGCCCCGCTGCGGCTCGCCGACGCGGCGCAGCGAGATGTCGGTCAGCGGCAGCTTCCAGTCGTAGGCGACGCGCTCGACGAAGACGACGTCGCCTTCGAGGATGGTCGGCCGCATCGATCCGCTGGGGACCGGGTTCCAGTCCGCGATCGCGGTGCGGAAGAACAGGAAGCCGACGAGGAACAGCAGGAAGCTGCGGTTCTCGCGGAACCAGGCGGAGACAGGAATCTTCATGGGAACGCTCCAGGGTCGGACGTCGAGGCGCCAGTGTGGCCAGCCGCCCCGCCGCCTGGCGACCGCATGCGGCGAGTGGCGGGAAACCGCGCCTGAGCGGCGGCTCGCCCCGCCGTGACGACAGGTTCGCGACAGCCTGACGTCTGGCGGGACGCCTTCCGACCTTCATAATCCCGCGCCATGCGCAAGCATCTCCTGCACTTGCTGCTCCCGCTGTTCATGCTGCTGTCGCAGCAGGGCGCGGTGTGGCATGGCATCGGTCATCTGACCGGTGCGCGGGGACATGCGTCCGCGGGGGCCGTCCTCGCGCACGCGCACGCCGCGGCCTCGGCCCAGGACGGGCACGACGACGTCGCCCACGCCGATCCGGACGACCGGTCCGCCGATCAGTTGTGCGAGGTCTGCCTGGCCTTCGACGACCTCGCCGCTTCGGCCCGCGCGGAAGCGCCGGTGCTCGCGCTGGCCGAGGCCGTCCACGTCCAGGCAGCTGCCGCCGAGCGCGTCGCGCGCTCGATGCCCGCGCCGCCGCCGCGCAGCCGCGGCCCGCCCCTGGCGATCTGAACTCGATCTTCTGACTGCAGCGCCGCCCGCCCGCGGCCGGCCTGCGCTCGACCGACTCCAGATTTCCAGGCTCACCATGACCCACCCTCCCCTGCGCGTGCTCGCGCTGTCGCTGTCGCTCGCCTATCCCCTGCTGCATGCCCTGCCGGCACGGGCCGACGACGCGCCCGCCTCCTCCGCGGCGACCGCCGCGACCAGCGCCATCGAAGCGCCTGCCGCCGCCGGCGGCACGCCACTGCCCACCGTCCAGGTCCAAGGCGCGCGCAACCGCCTCGACGCGGCTCGCAACGGCCTGTCGCCGGACACCGGCAGCACGATCTACAAGTTCGACAGGAACGACATCGCCCGCCTCCCGCAAGGCGACGACACGCCGCTGAACCAGGTGCTGCTGCAGACGCCGGGCGTCGTGCAGGACTCCTACGGCGGCCTGCACGTGCGCGGCGACCACGCCAACCTGCAGTACCGCATCAACGGCGTCGTCATTCCCGAAGCCATCAGCGGCTTCGGCCAGACGCTGGAGACGCGCTTCGCCGACAGCATCAGCCTGCTGACGGGCGCGCTCCCCGCGCAATACGGCTACCGGACAGCGGGCATCGTGGACATCACGACCAGGGGAGTCGGCGAGGACGGTGACGGCGACAAGCCCTTTGCCGGCAGCGCCGGCCTCACGCTGGGCACGCAGCGCTCGCGCGAGCTCGACCTGTCGGTGCACGGCACGCAGGGCCGGCTGAGCTACGAGTTCAGCGGCTCCTTCCTCGGCAACGACCTGGGCATCGAGAACCCGACCGCCTCGCGCGACGCGCTGCACGACCGCACGCACCAGGGCAAGGGCTTCGGCCTCGTGTCCTACCTGCTCGACGACGACAGCCGCATCACCGCGATGGCCGGCGTCACCGACAACCGCTTCCAGATCCCGAACTCGCCGGGGCAGTCGACGTCGTTCACGCTGGACGGCACGCCGGACAAGGACTCGGGCACGCTGGACGCGCACCAGCGCGAGCGCAACCGCTTCGCCGTCGTCAGCTACCAGAGCGTGATCGGCCGCGACGTCGATTACCAGGTCTCGCTGTTCCACCGCTACACGGACGTCCACTACTCGCCGGACACGACCGGCGACCTGCAATACCTCGGCGTGGCCGCCGACATCCTGCGCCGCAACGAGGCCAACGGCGTGCAGGCCGACGCGAGCTACCACCTGGACATCGCCCACACGATCCGTACCGGCCTCTTCGCGCAGCGCGAGCACGCCAGCACCGTCAACAACGCGCTGGTCTTCCCGGCCGACGACGACGGCAACCAGACCAGCGGCACGCCGATCAGCATCTCCGACAACGGCCGCCTGGGCGGCCACCTGTGGGGCGCCTACCTGCAGGACGAGTGGAAGCTGGACCGCACGCTGACGCTGAACTACGGCGCGCGTTACGACGAGGTCGACACGGTCACGAAGGAGCATCAGCTGAGCCCGCGCATCGGCCTCGTCTGGGACGCGGCGCCGACGCTGCGGCTGCACGCCGGTTACGCGCGCTACTTCACGCCGCCGCCGACCGAAAAGATCGACACCACGTCGGTCGCCGCCTTCGCCGGCACGACCAACGCGCTGCCGACCGACGCGGACACGGCGGTGCGCTCGGAGCGTTCGAACTACTACGACGCCGGCGCCGCCTGGCAGGTCACCTCCAAGCTGACGCTGGGCATCGACGGCTACTACCGCGCGGTGCAGCACCTGCAGGACGAGGGCCAGTTCGGCAACGCGCTGATCTACTCGGCCTTCAACTACGCCAAGGGCCGGATCTACGGCGTCGACCTGTCGGCGAGCTACAAGGAGAAGACCTGGTCGGCCTACGCCAACCTCGGCACCACGCACGCCCGCGCGCAGCAAGTCGAGACAGGGCAATTCAACTTCGAGCAGGACGAGCTCGACTTCATCGCCAACCACTGGGTGCACCTGGACCATGAGCAGAAGCTGAGCGCCTCGGCCGGCGTCAACGTGCGCCTCGACGACGGCTACGCGGTCGGCGCGAGCGCGCTGTTCGGCAGCGGCCTGCGCAACGGCTTCGCCAACACCACGCATCTGCCTTCCTATACCAGCGTCAATGCCGACGTCAGCAAGACGCTCGACCTCGGCGGCGGTCCGGTGGAAGCGCGCCTCTCGGTGCTCAACCTCTTCGACAAGGGCTACCAGTTGCGTGACGGCTCGGGCATTGGCGTCGGCGCGCCGCAGTACGGCCAGCGCCGCACGGTCTACGTGAGCCTGACGAAGGCGTTCTGACCCCCGGCCGGCGGGAAAACCGTGCGTCGTCCTGTCGCCTGTATCAGGCGAAGGTGGGGCGGCGCACGGCGGGAAGATCGAGGGCGAGGTAGGCTGTCCAGCATGAATGCCCTGCCCCCAGATCTGCCTGCATCCGATGAGCCGAGCGAGGCGCGCGAGGCCGCCTCGGACGTCTGGGACCGCCGCTACGCCGCCCAGCCCCTGAGCCAGGACGAAGCCTGGCTGAGCGGTTGGCAACACCGCCTGCCCGGCGTGCGCCGCGCGCTGGACATCGGCTGCGGCGACGGTTGGGAGACGGCGGCGCTGCTGGAACTCGGCGTCGACGTCACCGGCATCGACATCTCCGCCGAGGCGCTGGCGCGCTGCCGGCAGCAATCGCCGCGGGCGCGGCACGTGCTGGCCGACGTGCGCGCGATGCCGATGCTGGCCGACGGCGAATTCGACCTGGCCGTCGCCCAGCTTTCGCTGCACTACTTCGACCACGACGACACGCAACGCGCGCTGTGCGAGATCGCCCGCGTGCTCGCGCCGGGCGGCCGCCTGATCGGCTGCGTCAACGCGGAGGACGACTGGCACTACGGCGCGCCGGACGACGCGTCCTCGTGGACGCTGACGGTGGTCGACGGCGTGGCCAAGCAGTTCTTCACCCGCGGGAAGATCGAGGAGGTGCTCGCCGCGTGCTTCGACATCGAACACCTCGACAAGCGCACGCTGAGCCGTTACGGCAAGCCGAAATCGGTGTGGGAATTCTTCTGCACGCGCAAGGCTGAGTGAGCGGGTGCCCTCCCCTCCCAAATCGTCGATAAATTTCGCTTGCAATTCATTCGCATACTAATTAAAGTTCACCCCATGGCACGCACCGACACCCCCAAGCAGCAGAAGCAGACCGGCACCGATGCTGTCTGCGCGCCGCTGGAGATCGATCAACAGCTCTGCTTCGCGCTGTACTCGACGATGCTGGGCATGAACAAGGTCTACCGCGAGCTGCTGAAGGACCTCGACCTGACCTACCCGCAGTACCTCGTGATGCTGGTGCTCTGGGAACGCGACGGCCTGACCGTCGGCGAGATCGCGCAGCGCGTGTTCCTCGACTCCCCCACCGTGACCCCGCTGCTGAAGCGGCTGGAAGCCGCGGGCCTGGTCAGCCGGGACCGCTCGCCGCAGGACGAGCGCCAGGTGCTGATCACGCTGACCACCGCCGGCCGCGCGCTGCGCAAGCGCTCGACCCATCTGCCGCAGTGCATCGTGGACGCCTCCGACTCGGACCTCTCCGAGCTGATGGAACTCCGCGACCGCCTGCTGGTGCTGCGCGAACGCATGGCCCGCAAGGCCGGCTGAACGCCCCAACGCCCCATCGCCCCTCCGAATCACCCTTTCTTTCCAACCCCAAAATACTTCGCACACAAACTTTTAGCAAGCAATTCTAGTTTTCAAGATCCATCCAACCGCCATCAACCCGTTGTCCAACACCACCCGAAGGAGCCCACCATGAACGCCATCGCCACCCTCGCCCGCCAATCGCGTCGACAACTGCTGGTCCTCTCGACGCTGGCCGTCGCCGTCGCCGTCGCTGGCGCGATCGCCACGCCCGCCTTCGCCGCCGACGCGAAGCCGTCGCCCGCGCCTATCGTCAGCGCGCAGCCTTCGGGCTCGTACATCACGACCAAGGACGGCGTGCAGCTGTACTACAAGGACTGGGGTCCGAAGAACGGTCAGCCCGTCGTGTTCAGCCATGGCTGGCCGCTGAACTCGGACAGCTGGGAAGCGCAGATGATCTTCCTGGCCGACCACGGCTACCGCGTGATCGCCCATGACCGCCGCGGCCACGGCCGCTCCAGCCAGCCGTGGGACGGCAACGACATGGACCACTACGCCGACGACCTGGCCACGGTGATCGAGACGCTGAACCTGAAGAACGCCGTGCTGGTCGGCTTCTCCACCGGCGGCGGCGAAGTGGCGCGCTACATCGGCCGCCACGGCACCTCGCGCGTGGCCAAGGCGGTGCTGATCTCCGCCGTCCCGCCCATCATGGTCAAGTCCGACAAGAACCCCGGCGGCCTGCCCATCGCAGTCTTCGACGGCATCCGCAAAGCGCAGCTGGAGAACCGCTCGCAGCTCTACAAGGACATCCCCGCCGGCCCGTTCTACGGCTTCAACCGTCCCGGCGCGAAGGTCTCGCAAGGCCTGATCGACAACTGGTGGTTCCAGGGCATGCAAGGCGGCCACAAGAACACCTATGACTCCATCAAGGCGTTCTCCGAAACCGACTTCACCCAGGACCTGAAGAAGTTCGACAAGCCCACGCTGATCATCCACGGCGACGACGACCAGATCGTGCCGATCGACGCCGCGGGCCGCGCCTCGGCCAAGCTGATCAAGGGCTCGGTGCTGAAGGTCTACCCCGGCGCGCCCCACGGTCTGACCGACACCCACAAGGACCTCGTCAACGCGGATCTGCTGGAATTCATCCGGAAGTAAGCGCGGCAAAACGGGTCGCCTGGCCGCCTACCATGGCAGCCAGGTGGCCCGGACGCAAGACCCGTCCCCCACCTTCGGGGGAAGTCAGACGCGGGGTACCGCTACCCGCTCCGTTTGGTACGCTCGGTGATCTTTCCGATGGCCGGCGCCTCGACGCGTCGGCACGTGGACTCCCGCCGATGCCGATTCCCCTCCCGCCTTCCTTGTCGCTGCCTCATGTCCGTGTGTTCGAACTCCAGGCCAGCGATGAGGACCTGCTCCAACGGTTCTACGAACGGAATCCCCTGTACTTCGAGCAGGTGACCGGCGCCCCGCCCCGGCCCGACGAGGCCCGCGAGGAGATACGCGACCTGCCGCCCGAAGGCTGGAGCTTCAGTGCCAAACGGTTGCTGGGCTACGCCGACGACTCCGGCGAACTGGTGGCGATGGCCTCGCTGGTCTCCGACCTGATGGCGCCGCGGGTCTGGCTGGTCGGATTGTTCATCGTGGCAACGTCGCTGCACGGCTCCACGGCCGCGCGGGAGATCTATGCGGAACTGGAAGGCTGGATGCAACGCAACGGCGCGTTGTGGGTCCGTCTGGGCGTCGTCGTGGGGAACCCGCGCGCGGAGCGCTTCTGGGAACGCCAGGGCTTCACCGAGGTGCGCCGTCGCGATGGACTCACCATGGGCCAGCGCGTCAACGAACTGCGCGTGATGGTCAAGCCGCTGGACGGCGGCCGGATCGCCGACTACCTGGAGATGGTTCCTCGCGACCGCCCCGGCGAGCCCTGACGGGCCGAGGTCGCCGTCGCCGGAAAGCACGAAGGGCCCTCGCGGGCCCCTCGTCATGGTGCGGCGGAAGTCCCGCCCGGGCATCGTTCCCCCGCTTATTCGCCGAGGTAGGCCGCGCGCACCTTCGGGTCGTTCAGGAGCGTCCTGCCGTCGCCCTGCATGGTGATCGCGCCCGACTCCATCACGTAGCCGCGGTTGGCCAGTTCCAGCGCCCGGCTGGCGTTCTGCTCGACCAGCAGCACCGTCACGCCCTGCTGGTGGATGTCGTTCACGACCTCGAAGATCTTGTCGACCATGATCGGCGACAGGCCCATCGACGGCTCGTCCAGCAGCAGCAGCTTGGGCTTGGCCATCAGCGCGCGGCCCATGGCCAGCATCTGCTGCTCGCCGCCGGACATCGTGCCGGCGAGCTGGTTGCGCCGTTCCTTGAGCCGCGGGAACAGGGCGAAGACCTTCTCGATGTCGGCCTCGATCTCCTTGTCCTTGCGGATGAACGCGCCCATCTGCAGGTTCTCGGTGATCGTCATGCGGGTGAAGGTGCCGCGGCCTTCGGGCACCATCACCAGGCCCTGCTTGGCCAGGTCCCAGGCGCCCTGGCCCTTGATCGAGCGGCCCATGAACTTCACATCACCGACGCCCAGCGGCTGAAGCCCGGTGATCGCCTTCAGCGTGGTGGTCTTGCCCGCGCCGTTGGCGCCGATCAGCGAGACGAGCTCGCCCTGGCGCACGTCGAAGTCCACGCCCTTGACCGCCTGGATCCCGCCGTATGCGACCGCGAGGCCCTCGACCTGGAGGAGGATGTTGTCTGCCATCTTTTCGATTTCCATGGGTCGGGATCAGGGGGCCGCAGGCGCCGAGTGGGTCACGGCTTCCGCCGCGTGGGCGCCAAGGTAGGCCTCGATCACCTTGGGGTTGCGCTGCACTTCCGCCGGGGTGCCCGACGCGATCAGCTTGCCGTAGTCCAGCACCGACACGTGGTCGCACAGGCCCATGACCAGCTTCACGTCGTGCTCGATCAGCAGGATCGTGCGGCCGTCGTTGCGGATGCGGTCGATCAGCTCGCGCAGCACGACCTTCTCAGTGGCGTTCATGCCGGCGGCGGGCTCGTCCAGCGCGATCAGCTTGGGATCGGTGGCCAGCGCGCGCGCGATCTCCAGCCGGCGCTGGTCGCCGTAGGACAGCGTGCGCGCCTTGAAGTCGGCATGCCGGCCGATGCCGACGTAGTCCAGCAGCTCGCGAGCGCGGGCGGTGATCTCGGCCTCTTCCTTCTTGAAGCCCGGCGTGCGCAGCACCGCGCCGATCAGGCCCGAATGCGTGCGAACGTGGCGGCCCACCATCACGTTCTCCAGCGCGGTCATGTCGGCGAACAGCCGGATGTTCTGGAAGGTCCGCGCGATGCCGGTCTTGGCGACCTGGTGCACCGCCTGCGGCTTGTAGGCCTGGCCGCCCAGCTCGAAGCTGCCGCCGTCCGGCACGTACAGCCCGGTGATCACGTTGAAGAAGGTCGTCTTGCCGGCGCCGTTGGGACCGATCAGGCCGTAGACCTGCCCCTTCTTGATCTCGATGCCCACATCCGACAGCGCCTGCAGGCCGCCGAAGCGCTTGGACGCGCCGGCCACTTTCAGTACGGTTTCAGTCATTGGTTCTTGCTCCTGGCGCGGCTCAGGCATTGATGGCGTTGCCGGCATTGGCAGGCGGCTGCGCTCCGGGCGGCAGGGGCCGGGACTTGCCGTGCTCGGGCGAGGGCCACAGGCCGCGCGGACGCATCAGCATGATCACGATCATGGCCAGCGCCACCAGCAGCTGACGCAGGATGGACGCATCCAGGCGGCCGTCGGTCATCTGCTGCAGCGGACCCGCGACGTAGCGCAGCACTTCCGGCAGCGCGGCCAGCAGCAGCGCGCCCAGGATCACGCCGGGGATGTGGCCGATGCCGCCCAGCACCACCATGGCGACGATCATGATCGACTCCTGCAGGCTGAACGATTCCGGCGAGACGAAGCCCTGGAACGCGCCGAACATCGAGCCCGCCACGCCGCCGAAGGTGGCGCCCATGCCGAAGGCCAGCAGCTTCATGTTGCGGGTGTTGATGCCCATGGCCTTGGCGGCGATCTCGTCCTCGCGGATGGCCATCCAGGCGCGGCCGATGCGGGAGTTCTCGAGGCGGTAGCAGATCAGCACCGAGCCGACCACCAGCGCCAGGAAGAGGTAGTAGTACATGGCCACCGAGTTGAAGGCCAGCCCGAAGAACTCGTGGTTCTGGTTGAACTCGAAGCCGAGGAAATGCACCCCGTCGATCTGGCCGATGCCGCGCGGACCGTTGGTGATGTTCAGCGGATATTCCATGTTGTTCAGGAACACCCGGATGATCTCGCCGAAGCCCAGCGTCACGATGGCCAGGTAGTCGCCGCGCAGCTTCAGCGTCGGCGCGCCCAGCAGCACGCCGAACACGCCGGCCAGCAGCGCCGCCAGCGCGATGGCCAGCAGCAGCGGCAGGTGCAGCCCGTTGGGGAAGGCGGCGGCGATGTGCTCGAAGTTCTCCGACAGGTGCGGACTGTTGAGCATCGCGAAGAGATACGCGCCCACCGCATAGAACGCGACGTAACCCAGGTCGAGCAGGCCGGCGTAGCCGACGACGATGTTCAGGCCCAGGGCCAGCAGCACGTACAGCAGCGCCAGGTCGATGATGCGGACCGGGCCGTTGCCGAATTGCTGCGCAAACAGCGGCAGCACCAGCAGCAGCGCGCCGGCGATCAGGAAGGTGATCAGCTTGGAGGATTTGGTCTGGAACATGGACGGCTCCTCAGGCGCGGTCGGCGACGCGTTCGCCCAGCAGGCCCGACGGCCGCAGGGTCAGCACCAGGATCAGCGCGATGAAGGCGAAGATGTCGGAGTAATGGCTGCCCAGCACGCCGCCGGTCCAGTCGCCGAGGTAGCCGGCGCCGATGGCCTCGATCAGGCCCAGCAGCACCCCGCCGACCATCGCGCCGGCCAGGTTGCCGATGCCGCCCACCACCGCGGCGGTGAAGGCCTTCAGGCCCGGCAGCACGCCCATGGTGTGCTGGGCGGTGCCGTAGTTGGCGGCCCACATCAGGCCGGCCACCGCGGCCAGCGCGGCGCCGATGATGAAGGTCAGCGAGATCACCGCATCGGGCTTCACGCCCATCAGCGAGGCCACACGCGGGTTCTCGGCCGTGGCGCGCATCGCGCGGCCCATCTTGGTGTGGTTCACCAGGAACAGCAGGCCGCCCAGGATCACCACCGTGCTCACCAGAATCACGATCTGCGTCACCGTGATCACGGCGCCGCCGATGTGGATCGGGTCAGCCGGCAGCAGCTGCGGGAAGGGCTTGGGATTCGGCTTCCAGATGATCATGGCCAGCGTCTGCAGCAGCAGCGACATGCCCATCGCGGTGATCAGCGGCGCCAGTCTGGGCGCGCTGCGCAGCGGCCGGTAGGCGATCTTCTCGATCGCGTAGTTCAGCAGCGTGCAGACCACGATGGCGCAGACCAGCGCGGCCAGCATCAGCACCCAGCCGGGCAGGCCCAGCGACGCCAGCGCCGTGACCACGGTCCAGCTGACGAGCGCCCCCACCATCAGCACGTCCCCGTGCGCGAAGTTGATGAGGTTGATGATGCCGTAGACCATCGTGTAGCCCAGTGCGACGAGGGCATACATGCTCCCCAGCACCAGGCCGTTGATGATCTGCTGAAAAAGTATCTCCATAAGGCCCCAGCATGTAGTTGGACGCGGCTCGCACCGCGTGACGGCGCTTCGGGGTGCAACCCCCGTGCCAAGCGCCGCGTTTCAAGGGTATTCACCGACAAGGCGACATCGGTGCGCGCCAGTCGACGTTGTGTTCCCAGTCTCGGCGACGCAACAAGGTGCGGAAATCCGCACAAACCGCCTAGCCAGCCGGGCGATTCCTCGCCAGTCACAAAAAAGCCGTCGCGCCGGGTGCAAGGCGTGCGCCAAGTTGGGCACACTGGGCGTCGACTTTTCGACGTCCATGCCCTCGGTCGCTCCCTCCTCCTTCGCCCCGACATCGGTCCGCCAGCGGCTGGCGCATTTCCTCGGCCGGCCGACCTTCTACCTGTACCTCACCGGCGTGCTGATGCTGCTGGGCCTGCTGCTGGGCCACCGCCTCAGCGAACGCGCGAGCCTGGACCAGTTGAGCGCGCTGGCGACCGAGCGGCTGGAGCTCTACGCCTCCAACCTGCAGACCGAACTCGGCCGCCACGCCTACCTGCCCAGCCTGCTGGCCATCGACGGCGAGGTGACGCGGCTGATCGAGCATCCCGACGACGAGGCCCAGCGCAAGGCCGCCAGCCTGCTGCTGGCGCGAGTCAACGTGCGGGCGGGGACGACGCAGATCTTCGTCGCCGATCCGGAAGGCCGCGTGCTCGCCGCCAGCGAGCCGCTGACGCCGCCGCTGCGCCTGCAGCAGGCGATCGAGCAGGACCGCCACCACTTCTTCGCCTCCGACGCCGGCCAGGCGGGGCTGAGCGGCTCGACCAACTTCTTCCTGCTGCACCCGCTGCGGCGCAACCAGCAGCTGCAGGGCGTGATCGTCGTGAAGCTCAACCTGGCGCCGCTGGAGTCGACCTGGGTGGACCTGGGCCTGCGCTCGCAGGGGGAGCGCATCCTGGTCTCGGACGACCAGGGCGTGGTGATCATGAGCTCGGTCGAGGACTGGCGCTACGCGGTGCTGAACCGCGCCGACGCCTCCGAGCGCGACCGGCTGCAGGCCAGCGCGCGTTACCCGCGGATCGGGCCGGACCTGGGCCTGCCGGGCGCGCTGGAGGCCTACAACAGCCTGCTGGTGCGGGCGCCCGCGCCGGCCAGCGCGACGCTGCTGGCGCAGGAGCGGCAACTGCTGCCGCTGGGCGTGCGCCTGCTCGCCCTGTCCGACCTGTCGGAAGTGCGGCGACAGGCACGGCTGGCCGCGTGGAGCGGCGCGGCCTTCGGCGCGGCGATCGGGATGCTGCTGCTCTACCTCGCGTCGCGTCGGCGCGCGCTGCGGCAGCTCTTCCACGCGAAGACCGAATTGCAGAACGCACATGCACAGCTGGAGCTCATCGTCGACGAACGCACGGCGGAACTCCGCCAGACCAACGAAGAACTGCTGGACCAGATCGCGCAGCGCCGCCAGGCCGAGGGCGAGCTGCTGCAGACCAGCAAACTGGCGGTGCTGGGGCAGATGTCGGCGGGCTTGTCGCATGAAGTCAACCAGCCGCTGACGGCGCTGCGCGCGCTGGCACGGAATTCGCAGAGGCTGCTGGAGGCCGGCCGCACGCAAGCGGTCGCGGACAACCTGCAGACGATGGACGACATGGTCGAGCGGATGGGTCAGATCACGCGCCAGCTCAAGAGCTTCGCCCGCAAGGCGGAGCCCTCGCGCACGGCGGTATCGCTGCTGGCGAGCGTGAACAACGCGCGACTGCTGCTGGAGCACCGCACGCGTCAGCTGGACCTGCCCGTGGAGGTCGACGTGCCGCCGGGACTGCGGGTGAGCGCCGAATCGAACCGGCTGGAGCAGGTGCTGGTGAACCTGCTGGCCAACGGCATCGATGCGATCGCGTCGGAGCCCGCGCACCATGCGTCGGAAGGCCACGAACGCCGGTTGCGCGTCGCGGCCGTGCCGGCGGAGGACGGCCGGCGCGTGCGGGTCCAGGTGCTGGACACCGGACCGGGGCTCAGCGAATCGCTGCTGCCGCGGCTGTTCGAGCCGTTTTTCACCACCAAGCCGGCCGGTGAAGGGCTGGGGCTGGGGCTGGTGATCTCATCAAAAATCGTCCACGAGTTCGGCGGCGCGCTGCGGGCGCAACGTCTGGACCATGGCATGTGTTTCGAGTTCGACCTCGAGGTCGACACCTGGCAGGCCGAGGAGGGGCAGTATGTTTGAGGGCTACAAGGTGGTGTTCGTCGAGGACGACCTGCCGGTGCGGGTCAGTCTGACCCAGACCTTGGAACTCGAAGGCCTGGCGGTGGTGCCGTGCCGTTCGGCCGAGGAGGCGCTGCCGCACGTGCAGCCCGGCGCGCAGGTCATCGTCATCACGGACGTCCGGCTGCCCGGCATGGACGGCCGCGCGCTGCTGGCGCATGTGCAGGCGACCGATCCGCAGATCCCGGTGATCCTGATCACCGCGCACGGCGACGTGAACATGGCCGTGCAGGCGATGCGCAACGGCGCCTACGATTTCATCGAGAAGCCCTTCGCCCCGGAGCGGCTGCTGGACACGGCGCGCCGCGCGCTGGACCTGCGCCTGATCCGCCACTCGGCCGACGAGCTGCGCGCGCAGCTGTCCGCGGCCAGCGGCATCGAGGCGGCGCTGCTGGGCAAGTCGGCGGCGATGCAGCAGCTTCGGCGTCAGGTGCTCAACCTGGCCTCGACCTCGGCGGATGTGATGATCCTGGGCGAGACGGGCACCGGCAAGGAGCTGGTGGCGCGCTGCCTGCACGACCAGAGCCCGCGCCGCGACCGGAACTTCGTCGCGATCAACTGCGGCGGGCTGCCGGAAGCGCTGTTCGAGAGCGAACTCTTCGGCCATGAGTCCGGCGCGTTCACGTCGGCGGGCAAGCGCCGCATCGGGAAGATCGAACACGCCAACGGCGGGACGCTGCTGCTCGACGAGATCGAGACCATGCCGGTGGCGCTGCAGATCAAGCTGCTGCGCGTGCTGCAGGAACGTCGCGTGGAGCGCCTCGGCTCCAACGAGGAACAGGTCATCAACGTCCGTTTCATCGCGGCCAGCAAGGCCGACCTGAAGGAGATGGGCGAGCGCGGACAGTTCCGCAGCGACCTGTACTACCGGCTCAACATCGCCACGCTGGTGTTGCCACCGTTGCGCGAACGGCGCGAAGACATCCCGCTGCTGTTCGAACACTTCGTCGCACAGGCCTGCAAGCGCTACGAGCGCGAGGCGCCGGAACTGACGCCAGACAAGCTGCGCGAACTGATGGCCCACGACTGGCCGGGCAACGTGCGCGAGATCCGCAACGCCGCCGACCGCTTCGTGCTGGCGCTGGACGACCTCGACTCGTCGGCCGCGATCCAGGCCGTCCCCAACCTGGCGCTGGCGCGCCAGATGGAAATGGTGGAGAAGGCGCTCATCGAGCAGGCGCTGCGCCGCTCTGGCGGCAAGGTGCCGGCGGCGATGGAGCTGCTCGGGACCCCGCGCAAGACGCTCTACGACAAGCTGCACCGCCACGGGATCCAGCTCGACGATTTCCGCTGAGCGCTCGGTTTTCCGACTCCCTCTCCCGCTTGCGGGAGAGGGCCGGGGTGAGGGCCAGCTGAGGTGGAAGTACGGGGGCCCTCCCTTCGACATCTCTGGGTCCGTATGGGAGAAAGATTTTCCCGGCTCCGCCGCGAAAACCCTTCCCCCATACACCGACGCAGAAACGTCCTTCGACGGCCGCGCACCGAGGTGTCTGGGAGAGTTGGATGCGGCCTTCAGGCCGCCTGACGCGATCCCTGCGACGCGCGGTCGAGGACTTCCTTCAGCTGATCGATCGTCGCCGGCTTGACCAGGTAGGCGCTCGCGCCACGACGGATCGCTTCGGCTGCGTCGCCCGGGTCGGAAGTGCCCGTCAGCATCACGACCGTCATCGGCCCCTGCAGCAAGGCCTCGACCAGGAAATCCATGCCCTGCCCGTCCGGCAGCGCACGGTCCAGGATCAGCACATCCGGCCGCTGCTCGGCGATGCGCTGACGCGCTTCGCGCAAGGTCGCCGCAGTCGCGGCGGTGTAGCCCTCCAACTCCAGGAGGATGCCCAGCGTTTCGCTGGACTCGAGGTTGTCGTCGACGATGACGGCGTGGGGAGACATGGCAAACCCTGCGGCAAGAGGTCCACTGAGGAAAAGTCCGACGCGCGCGGCAAGCGCGGTCCGCGACGGACGTGCGATTAGGCGAATCGGAGAGAGTCGGCAAACGGCGTGCCTCCCCCTACCCCTTCCCTCTGAAGGAGGGCACGACATTCTTGCCGGTTTGCGGAACAGGCGTCGGCCCCCGCGTCCGTAGGGGCGGGACGGATGTTTGCCCTGCGCCTTTCTGACCATAATCCGCGCCGCGCATCCGCCTTGCCCCCTGAGCCTCATGACGACGACCGACGCCACGATCGAGACCGACCTGCTCCCCCGCCTGCGCCGCAGCACCGGGCCGCTGCACGACGACATCGAGGCGCTGCTCCAGTTGGAGGCGCCGATGCCGCTGAGGCGCTACGGCCGCATCCTGCGCGGCTTCCATGAATTCCTCCAACTCTGGGAACCGCGCGTGCGCCAGGCCTTGCCGGAGCGCCTGCATCCCTGGTTCGACGCCCGGGTGCGCGCGCCCTTCGCGGCGCGCGACCTGACGTCGCTGGCCCTGCCCGAGGACGGGACGCACGAGACGATGCACGCCTCTGCCCTCGCTGCGCAGCAAGGGCTGCGGCTGGACTCGCCGGCGGCGGCGATCGGATCGCTCTACGTGATCGAGGGCTCCGCCCTCGGCGGCCAGGTGCTGACGCCGAAGCTGCTGGCCGCGCACGGCCTCACCCCCGAGCACGGCACGGCCTACTTCCACGGCTTCGGCGCCCGGACCGGCGCGATGTGGCGGGAATTCCGCCAGCTCGCCCAGGCCGAGGCCGGCACCGGGGAAAGCGAACGCTCGGCCGCTTGCGACGCGGCCGTGGCGACCTTCCGCGCGCTGATCGCGACCTTCGGCCCCATCGACGCGCCGACCGTCGCCGCGTCACCGCCGAGGTCCGCATGAACACCGACGCGCTGACGCCCATCCCGACGGATCTGCAGATCGCACAATGCGCGAGCGAGCCGATCCGCGTGCCCGGCGCGATCCAGCCGCACGGCTGGCTCGCCGTGGTGGACTGGCGCAGCGGCGGCCTGGTGGCGTTCAGCGAGAACTGGGCGACCCTGCTGCCGTCCGCGCCGGACGCGCTGGCCGCGCGCATCGAAGGGGCACTGGACGCGGTCAGCGGTCAGCGCCCGGCACTGGTCGACGGTGAAGGTCCCGTCTCCTGCGGCACGCTGGCCCTCGGCGAGCAGCGCCTGCATGTGTCGGGCCACCGCATCGGCGGCCTGGCGTATCTGGAACTCGAAGCCGACACCGCGGACGCCGGCAATCGCGCGCCGATCTACAGCCTGGCGCGCCACCTCGTGCCGAGGATGCAGCGCACCGCCGCGGTGACCGAGCTGTGCCGCGTGGTGGTCGAGGAGATGAAGCGGCTCACCGGCTTCGGTCGCTGCCTGGCCTACCGCTTCGACGCGGAAGGTCACGGCGAGGTGCTCGCCGAGGCGATCGACGCGGGCTACGACGCGTACGCCGGTCACCGCTTCCCGGGCTCGGACATCCCGCCGCAGGCGCGGGAGCTCTACCGCATCAACCATATCCGCCTGATCGCCGACGCGCATTACGTGCCGGTGCCGGTGCGCTTCGTCGACGGTCGCGACGGCACGGCGCTGGACCTGTCGCAGGCCGCGCTGCGCAGCGTGTCGCCGGTGCACCTCGAGTACATGCGCAACATGCGGACGCTGGCGTCGATGTCGGTGTCCATCATCGTGGGCGGCAAGCTGTGGGGCCTGGTCTCCTGCCACGACCACCAGCCGCGCCAGCTGTCCTGGCAGACGCGGATGGCCTGCGAGCATCTCGGCCAGCTGCTATCGCTGCAGATCGAGGCCAAGGAAGAGAACGAACAGGTCACCGAACAGCTGCGGCTGCGGCAGCTGACGCTGGCGATCGTGTCCCACCTGTCGGACAGCGACGCCACCTTGCAGCGGCTGATCGAGGAACCCGGCCCGCTGCTGCGCCTGGCGCGCGCGACGGGCGCGGCGGTGATCCTCAACGACAGCTGCTGGGCCGTCGGGGAAACGCCGGACCACGCGACGCTGCTGACGCTCGGCCAATGGCTGGGCAACCGCATCGACGAGGTCTGGCACAGCGACCGGCTGCCGGCGGAGGCTTCATCGCTCGGCGATGCCATGGACCGCTCCACGGCGCAGGTGCTGGGACCGACGGCGGGACTGCTGGCGATCTCGATCTCCAAGCTCCATCGGCATCACATCGTCTGGTTCCGGCCCGAGATCGTCCAGACCATCGTCTGGGCCGGCGATCCGCGCAAGGAGGCGGCCACCGGCCAGGACTCGCGCCTGCATCCGCGCCGCAGCTTTGCCAGTTGGAAACAGCAGGTCCGCGGACAGTCCATGCCGTGGACGCAGGGCGAGGTCCATGCGGTGCAGGAACTGCGCCAGGCCTTGATCGGCATCGTGCTGCGCCGAGCGGAGGAAATGGCCGAAGTGGCGATGGAACTGGGCCGCGTCAACAAGGAACTGGAAGCCTTCTCCTACACCGTGTCGCACGACCTGCGCGCGCCGATGCGCCACATCGCGGGCTTCGTCGACCTGGTGATGGAAATGGAAGGCGGCGCGCTGTCCGAGCGTTCGCGCCGTTACCTCGCCCATGTGAAGGAAGCCTCCGCGCACGCCGGCCAACTGGTGGACGCGCTGCTGGACTTCTCGCGGATGGGGCGATCGGCGATCAAGCACAGCTCGCTCAACACCGAACATCTGATCGACGACCTGATCGCGGAACAGAACACGCTGAACAAGGACCGCCGCATCGAGTGGACCGTCCAGCGCCCGCTGCCTCGCCTGTGGGGCGATCCCGTGCTGCTGCAGGTCGCCATCCGCAACCTGGTCTCCAACGCCGTCAAGTACACGCGACCGCGCGATCCCGCGCGCATCGAGATCGCCGGCATCACCGCCGAGGACGGGATCGGCCTGAGCATCTCGGACAACGGCGTCGGCTTCCAGATGAAGTATGTGAACAAGTTGTTCGGGGTCTTCCAGCGGCTGCACCAGACCGAGGCCTTCGAAGGCACCGGCATCGGCCTGGCGAGCGTGCGTCGCATCGTCGAGCGGCACGGGGGCCAGGTCGAAGCGCTGGGCGAGGCCGACCGCGGTGCGTGCTTCCGCTTCACGCTGCCGACCCGCGCCATGCAAGAGGCGTCGTCCGCCGCCTCCGACCGATCATCCGATAATGGCCCCGCCTCCTCCGACGCCCTCCCCCCTGGCGGATCCACCGCGAGCGTTTCCGGACGGCCGGCGCCGACCGACACCTCTCTTTTCTGACCTGCAAGACCCCGAACGCCATGCTCAAGCCCATCCTGCTTGTTGAAGACGACGCCCGCGACCTCGAACTGACGCTGGTGGCGCTTGAACGCAGCCAACTTGCCAACGAAGTGATCATCGTGCGCGACGGCGCCGAAGCGCTGGACTACCTGAACCGCGAAGGCGCCCACGCGGACCGCGCCGAGGGCAACCCGGCGGTGGTGCTGCTGGACCTGAAGCTGCCGAAAGTGAACGGCCTGGAAGTCCTGAAGGCCATCCGGTCCACGGCGTCGCTGAAGAGCGTTCCGGTGGTGATGCTGACCTCGTCGCAGACCGAATCGGACGTGGTCCACAGCTATGAACTGGGCGTGAACGCGTATGTCGTGAAACCGGTGGAGTTCAAGCAATTCGTCGCGGCGATCGCGGACCTGGGCGTGTTCTGGGCCGTGCTCAATGAGCCGCCGCCGGGATCGCTGCGCGCCACGCGCCGCTACGAATGAGCTCATGACCGATTCGTCGACGCCGCCTATCGACGCGGGTGCACCGCCGCTGGAGATCCTGCTGCTGGAGGATTCCACCTTCGACGCGGAGCTGCTGCTCGCGTCGCTGGAGACGACGCATCCGCGCGCGCGGGTGACCTGGGTGAAGGACGAGCCGCAACTGCTCGGCGCGCTCGAAACGCAGCGCTTCGACCTGATCCTGTCGGACTACCAGTTGCCCGGCTTCACCGGCGCGGAAGCGCTGACGTTGGCGCAGCGGCTGTCGCCGAGCACGCCGTTCATCTTCGTGTCGGGCGTGATCGGCGAGGAAAACACGGTGGAGCTGCTCAAGCGCGGCGCCACCGACTACGTGATGAAGGGGCGGCTGACGCGGCTGCCGGTCGCGATCGACCGCGCGCTGCGCGAGGTGCGGCAGCGCGAGGCGCAGATCCAGGTCGAGGCACAGTTGCGCGAGGCCGACGCGTTGTACGCGCGCGTGGTCGATTCGCTGCAGGACCACGCGGTGATCCTGCTGGACACCGAGGGTCGCATCCGGGACTGGAACCGCGCGGCCGAGACGATCTTCGGCCATGCGCTGGGCGCCGTGCGCGGCATGTCGGCGGAGATCCTGCTGACGCCGGAGGACCGGGCGGCGGGCGTGCTGGAGAACGAGCTGGCGCTGGCGCTGACGCAGGGCGCGGCGCGGGACGACCGCTGGCTGATGCGCCAGGACGGCACGCGGCTGCGCGCGGAAGGCGTGGTGACGCCGCTGTTCAGCGCGTCGGGCGTCACGACGGGTTTCTCCAAGATCATCAAGGACTCGACGCCGGCCTACGAGGCGCAGCAGGCGCTGCGCCAGGGCAAGGAAGAGGCGGAGCGCGCCAACGAGCTCAAGGACCAGTTCCTCGCGGTGCTGTCGCACGAGCTGCGTTCGCCGCTGAGCGCGATCACGGGCTGGGCGGACATCCTGACCAACTTCGCGGACGCGCATCCGCTGCTGGGCAAGGCGTCGACGGTGATCCGTCGCAATGCGCAGCTGCAGGCGCGGATGATCAACGACCTGCTCGACATGAGCGCGGTCGCGGCCGGCAAGCTGGTGCTGCAGACGATGCCGATGGACCTGGCGGCGCTGGCCTCGGAATCGGTGCTGGGCGCGCTGCACGAGGCGCAGGGCAAGGGCGTCGCGTTGAACTGCCATGCCGCGGGCGTGGTGTGGATCGCGGGCGACGCGCAGCGCCTGTCGCAGGTGCTGACGAACCTGATCGGCAACGCCATCAAGTTCACCGAAAGCGGCGGCAGCGTCGACGTGCACGTCGGAATCGAGGACGGCTGCGCGCTGCTGCGCGTGCGGGACACGGGGCGCGGCATCTCACCGGAGTTCCTGCCCTTCGTCTTCGACCGGCTGCGGCAGGAGGATGGCTCGAAGACGCGCAAGGTCGGTGGTCTCGGCCTGGGCCTGGCGATCGCGCGCGCGATCGCGCAGCTGCACCAGGGCCGCATCAGCGCCGACAGCCCGGGACCGGGCGGCGGCTCGGTGTTCGAGCTGCGCCTGCCGTTGCTGAAGGAACAGGCGCTGGAGCCGCCGCCGTGCGTCGAGCCGGTCGACTTGTCGGAGGACACCTTGTCGGGCGTGCGGGTGCTGCTCGTCGACGATGAGGAGGACGCGCGCGAAGTCGGTCAGGTGGCGCTGAGCCGCCTGGGCGCGAAGGTCAGCGTGGCGACGAGCGCGGCGGAGGTACTGTCGCGGCTCGAGGAGGGCGAGGAACACTACGACCTGCTGGTGTCCGACATCGGGATGCCGGAGATGGACGGGCGCTCGCTGATCCGCGAGGTGCGCAAGCTGCCGGGAGGCAGCCCCGAACAGCTGCCGGCGGTGGCGCTGACGGCCTTCGCGATGGTCGCGGATCGGCAGGAAGGCCTCTCTGCGGGCTTCCAAGGCTACGTCGCGAAGCCGATCGAATTGGCGGCGCTCACGCGCGCGATCCAGGTGGCGTTGGGGCGGAAGGCGGGCGGGGATTGAGGGTCAGCGCTCGGTAAGTTCTTCAAGATGCTCGCGACCTGTAGCAATCTTCCATAAGACGTTTGGCGTCGGTGCGCTGATCTGCCTGTCTGCGCCTTGTTGGTCCACATCCGCATTGGGTACGGCAGAAGTGATCCTGTTGGAAGACGGCCGCCCCTGCTTCGCCATGCCTGCCAAGGACGCGAAACGCGATCCTGCCGCGCGCTTGCAGGCGATCTCGGTCGCCGATGACGCAGAGCAATCCAACCGCAAGATGTGGGCGATGCACTGCCGCGCAGTGGGCGGGCTGCCGGTCGCGTCGCTCTCGTGCCTCGCGTACGGTCAGGTGCCAGAAGGCGGCACGTCGGAACCGGTGAGCGAATTGCGGGATGGCAAGGCCTACTACGCGTCTCTCAACGTGAAGCCTTCGGACCGCTCCGATCCCACGCGAGGCTACTACGCGAAGTTCTGCATCGTCGGCGCCGGTGCCGAACGACGGATCAAGCCCATTCCGGAGAGTTCGCCGAACTGGCCAACGGGACGATGCGATTGAGCGGTTCCGTGTCGCGTATCAACATCGAGGACCGCCAGAACTAAGCGCTCGGCGCTTGCGCGGACGAAAAGGCGTAGATGGTTCGCGAGGCTGCAGGCGCGGCCGGTAACGCGCCTGTACGCCCATGTACTGCGCCTTGGTGACCGCTCCGATCTTGTAGAGATCGAAGAAGGATCCTCTCATCATCAGATCAGAGATGTTCAGGGACTTGTGCATGGCGGTTCCATGAAGGTGAGGTCGTGCATCAACGACGGGGACCTGCTGCGCAAAGCGCCCGCTGCCTGCGAGGACGAAACGGCTCTGCAGGTTGACGAGGCTGCATCGTGGGTCGGCACACCGACTGCACCGCCATGTACTTCACTCCACTGACAAGGCCCGCGCGCTTGAGGTCGAAGTAGGTTTGCAGAAGCATTCGGTCAAATGGGGATAGGGACTTGTGCATCGGGCTCCAATCAAAACCGGGTCGCTGATCAACGGCGGGGACCGGCCGCACTGAGTGCTCGCCGCTTATGCGGACGGAAGGGCTCAGCCGGTCGCCGCGGCTGCAGCGTGGGCCGACACAGCGCCTGCACCGCCATGTATTTCGCGCCGCTCACTACGCCAGCGCGCTTGAGACTGAAGTAGCTCTCCAGCAGCATTCGATCAAACGGGGATACGGACTTGTGCATTGCAATTCACCTCAAAAAATGCGCCCTCCTCGATCTCCTTCTTACGTTGATCGAGGGGCAATGAAAGAAACTTCCTAGCGACGTCTCGGCAGTGCAGCTCCCTTGCCGCGCTGATGTTCCCCAGGTCACCCTTTGCGAAACCGTAAACGAAGAGGCAGGTCTCCAATTTCGGTTTGGTCACGATCGTCCGAAAACCGCCACGCTTTCCTTGACCGTTTCGGGCAATCCGCTTTTTCAGCAGCCCTCCTCCAAGGTCCGCATCCACAAGACCCTGAGTCATTTCCAAGACTGAACGGCAAAGATCTCTTTCCACCACACCGCACTCCCGCATCCAGCGGTGGAACTTGCGTGAGACATACACCGCCACATCGACCTCCGCGCATCACTGCGATGAAGGTCAGTGCCGGGTCTTGCATGCGAACGATTCGTTCTGAAGACGGCCTACTGATGGGGGTGGCGACGCACGTACGGCGAACGCGTTGAGAGCCTCGACTGGTTCCAGTCTGCGCACCTACTGGAACCAGTAGTGTTTGGATCTACGAGCCTGGCGCGCCATTGAGAAGGCGTGCGAGCTGCCGCGGTCGGATCCTCCGGGCGACGGCATCCGCGTCGCGCCGTTCTGGCCCAACCGCCGCACGCCGATGCTGGTCACCTCAACGCGATGACGGCGGACATGGTCCACGAGATGCCCACCCTGCTGACCGTCCTGGTAGTGGCCATCCATGAGGAGCACTTCTTCCAGATCATCACCATGGAAGGACCCGAACACTGAGAACGAACCCCGGCCGCCGCTCGATCGCGTTTGAGATCGCAGATTGCGATCTCAAACATCGGCGGCCGGTATCGCCGGAGCGATGGACCGCGCGAACTCAGAAGGTGGTTCTCGGCCGCACCAGGCTAGGCACGGCGAGCAGGACGATCAACACCGCCTCGAAGAGATCGAAGGCGAAAGGCCCGTCCGACGCGTAGAGCGCCATGACATGGCGCCAGCCGAAGAAGACGATGCTGAGCGCATACAGCACCAGCAGCAGCGCCGCGCCGATACGGCGCACCGGCTGCGGCACGAGCAGCATGATGAGCAGGCCCGCCAACACGCCCGCCGGCACCAGGGACCAGAACGGCGGCGACGCATACGTGAACGAGTAAGCGAAGAGCCGGAAGCAGATGACCGCGATGACGACCAGCGTCAGCAGCACCGTGAGCAGCACGCGAAGGGCCTTGAGGAGCGCTTCGAGCGACTGCGTTTCCTGATTCATGAACTCATCCTGATGCCGATTGATCCAGGACGGATTGTGACGCCACCGCCCCCACCCTCGACCCACGACCACCCCACAAGCGGAACGGGCCGCGCCCCTTGTCGAAGCGCGGCCCGCGGCCAGTGGATGTCGCCGTGGAGTTGGGTGCGGATACCGATCCGCACCTCGCTCCGGATCAGAACCGTTGCGACTGCATGTAGTCGTCGAAGCCCGCTTCCGCGAAGCGGAACCACAGGTTCTGGTCACGCCGGAAGTTGGCGTAATCCTCGTAGACCTTCTTCCAGTTCGGGTTCTTCGCCGACAGCTCCGCGTACAGCGCCATCGACTCCTTGAACGCCAGGTCCATCGTGTCCTTGGGGAAGCGCATCAGCTTGGTCTTGGCCGCCACCAGCTGCTTGAGCGCCTGCGGGTTCAGCACGTCGTACTTGGCCTGCATGTCCACGTGCACGTACGCGGACGCCGCCTCGACGATCGCCTTGTATTCGGGCGACAGCGCTTCATACGCCTTGGTGTTGATGAAGAAGTCGACCTGCGGGCCGCCCTCCCACCAGCCGGGGTAGTAGTAGAACGGCGCGACCTTGTTGAAGCCCAGCTTCAGGTCGTCGTACGGCCCGACCCACTCCGCCGCGTCGATCGTGCCCTTCTCCAGCGCCGAATACAGCTCGCCGCCCGGCAGGTTCTGCGGCACGCCGCCCATGCGTTCGATCACCCGGCCGGCGAAGCCGCCGATGCGGAACTTCAATCCCTTGAAGTCCGCCGCCGACTTGATCTCCTTGCGGTACCAGCCCGCCATCTGCGCGCCGGTATTGCCGCCGGGGAAATTGATGATGTTGTAGTTCCGGTAGAACTCGCGCATCAGCTTCAGACCGTTGCCGTGGTAGGTCCACGCCGTCATCTGCCGCGAGTTCAGACCGAACGGGATGGACGCGCCGATGGCGAAGGTCTCGTCCTTGCCGAAGAAGTAGTACGGCACCGTATGCGCGATCTCGACCGTCGCGTTCTGCACGCCGTCGACCACGCCGAAGGCCGGCATCAGCTCGCCGCCCGCATGCACGCTGATCTGGAACTTGCCACCGCTGAGGTCGCTGACCTTCTTGGCGAAGACCTCGCCGCCGCCGTAGATCGTGTCGAGCTGCTTGGGGAAGCTCGACGCCATCCGCCACCGGAGGTTGGCCTGCGCATGCACGATGGCCGGTGCCGCACCCGCGGCCAGCACGCCGGCCAGGCCGGCATTCTTGACGAACGAACGACGCTCCATGAAGTCTCCTTTTTCGTTGGTATGGGCGCCGCGTCACGGGCGCCTTTTGAGCCGAAGCCCGAGCGAAAAGAGGATTAACTACTGGAGGGCTGGCGTCAACCTGACAACCACCACCCTCGGTCTCCGCCCAAGGCCCAGGAGGCCGGCAGGCCCGAGGAGGAATGCGGAGCATGCGACGCGATTGACGACGCGGGCCTGCCGGCCTCCTGGGCCGGCGCTCGGTGGCTGCAGGAAGGGTCTTCGATCAGGCCCCGGCGAGCTTCATGTTCTCCAGCAGGATCGAGCCTACCGTCTTGCTGCCCAGCGTGTACGTGTCGGCGCCGATGCCCACGATCTGCTTGAACATCTCCTTGACGTTGCCCGCGATCGTGATCTCGTTGACCGGGAAGGCGATGACGCCGTTCTCGACCCAGTAGCCGCTCGCGCCGCGCGAGTAGTCGCCCGTCACGTAGTTGACGCCCTGCCCCATCAGCTCGGTGACGAACAGGCCGGTGCCGAGTCGGCGCAGCATGGTCGGCAGGTCGTCGCCCGGCGCCGTGGCCTTGCTGCGCATCGTCAGGTTGTGAGAGCCGCCCGCGTGGCCTGTCGTGCGCAGGCCCAACTTGCGCGCCGAGTAGGTCGACAGGAAGTAGCCCTTGAGCACGCCCGCGTCGACCACGGTGCGCGCCTTCGTCACCACGCCTTCGTCGTCGAAGGGCGAGCTGCCCTTGCCCTTGACGATGTGCGGATCCTCGACGACCTCGACGTGCGGCGACAGGATCTGCTGGTCCAGGCTGTCCAGCAGGAAGGTAGCGCGGCGATACAGCGCGCCGCCGCTGGTGGCCTGCACCAACGCGCCCAGCAGGCCGGCCGCGACGGGCGCCTCGAACAGCACGGGCACGCTGGCCGTCTTGACCTTGCGGCCCTTCAGCCGCGCCAGTGCGCGCTCGGCGGCGTAGCGGCCGATCGTTTCAGCGGAGGACAGGTCGGCCGCGTCGCGCATCGAGCTGTACCAGGCGTCGCGCTCCATGCCGGCGCCGCGGCCGGCGATGGGCGCGACCGACAGCGAATGCCGCGAGCTGGCATACCCGCCGCGGAAGCCGCGCGAATTGCCCGAATAGAAGTGCGACTGCTGCGCCGAGACCGCCGCGCCTTCCGAGTTGGTGATGCGCGCGTCCGTCTTCAGCGCCGCCTCTTCGCAGCGCAGCGCCAGTTCGGCGGCCTGCTCGGCGGTGACCGACCACGGGTGGAACAGGTCCAGCGACGGCCGTGCCGCTTCGTCCAGCGACAGGTCCTGCTCGTCGGGCAGACCGGCGAACTCGTCCTCGGCCGTGAAGCGCGCGATGTCGTAGGCGGCGCGCACCGTGTCCTTCAGCGCCTGCGGCGAGAAGTCCGAGGTGCTCGCGTTGCCTCTGCGCTGGCCCAGGTAGACCGAGATGCCCAGCGACTTGTCGCGGTTGCGCTCGACGTTCTCGAGCTGGCCGCGACGCACCGACACGGACATGCCGCTGCCCTCGGACACTTCCGCGCCGGCGTCGCTGGCGCCCTGGCGTTTGGCCTCGGCCAGGACGTCCTCGATCAACTGGCGGAAGTGGTCCTGGCTGTAGGCGAATCCTTGCTCGGCTTGACTCATGAATGCGGTCTCTTTGAAAGCAGCGCGGCCTGGGGGAATCCGAGGCCGCGGCGGGGTGGCGACTATCATACGGGCGCTGTGCCCCGCCCTTCCGGTCGGGGCTTCTCGCTTTCCCCCGCTCATGACCCCCGACCACGACCACGACGACGACCGCGCGGACTTCGACGACTTCGAAGACGACCGCCCCAGCAAAAGCCAGCTCAAGCGCGACATGGACGCGTTGCAGGCGCTGGGCGAGGAACTGCTGACGCTGCCCGAGAAGCGCGTGGCAGCGCTCGACCTGCCCGAGTCGCTGCTCGACGCCATCAAGGAAGGCCGCCGCATCGTCGCCGGCACCGCCCGCAGCGGCAAGAAGCGCCATCTGCAGCTGATCGGCAAGCTGATGCGCCAGGTCGATCCCGAGCCGATCCGCCAGGCCGTCGCCGAATTCAAGCTCGGCCGCGCCCAGGACTCGCTGGAGCTGCACCAGGCCGAACGCTGGCGCGTGCGTCTGGTCGAGGAGGACAGCGCGCTGCAGGGCTTCATCGACAGCTTCGACGAGGTCGACACGCAGCAGCTGCGCAGCCTGATCCGCGCCGCCCGCAAGGACCGCGCCCAGGCGCCCGAGCAGCGCAACGGCCGCGCCTGGCGCGAGCTGTTCCAGTTCGTGAAGGGCCATGTGCTCGCCGGCAAGGACAACGCCTCGGCGAACGAGGACGCGGATGCCTCCGACGAGGACGACGATGAGTGAGCCGCCGGTCCCATCGGACAACGGCGCGGCGCTGCCGCCGCCTGAGGCCGTCCGCATCGGCATCGTGTCGATCAGCGATCGCGCCTCCAGCGGCGTCTACGAGGACAAGGGCCTGCCCGCGCTGCAGGACTGGCTGCGCTCCGCGCTGATCAACCCGATCGAGTTCCAGCCGCGCCTGATTCCCGACGAACGCGCGCTCATCGCGCAGACCTTGCGTGAGCTCGTCGACGAAGCGGGCTGCGACCTCGTGCTGACCACCGGCGGCACCGGCCCCGCGATCCGCGACGTCACACCCGAGGCGACGACGGACGTCGCCGATCGCGTGATGCCGGGCTTCGGCGAGCAGATGCGCCAGATCTCGCTGCACTTCGTGCCGACCGCGATCCTGTCGCGTCAGGTCGCGGTGATCCGCGGCCAGGCGCTGATCATCAACCTGCCGGGCCAGCCCAAGGCGATCGCCGAGACACTGGCCGGGCACGAGGCCGCCAGCGGCCTCTTCGCCGCCGTGCCGTACTGCATCGACCTGATCGGCGGCCCCTACCTCGAAACACGCGACGCGGTCTGCGCCGCGTTCCGTCCCAAGACCGCCCAACGGCCCAAGCGCCCGGGCTGACCCCCTGCGGCCCCCACGAGCCCTCCCCACAGACGCAACCCCAAAGCAACACCCATGAAGATCACCAAGGACACCATCGCCACCGTCGAACTGAAGGTCGCGAACAAGCTCGGCCAGGTCATCGAGAAGACCGACGAGCCGATGGCGCTGCTGATCGGCGGCTACGGCAACACGCTGCCGGTCGTCGAAGCCGCGCTGGAAGGCCAGGAGAAGGGCTTCGCCACCACGATCGAGCTGACGCCCGAGACCGGCTTCGGCGAGCGCGACGAGAGCCTGCTGATCACCATCCCGAAGAAGGACTTCCCGCCCGGCGTGAAGGTCGGCGGCCAGATCCAGATCCGTCAGGCCAAGGAAGGCGAAGAAGAGCCGGCGGCCGACGACGGCTTCCACGTCTTCACCGTCGTGAAGGTCAAGGGCGACACCGTGCACCTGGACGGCAACCACCCGCTGGCCGGCCAGCACCTGAAGATCAGCGTCAAGGTCACCGACGTCCGCGCCGCGTCGCAGGAAGAGATCGAGCACGGCCACGCGCACGGCGACCACGGTCACCATCACTGATCCGTCCCTGCTCGACGCCCTCGTCTTCCCCCCGCTCCCGCACTGCGGGAGCGGGTTGGCGTAAGGGTCGTTGAGGAGAGGGAGTCGCGAGCGAGCGACGCGTCAGGGGATCAGCGACTCACTTCACCAGCCGTGACAGCTCGGCCGCATCGAAGTGCTCGCCCTGCTGCGCGCCTTGCGGCACGCAGTCCTTGCGCTCTTCCTCGGACAGCTTCGCGATCGCCTGCCACAGCAGCGCGATCTGGTGCTCCTGGGTGGCGGCGTTGTCGATCAGGCCCTTCATGGCCAGCGCCACCGGGTCGTCGCCCTGCGTGACGCCATAGGCCGAGAAGCCCATCCGCGCCGCCGCCTCCTCGCGTCTGGCATCGAGCTTGGCCTCGATCACGCGCGCCGGATTGCCGACGGCCGTCGCACCGGGCGGCACCGGCTTGGTCACCACCGCGCCGGAGCCGACGCGCGCGCCCTCCCCGACCGTGAAGCCGCCGAGGATGCAGGCGTTGGCGCCGACGATGACGCCGCGCTCCAGCGTCGGGTGCCGCTTGGCGCCCTTCACCAGCGAGGTGCCGCCCAGGGTCACGCCTTGATAGATCGTGACCTCGTCGCCGATCTCGGTCATCTCGCCGATGACGACGCCCATGCCGTGATCGATGAACACGCGCCGGCCGATGGTCGCGCCGGGATGGATCTCGATGCCGGTCAGGAAGCGGCCGATGTGGGACGTGAAACGCCCCAGCCAGCGGAATCCACGCAGCCAGAACCAGTGCGCGCAGCGATGCACCACCAGCGCGTGCAGACCCGGATAACAGGTCAGCACCTCCCAGGCCGAGCGGGCGGCAGGGTCGCGTTCGAGGATGCAGGCGATGTCTTCGCGAAGACGCTGGAACATGGTGGGAGGACCCGATGGCAGCCCGCGAAGGGCTGGAGCTGAGGGTCGGCCAGTTTAGCGGCGGGTCCCGACCTTGCCGGGTGCAGGCTTACTGCCCTGCCGCGTGCGCGCCACGCCCTGGACCCCGCCTGGGCTACTCGTCTCCCCCAAGTGCGGGGGGCGTCCCGGCGGTGGGGTGGGTCTTCTCGATCGCACGGGCGATGCCGCGCAGGATGTGGATCTCTTCCTTCGTCAGCCCCGCGCGATTGAAGAGCTGGTTCAGGCGCGGCATCAGCTTCTTGGGCGAAGCCGGGTCGAGGTAGCCGAGGTGGACGAGGCTGCTTTCCAGATGCGTCAGCAGCCCCTGCACGGCCTGCGCGTCCGCGAGGTGCGGATCGGCCGTGCGCGGCGCCACGGCGAAACCGCCCAGCGCCTGCCGCCAGTCGTAGGAGATCAGCTGGACCGCCTGCGCGAGGTTCAAGGAGCCGTACGTCGGATGCGTCGGGATCGACAGCACCGCATGCGCGCGGTACACGTCCTCGTTGCTCATGCCGTAACGCTCGGACCCGAAAAGGAACGCCACCTGATGGGCGCCCTCCTCCGAGGGAGGTGTCGCCGCGAGTTCGCCGAACAGCGCGCGAGGCTCGCGCGTCGGCGGGCCGAAATCCCTCGGCGTCATCGCCGTGGCGCAGACGAAGGTGCAACCGTCGAGCGCGTCCTCGACGCGGTCGACGATGCGCGCGCGGGCCAGGATGTCGGCCGCCCCGCTGGCCATCGCGACGGTCTCCTCCTGGCTCAGCACGTCGGCGAAGCGCGGCCGCACCAGCACCAGGTCGCGGAAGCCCATCACCTTCATCGCCCGCGCGGCCGCGCCGACGTTGCCGGGGTGGCTGGTCTCGATCAGCACGAAACGTGTCGGATCAGACGTCGGAGGGCGGGCGGTCGTGCCGGAGTCAGCCGGGGGCATAGGGGAAACCACGAGTCTGTGTCAAAATGGTCGATTATCCGCGCCGGACCCACCTCGTTCCGATTCCATCCGAACCGAAGGTCGCCAGGTCCGACGCCCGCTCTTTCCTTTCGCCAGTCCACTTCCCAGCACAGGAACCGTCCCGCATGACGCAAGCCGCTCACCATCCCATGCTCAACGTCGCCATCAAGGCGGCGCGTACCGCCGGCGCGATCATCAACCGCGCGTCGATGGACCTGGACATCCTGAAGATCAACACCAAGTCGCCCAACGACTTCGTGACCGAAGTGGACCAGGCCGCCGAGCAGGCGATCATCGAGACGCTGCTGCAGGCCTACCCCGACCACGGCATCCTGGCCGAAGAATCCGGCCGCGAATTCGGCGCGAAGCACTCCGAGTACCAGTGGATCATCGACCCGCTGGACGGCACGACCAACTTCATCCACGGCCTGCCGTTCTACTGCGTGTCGATCGCGCTGGCGCACCGCAACATCGTGCAGCAGGCCGTCGTCTACGACCCGACCCGCAACGACCTGTTCTACGCGACCAAGGGCCGCGGCGCCTACCTGAACGACAAGCGCATCCGCGTGAGCAAGCGCACCCGCATGAGCGACGCGCTGATCGGCACGGGGTTCCCGTTCCGCCGCGGCGACAACTTCAAGCGCTACCTGAAGATGTTCGAGGACGTCATGACCCAGGTCGCCGGCGTGCGCCGCCCGGGCGCTGCCGCGCTGGACCTGTGCTATGTGGCTGCGGGCCATTACGACGGCTTCTTCGAGACCGGCCTGAACCCGTGGGACGTGGCCGCAGGCTCGCTGATCATCCAGGAAGCGGGCGGCCTGGTGGGCAACTTCACCGGCGAGCCGGACTTCCTTCATCAGCGCGAGATCGTGGCCGGCACGCCGCGCATCTACGGCCCGCTGGTCCAGATCCTGGCGCCCTACACCCGCGTGATCACGCAGGACGCGCTGGACGCGGATGCAGAGGCGGCGGCCGGCGGAGATGCGACCGACAAGCCCGCCCCCAAGAAGAAGGCCGCGACCACCACCGAAGGGGGAACCGATGCGCCGAAGAAACGCGCGCCGGTGCGCATCAAGAAGACCGACGGCAGCGCAGAAGCCTGATTCCATCGGCACTTCCGGCGATCGACGGCCCCGTCGACGTCATTCCACGAAGCCCTCCCCTTGGAGGGCTTTGTCGTTTTTGGCGCGAACGGTTGAAGCGCGGGCGGTTGGCGCAGACCTAGCATGGCTGCAAGCATTTCGCAGAACGGAGCCCGCATGAACAAGCGTCAACCCCTCAGGCCTGCCGCACGGGCGCGTCCACGGCATCCTGGTCGACGAGGTGTTCTACATCGTCCGGCTGGATCCCGAACATCGCCTCTGCCAATGAGCCCGGAGCGCCCGATCATGAACAACGGCCATGCCCTACACTCGTTCTCCAATCAGCCACCCCAGCGCCCTCAGCCCGAGGGCGTTGTCCATTTCCCGTCCGCACCGCTCCCGATGACCAGCGCCGTCCCTGCCGATTTCAGCCATCACACGCCCATGATGCAGCAGTACTTCGGCCTGAAAGCCGAGCATCCGGACACGCTGCTCTTCTACCGGATGGGGGACTTCTACGAGGTCTTCTTCGACGACGCCCGCAAGGCCAACGCGCTGCTGGATGTCACGCTCACCACCCGCGGCCAGAGCGGCGGCGAACCGGTGGTCATGGCCGGCGTGCCGGTGCACTCGCTGGAGTCCTACCTCGCCAAGCTGATCAAGCTCGGCGAGTCCGTCGCCATCGCCGAGCAGACCGGCGAGGTCGGCGTCGGCAAGGGCCCCGTCGAGCGCAAGGTGCAGCGCCTCGCCACGCCCGGCACCGTCATCGACCAGGAGCTGCTCGCCGACAAGCAGGACGCCATCCTCCTGTCCATCGCGACCCAGGGCAAGACCCTGGGCCTGGCCTGGCTCTCGATGACGCAAGGGCAGATCGGTCTGGCGCAATGCAGCGAACGCGACCTGCCGTCGTGGATCGCCCGCCTGTCGCCGGCCGAAGTCCTGGTCGACCGTGAGAAGCACCCGCAGGCCGTGCTGGCCGCCAAGCTGCCGATCACCAACCGCCAGAGCTGGCAGTTCGACGCGCCGCTGGGCAGCCGCAAGCTCTGCGAGCAGCTCGGCGTGATCAATCTGCAGGGGCTGAATGCCCACGACCTGCCCGTCGCCCATGCGGCCGCCTCCTGCCTGCTGTCCTATGCCGAAAGCACGCAGGGCACACGCGCGCTGAGCCATGTGAAGAGCCTGCGCGTGGTGCGCGCATCCGACCTGCTGGACCTGCCGCCCGCCACCCAGCGCAACCTGGAGTTGACGCAGACGCTGCGCGGCGAAACCTCGCCCACGCTGCTGTCGCTGCTGGACACGTGCCGCACCGGCATGGGCAGCCGCTCGCTGCGCCACTGGCTGCTGCATCCCGAGCGCGACCGCGCCGCCGCGCGCGAGCGCCAGGACGCCATCGCCGAACTGATCAGCACCGGCTCCGAGCCGCTGCGCGAGGCTTTCCGCCAGGTCTCGGACGTCGAACGCATCACTGCGCGCATCGCGCTGCGCCAGGTGAAGCCGCGCGAACTCTCCGGTCTGCGCGCGACGCTGCTGATCCTGCCCGAACTGGCCCAGACCGTGCCCGGCGGCTCGGTCCTGCTGGAGCAACTCTCCGAAGGCCTGCGCGCCTCGCCGCACATCGCCGAGCTGCTGACCCGCGCGATCGCCGAGGAGCCGCAGGCGCTGATCCGGGACGGCGGGGTCATCGCCAAGGGCTTCGACGAGGAGCTCGACGACCTGCGCGCCGTGCAGACCGACTGCGACAAGTTCCTGCTGGAGATGGAAGTCCGCGAACGCGCGCGCACCGGCATCAACAACCTGCGCGTCAAGTTCAACAAGGTGCACGGCTTCCACATCGAGGTCACCAACAGCGGCCTCGGCAAGATCCCCGCCGACTACACGCGCCGTCAGACGCTGACGAACGCCGAACGGTTCATCACGCCCGAACTCAAGGCCTTCGAGGACAAGTCGCTGTCCGCGAACGAACGCGCGCTGGCCCGCGAGAAGATGCTCTTCGAACTGGTCATCGACCAGCTCACCGAGGAACTGCCGGCGCTGAGCCGCCTGGCGCGCTCGCTCGCGTCCCTGGACGTCCTGGCCGCGCTGGCGGAACGCGCGGCCACGCTCAACTGGTGCCGGCCCGAATTCGTCCCGCATCCCTGCATCGACATCCAGGGCGGCCGCCACCCCGTGGTCGAGGCGCGCCTGCGCGAGACCGGCGCGGGCGAGTTCATGGCCAACGACTGCCGGCTTGACGCCCGCACCAAGCTGATGGTGATCACCGGCCCCAACATGGGCGGCAAGAGCACCTTCATGCGGCAGGTCGCCTTGATCGCGCTGCTGGCGGCGATCGGCGCCTACGTGCCGGCGACCGCCTGCCGGCTCGGGCCGATCGACGCGATCCACACGCGCATCGGCGCGGCGGACGACCTCGCGAACGCGCAGTCGACCTTCATGCTGGAGATGACCGAGGGCGCCGCCATCCTGCACAGCGCCACCGAGCAGTCGCTGGTGCTGATGGACGAGATCGGTCGAGGCACCTCGACCTTCGACGGCCTGGCGCTGGCCGGCGCGATCGCCACCCATCTGCACGACAAGTGCCGCGCGTTCACGCTGTTCGCGACGCATTACTTCGAGCTGACCGAGTTCCCGACCAAGCACCCGCAGGCGGTCAACATGCATGTGTCGGCAGTCGAGAGCGGCGAGGACATCGTCTTCCTGCACGAGATCCAGCCCGGTCCCGCGAGCCGCAGCTACGGCGTGCAGGTCGCGCGGCTGGCCGGCATGCCGGGCCCGGTGGTGCGACAGGCCCGCGCGGCGCTGGAGGCGCTCGAAGCCCGCGCCACCGAAGGCGAGACGCAGATCGACCTGTTCGCCGCACCGCCGGAACCCGCGCCGGGCGCGGCGGTCGAGGAACCGTCCGAACTGCTGGACGCGTTGCGCGACCTTGATCCCGATGCGCTGAGCCCGCGCGAAGCCCACGCGGCGCTCTACCAGCTCAAGCTGCTGGCCGCCGGCCGCGCCTGAGCCCCCACCGAACCCCTCGCCCGAGCCAGCCCATGGACACCGCCAAGACCCTCGTCTTCTCGCATGCCAACGGGTTCCCGGCGGGCTGCTACCGGGTGCTGTTCGAGCGCTGGCGCGACGCGGGGTGGACGGTGCACGCGCTGCCGCGCATCGGCCACGATCCGCGTTATCCGGTGACCAGCAACTGGCCGCATCTGCGCGACGAGCTGCTGCACTTCATCCAGGACGAGGTCCGTCCGACCGGACCGGTGATGCTGGCCGGGCACTCGCTGGGCGGGCTGCTGTCGCTGCTGGTGGCGTGCCGCAAGCCGGGGCTGGCGCGAGGGCTGGTGATGCTGGACTCGCCGGTGATCGACGGCTGGCGCGCGCACAGCGTCCAGGTGGTCAAGTCGACCGGCCTGATGAAGCGCATCTCCCCGGGCAAGATCTCGCATCAGCGGCGCTACGAATGGCCCAGCCTCGACGAGGCGCACGCGCACTTCGCCGCCAAGCACAAGTTCGCGCGCTGGGATCCCCGGGTGCTGAAGGACTACATCGCCAGCGGCTTCGATGCGCACGAGGACGGCCAGGTCCGCCTGGGCTTCCAGCGCGAGATCGAGACCCGCATCTACAACACGTTGCCGCACAACCTGCCGCGCATCCTGAAGGGTCATGCGCCGCGTTGCCCGGTGGCCTTCATCGCGGGCACGCAGTCGGAGGAACTCCGGCATGCCAACGCGGCCGGCTCCAAGGCGCTCGCCAAGGACCTGTTCCGCTGGTTCGAAGGCACCCACCTCTACCCCTTCGAAAGACCCGACGACACGGCATCGCTCGTCCTCGAACTGATGGGCGAGATCGATGCCCGAGTCGCGGCCCCAATCGAGGCCCCGATCGAGGCCAAAACGGCATCGCTATAATCTCCTTTTACCACCACGGCGTTTTCGGGATTCCGGTCGGAAATCCCGGCGCTGCAAGACAATGACCAAGTACGTCTTCGTCACCGGCGGTGTCGTGTCCTCTCTCGGCAAGGGCATCGCATCAGCCTCCCTGGCGGCCCTCCTCGAGTCCCGCGGCCTCAACGTCACCCTGATCAAGCTGGATCCCTACATCAACGTGGATCCGGGGACGATGTCGCCGTTCCAGCACGGTGAAGTGTTCGTGACCGACGACGGCGCGGAGACCGACCTGGACCTGGGTCACTACGAGCGCTTCATCACCACGCGGATGAAGAAGAGCAACAACTTCACCACCGGACAGATCTACATGTCGGTGCTGGAGAAGGAACGTCGCGGCGACTACCTCGGCAAGACCGTCCAGGTGATCCCGCACATCACCAACGAGATGCAGGATTTCATCCGTCGCGGCGCCGGTCACGGCACGCCGGACGCGGTGGACGTGGCCATCGTCGAGATCGGCGGCACGGTGGGCGACATCGAGTCGCTGCCCTTCCTCGAAGCCGCGCGCCAGATGAGCCTGAAGATGGGTCCCACGAACGTCGCATTCGTGCACCTGACCTACGTGCCCTGGATCGCCGCCGCCGGCGAGCTCAAGACCAAGCCCACCCAGCACACGGTGCAGAAGCTGCGCGAGATCGGGATCCAGCCCGACGCGCTGCTGTGCCGCGCCGACCGCCGCGTGCCGGACGACGAGCGCGAGAAGATCTCGCTGTTCACCAACGTGCCCGAGTACGGCGTGATTTCCATGTGGGACGTGAACACCATCTACAAGGTGCCGCGCGTGCTGCATGAACAGGGCCTGGACCAGCTGATCTGCACCAAGCTCCAGCTCAACACCAAGTCCACCGACCTGAAGCGCTGGGACACGCTGGTCAACGAGGTCGAGAACCCCAAGACCGAAGTCACCATCGCCATGTGCGGCAAGTACACCGACCTGTCGGACAGCTACAAGTCGTTGAACGAGGCGCTGCGCCACGCCGGCATCCACAACCACGCCCGCGTCAACATCGAGTATGTGGACTCGGAGACGCTGGACGCGGAACACTCGAAGCAGCTGGACAAGTACGACGCGATCCTGGTGCCGGGCGGCTTCGGCAAGCGCGGCGTCGAGGGCAAGATCCTCGCCGCCCAGTACGCCCGCGAACACAAGACGCCTTACCTGGGCATCTGCCTGGGCATGCAGGTCGCGACCATCGAATACGCGCGCCACAAGGCGCATCTGGACGGCGCGAACTCGACCGAGTTCGAACCCGACGCGCCGCACAAGGTGATCGCGCTGATCGACGAATGGCAGGACGCGGACGGCTCCATCCAGAAGCGCACGGCCCAGTCCGACCTCGGCGGCACGATGCGCCTGGGCGCGCAGAGTTCCGACGTGAAGCCGGGCACGCTGGCCTACGAGATCTACGGTCCGGTCGTGAACGAGCGTCACCGCCACCGCTACGAAGCCAACGAGCAATACCTGGAACAGCTGCAGGACGCCGGCCTGGTGATCTCGGCGATCACGCAGCGCGAGAAGCTGACCGAGATCGTCGAACTGCCGCGCACCGTGCACCCCTGGTACATGGGCGTGCAGTTCCACCCGGAGTTCAAGTCGACCCCGTGGGACGGACATCCGCTGTTCATCGCGTTCATCAAGGCCGCGCTGGAGCACAAGGCCAAGGCCGGCCACGAGGTCAGCGCCCCCGCGGCGGCCTGATCCTCGGGACCCGGGACTTCAGACGACCCCCAGCCCTACCAGGCGCCAACGATCAGGGACGACACCCATGCCCGCCTTCATCATTGCCGACGTGACCGTGACCGACGCCGACCAGATGGCGAAGTACCGCGAATGGAGCACGAAGGCGATGCAGGAACACGGCGCGGAGGTGCTGGTCCGCGGCGGGGCGTTCGAGGTGCTGGAAGGCCCTTGGACGCCGAACCGACTGGTGGTGCTGAAGTTCCCCGACCGCGAAGCCGCGAAGCGCTTCTACGCCTCCGAGACCTACCAGCATGCCAAGTCGCTGCGCGAGCATGCCGGCGTCATGCGCATGATCGTCGTCGACGGCGTCTGATCCCTCGCCATGCCCTGCACGAGCCATCGCGCCGCCAGCCTGTCCAGACGGACGGCGAGCGGCCCGGTGGCTTTTTTCTGCCTCTCTGATTCGTCCCCCAAGACCCGGACGCAGGTTGTTCAGCCAAGGTAACCCGTTGCTGGCACCATGCGCGCCGACCGAGTTTTTTCACTTCTGGAGACTGTTCCCATGAGCGCCATTGTTGACATCGTCGGCCGAGAGATCCTCGACAGCCGCGGCAACCCCACCGTGGAATGCGACGTGCTGCTGGAGTCCGGCGTGATGGGCCGTGCCGCCGTGCCGTCGGGCGCGTCCACCGGTTCGCGCGAAGCCATCGAACTGCGTGACGGCGACAAGTCGCGCTACCTGGGCAAGGGCGTGCTGAAGGCCGTCGAGCACATCAACACCGAGATCTCGGAAGCCGTGCTGGGCCTGGACGCCTCCGAGCAGGCCTTCCTGGACAAGACCCTGATCGACCTGGACGGCACCGAGAACAAGAGCCGCCTGGGCGCGAACGCGATGCTGGCCGTGTCCATGGCCGTGGCGCGCGCCGCCGCGGAGGAATCGGGCCTGCCGCTGTACCGCTACTTCGGCGGCATGAGCGGCAACCAGTTGCCGGTGCCGATGATGAACGTCATCAACGGCGGGGCGCACGCCAACAACTCGATCGACCTGCAGGAACTGATGATCATCCCCGTGGGCGCGCCGTCGTTCCGCGAGGCGCTGCGCTGGGGCGCGGAAGTCTTCCATGCGCTGAAGAAGATCATCGACGCCAAGGGCATGTCCACGGCCGTCGGCGACGAAGGCGGTTTCGCCCCGAACGTCGAGAACCATGAAGCCGCGATCCAGATGATCCTGGAAGCGATCGACAAGGCCGGCTACACCGCCGGCGAGCAGATCGCCCTGGGCCTGGACTGCGCCGCCAGCGAGTTCTACAAGGACGGTAAGTACGTGCTGGAAGGCGAAGGCGGCATCCAGCTGTCGGCCGAACAGTGGACCGACATGCTGGCCACCTGGGTCGACAAGTACCCCATCATCTCGATCGAGGACGGCATGGCCGAAGGCGACTGGGACGGCTGGAAGCACATCACCGAGAAGCTGGGCGACAAGGTGCAGCTGGTGGGCGACGACCTGTTCGTCACCAACACCAAGATCCTGAAGGAAGGCATCGACAAGGGCATCGCCAACTCGATCCTGATCAAGATCAACCAGATCGGCACGCTGACCGAGACCTTCGC
>SEFA01000111.1 GCA_004210455.1 Rubrivivax sp. | reverse complement strand
GCGTCAGCCGACGGATCCCGCCATCGGCACAGCAGTGGCCTCAGTCCTCACAGCGCGGAGGCGATCTGGCTGCCGTCGGCCGAGCTGTCGCGGCGACCGGTGATGTAGACCGTCGGCAGCTGCTCGCGCTTCACGGAGATGACGACAGGATCCAGCGTCACGATGGACGCGCGCATCTCGCGCTTGGCTTCGGCGTGCACGATGCCCAGACCGAGCATCACGGTGGCCACGGCGCCGATGGCGACGGCCTTGACAGTCATGGACGTGGCGGAAGCAAGTTGGATGCGGCTGGCGGTCATGTCGTTCTCCTGAGGGCGTTTGCTGTGTCGATGGAGTCAGTGTCGTCATCGGACCTGCGCTCCTCCATCCCCTCGCGACGAAGCAGCAGCGCTTCGGCGTGAAATGCAGATGCGCCGGACGAGCGGATGCCGCTCATCGATGAAAAACGCCGGCTGGGCGCTGGCCAGCCGGCGTGTCGAGGGAGCGCCGGAGGAGCGGCTGAGATCGATCAGCGGGCGGCCACGCCTTCACTCACCGCGCCGGCTTGTCTGGCCTCGAACTCCTGCACCAGGGCTGCGTCACGGGGCGAGGAACTCAGCTCGGCGTAGCGGGGTTGCGCCTTGGTGCGCTGGTTGAGTGCGGGCGATGGCTTCCCGCCTTTGAGGGGCGGGTCTTGCAACGCAGACGAGTTTCTGGCCGGGATCTGACTGAATCGACGGATCCCGCTGAACTCAGGATCCGGCCCAGCCCTTGGCCCGGGCTTCAACCAGTTCGCGTTGCTTGCGGATCTGAGCCAGATTGGCGGCGTCGAGCCGGTCCACATTCGGGTGTGTGGCGAAGAACGGTCCCAGCCATCCGTCCTCGTGAGTGAACGCCATCGTCCAAGCGAAGTTGGGCGGAAAGACGAGGCAATCGGCCATGTCGATCCGCTCGGGACGTTGATCGGTGGCGAAAGACCGTCGCAGGCCGCGGCCGAGACGGCGCAGAGCATGGACTGCAGCTTCGCGAATCTCCGCCCACCGCCGACGATGGTTGACCCGACGTCCGCTTCCAGCGCGAAGCTGAGGTGGCATCGCAGCGGAAGCGGACATCCGGCCGCACGAAACTGGGCCTGCGCTGCACCCCATTAAGAGGGGCCTGGTCGTCAGGTGGCACCGATATACGATGCGGCGGGACCCAAAGGGAGGAAGACTCATGTTCAAGCGCAAGTACCAGCAACCAGCATTGCTGGGAATTGGCATAGCGCTAGCGGCGCTGTCGGCGGTCATCACGGCATCTGCGCTCCCCGCGTTCCGGGATCTATTCCAAAGCCTAAGCGGTGAACTGCCGATGGCTTCTGCCCTGGTTCTAGCGCACCCTGGTGTCCTGGCGGCCTTTCCGTTGATGGTCGTTTGCGTGTGGGCTGCGCGGCGCAATCGCGAAGACCGCGGAGTCATGGCTTTAAGCACAGGCATCCTTGCATTCTTTGCAGCCCCCCGCGATAGCCACCTTCCTGATGTACCTTCCCATCATGCGGCTCGGCTGACGCCGCGGAGACTCGCTGAACTTCCGCTTTCAGCCTGAGGCGCTACCCAAACGCCTCTCACATGCTCACCAGCACGATCATCACGCAGTAGATGAGGATCGCGATGCCGGCAATGAAGAGCAGCGCGATCGTGCGCCAGGCCGCGGACGCCCAACCGAGCGCATAGGTCCCGCGCAGCTGCGCGAACATGTGCAGCGGCGGCACCACCGTCGCCAGCAGGACCGCAAGTCCGCCGAGCTCGAAGTAGCCGCAGATCGCCACCGCGCTCAGCAGGAGCGCCATGGCCGACAGCGAGTACAGCAGGAACACCGCATGGTCGAACATGCCGATGCCCCGCTTGCCCACGAACAGCAGCCACAGGAAGGGCAGCGAGATCGGCATCAGCAGGAACGCGAACTTGGCCGCCGCGCCCTTGATCTTGTAGAGCGCGAGCTCCTTGTTCTCCAACGCATGCGTCAGCTTGCGCTCGAAGGCCGGCATGCCGGACGTGCCCTCGATCTGCAGCATCGGCCCGCGCGCCTTGTCCAGCGCGCGGTCGATCCTGCCGTCGACGCCGGGCACGGCCAGCCACGGCACGTACCGCGTCAGCGAAGCGCGGACCTTCTTCGCGGCGGCGCGCGCGGCCTCGGGATCCCTCGCGGCTTTCCGCGGGTCCAGGAACAACTGGGACTGCTCGATCGCGGCCACCTCCTCGCGTTGCTCGGCAATGGCCGACTCGACGCGCCGGCGCGATGCGTCCTCCGTCGGCAGTCCTGCCAGTTGCGCCTCCAGCGAAGCGAGCTTGGCGCGGCTGGCTTCCAGCGTCTGGTCCAGCTTGGCGAGCTGAGCCGCATTCAGCTGCCCGCCCACCGTCACGTTCGAGCTGGTCAGCGAGAACACGAGGAACATGAAGAAGAGCAGGAACAGCAGCAGCGCCAGCGGCGAGACGTACCGGACGCGGCGACCGTCGATGAACTCGCGCGTCAGCCTGCCCGGCTTCAGCAGCAGCATCGGCACGGTGCGCCAGGCCTTGGTCTCGAAATGCAGCAGGCCGTGCAGGAACTCTTCGACCAGGTGCGCCAGCGAGCGGTGGACGTGGGCGGACTGACCGCAACGGTGGCAGAACGCGCCCTGCAGCGGCGCGGCGCAGTTGGCGCAGGCCCCGTGCGCATGCCTGGAGGCCTCGGCATCGGACGCGCCGCCGCCCACACCGCTGCCAGCGATCTCCTGAGCCACTGCGGCTCCCACCAGCATCTCGCCGGCAGCCTCGACTTGGATACTCATGACCCCCCACCCCGACGATTGCCGCAATGCGCGGCCACGGCGCGGAGTATCTCCTCGACCCCACCTCTCGAAAGGTCGGCAAAACCCGCCGTCGAAGGTCCCCGGACACCCCCTTCCCACGACGCCAACGCGTTCTCAGCCCTCGGCGCCAGGCGGCCCGCGCCGCGATTGGCCAAGAGTCATTTGCGCCCTCCCCGCCAACGCGGCAACATGGGCCGCTCGCCGCCGGACTTCCCCGCGGCGTCTTGCAGGGAGCTTGTCATGGCACGTGCCGCCGTTCCTGGTCCGCTCGGGTTGGACATTGCCCGGCTGATGTCCGATCCGGGCACGAAGTGGCTCGGCGACTCGCCGCGCCCCGGGCCTGTCGGCCTGGACGCGTCCGCCGGCGACAACTGGGTGCTCGTCGCCGCGGACTTCACCCCGCCCGCCAACGCCCCGTACGTCCCCGCGCCGCAGAAGCCCATCGCCACGCCCGAAGGCGGCGCCCGCGGACTCACCTCCGGCGAGATCGCCATGGCGCGCCTCCTGTTCAAGGACTCGCTCGACTACACCACCGTCAAGGTCCACAACGACGAGTACCTGCCCTTCGGCTGGCAACCCGACGACACCGCCATGACGCCCAACGGCGAGATCTACTTCAACAAGAAGCACTTCAAGGAAGACTTCTCGATCACCGACGTCTACACCCGCCAGTGGTTCATCCACGAGATGGTCCATGTCTGGCAGTACCAGCTCGGCTATCCGGTGCGACTGCGCGGCGCCATCCGCATCGGCCTCGGGTACGACTACGAATTGAAGTCGGGCACCACCCTCGGCGACTACAACATGGAGTCGCAGGGCGACCTGCTGGGCGACTACTTCGCCCTGAAGCACATGAATGCGCCCGAGGCGATGCGCCAGCAGCAGTTCGCGAATCAGATCACGCTCTTCGAAGAGGTCCTGAATGCCTTTCTCCAGAATCCGGCCGACAAGGCGAACCTGCCTTGAATCCACCCTGACGCTCGCGCTCTGCGCGTCGCTGAACCCGGCCTGCGCCACCTCCCGCATGGGCGAGGCCGAGGTCCGTCTGCAGGACGGGCAGCCCTGCTTCACCCTCTCCGCCAAGGAGGCCGCGCGCGGTCCCACGTTCCGCCTGCAGGCCGTGCTGATCAGCGACACATCGACACGACCGGTCGACCGGGTCTGGTCGGTGATGCTGGATCAGCAAAGACTGCCGACCTTGTCGCCCGACAGCTGCGTCGCGTATGGCCAGACGCCGGAGGGCGCCACCTCCAAGCCCACGCCCGTGCCCGAGCTTCAGTCGGGCAAGGTCTATCAGGTCCATCTGAACACGCGGTCATCAGACGCCTCCGATCCGACGCGCGGCCAGGTCGGCAAGTTCTGCTTCACGCCCGACGGCGCGAACGGGCGCAAGCTGATCGTGCTGAAGCCCGGTTCGCGCGAATGGATCGACGAGGTCTGCCGATGATCCGACGTATCGTCGTGCGCCTGCTCCCCTCCCTGCTGCTCGTCGTCACCGGCATCGCCCACGCCGCCGAGTTCTACGGAGATCCGAATTCCGAAGCGCAGAAGTGGGTGAAGGCCCATCCGTCCGACGGTCGCGTCAACGACATCCGCGACCGCATCGCCAGCCAACCGGCCGCGCGCTGGTTCGGCGACTGGACCGCGGACATCGGCGCGGACGTCGCGAGCTACGTCGGCCGCGCCACCGCGGCGGGACGGACGCCCGTCCTCGTCGCCTACAACATCCCGAACCGCGATTGCGGCGGTGAGGAGAGCAGCGGCGGCGCCGCTTCGGCCACCGCCTATCGCGACTGGATCTCGACCTTCGCCTCCGCCGTGGGCGCGTCGCGCGCCGCGGTCATCGTGCTCGAGCCCGATGCGCTCGCGGACCTGGGAGGCGCGAAGTGCGACAGCCTCAAGGCCACCCGCCTGTCGCTGCTCGCCTACGCCACCGCGCAGTTCAAGAAGAAGTCGCCGCTCAGCCAGGTCTACCTCGACATCGGCCACAGCAGCTGGCTTGCGGCGACGCAGGCCGCCGATCTGCTCGGCCAGGCCGGCGTCCAGGACGCTCGCGGTTTCTCGCTCAACGTGTCCAACTTCAAGACCACGCAGACCGAAACCGCCTATGGCAAGGCCGTTGCGTCCGAACTGGCGAAGAGGGGATTCGGAACGAAAACCTTCGTCGTCGACACCAGCCGCAACGGGAACGGCCCTCCGCCCGCTGACGACGGCAACTGGTGCAACCCGTCCGCGCGAAAGATCGGCGTCGCCCCCTCCGTTTCCCCTGCCGGAGACGCGCCCGAGATGCGCCTGTGGATCAAGAACCCGGGACTCTCCGACGGTCAGTGCGGCACGAGCGCCGCCAAGGCGGGGACCTTCGATCCTGAACTGGCCTTCAAGCTGGTCCACGGCTATTGACGGGCGCCGGGCGGGACATCACGGACATCACGGACATCGCGACAACTTTCACGGCCTTCAGCGCATCACCTTCGCCAGGTGGCTCGCCATCATCCCCGCCGCGATGCGCGCGACTTCCTTGGGCTTGAGGCTCTCGTCGAAGAGCATCTCCACCGTCGCGTAGATCAGCTCGACGACGATCCGGCTCGCGAGCTTGAGCTCCGCGCGACTCGCGCCCGGCAGCGCCTTCACGAGCAACCGCGTCTGCGCCTCCGTCACCGCCGCGTGCGAGGCCAGCCGCACGTCCTGCAGCGCCGGCACGGCGCGCATCGCCCGCATGATCCACACGCCCGCCGGCGTGTCGCGCGTCACCGCGTAGGTGTCGAGCAGCAGTTCCGCCAGCGCCTGTTCCAGCGCCGGCACGCCGCCGCGGATCACCTCCACCGACATGCGCTGCGCCACGCACTCGTTCTGGCGTTGCATCAGGCGCTGCCCCAGCTCGTGCAGCAAGGCGTACTTGTTGGGGAAGTACCGGTACAGCGCCGGTGGCGACAGCCCCGCCCGCATGCAGACCAGGTTGGTGGAGAGCCGCTCCACCCCCACCTCGATCAAGGTCTGCGCCGCCGCATCGAGGATGCGCTCGTAGGTCTCCGTGGCGCGCTGCTGCGCAGGCAGCTTCTTCGCCGCCAGGGACGGCGGCGCCGCGACGTCGGCCGAAGCGTCGGCTGAAGCGTCGGTCGAGGAGTCCAGGTCGAGGTCGGATGTCTTGCGGCGCGTCTGTGGCATGGCGATGGGCCCGGGGACCGGCGTGAGCACTGCGGGATTCTTCCAGGGTTGGCGAGCCCCCCGGAAAGATAGCCATGACTATAAGATCTCCGCTCATCTTCCAACGCATGGTTTGCGCCGAGATGAGCACACTTCCTCTCACGGTTCCCGCGCCCGCCGCGACCAGCACGCGCGGTGCGCAGGCCCTGGCGATCGCCGTCGGCTCGGTGGCGCTGCTGATGCTCGGACTGCAGCCCCTGCTGTTGGGCGCGTTGCTGGAAGCCGGCCATGTGACCTTGGAAGGCGTCGGACTCGTGGCGATGGGAGAGATCGTCGCCCTGGGCCTCGGCGTCCTGATCGGGGACCTCGCGCTGCCGGTGCGCGCGCTGCGGTCCGTCACCGTCCTGGCCGCCCTCGCCGCGGCGGCGCTGGACCTCGTCACCATGCGGGTCGCGGGCGATCTCGCGCTCGGACTCGTGCGCGCGGGCGCCGGTGTCGCCGAGGGGCTGATGATCTGGAGCACGACCGCCGTCATCGTCCGGGCCGCCGTGCCCGAGCGCCTCGCCGGGCTCTTCTTCGTCGTGCAGACGCTGGCGCAATCGGTGCTCGGCCTCGCGCTGGCGCATCTCGTCATCCCCTCGCACGGCTGGCCGGGCGGCTTCGCGGTGCTGGCCGGGCTGTGCGGCGCGGCCGCCCTGCTCGCCCTCCTCTTTGCGCGGCCGCTCGGCCCGCTCTCGCCCACCGTGAGCCAGGCCGGCGTCGGCATGCGCTGGACCCGGCCGCGCATCGGCACGCTGCTGGTCGTCTTCCTCCAGCTCGCCACCCTCGGCGCGCTGTGGGCTTACGCCGAACCGCTCGGCACCCGCGCCGGCTTCTCGCCGCTGGCCGTCCAGACGCTGATCGCCGCCGGGCTCGGCATGCAGGTCGTCGGCGGCAGCGTCGGCACCTGGCTCGTGCGGCGGCTGCCCGTACGGCCCGTGCTGCTGGCCTGCGCGGTCGTGCTCGGGCTCAGCGCGCTCGGTGTCGCGCATACCGCACCCGGCACCCCAACCGCGCAAAGCGCACCCACCGCGCAGGACAGCACCGTCGCCTTCGCCGCGCTGTGCGGTCTCTTCACCTTCACCTGGCTGTTCATGCTGCCCTTCCAGATGGCGCTCGCCTTCCGCGTCGACGGCAGCGGACGCGTCGCTTCGCTGGTGCCCGCCGCCCAGCTCTTCGGCAGCGCCTTCGGTCCGCTGATGGCCTCGCTGGTCGTCACTGGCGACGAGGTCTCGCCCGTGCCCTTCGTGTCGGCCGCCTTCGCGGCGCTGGCCGCAGTCGCGCTCCTTTCGCTGCCGCGCCTCCGCCAGGGTTTCTCCGCAAATCCAATTCGATAGCCATCGCTATACCATAGCCATCACTATCAAATTGACACGAGGGCCAGTCCCTCCGGAGAGATCGCGATGGCAGCTCGACAAGCCTTTCCTCGTGTGGACCGCTCGCCACGGCGTGCGCTGGCGGCGTTGAGCCTCGCGCTGCTCCCCGGCCTTGCGATGGCCCTCGGCCCCGAGGACGCCAAGGGCCGCTGGCTCAGCGCGGACGGCGGCGCCGTCATCGAGTTCAAGCCCTGCGACGACAAGCCCACCGCGCTGTGCGGCCGCATCGTCTGGGACAAGGACGCCGGCAAGGCCAACGACACCTGCGGCATCCAGATCGCGCAGCTGGACCGTTACGAGAACGAGGCCTGGCGCGACGGCTGGGTCTACGACCCTCGCGACAGGAAGAAATACAAGGGGGCGCTGCGCGTGAAGAGCGGCGATCTCTACATCCGCGCCTACATCGGGACCGAGATCCTCGGCCAGACCGAACAGATGAAACGCGTCGCGGATCTGCCCGCCACGCCGGTGTGCAAGTCTTGAACGGGCGCTGAAACCACGCGCATTTCCCGAACGACGGCCAGTCCCGGACATCAGAACGAGGAGACAAGTGATGAATCACAAGACCGCATCCCTGTGCGCCTGCGCCGCCCTCGGCGTCCTCGGTGTCCTTTACCCCGTGGCGGCTCGCGCCGACGAGAGCGGCACCGCCACCATGGGCATCGAGACCGAAGTGAAGCTGCTCTCCGACCTGCGCAACCGCGGCGTGTCGGATTCCGGGCGCAAGCCTTCGCTGCAGCTGGGCGTGCAGCTCGCGCACGAATCCGGGATCATCGGCCTGGCACAGCTGTCCACCGTCAGCAAGAAGGCCTTCACCGACGGCGACGGCTTCAACCTGCTGCTCGGCACCGGCTACCGCTTCGGCGATCCCGACGGCTGGCACTTCGGCGTCGGCCTGGCGAAGGAATTCTTCCCCGGCGCGAAGTTCGACGCCCCGCACGGCATCGACATGGAAGCCGGCGTGCCCGTGGACTTCCGCCGCACCCGCTACGACACCGCCTACGCCGTGCTGGAGATCGGCTGGGGCAAGCTCGAAGGGCGCATCCTCCACGTGCTCTCGCGCACCTACCGCGGCGCGGACACCGGGGGCGTCTGCGGCCAGATCCTCGTGGCCGCCGTCGATCCCACGCCGGCGCTGGAATGCTACGCGCGCGGTGACCAGAACTCCCGCGGCAGCCTGCTCTACGACCTGACCTACCGCCATCCGATCACGCCCACCACCACGCTCAACCTGCATGCGGGCACGCAGAAGATCCGCCACTTCAAGGAGGCGGACTTCAGCGACTACTCGATCGGCATCACCCACGTGCGCTGGGGCCTCAACTTCACCGCTGAATGGGTGGCCACCAGCACCCATCGCCCCGAGCTCTTCATGATCCCCGACGGTGACGGCTGGAAGCGCCAGGACAACAACACCCTGGTGGTGTCGGTGTCGCGCAAGTTCTGATGACCTCATGTGCTTCGTCCACCGAGCCGCTGGTGCTCGCGGTGGACCTCGGCACCAGCGGCTGCAAGTGCGCGCTGGTGACGCTGGCCGGCGAGGTCGTCGCCTGGGCTTTTCGTCCGGTCCCGCTGCACATCGACGGCGCGCGGGCGGAGCAGGACCCGGAGGCCTGGTGGCAGGCCCTGCTGGGCGCCGCCGGGGAGGTGCTCGCGCCCGACGCGGCGCGGCGGCGACGCGTGACGGCCGTGTGCAGCTCGACGCAGACCGAGGTGACCGTCTGCCTCGGCCACGACGGCCGCGCGATCGGTCCGGCCTTCAGCTGGCTGGATGCGCGCGGCGCGGCGGCGATCCGGCGCCGCCTGCGCGGCCGCTGGCTCAACATCGAGGGCTATGCGCCGCTCAAGCTCTGGCGCTGGTTGCGGCTCACCGGCGGCGCGCCCTCGCTCAGCGGACGCGACGCCGCCGGCCACATGGCCTTCATCCGCGATGAGCAGCCCGCCGTGCACGAGGCCACGCGCTGTTTCCTCAACGCGCTCGACTACCTGAACTACCGCCTCTGCGGGCGCGTCTGCGCGACGCAGGATTCCATCCTCACCAGCTGGGTCACGGACAACCGCGATCCCTCGCGCATCCGCTACGACGACGGACTCATCCGCGCACTGGGACTGGATGCCGGCAAGCTGCCGCCGCTCGTGCGCTCCACCGAGGTGCTGGGGCCCCTGCTGCCCGAGGTCGCGACGGCGCTGGGAGTTCCCGCATCCACGCCGGTGGTGGCCGGCGCGGTCGACACCTCCGCTGTGGCGGTCGGCGCGGCGGTGTCGGACTTCGAGACCCATCTCTACCTCGGCACCTCCTCGTGGCTGGGCGCGCACGTGCCGACGATGCGGACCGACGTCCGCCACAAGATCGCGGCGGTGCCCTGCGCGGTCGACCAGCGCTACCTGGCGCTCGCGCTGCAGTCGACGGCCGGCGCCAACCTGTCCTTCCTGCGCGACCGCATCCTCTACCACCCCGACGAGCTGGCCTCCGACGAAGAGCACCCCGCCGTCTACGAGCTGCTCAACAAGATCGCCGCAAGGGTGCCGCCCGGCGCGCGGGGGCTGATCTACACGCCGTGGCTCTTCGGCGAGCGCACGCCGGTGGACGATCCGCTGTTGCGCGCGGGCCTGATCAACCTCTCGCTGGCGCATTCGCGGGAGGACATCTTCCGCGCGTTCCTGGAGGGCGTCGCCCTCAACACGCGCTGGATGATGGCCCCCTTCGCGCGCCTGCTGGGGCGCTCGCCCGGCACGATCGCGGCGGTGGGCGGCGGCGCGCAGAGCGACGTCTGGTGCCAGATCCTCGCGGACGTCACCGGCCAGCCGATCCGGCAGCTGGAGCACCCCATCCAGGCCAATGCGATAGGCGCCACCTACCTCGCCGGCATCGGCACGGGCGCGCTGCGCTTCGGCGATCTGGCGGCGCTCCGCCGCACGCGCCGCGTCTACGACCCGACCGCCGCATTGCGCCGGCTCTACGACGACAAGTTCGAGGCGTTCCTGGAAGTCCGCGAGCGACTGGCGCCGCTCTACCACCGGCTCAACCGCATCCCCGCGACAGGGACCGAGACGGGAGCCGCGACAGGCGCAGCGGCAGGTGCTGCGACAGGAGTGTCGACATGAAGCACGAGATCGCGCGCCGCCACGTGGTGGATCTCTGCCTGCGCCTGTCCGAGCGCGGCTATTTCGCCGGCACCGGCGGCAACCTGATGCTGCGCATGGATGATGGCCTCGTCGCCGTCACGCCGTCGGCGACGGACTACCTGGTCATGCGGCCCGAGGATGTCTGCGTGCTGCGGCTGGTCGACCTGTCGGTCGTCGACGACGCCAGCGGCGGCGAACGCCAGCCCTCCGTCGAGACCGGCCTGCATGCGCGCGTGCTGCGCGCGCGGCCGGACGTGGGCTGCAGCGTCCACACGCACCAGCCCTTGGCGAGCGCCTGCGCGCTCATCGGCGAGGCGCTGACCGTGCCGGAGGCCCATCGTCGCTGGCTCGGCGCGGAGGTGCCGGTCGTCGGTTATGCGCCGTCCGGGACCGCCTGGCTGGCAGGCAAGCTCGGCAAGGCGGTGCGCCCCGACCGGCAGGCCTATCTGCTGCGCAACCATGGCATCCTGTGCTGCGCCGCAGACAGCGCCACCGCGCTCGACGCCGTCGAGCACCTCGAAATCCTCGCCCGCGATCTGCTCGCGGCGCGCATCGACGAACGCACCCGACGCGAGCCCGGCCTGATGACCCGCCTCGCTCCCGTGCGCGATCTGCTGCTTCATCTGAAGAAACCGTGATGTCGACGACTGCCTCCGCCCTGCCCTCCTGGCCCGATACGCACGCGCTCAACGAGCGCTTCGCCGCGCTCGTCAACCAACCGATGCGACCGATCCGCCCGGATGCGATGCCCAAGGTCCTGCGCTGGTTCGACGACCGCTGCGCGGGCTCCAAGCGCCTCGCGGAACAGGCGGCCGCCGTGATCCCCGGCGGCGTGCAGCACAACCTCGCCTTCAACCATCCGTTCCCGCTGGCGATCACGCGGGCCGAGGGCGCCCACCTCACCGACATCGACGGCAACCGCTACATCGACTTCCTGCAGGCCGGCGGTCCGACGCTGCTCGGCAGCAATCCGCCGGCGGTGCGCGCGGCGGTGCAGGCGCTGCTCGACGACTGCGGCCCGGTCACCGGCCTGCTGCACGAATACGAGGTCAAGCTCGCCGAGCTCGTCTGCCGCCACATGCCCGGCGTGGAGATGCTGCGGATGCTGGGATCCGGCACCGAGGCGGTGATGGGCGCGGTGCGCCTGGCCCGCACGTTCACGAAGCGCCGGCGCGTCATCAAGATCGGCGGCGCGTATCACGGCTGGAGCGATCAGCTCGTCTACGGCATGCGGCTGCCCAAGACCGGCCGCATGGAGGCGATCGGCATCCCGCGCGGCGCGACGGCCCACACCCAGGAGTGCCTGCCCAACGATCCCGAAGCGCTTCGCCGCTTGCTGCGCTGGAACCGCCTGCGCGGCGGCACGGCGGCGGTGCTGCTGGAGCCCTTCGGTCCGGAGAGCGGCACGCGGCCCGTGCACCGCGAGTTCAACGCGCAGGTCCGCGCGCTGTGCGACGAGTTCGGCGCGCTGCTGATCTTCGACGAGGTGGTGACGGGGTTCCGCGCCGGCATGGGCGGCGCGCAGGGCTACTTCGGCGTGACGCCCGATCTGACGGTGCTCGGCAAGTGCCTGACGGGCGGTTATCCGATGGCGGGCGCGATCGGGGGTAGGCGCGAGATCATGATGTCGCTGGTCGGCGGGATCGGGACGACCTCGCGGCGGGCCTTCGTCGGCGGCACCTTGTCGGCGAATCCGCTCAGCTGCGTGGCGGGGTACCACTCGCTGCTGGAGGTGGAGCGCACGAATGCGCCGGCCGTCGCCGGTCGCGCCGGCGAGCGCCTGCGCATCGGCCTGGAGGAGATCATCCGGCGACGCGGCCTGCCCTATGTCGCCTACAACCTCGGCTCCATCGTGCACCTGCAGACCTCGGGCGTGCTGCTGCTCGACACCAGCAGCCTGTGGAAGCTCATCCGCGTCAAGGACGAGGCGAAGCGGCGCAAGCACATGATGGAAGAGATGGGTGCCGCCTTCACCGCGCATGGCTTGATCTCGGTGGCAGGCAGCCGGCTCTACACGAGCCTGGCGGACACCGACGAGGTCATCGACGACGCGCTGAACCGCTTCGACGATGTGATGGCGCTGGTGTGAACGCCATGAACGACGACTTCCATCGCGCCACGGGCGACGACGAAGCGTCCCGGGAGACCTGGCGCGGGCTGCGGCTGCGCCTGCTCTCGCGCGGGCTGATGCCGCAGGCCTCCGACAGCCTCTCGCTGCGCGATCCCGCGAGCGGCAGGATGACATGGGGAACGGCAGCAGACGCGTCGATGCAGACGCTGCCGATCCGGCCCGGCGCGGCGGAACTCTCGGCGCTCGCTGCGTCCGCGGCCAGATCGTCGATGTCGGCGACGTCGGCGACAGCGACCATCGCCGCGATGGCGACGATCGCGTTGCACCGAACGGTCTACGAATCTCGGAAGGACGTTTGTGCCGTGCTGATCGGCGGCGGTCCGTTCTGCCGGCAGATCGCAGGCTTCGGCGGATGGATGCCGCCCGTCTTCGACGAGCAGATCCGGCAGCTCGGGCACATGGCGAGATCCACGGATGATCTGAAGCACTTGCCCGACGCGCTGGCCGACGGCGGCAATGTGGCGCTGCATGCGGGACAGCTCCTGCTGCTCGGCATGACGGCGCCCCGCCTCGCGCTCAACGCGGAGCTCTTCGAGAAATGCGCGAAGGCCTGGGTGCCGGCGACCGCCGCGGGCGCGAAAGTGCGCACGCTGCCGTGGCTGGTGCGGCATGTCGCGAACGGCAGGCTGATGAAGGAAGAGGCGCGAGCGCGTGAGAAGGTCCGACGCGGATTGAGGCCCGAAGAGACGCGCGGATACTAGGCGGGATGAACAAGTCCAAGCCGCCCCTCTACCGCAAGGAAAACACCACCGCGCATGCGGTCAAGAGCCGGCGCCGTCGGGGCGATTTCGGCGACACGCGGCACTCCAAGGCGGAAGTGGCGTCGGAGGCCCTCCGCCGCCCGATGCACGGGAAGATCCAGCAAGGTCGCGACTACACGCCGCTGTTCCGCTTCCTGCTGTCCAAGGTGGGGCAACCCTGGCCGGCGGTCCATTCGGAGGCCGTTGCCCGACTGGACCGCGCCGACCCGATCTTCTGGATCGTCGCGCTGCGCGAGGAAGACCGCGAGGACTACATCCGCACCGGCGAATCCAGCTGCTTCAGCGGCCTTTATGTGGACGACGACGGCATCCTGCGCATCGTCAATCCGGAGGTCGGCCCTTCCACGATGGAACCGGACTGCCGCTGCTGCACCCACACCTTCAACGGCGTCCCGTTCACGAAGAAGTACCGCGATCCCGTCGAGTGACAGCCGCGCACGTACCCCTTTGTAGGTAGCTCCGCCGAGCAGTCGTTTCGTCGCTCGCATCTCATTACCCACCGTCACACCCCTCCGGTTTTCAGGTTCGTAAAGTCGCGTCGCCCTCATCAGCGGAGCTCACGAACATGACCGGATCGGACACCTCCAAGCGCCACGCACGCTCGCCACAAGCGACCTTCGCCCGCCGCTTCCGATGGACGCTCACGCCTGTCCTGCTGGCCGTGTTGTCGGCCTGCGGCGGCGGCGAGGGACTCGACCCGCGCCTCGTCGCGTCGAGTGCGACTTCAGATTCCGATGCGCCAGACGCGCAGAGCGACAGCGACCGCGCAACCATCCAGGCCACCGCTCCCGCGAAGTTCCGCCACCCCGGCATCTTCATGAGCCAGGCCCGGCTCGACACCTTCAGGGCGTCGGCCAACTCCTCGTCCGGCAGCGCCATCAAGACGGGCTATGCCGTCGTGCTCGCCGACTCGCGCAGCAACTACACCTACGCCCATCAGGCGCTGACCACCGTGGAGGTCGTCGGCAGCGCCCGCGGTCCGCAGGAGTCGCGCTTCAAGAACGACGCGATGGCCGCCTACCTCAACACCCTGCGCTGGGTGAAGACCAACGACGTGCGCCATCGCGACAAGGCCGTCGCCATCCTCAACGACTGGGCCTCGACCTTCCGCGGCTTCACCGTCGCCTCCGGCACGAACGCCGCGCAGGTCCAGCTCGAAGCCGCATGGATGCTGCCGGTGTGGATCAGCGCCGCCGAGATCCTGCGCCACCACGGCGGCGGCCTCGGCAACTGGCCGGCCGCCGAAGTGGCGCGCTTCAACGGCTTCGTCGACCGCCTCTACACCGAGACCGCCAAGGCCCAGACGCGCGTCAACAACTGGGCCGTCTCCGCCGCGCTCGGCATGATGGCCACCGGCGTGTTCCAGGACAACCCGACCCGTTACGCCGCCGGACTGACCCGGCTGATCGAGATGATCCCCGTGTCCATCTACGGCAACGGCGAGATCAACGAACTCAAGGCCCGCGACTGCTGGCATCCGCAGTACAACCTGATCGGCATCGCCCAGGCCGCCGAGATGGCCGCCAATCAGGGCGACAACTCGGTCTGGATGCACAAGCCCAATGCCAAGGACGCGCTGCCCCGCCTGGCCATGGGCCTGGAGTACATGGCGAAGTCGCTGAACAACGGCTCCGGCGTGCGCGACTGCCGCAGTTATCACACCGAGTCCGGCTACACCGAACTGGCGCTCAACGGCTACGTCAGCCGCGGCGTCGCCATTCCCAACTTCCAGTCGTACGTGCGCTCGCACGGGCCGGACCAGGGCGGCTACGAGTTCCTCGGCTGGACCACCGCCACCCACGGCACGGACACCAGCGGCGCCACGCCGGCTCCGCCGGCCCCCTCGCCCGCACCAGCGCCCTCTCCGGCGCCATCGCCTGCCCCCTCTCCGGGGCCAGCGCCTTCACCGGCGCCCGCCCCTTCTCCTTCTCCCGCGCCTTCCCCCGCTC
>SEFA01000030.1 GCA_004210455.1 Rubrivivax sp. | reverse complement strand
CACTACTACAACCACCACCGTATCAAGCTCAAGCTGAAAGGCCTGAGCCCGGTGGCATACCGAGCTCAGGCCTTGGGCGCCTAGCTTCTTAACTGTCCAACTTCTTGGGGTCAGTTCAAGCACGGGGCTCTTTCATTTCTGGGCCGTGCGCCTCAGGCGATCAAGGCTTCGACTCCCCTTGACTCGACGAGCTGCAGGAGCCGGAGAGCGGCGCCCGTCGGTTGCTTGTTCGCTCTGGGAGATTCCCACTTCTGAACCGTCGATACGCTGACATTCAGGAACGCGGCGAAAACCGATTGGCTCATCTTCGCCACGCGCGTGCGAATGGCTGAGATCTGCTCGCTCGTGTAGGCCGGAGGTGGCGCACAGAGCGACCGGATCTTTGCCATGCTCGACTTCGACATGAGTCCGTACGAGTTGAGGTCTTCCGCGAATTCGAGCAGGTCGCTCAACATGCGAGCCTCCTCAGGATCCTTTCGTGCCATTGCAAATCTCCATCAATTGACCGCGACGAATGGGTTCGGACATGTCTCCCAACGACATGCCCTGCAGGTCCAGGGCGGTCTGCCTTGCCACCTCAAGCACGGCGAGTGGAAAGTCGGTTCCAGGTTCATTCTTTTCCCGTCCCAGGACGAAAAAGATCGCTTCAGCGTGGCGCTTCGCCACCAACGCCCGCAGACCTCCCCGTTTGCCACGCCCCGCAACAGCGATGCGCTTCTTACAAAGCCCATGGCCGAGGTCCGCTTCAAATCGGCCGGCCTCAATGTCTCGCGCCGCAAGACATAAGAGGCCATCGGGCACCAACTTTTTCGCCCATCGGTCGAACGCACGCGTCTTGAAAACCCTCTTCACGGGAACTCCAAACTGTAGCACTTAGTGCAATAGTCTGGTGGGGCAGTTCAATCCTGTCTCTAGCTCAAATCAGCGCTTTTGGTCTTGATGGCGGGCCTGTGCACAACCCTGGGGATGAGCGATGAACAACTGGCAGGTTGTCCACAGCGGTTCCGCCGCGCGGGAATTTGTTGTCCTTCCGTCCCGCCATTCCACAGGTTCCGCCCACATCGTTGCCCTGTTCGCAAGTCGTTGTTCTGACAAGCCATTCGGGCGTTGTCCACACGAACCCGCGAACACCTACTAATACGACCAAGGAGATATTCAATACGAGAAGATAAGAAAAGCGGGCGTGTCACACTCTCGGGATGTCTGCTTTACCTGCTTCTCCAGCTTCCCTTTTCACCGCTTCCGCGGGTTTCGAGTCCGCTTGTCAGATCGACGCGCTCCCCCCAGGACATCGCTCCCGCGGTCTGCACGGTCACAGCTATCTGGCCACGGTTCGCGCTGAACTTCCGTCCGAGTGGGCGCCGTTCCCCGGCGGCGAAGTCAGCGCGCTGCGCGACTGCCTTGAGCGTTGCATCGCCCCGCTGGACCATGCGCTGCTGAACCAGCACATCACCCAGCCCACCGACGAGAACATCGCCCGCTGGATCCGGCATCGTCTCGAAACCGAGTTCAAGGTCCCCGGCATCACGCAGGTCGGGATCCAGAGCACCGCGAACTCGGGCGTCGACCTTGACGCCAATGGTCATGCGCATGTCTGGCGTCGATATCGCTTCCAGGCCGCCCACCAACTGCCCAACGTCCCGATGGGCCACAAGTGCGGTCGCATGCACGGTCATGGCTTCGAGTTGATCCTGCACGCCAACCAGGACCTCGGCGGACGAGACCTGAGCATCGACTACGACCACCTCGACGAACTCTGGGCGCCGTTCCATGCGCAGCTGAACTACCAGTGCCTGAACGAGATCGAAGGCTTGTCCAACCCGACCAGCGAGCTGATCTCGTCCTGGCTGTGGGCGCGCCTGAAACCGCAGTTGCCGGAGCTGAGCTGGGTCACCGTCTATGAGACCGGCTCCAGCGGTGCCAATTTCGACGGCGAGCGCTACCGGATCTGGAAGGAGTTCACCCTCGACAGCGCGGTGAAGCTCAACCGCGCACCGACCGGACATCCGCTGGCCGGCATCCACGGCCACACCTTCACGCTGCGTCTGCACCTCAGCGCCGCGCTGGACCAGGTCTTCGGCTGGGCCATGGACTTCAGCGACGTGAAGCTGCTGTTCGATCCGATCTTCAAGGCCATGGACCACCATCCGTTGCATGAGCTCGCCGGACTGGCCGACGCCGACACGGCCAGCCTGGCCGCGTGGGTGCTGCAGCAGGCCAAGGCGCAGTTGCCGCCGCTGGAGCGCGTCGACCTGTACGAGACCCGCGGCAGCGGCGTCATCGTCAGCCACGGTCCTTTCGAGGAGCTGATCCCCGTATGACCTACGCCGTCAAGGAAATGTTCTACACCCTGCAAGGCGAGGGCGCCCAGGCCGGTCGCGCGGCCGTGTTCTGCCGCTTCGCCGGATGCAACCTGTGGACCGGCCGCGAGCAGGACCGCGAGAAGGCCGTCTGCACCTTCTGCGATACCGATTTCGTCGGCACGGACGGGCAGGGCGGGGGGAAGTTCACTTCGGCCGATGCGCTCGCCGAGGCGATCGACGCCAAGTGGCCGAAAGATGAGCACGGCCGCAAGACCGGCACGCCGTACGTGGTCTGTACCGGCGGCGAACCGCTGCTGCAGCTGGACGGCCCGCTGATCACCGCGCTGAAGGCGCACGGCTTCGAGATCGCCGTCGAGACCAACGGCACCCAGCCCGCCCCCGAAGGCCTGGACTGGATCTGCGTCAGTCCGAAGGCCGATGCGGAGGTCGTGCTCACGAAGGGCCACGAGTTGAAGCTGGTTTATCCACAGCCTTTGGCCTTGCCGGAGCGCTTCGCGGATCTGGCCTTCGACCACTTCTTCCTCCAGCCGATGGACTCGCTGCTGCAGAAGCAGAACACCAAGGCCGCCGTCGCTTACTGCATGGCCCATCCGCAATGGAAGTTGTCGATCCAGATGCACAAGGTGGTCGGGATCGACTGAGTCCGCCAGGGAAGTTATCCCCATTCCTGGCAGCGCTAGCGCAAGTCGGGCTTGGCTGCATAGCCAACAACGCTGTGGAAAACTTTCTGGCAACTGGCCGGTTCTCCACAGGCCGACGGGGGTCGGTCCTGGTTGTTGACGATCCATGCAAGGCCAAGCAGGCGCTCCACACACAAGGTTTTGATGCTCTCAAGTCGTTGGTTTTGAAGGGAATTTTCGGCTTGTCCACAGAAAGCCCGTCTCTCTACTAAGACGACTAAGGAGTTATATAAAACCTTGATGTTGAAAACAGAGGCGGGAAATTTCTTTGCGACGTTGCTGTGTGGCGCTTGCAGCGCACACGCTGCTTGAGCCGCCCACGCCGGGCTTGCACACTGCGAACCCATGGACATTGCCGACCTGCAACGACGGCTGCGCGACTTCGCCGCAGCCCGGGATTGGGACCCTTACCTCACGCCGAAGAACCTCGCGATGGCGCTGGTCGTGGAGTCGGCCGAGCTCGTCGAGATCTTCCAGTGGAAGACCGGCGAGGAATCGCAGCAGCTGTCGCCCGAGGACCATCAGCACCTGGGCGAGGAGATCGCCGACGTGTTGATGTACCTGCTGCAGATCGCCGATCGTGCCGGCGTGGACGTGCCGGCCGCCGTCGACCGGAAGATCGAGCTGAACGCGCGGAAGTACCCCGCCCCCACCGCATGAAGCGCACCATCGCCGTCATCGACTTCGAGACCACCGGCCATTCGCCGCAGGGCGGCGGTCGCGCCACCGAAATCGCCGCCGTGCTGCTGCGGGACGGCGAGATCGTCGGCCAGTACCAGAGCCTCATGAACACGGGCGCCTGGATCCCGCCCATGATCGAGCGCCTCACCGGCATCAGCAACGAGATGGTCGAGGACGCGCCCGATGCCGCCCAGGTCATGCGCGAGGTGGCCGCGTTCACCGAAGGCTGCGGCTTCGTCGCGCACAACTCGAGCTTCGATCGCGGCTTCTGGCTGCATGAGCTCGAGCGCGCCGAGGCGGCCCCGCGTATCGCGCCGGAGTTCGCATGTACCGTGAAACTGGCTCGCCGGCTCTATCCTGAATCACCGAATTGCAAGCTCGGCACGCTGGCCCGCCACCACCGTCTGCCGGACAACGGACGCGCCCACCGTGCGCTGGCGGACGCATTGACGACCGCGCAGCTGGTGCAGCGCATGCAGCGCGACATCGGGGTTGAACTCGCTGAATTTCTCGGAGAACTGAGCGTCGAACACGAGCTGCTGCTGCGATTGCAAGCCGTGGCGCGTCCGCACTGGCACAAGGCCGCCATCGGATTCGCGCGAGACTACCGTCGGCATCTCCAGGTGTCGCTGGTCTGAAGTTCGCATGTCGTCAACTTCGAGTCGCCTCAGGGGGTCGACGGGGATGGCCAGCGATCAGGGTCAGTAAAACATTTGCTGTCAAGGTGCCCGTTTGGCCGCGTTGACTGGGACAATCCCGCCCTTTCCCCGAATTGCGATAGTTCTCAAGGTATGTCGAGTATTCAGATTCGCCCGGCCACGCTGCGTGATGCCAAGGCTGTCGCCCAGATCCAGGTGAGTTCCGCTCAAGAGGCGTACAAGGAGTTCTGGCCCGACAGCGCCCTCAACGGGTTGTCCGTCGCTCAGCGCCAGGCTTATTGGCGCGAAGCCATCAACATGTGCGAGCCGCAAGTGCTGGTCGCGCACCTGGACAACGAGGTGATGGGTTTCGTCGGCTTCGACCGCTCCCGTGACAAGGGCACGCCCTCCACCACCGGTGAGATCTGGGCCATGTACGCCACGCCTGCCCATTGGGACAAGGGCGTCGGTCAGGCCCTGGTCGAAGCGGCGCAGGAAGGTCTTCAGGAAGAAGGCTGCACCCGCGTCACGCTGTGGACCTACAAGAACAACGAGCGCGCGATGCGCTTCTTCGAGATTGCCGGCTTCAAGGCCGAGAACGACAGCGTCAAGGCCGTCGACGTCGAGGGCCGCGCGCTGGAACAGCTCCGTCTGCAGCGCTCGCTGGTCTGATCGCGTGCTGGCGAAGCTGACGTCCAAGAACCAGCTGACCCTGCCGAAAAGCGTCACCGACAAGCTCGGGCCCGTGCAGTACTTCGAAGTGCTGCTGCAGGCCGGGCAGGTCGTGCTGACGCCGGTGCGCATCCAGCGCGGCGATGCGGTACGGGCCAAGCTGGCGGAACTCGACGGGGATGATGGCCTCATCGCGCAGGCGATGGCTTTTGCTTCCAAGGCCGCGAAGCCGGCCGCCAAGCCCAAGGCGGTCGACAAGACCGTGAAGACCTCCGCTCCGTCACGCAGGGTTGGCAAGACAGCCGTCCGCAAAACCACGCGCAAGTCCGCATGACCCGTCGATCGAGGAAGACGGCGCCGGAACTCGCTGTCATCGATCCGGCATTGATCCTGCGTGCGCTGCTGCTGTCGGGCGGAGAAGCGCTGGGCCTGCGTCGCGCATGGCAGCAAGGTCTGATTCGACCGCTGGTGAGTCCCGATCTCGCTGCCACGCTGATGCGCGCTCTGGCCTATCCGAGGCTTGCGTTGACCGTGGCGCAGCAGCAGGAACTGCTCGCCGATTTCCTGCCTTACGCCGAAGTCGTGAAGCCGGTGCACGGGTCGCGGATTGCGGCAGTGTCCGAGTCGCTGCAGGCGCTCGTCGAACTCGCGTTGCAGGGGCGCGCTTCACTGCTGATCTGCGACGACCCGGTGCTGTTGGCGTGGTGTGCGAACAGTCGCAGCCAGGTGGCCCGGCAACTCTGCACGGTCCGTGCGATGTCCGACTGGTTCCAGGTGTTGCCCCCCTCCCAGCGCGACTCGCTGCTTTGCTAAATTCGGCGGTCGCTCATGGCCAGTTTTCACGACCGCATTCCCTCCAACATGTGGCGCGTGGTGTTCTACGAACGCCGCGGCAATCGCGTCCACATGGATCGCACCGGGCCCTGGCTCCCGGAGAAGACCCACGCCCGGCAATGGGCTGACTGGTTCAGGGAACAGGGCTATCACGTGGCGCTGCAGGACCAGAACGGTGGCCTCGAAAAGCTCCACGTGGGCATCCCGGGTTGAGGCTGGTGGACGTTCAGGCCGCCGAGCGGAATCCCTGACGATCGAGTGCCCAGCCCTCCGTGGGCGCGACGTGGCGCTGCACGCGCACGGTGCTCAGCCGCTTGTTGGCGGCGCGTTGCACCAGCTGTTCCGCCTGCTCCGGGGTCAGTTGTTGCGCGAAGTGCGTCCACCGCTTCTGCAGTAACGGATCGAGCCAGGCATCTTCCAGTGCCCAGCGGATCTCCATCGGATCGGTGAGCGACTGGCAACGCAGCACGCGCGGGACCAGCGCCAGGACGAACTTCGAGAAATCGGCGCGCTGTTGCGGCGCCATCAGCGCTTCGAGCCGCGTCAGTCGCTGGCTCCATCCCGGCGTGGCCAGTTGCCGCGTGACCAGGGCCTGCAAGGCCTGTACCGGGTTGAACATCCGCAGGCGGTTCGGCGGCAGCACCAGCATCGGCAACTGCGCGGCCAGTTCATGCGACATCGGCGTCACGAAGCTCGTGAGGATGGCCATGCGTTCCCAGGCGTCGGCGTTGAGACCGCCCGCCATCGTCATCGGCCCATGGCGCAGGCTCTGCGCCATCGCCCAGCATTGCTGCCATCCGCGGTCCAGTTTGGCGCTGTTGGCGGCGTGGCTCATCAGGGCCAGGTTGCCGGCCGCATAACCGGCGTCGTCACGCACCCGGTCGATCGACCGGCGTTGGGGATGGTCTTGTTCGTCGCTGAACGCCAGCCGGCTGACCGGGCAATGCGTCGTGTCGAGCTGCTGCAGATAGTTGGGGGTGACCAGCAGCGTTTCGAAGCTGCGGCCGCGCTGCCAGGCGTGCAGACGCAGCGAGAGCCAGAGCTGCGTGTGGCGATGCGACTTGAGCGTCCGCGCGCCGAAGGTCGACCGGCCCAATTGCCAGCCCTGCTGCAGCGGCGATTGCCGGAACAGTTGCTCGACCGGCGGCGTCAGCCCGTGATGGGCATAGTCCCAGCCCAGTTCGAAACCGACGCGCTCGTGGCTCGAGACACCGAGCTCGTCGCGGGTGTCGTCCACGGCCTCGACAGCGATCATCGGCAAGGGCAGTTGCTGGATGGCAATGTCGTCGGCGGTGCGGCGGAAGGTGGCGACCATGGGGTTCTCCTGGATGACTTGGAAACCGGGGCCCGGGGGTGGAACTGCTTCAGGCTTGGGATCAAGTATTCAAGGGAGGTCGCTCATAGAATGAGCCACCCCAACATGAGTCGACAGAAAGTTGTGGCAGCTTGGCCCAGATCTGTCAGGAGAGCCCCGCATGGATCGCACCGAACGCTTCTACAAGATCGAGATGCTGATCCGCAGCCGCGGCTGCGTGAGCTTCGCGGAGATGCGCGAGCTGCTGGAGGTGTCGCCGGCGACGCTCAAGCGGGATCTGCAGTACCTGCGCGAACGGATGGACGCGCCCATCGAGTACGACGCCGCCGAGAACGGCTATCGCTTCGGCCAGCAGTGGCGCGGGCAGCGGCATGAACTGCCTGGCGTGTGGTTCAGCGAGAAGGAGTTGCACGCGCTGCTGACCATGCATCAGATGATGGCCGGGCTCGATGAGAACGGACTGCTGAGCCGGCACCTGCAGCCGATGCTGGACAAGCTCACTGGCATGCTGGGTGGCGATGAGGTCGAGGCGCAGGAGATGACGCGGCGCATCAAGCTGATCTCGACCGCCCGGCGGCGGGTGCCGTCGGAGCATTTCGAGACGGTGGGGAGCGCGGTCGTGAAGCGCAGGCGGCTGAAGCTGCGTTACCGCAAGCGCGGACCTGGCGGCGGATCGGTGAGCGAGCGCGAGGTGTCCCCGCAGCGTCTGGTGCATTACCGGAACACCTGGTACCTCGATGCGTGGTGCCATGCCAGCGAAGGACTGAGACGCTTCGCGCTCGACGCGATGGAAGACGCGGTGGTGCTCGAGGACCAGGCGGCGCGCAGCCTGCCGCTGAAGGAGCTCGAAGGAGAACTGGACCAGGGCTACGGCATCTTCGCCGGTGGTGATCCGCAGTGGGCGACGGTGATCTTCAGCGAACAGATCGCCGCCTGGGTCTCCAGCGAGGAGTGGCATCCGGCGCAGCGCAGCGAATGGCTGCCGGACGGGCGTTGGCGGCTCCAGTTGCCGTTCGTGGACGCCACCGAACTGTTGATGGACCTGCTGCGGCATGCCGGCCAGGTCGAGGTGGTGGAGCCGCCCGCATTGCGCGAGGCTTACGTGAAGCGCCTCACGAGCGCGGCCCAGGCCGTCGTATGAGCCTTCGACACCCCGACAACGCCTGGGGCCTGCCCAGCGCCATGAAAGGCGCTCAGGCGGCGTTCTGAGGGCCTTCCCGGCCTTGCTCCGCGGCATCCTCGGCCGCATGGCGGGCGAGGCGTTCGCTCTTCCAGTAGACGTCGTCCCCGCCCTTGCCGTCGAGGTTGGCCCGGTTGAGTACACGCGCCAGCACGAACAGCAGGTCCGACAACCGGTTCAGGTAGTGGCGCGGCGCCATGTTGATCGCCTCGCTGGCGGCCAGCGTGACGACGGCGCGTTCGGCGCGGCGGGCGATCGTGCGGCAGACATGGGCGATCGCGGCGCTGCGGGTACCGGCCGGCAGGATGAATTCCGCGAGGCGGGGCAGGGCGGCGTTGTGATCGGCCAGCGCCTGGTCGAGGTGCAGCACGGCCGCCTCCTTCAGCAGGCTGTAGCCGGGCATGCAGAGTTCGCCGCCGAGGTTGAACAGCTCATGCTGGATCGTGACCAGCAGGTCTCGGACGTCGTCCGGGAGCGGCTCGGCCAGCAGCACGCCGATCTGGGAATTCAATTCATCCACATCGCCCATCGCCTGCACGCGCAGGTGGTCCTTGGGGACGCGGGTGCCGTCCCCGAGGCCAGTGGTGCCGTCGTCGCCCGTGCGGGTCGCGATCTGGGAGAGTCGATTGGCCATGGCGGTCGCCGCGCGGGCTGCTGAAGTGCAAACCCGGCATCTTGCCGCAACTCGCCCGCCCTCCGATGGGCGCGTCAGTTGCGGCTGCCGCTGCGGTGGAACACGGGACGGTGGTGGCTCATCCCGGCGGCATGGCCGTGGATGTCATGGACCGTGTGGCGCGGGATGCCGACCGGTCTCGGGACGTGATGGGCTTGCGCGCGCGTACCCGGTTCGGGTCGTTCGGCGGGGACGCCGGGATCGATGTCGCCGGGCGCGGTGTCGTTGGGCAGGTGACGGAGCTGATCCATCCACCAGACCTTCAACCAATCCATGCGCAGGGTCGCGACCAGCAGCAGCGCCAGCAGCAGGGCCCAGATCGTCCATAACCACAGATGGGACATGGCGGACTCCTCATGTCGCGCGGGCAAACGCGCGGTCCGTCCATGCTGTCACTGTGCGGCTCGCGGCGCAAGCGTGACGATGCCAGCGGATGTCAAGGCCGCTCTTCCTAGAATCGACCGGACAACACCGGCGGCGGAGTTCCTTCCGCTTCGGACCGCGTGGCACCAGGAGACAGCGATGAATGCGCCTCGAGAACTCGGCGACCTTCCCACGTCCCATCAGCCGGCTCTTGCGCCGAGAACGATGCCAGCGGAGATGCTGGCGGCGTTGAAGGCCCGGTTCGAGGATCGTTGCAGCGTGGCCCTGGCGTTGCGCGAGCAGCATGGCCGCGATGAATCGCCGTTCGACGTGCCACCACCGGAGGCCGTCGTCTTCGCGGAGAGCAACGAGGAGGTGACAGCGGTGCTGGCCCTGGCGAACGCACATGGCGTGCCGGTGATTCCGTATGGCGCAGGCACCTCGCTGGAAGGCCATTTGCTGGCAGTCCAAGGCGGCGTCAGCCTGGACCTGTCGCGGATGAAACGGATCCTGAGCATCAACGCCGAGGACCTGACGGTGACGGTACAGGCCGGCGTGACGCGCAACCAGCTGAACGCCGAGATCCGGCATCAGGGGCTGTTCTTTCCGATCGACCCGGGCGCGGATGCCTCGATCGGCGGCATGTCGGCGACGCGCGCGAGCGGCACGAACGCCGTGCGCTACGGGACGATGAAGGAGAACGTGCTGGGGCTGACCGTCGCGACGCCGGACGGGCGGCTGATCCGCACCGGATCCCGGGCCCGCAAGAGCAGCGCCGGCTACGACCTCACGCGCTTGTACGTGGGCAGCGAGGGCACGCTCGGCGCGATCTGCGAGATCACGCTGCGGCTGTTCCCCTTGCCCGAAGCGGTGTCGGCGGCGGTGTGCTCGTTTGAATCGATCGACGCGGCCGTCCGGACGACGATCGCGATCATCCAGATGGGCGTGCCGATCGCGCGCTGCGAGCTGCTCGACGCGCATGCCGTGCGGGCGGTCAACCGGCACGACAAGCTGACGCTGCGCGAAGCGCCGATGCTGCTGATGGAGTTCCACGGCTCGGAGGCCGGTGTCGCGGAACAGGCGGCGACGGTGCAGGAGATTGCCGCCGACCATGGCGGCACGGGGTTCGAATGGGCGACGACACCGGAGGAGCGCACGCGGCTGTGGACCGCGCGCCACCACGCCTACCTGTCGGCGCTGCAGATGAAGCCCGGCTGCCGCGCGGTGACGACCGACACCTGCGTGCCGATCTCGCGCCTGGCGGAGTCGATCAATGTCTCTGTCGAGGAAGTCGAAGCCAGCGGTCTGCCGTACTTCATCGTCGGCCACGTGGGCGACGGCAACTTCCACATGGGGTATCTGATCGATCCGGCGGTGCCTGCGGAGCGGGAAACCGCCGAGACGCTGAGCGCGCAGATGGTCGCGCGGGCGATCGCGCTCGAGGGCACCTGCACCGGCGAGCACGGCATCGGCCTGCACAAGCAGGCCTTCCTGCTGCAGGAGGCGGGGGAGGGCGCGGTCGATCAGATGCGAGCGCTCAAGCGAGCGCTCGATCCGAACGACATCATGAATCCCGGGAAGATCTTCGTCTGAACGCCGAGGGATTTCAGTGCTGCGGCGCCGGCACGCTCCAGCGACGGGACACGTCGCCCCGTGCGTTCACGCTTTCCAGCTGGACGCCGAAGCCCCACAGGCGGGCGACGTGCTTCAGCACTTCCTGCGCGCCGTCATGCAGCGGGCGGTCCAGATGCTGCTGATGGCGCAGCGTCAATGACCGGTCGCCGCGCAGGTTGACGTTCCAGACCTGGATGTTGGGCTCGCGCGTGGACAGGTCGTACTGTCGCGACAGGGCCTGCCTCACGTACTGGTAGCCCTGCTCGTCGTGGATCGCGGAGATCTCGTACTCCGCCTGGTGCTCGTCGTCGAGGATGGAGAACAGCCGAAAGTCCCGCATGATCTTCGGGCTCAGGTACTGCGCGATGAAACTCTCGTCCTTGAAGTTGCGCATCGCATGGTCCAGCGTCGGCAGCCAGTCGCTGCCGGCGATCGCCGGGAACCACTCGCGGTCCTCGTCGGTCGGCTTTTCGCAGATGCGCTTGATGTCCGTGTACATCGCGAATCCCAGCGCATACGGATTGAGCTGCGACATCGCCGGTTGCGCCACCACGTTGGTGTGCGACTTCAGCCATTCGATCATCATGCCGTCGGACAGGTAGCCGTCGTCGTACATGGTGTTCAGCAGCTTGTGATGCCAGAAGGTCGCCCAGCCTTCGTTCATGACCTGCGTCTGCCGCTGTGGATAGAAGTACTGCGCGATCTTGCGGACGATGCGCACGATCTCTCGTTGCCACGGTTCCAGCAGCGGCGCGTTCTTCTCGATGAAGTACAGCAGGTTCTCCTGCGGCTCGCTCGGGAAGCGGCGCTTCTCTTCCTCCTTGGCCTCGTCCTCCAGGCGCCGCGGCAAAGTGCGCCACATGTCGTTGACCTGCAGCTGCGCATAGGACTCGCGGTCCTTGCGCATGGCCTGTTCCTGCGCGAGGGAGAGCTTGGCCGGGCGGCGGTAGCGGTCGACGCCGTGATTCATCAGCGCATGGCAGGAGTCCAGCGTCGACTCCACGGCGTCCAGGCCGTAACGCTGCTCGCAGTCGGCGACGTAGTTCTTCGCATAGACCAGGTAATCGATGATGGACGACGCGTCGGTCCACATCCGGAACAGGTAGTTGTTCTTGAAGAAGCTGTTGTGACCGTAGCAGGCGTGCGCGATCACCAGCGCCTGCATCGCCATCGTGTTCTCCTCCATCAGGTAGGCGATGCAGGGGTCGGAGTTGATGACGATCTCGTACGCCAGGCCCATCTGGCCGCGCTTGTAGTTGCGCTCGGTGGCGATGAATTCCTTGCCGTAGCTCCAGTGCCGGTAGTTGACCGGCATCCCGACCGACGCGTAGGCATCCATCATCTGCTCGGCGGTGATGACCTCGAGCTGGTTCGGATAGGTGTCGAGTCCGTAGCGCTCCGCCGTCTGACGGATGACGTTGTGGTACTCCTCGACGAGCTCGAAGGTCCAGTCGCTCGGCGACGGGAGCGGGTGCTCGGGCCGCTTCTCCAGCGGCCGCATCTGGGTCAGCGGCGCGCGGACGCGACGGCCGCCGTATTCGTTGGCACCCACGCCGACGCCGACCTGGCGGCGATTCTCCAGACTGCTCATGGTGATGTCCTCCGGGGCCGCCGTCACGCGGTCGCCCCTTCCTTCTTGAACAGGTCGCGGAACACCGGATAGATCTGCGCCACCTCGACGGCCTTGCGCATGGCGAAGTGGTGCACTTCGTCTTCCAGCTTCGCGTATTCCTCCCACAGGTTCTGCTCGGCCTCCGCCACCTGCACGTAGGCGTAGTAGCGGCACAGCGGGAGGATCTTGTCGGCCAGCAGTTCCCGGCAACGGCCGCTGTCATGGTGCCAGTTGTCACCGTCGCTGGCCTGTGCGCCGTAGATGTTCCAGTCGCCGGCCGGGTACCGCGCGCGGATGATCTCTTCCATCATGACCAGCGCCGACGACACCACGGTGCCGCCCGTCTCCGTGGCGTGGAAGAAGTTCTGCTCGTCGACTTCCTGCGCCTGGGTGTGGTGACGGATGAAGACGACCTCGATCTTCTCGTAGTGCCGCGTCAGGAACAGGTAGAGCAGGATGAAGAAGCGCTTGGCCAGGTCCTTGCGGCTCTCGTCCATCGAGCCCGACACGTCCATGAGGCAGAACATCACCGCGCGCGTGGTCGGCTGCGGCACCTTGACGCGGTTGCGGAAGCGCAGGTCGATCGGATCCAGGAAGGGGATGTTGGACAGACGCTGGCGCAGCAGCACGATGCGCGCCTCGGTCTCGGCGATCAGCGCCTGGATCTCGGGGCGACGCTTGTCCTCTTCCTGCTGGAGAGTCAGCAGCCGCGTCTCGAGCTCATGCAGTTCTCGCCGCTTGTCCATGCCCAGCGCGATCCGCCGCCCCAGCGCGCCGCGCATCGAGCGCACCACGTGCAGGTTGGTCGGCGTGCCGTCGGTGACATAACCGGCCCGCACCGTCTTGTACTCGGGCGTCTCGGCCAGCGTCGTGCGGGCGAGATTGGGCAGCGCCAGGTCCTCGAAGAAGACCTGCATGAACTCCTCCTTGCTGAGGTGGAAGACGAAGTCGTCCTCGCCCTCGCCGGAGTCGCTGGCCTGCGAGCCGCCACCCCCGCCCTGGCCGCCTTGCGGCTTGCCGATGCGGTCGCCCTTGATGTGCTCGGTGTTGCCCGGTCGAACGACCTCGCGCGTCCCGCCGTCGCCATGGCTGAAGACGGGCTCGCTCAAGTCGCGCTTGGGGATCTGCACGTCCTCGCCGCGCTCCATGTCGCGGATGCCGCGCTTGTCCACCGCGCGCCGCACCGCGTCGCGGATCTGGTCCTTGTAGCGGCGCAGGAAGCGCTCCCGATTCCCGATCGACTTGTTCTTGCCCGACAGCCGCCTGTCGATGATCTGTTGAAGCCCGGTCATGAAGGGACCTTTCCGGTGGCGTTGGTTGGCCTCAGCTCGACTTCCTCACGCGCAGGTACCACTCGCAGAGCAGCCGGACCTGCTTCGGCGTGTAACCCTTGTCGACCATCCGCTGGACGAAGTTCTCGTGCTTCTTCGCCTCGTCGGCACTGGCCTTGGCGTTGAAGCTGATCACCGGCAGCAGCTCTTCCGTGTTGGAGAACATCTTCTTCTCGATCACCGTCCGCAGCTTCTCGTAGCTGGTCCACAGCGGGTTCTTGCCCGCGTTGTTGGCGCGCGCGCGCAGCACGAAGTTGACGATCTCGTTGCGGAAATCCTTCGGGTTGCTGATGCCCGCGGGCTTCTCGATCTTCTCGAGTTCCGCGTTCAGCGCCGACCGGTCGAAGACCTCGCCGGTGTCCGTGTCGCGGTACTCCTGGTCCTGGATCCAGTAGTCCGCATAGGTCACGTAGCGGTCGAAGATGTTCTGGCCGTACTCGCTGTAGCTCTCCAGGTAGGCGGTCTGGATCTCCTTGCCGATGAACTCGGCGTAGCGCGGGGCCAGCACTTCCTTGATGAAGCCGACGAACTTCTGTTCGGCCTCCTGAGGGAACTGCTCGCGCTCGATCTGCTGTTCGAGCACGTACATCAGGTGGACCGGATTGGCGGCGACCTCGGTCGAGTCGAAGTTGAAGACCTTGGACAGGATCTTGTACGCGAAGCGCGTCGAGATGCCGGCCATGCCTTCGTCGACGCCGGCGTAGTCGCGGTACTCCTGGATCGACTTGGCCTTGGGGTCGGTGTCCTTCAGGTTGTCGCCGTCATAGATCTGCATCTTGCTGAAGGCACTGGAGTTCTCCGGGTCCTTCAGCCGCGTCAGCACGGCGAACTGCGCCATCATCTTCAGCGTGCCGGGCGCGCACTTGGCCTCGGCCAGCGAGGAGCCGCGGATCAGCTTCTCGTAGATCTTCACCTCCTCGCTGACGCGCAGGCAGTAGGGCACCTTGACGATGTAGATGCGGTCGAGGAAGGCCTCGTTGTTCTTGTTGTTGCGGAAGGTCTTCCACTCGCTCTCGTTGCTGTGGGCCAGCACGATGCCGTCGAAGGGAATCGCGCCGAAGCCCTCGGTGCCCTTGAAGTTGCCTTCCTGGGTCGCCGTCAGCAGCGGGTGCAGCACCTTGATCGGCGCCTTGAACATCTCGACGAATTCCAGCAGCCCCTGGTTGGCCAGACACAGGCCGCCGGAGTAGCTGTAGGCGTCGGGATCGTCCTGCGCGTAGGTCTCGAGCTTGCGGATGTCGACCTTGCCGACGAGCGAGCTGATGTCCTGGTTGTTCTCGTCGCCCGGCTCGGTCTTCGCGACGCCGATCTGCTTGAGCACGCTGGGCAGCCGCTTGACGACCTTGAACTTGCGGATGTCGCCGCCGAACTCGTCGAGCCGCTTCACCGCCCACGGGCTGAGGATGCGGTTGAGGTAGCGGCGCGGAATGCCGTATTCGCGCTCCAGCAGCGGGCCGTCCTCGACGACGTCGAACAGGCCGAGCGGACTCTCGTTCACCGGACTGTCCTTGAGCGCGTAGAAGGGCACGTGCTCCATCAGCTGCTTGAGGCGCTCGGCGATCGAGCTCTTGCCGCCGCCGACCGGGCCCAGCAGATACAGGATCTGCTTCTTCTCTTCCAGCCCCTGCGCCGCATGGCGGAAGTAGGAGACGACCTGCTCGATCGCATCCTCCATGCCGTAGAACTCGGCGAAGGCGGGATAGATCTTGATGACCTTGTTCTGGAAGATCCGCGACAGGCGCGAGTCGTTGCGCGTGTCGAGCATCTGCGGCTCGCCGATCGCTTTGAGCATGCGCTCGGCCGCGGTGGCGTAGGCGAGGGGATTGCGCTTGCACTCGTCGAGGTACTCCTCCAGGGTGAGTTCCTCGACCTTGCTGCGTTCGTAGCGAGCCGCGAAATGGCTGATCACGTCCATGCTGACCTCCAGTGGTGCATTGGGAGGCGACGCGCGTCCGTGCGACAACGGACCTCGCATCGTCCAGGAAGTTCTGGCGACGTCCATGACTCAAGGCGTCATCAGAGCTTTCCGAGCTCAGCAAGCAGTCAGCAAACGGCCAGCCCATGCTGGTCCAAGGTCCGCGATCGTGTCTGGGTGCCCTTCGGCAGCCTCAAGGCCGGTGCGGTGTTCTGGGCCATGCTACCCCCATCGGCAACGATGCGCGATAGCAAGACATGACCCCGTTGTACTCCCATGTTCAACGCCTGTGAAGCGCGAAAGTTGACGATCCCCCGACGTGGGGCACCTGTGGGAAGTACGAAGAAGACAGCACGCATCCCGCGTGCCATTCTTGTGGATTGGCCGATCGGCGAGCCCCCCAAGGCGGGGGCCGCGGATCACTCGTCCGCGCCGGGCGGGCGGAGTTTTTGCAGCAAGCCGTTCAGTTCGTCGAGAGAGCCGAAGCTGATCGCGACTTCACCCTGCTCGCCGCGTTTGGTCTTCTTCTTGACGCGGATTTCCACCTGCGCCGTCAGCAGGTCGGAGAGTTGTTCCTCCAGTCTCAGCACGTCGCGGCTCTTGTTGGCCTTCACCCGCAGCAGCGGGGCCTGGCGCCCGCCGCCCTGCTGGCGCTGGACGAGTTTCTCGGCCTCTCGCACGCTGAGCTTCTTCGCGGCGATCTCGGTGGCGCTGGTGATCTGGTGGGCGCCGTCCAGCGCCAGCAGCGCGCGGGCGTGGCCCATGTCGATGTCGCCGGCCATCAGCATGTTCTGCACCGGCTCGGCCAGGTTCAGGAGGCGCAGCAGGTTGGACGCCGCGCTGCGCGAGCGGCCCACCGCCTGCGCCGCCTGGTCGTGCGTCAGGCCGAATTCGTCGACCAGCCGCTTCAGGCCCTGCGCCTCTTCCAGCGCGTTGAGGTCTTCGCGCTGGATGTTTTCGATCAGCGCCATCGCGGCGGCGGCTTCGTCGGGCACCGGCTTCACCAGCACCGGCACTTCGGCCAGTCCGGCCAGCTTCGCGGCACGGAAGCGCCGTTCGCCCGCGATGATCTCGTAGCGGACCGCACCGTTGGGCGCGATCGGACGCACGAGGATCGGTTGCATGATCCCCTGCGCCTTGATGCTCTCGGCCAGCTCGTAGAGCGAGCCCTCGTCCATGCGGGTGCGCGGCTGGTACTTGCCGGCCTGCATCTGCGCCAGCGGCAGCACGCCGGGTTCGCCTTCGCGCACCGCGGGTGCGTCGCTCACTTTGGGTCCGAGCAGGGCCTCGAGGCCCATGCCCAGGCCCTTGGGTTTCTTTGTCGCCATGGGGCGCGATTCTCCGTGATTCCAGGGAAGGGCCGTCAGCCCGATGTCGGGTGTCGCCCGGATCAGCCGGCGAGGCGCTTCAGCATGGCCCGGCCCTCGGGCCAGGCGCCCAGGCCGGAGGCGGCATTGATGTGCCCCAGCGGGCCTGCCAGGACGAATTGCGCGTCCCAGTCTGCCGCCATTCCGGCGGCGCGTTCCGGGGTGCAGAAGGGATCGTCGTTGGAGGCGACCACGAGGGCGGGGAAGGGCAGCCGAGGGCGCCGGATGGGCCGCCAGTTGTGCAGTTGGGGCGGCATCTCCTCGCGCTCGGTGTCGGGCGGCGCGACCAGCAACGCGGCGGCCACCAGGCGCGTGTGGGACGAATGCTCCGCCCAGGCGGCCACCAGCTGACAGCCGAGGCTGTGGGCCACCAGCAAGGCCGGCTGATCGTGCAGGCGCCCGTCTTGCTGCAGCACCTCGTCGAGGCGGGCCATCCAGTCGCCGCGGCGTGGCCATTCCCAGTCGTTCTGCTCGACGCGGCTGTCGCCGTGACGCCGCTGCCATTCGCTCTGCCAATGGTCGGGGTCTGAATTCATCCAGCCCGGCAGCAGGTAGACCGGTCGCGTGATCGGGGAGAGGTCCAGGTCATTCGGCGGAATGGCGTGTGTTGACATCGGTTGGCCTTATGCTTCGCGCTTTCTTCGGGAGGGTCCCGGAGGCAGCGGATTTTGCAGGAGCGGCGATGAAGTACGCGGTGTATGTCGACGGGCAGGAAGGCACGACCGGCCTGCGCATCAATGAATATCTGGCGCAGCGCGCCGACATCGAGGTGCTGCGCATCGATGCCGACAAGCGCAAGGATGCCGCCGAGCGCGCCCGCCTGCTCAACGCCGCCGACGTCGCCTTCCTGTGCCTGCCCGACGCCGCCTCGAAGGAGGCCGCGGCCATGGTGACCAACCCCAAGACCTGCCTGATCGATGCGAGCACCGCGCATCGCACGGCGCCGGGTTGGGCCTTCGGCCTGCCCGAACTGGCCAAGGGGCAGCGCGCCGCCATCCGTGATTCGAAGCGCATCGCCAACCCCGGATGCCACGCCAGCGCCTTCATCCTGGCGGTGCGTCCGCTGGTCGATGCTGGGCTGCTGCCGGCCGACGCGCTGGTCACGGCGACGTCCATCACCGGCTACTCGGGCGGCGGCAAGTCGATGATCGCGGAGTACGAGGCGGGCGGGAATCCGAAGCTGATCGCGCCTCGTCCTTATGCGCTGGGTCTGGCCCACAAACATCTGCCGGAAATGATGGCTCACACCGGACTGACGTCCGCGCCGGTGTTCATGCCCATCGTCTCCAACTTCTACAAGGGCCTGGCCGTCACCGTGCCGCTGCACCTGAGCCAGCTGCGCGCCGGCACCACGCCGCAGCAGGTTCGCGACGCGCTGGCCGCGCATTACGAAGGCGAGCGCTTCATCCACGTGAAACCGCTGCGCGATGCGGACACGCTTGCCGTCGGCTTCTTCGACGTGCAGGCCTGCAACGACACGAACAATGTCGACCTGTTCGTGTTCGGCAGCGAGCAGCAGATCCTTTTGATGGCGCGCCTGGACAACCTGGGCAAGGGCGCGAGCGGCGCCGCGGTGCAGAGCATGAACGTGCACCTCGGCGTGGATGAGTCGCTGGGTCTGACCGGTCCGGACGTCAACGGCATCTGATGTCGGCATCGACGGGCGGCGGAAGCCGGGAATGGCGTCGGGATGACGCCGTTCCCTTGCACGACCTGGACGCCCTCCGCGACGGCGTCATCCGATACGGACGCCAGCAGACGCAAGGCAGCGACGCCGAGGACATCGCCGTGGCGCTGTACGACGGCGGCGAACTCATCGCCGGCGCCTCCGGGCGCACCGAGTTCCAGCGTCTCTACGTCAACTACCTGTGGGTCGATGCGGACCATCGTGGGCAGGGCGTCGGCGGCGATTGCCTGCGGCAGATCGAGGCGATGGCGCTCAAGCGCGGATGCGTCGATGCGCTGATCGAGACCCTGCTTGACGATGTCGCGGAGCTCTACGAGCACCTCGGCTACGCCTGCATCAGCCATGTGCACGACTTCGTGCCGGGCTTCACCCGCCACACGCTCCTGAAGGTCTGGCAGGCGCGGGACTAGCCTGTGTCTCCGGCGCTCGGGGGTGTCAAGCCCAGGCGCGCGGGTCGTCGCTGCGGTAGTGGTAGCGATAGGCTTGCAGGAAGCCCAGGCGGGCGTACAGACGCTGCGCGGCGGCGTTGTCCGCTCCCACCTGCAGATAGGCACTGCGCGCTCCCTGGCGACGCGCCTCGGCCAGCAGCGCGGCGCACAGCTTGAAGCCGTGCCCCCGACCTCGCTGATCCTGCGGCGTGAAGATGTCGAAGAGTCCCGCCATCCCCCCGGCCGGGGCGCCGACATGTTCACCCGCGGATCCACCGCCCGGATCCGGATCGATGGCCACCTGGCCGCAGGCGAGCAGCACGCCGTTGCGGGTCATCTGGAACGCCTGATGCGGGACGCTGGCCTGTTCGAGCCTCCGCGCGTGGCCCTCGATCTCGTCGACACTCGATCCGCGAAGCTGGCCGATCAATCGCGCGTAGGCCGACGGCGACAGCGGCTCGATGCCGTCGGTGTCGTTGAAGGACGCCAGCGAAGGCAGCACCATCACATCGGCCGGATCGAAGCGAGCCCAACCCCTGGCGGCGAGCTGATCGTCCAGGTCGGCCGGCTGGCTGAAGGGGGTGAGGCGGAGGATCAGCGGCAGTCCGGCCTGCTCGAAACTGCCGCGGCAGCGACGAAGGATGTCGTCGAGTGCGAGGGTGCCGCCGGCGAGTGCATTGACGCATCGCGAGCGTTTGGCTTTGCCGGGTGACAGTCGAAGCAACCAGCCTTCGACCTGTGCTTCACGTGGGGCGGACGCGGCGTTCAGGCCGGCCAGTTCGGCACGGCGGGCGAGGGCGTCCAACTCGGCCGACACGTCCAATCGCTCAACGCAGGACGCCGACGCGCTTCACCATTTCCTTGGCGAAATCAATGAAGGCGTGAGCACCCTTGGAGCTGCCGTCGAAGACGACCCCGGGCAGACCGTAGCTGGGCGCTTCTGCCAGACGGACGTTGCGCGGGATGACGGTGTCGAACACCTTCTCGCCGAAGTGCGCCTTCAGCTGTTCGCTGACCTGCTGCTGCAGGGTGATGCGAGGATCAAACATGACGCGCAGCAGGCCGATGATCTGCAGGTCGGGATTCAGGTTCGCGTGGATCTGCTTGATCGTGTTGACGAGGTCGGTCAAGCCTTCGAGCGCAAAGTACTCGCACTGCATCGGGACGACCACCCCGTGGGCCGAGCACAGGCCGTTCAGCGTCAGCATCGACAGTGAGGGCGGGCAGTCGATCAGGATGAAGTCGTAATCCTGTGCCGCGTCAGCCAATGCCGTCTTGAGGCGTTGCTCCCGGCGTTCCAGTTCAACCAGTTCGACCTCGGCGCCGGCCAGTTCACGATTGGCGCCCAATACGTCGTAGCCCGCCTTCTCGCTGCGCTGGCGCGCTTCGGCGATCGTGGTCGACTCCAGCAGGACGTCATAAACCGTGAGCGGCAGGGCGCGCTTGTCGATGCCTGAACCCATTGTGGCGTTGCCCTGAGGATCAAGGTCGACCACCAGCACACGCTGCCCGATCTTGGCCAGTCCGGCAGCCAGATTCACGGTGGTGGTCGTCTTGCCGACGCCGCCTTTTTGGTTCGCAACGCAAAAGATCTTGGCCATGAAGGGTCGGGTAGCAGGGGCTCTCGGAGGGGCGGAGCTTAACCGATGGCGGCCGTCGGCCGGATCCAGAGCAGGCACCGCTGAGCATCCAACCCCGGCACTTGCAGCTGTTCCACGTGGAACACGGACAGATCCGGTGCGCGTTTGGCGAGTTCCGCGATCTCGTCGACCGGGTGTTGGCCCTTCATCGCGGCCCAGACTGCGCCCGGCTTGAGGTGCATCCGAGTCCACTGGGTGAAGTCCGCCAGCGAGGCGAACGCGCGCGAGGTGACGAGGTCGAAGGCCGGCGCCTTCAACTGCTCGACCCGCGAGTGCTCTGCATGCAGGTTGGGCAATCCGATCTCGGCAGCGACCTGGGCGATGAAGAACGCCTTCTTGCCGACGGTGTCGACGCAGGTGACGTCGATGGTCGGGTCACAAATGGCGATGACCACACCCGGCAACCCTCCGCCGCTGCCGACATCCATCAGCCGCATCGCCTGGCCGCCCGCATGGCGGCGCAGGGGTGGAATCAAACTGAGGCTGTCCACCAGATGTTGCGTGAGCATCGCTTCGGGATCGCGGACCGCCGTCAGGTTATAGACCTTGTTCCACTTGGACAGCAGCCCGAGGTAGGCGATCAGCCGGTCCAGCTGTTCATCGGTGAGGCCGAGCCCCAGCGTGTCGGCGGCAGCGGCGAGGCGGGGACGGAGGTCGAGATCGGTCATCGAAGAACGGAAGAGGGTGGAGTCAGGCGGCGGTCGAGTCGACGGCGGCTTGATCGGTGAAGCCCTTGAAGCGGCCTTTGCGCAGGTGGATCAGTAGCAGCGAGATGGTCGCCGGCGTGATGCCGGAGATCCGCGACGCCTGCCCCAGCGTCTCCGGACGATGCTTGCCGAGCTTCTGGCGCGCCTCGAAGGAGAGGGCGGTGACCAGGCCGTAGTCGAGATCTTCGGGCAGTTTCAGGTGCTCGAAGTTCGATGCGCGGGCCACATCCTCCTGCTGCTTGCTGATGTAGCCTGCGTACTTGACGCCCACTTCCAACTGCTCGATGACGGCGGCCGCGAGGTCGCTGCCCAGCGATTCGTTCAGGGCGGCGCGCGTGACTCCGGACGCCGGTCGGGCGATGGACGCCACTTCGGAGATGGTGTCGAAGGTGACGCCGGGTCGGCGCAACAGGTCGATCAGGTTGTATTCGCGCTCAAGGGCTTTGCCCACGAGGCGCTCTGCATCGGCCGCTGGGAGGATGTTCGGATTCACCCAGGTCGACTTGAGCTTCTCTGTTTCACGTGAAACAGCGTCGCGCTTCCGATTGAAAGCATCCCAACGGGCATCGTCCACCAGACCCAGTTGGCGGCCTGCTTCGGTCAGTCGCATGTCGGCGTTGTCCTCGCGAAGCTGCAGGCGGAACTCGGCGCGGCTCGTGAACATGCGATAGGGCTCGGTCACGCCCTTGGTGATCAGGTCGTCGACCAGCACGCCCAGGTATGCCTGGTCGCGGCTCGGCAGCCAGACGTCCTTGCCCTGAACCTGAAGCGCCGCATTCAGACCGGCGAACAGACCTTGGGCCGCCGCCTCTTCATAGCCGGTGGTGCCGTTGATCTGGCCCGCGAAGAACAGGCCGCCGATGGCGCGCGTCTCGAAGCTGGACTTCAGCTCGCGAGGGTCGAAGTAGTCGTACTCGATCGCATAGCCGGGGCGCAGGATGTGCGCGTTCTCCAGGCCGGGAATCGACCGGACAGCGGCCAGCTGGACGTCGAAGGGCAGGGAGGTCGAGATCCCGTTCGGATAGAACTCATGGGTCGTCAGACCCTCGGGCTCCAGGAAGATCTGGTGCGAGTTCTTGTCGGCGAAGCGGTTGACCTTGTCTTCGATGGACGGGCAATAGCGCGGGCCGACGCCTTCGATGACGCCGGTGAACATCGGGCTGCGGTCGAAGCCGGAGCGGATGATCTCGTGCGTGCGTTCGTTGGTGTGGGTGATCCAGCAGGGCAGTTGTCGCGGGTGCTGTGCGGCGTTCCCCATGAAGCTGAAGACGGGCACCGGATCCAGGTCGCCCGGCTGTTCCGCGCATCGGGAGAAGTCGATGGTGCGACCGTCCAGGCGCGGCGGGGTGCCGGTCTTCAGGCGGCCCTGCGGCAGCTTGAGTTCCTTGAGACGGCCCGACAGCGAGACCGCCGGCGGATCGCCGGCGCGGCCGGCCGCGTAGTTCTCGAGGCCGATATGGATCTTGCCGTCGAGGAAGGTGCCGGCCGTCAGCACGACGGCACGGGCGCGGAAACGCAATCCCGATTGGGTGACGGCGCCGACAACGCGATCGCCTTCCACCATCAGATCGTCCACCGCCTGTTGGAACAGCATCAGGTTGGGCTGGTTCTCCAGGCGTTGGCGGATGGCGGCCTTGTAGAGGATGCGGTCAGCCTGCGCACGGGTGGCGCGCACGGCTGGACCCTTGGACCCGTTGAGGATGCGGAACTGGATGCCGCCCTCGTCAGTCGCCGCGGCCATCGCTCCGCCGAGCGCGTCGACCTCCTTGACCAGGTGTCCCTTGCCGATGCCGCCGATCGACGGGTTGCAGCTCATCTGGCCGAGCGTCTCGATGTTGTGGGTCAGCAGCAGCGTGCTGACGCCCATGCGGGCGGCCGCCAGTGCGGCTTCGGTGCCGGCATGGCCGCCACCGACCACGATCACGTCGAACTCTTTGGGATAAAGCATGGCAAGGCGTCCAGCGGAGTCGGCGACCGGGTGAGATCAAAACCATCGCGACGCGCGCAGGGCGCGGGATCGGGCGATGGGAGCCGGCTGGCGTTCAGATGAGGGAAGGCCGTGATTTTACGCGGGCCTGTGGATAAGTCACTGCGTCAAGGGCATGCGCCACGGACCTTGTTGGCGTCGCCCGCCGGCGGGCGGCGACAATCCCTTTCCCATGAATTGCCGCCCCTCCTGCGCCGCCTGCTGCATCGCCCCGTCGATCAGCAGCCCGATCCCCGGCATGCCAGACGGCAAGCCGGCCGGCGTGCGCTGCATCCAGCTCGACGACGCGCTGCGCTGCAAGATCTTCGGTCAGCCGGAGCGGCCCACCGTGTGCGGCTCGTTGCCCCCGTCGGAAGACATGTGCGGCGACTCCCGAGAGCAGGCGATGCGCTGGCTCGGCTGGATGGAGGAGCAGACGATGCCGACGTCCGATCCGGGCGGCTCCGATGGCGTCTTCCAGTCGCCCACGAACTGAGGCGTCGTCAGCGCATTGACAGCGCGGCCCACGTAGAGTCGGAGTTTCCAGAAGAACTGATCGGAGACTCCGCATGATGCCCACCGACGAGGACCGCCGCCGCTTCCTCCTGCAGTCCGCCGCGCTCGGCGCCGCGGGTGCCGCCGCCTTCGGCACGGCGCTCCCCGCGCTCGCGCAATCGACCTGGCCGTCGCGCAACGTGCGCTTCGTCGTGCCGTTCGCGCCCGGGGGCAGCAGCGAGATCGTGGCCCGCGCCACCGCCGCCGAGCTCAGCAAAACCCTGGGACAGTCGGTCTACGTCGACAACAAGCCGGGCGGCGGCGGCAACATCGCGATGGGCGAGGTCGCCCGCGCGGAAGACCAGCACACGCTGATCCTCGGCCACATCGGGACGCTGGCGGTGAACCCGTACATCTACGACAAGCTGCCGTACGACCCGAATCGCGACTTCAAGCCCATCACCTTGCTGGCGAAGGTGCCCAGCCTCTACGTCGTCCATCCCGACGTGCCGGCGCGCAACCTCAAGGAGTGGGTGGCGCTCGTGCGCAAGAACCCTGGCAAGTTCAGCTATGGCTCCGCGGGCAACGGCAGCGCGGGGCACCTGGCGATGGAATACCTGAAGATGGTCGCCGACCTTTTCATCCTGCATGTGCCGTATCGCGGCACCGGTCCGCAGCTGACGGACCTGCTGGCGGGCCGCCTCGAGGCGGCCTCGGTCGGCGCGCCGGCCATCATGCAGTTCATCAAGGCCGGCAAGCTGCGCTGCATCGCGACGGGCTCGAAGGAACGCCTGCCGCAACTGCCGGACGTGCCCACCGTCGCGGAGCAGGGCTATCCCGGCTTCGAGATGACGCAGTGGTACGGCCTGTGCGCGCCGGCCAACCTGGCCCCGGCCAATGTGGACAAGCTGGCCGTCGAATCGGTGAAGGCGATCCGCTCGGCCTCGGCCCGGGAACGCTTGAGCCATGACGCTGCCGAAGCCGTGGGTAACACGCCGGCGCAGTTCACCGCCTTCATCGCGCAGGAGCAGCAGCGCTGGAAGCAGGTCGTGGCGCGCGCCAAGATCAAGCCTGATTGATCCGTCCGGGCGAGCGCGGAGGGCCCGCCAAGGGGCCTCAACGGTGCTGGACCGATCGCAGGTCCTGCACCACGCGCCCGCCCTGCAGGCTGACGACGCGCTGCGCCGCCGCGATGGTTTCCGGGCGGTGCGCGATGACGATCCTCGTCAGCGGGAGCTGGCGTAGGCTCGCATTGACCAGCCGTTCGCGCTCCACGTCGAGCGCGCTGGTCGCCTCGTCCAGGAAGAGGAAGCTCGGCCGTTTGTACAGCGCGCGCGCCAGCAGGATGCGCTGGCGTTGCCCGCCGGAGAGGCTGGAGCCCATGTCGCCGATAAGCGTCTGCAGGCGCATGGGCATGGCCTCGATGTCCTCGAGCACGCAGGCCAGGCGTGCGCACTCGCGGACCCAGTCAGGATCGACGTCCAGGTCGAAGAAGCTGATGTTGTCGGCGATGCTTCCGGCGAAGAGCTGGTCGTCCTGCATCACCGTGCCGATGCGCTCGCGCCAGGCGTTGGCGCCCAGTTGCGGCAGGGCGACGCCGCCGATGCGGATCTCCCCGTGCTGCGGCGCATGGATGCCGAGCATCAGCTTCATCAACGTCGTCTTGCCGCAGCCCGAGGGACCGACGATCGCGACCGACTCTCCCGGCTCGATGCGCAGCGAACAGCCGGCGATGACCTCGGGCTCGCCGTCGGCATAGCGGAAACGCAGGCCATCGAGCTCCAGCGCCGCGTCTGGCGGTACCGCTCGGCCAGGGGCATCGAACTCCGCCTCGGGCGCGGTCAGGACGATGTCGGCCAGCCGCTCGCCCTGCAGGCGGAGCATCTTCAGCGCGACCACCTTGTCGATCAGCCCCGCGATGCGTTGGCTGAACTGGTCCTTGTAGGCGAGGAACGCAAACAGCATGCCGACCGACAGCGCGTTGTCCAGCACCAGCATCGCGCCCATCGCGACGATGACCACGCGCTCCAGGCCGAACAGCAGCTTGTTGCCCTGCGTCATGCCCAGCTCGAGCTTGCGGCCCGTCAGCGACGCGTTCATCTGCTCGACGATGAGGTTGGCGAAGCGCGCGCCGCGGTCCGCCTGCGCGTTGAAGAGCTTGATCGCCTGCGCGCCGCGCAGCGATTCCAGGAAGTGGGTGTTCTGCCTCGCCTCGTGGGTCAACGCCTCTTCCTGCGCGTCGCGCAGCGGCCGGAAGCAGGCCCAGCGCAGCAGCGCATAGCCTGCCACCGCGGCCAGCGCGACCGTCGTCAGACGGCCGCTGTAGAGCACCATCATCGCCAGCGTCAGCAGCACCATCAGGCCGTCGAGGATGGCTTCGATGAAGCTGCCCGTCAGCGTCTTCTGGATCTCCTGCACGCTGGAGAAGCGCGACCAGATGTCGCCGAGATGCCGTTTCTCGAACCATGCGAGCGGCAGCCGCAGCAGGTGTGAGAAGACGTTGGAGAGCCATTGCAGGTTCAGCGACGCGGACAGGATCATCACCGCCCAGGATCGCAGCAGACCGACGCCCACCTGCAGCAGCACCAGCAGCGCGAAGCCGATGCCCAGCGTCACCAGCAGGTCGCGGTCGGCGCTGACGATGACGCCGTCGACGGTCCACTGCAGCAGGAATGGCGCCAGCAGCCCGAGCAGTTCCAGCCCCAGCGCGAGGGCCAGGACTTGCGCGATCGAGCGCTTCAGCCCCGTCACATGTCCGAGCAGCTGACGCCATTTCGGAGCTGGCGCGGGCGCCTTGCGGGCGAAGTCCATCCCTGGTCGCAGCTCGAGGGCGACGCCGGTGAAGTGCTTGGAGACCTCGTCCAGCGCGAGCCGGCGTTCGCCATGCGCGGGATCGAGGATTAACGCCCGATCGCCGTCGACACGCTCCAGCACGACGAAGTGGTTGAAGTCCCAGTGCAGGATGCAGGGCGTCTGCAGCTTGTGCAGCGTATGCGGCTCGGCGCGCAGCGCGCGGGCGGTGAGCCCGAGCTGCGCGCCCATGCGCACCAGGTCGGCCATCGTCAGACCCTTGAGCGAGACCGCGAACCGGTCGCGCAGCTCGCCGAGCGTCCAGCGTTGTCCATGGGCGCCTGCCACCATGGCCAGGCAGGCAAGGCCGCATTCGGCGGCCTCCGTCTGCAGGATGACGGGTCGGCGACGACGCCAGCCGAGGTTCAACCGGGACAGCACCCCGGCCGACGGGGCGCTCACGGCGGGAGCGCCGGAAGAAGGGGCGTCAGACACGGCGTACGAGGCTCAGCAGCGGTTCGAAGATCCATTCGATCAGGCGGCGCCGCTCAAGCAGCACGTCGGCTTCGAGCAGCATACCGGGGCTGAGCGTCTGGTCCTGGCCGTAAGCCTCGACCGATTGGCGCTGCAGTTGCACGGTGATGCGATACATCGGCTCGCCCTGTGCCATCGCGGCGGGCAGACCGAGTTGCGCGAGTTCGGCCGCCTGCAGCGGTGTGCGCGAGACCTGCAGCACCTCGCCCTGCTGCTGGCCGAATTTCTGGTACGGGAACGCCTGATAGCGCAGCAGCACCGCCTGATGCGGCCGCAGGAAACCGACGGCACTGGACGGGGCGTAGAGATGTGCCTGCAGCGGCGTATGCGCGGGGAGCAGGGCGGCGAGCTGGGTACCGGCCTGCACGACCTGTCCGGGCTCGGCGAGCACCGTGCTCATCTGTCCGTCGCTGGGGGCGCGCAGCACGAGGCGGCGGCGCGCTTCGTTCTCCACGCCCTGCGCCTGCAGCGCGGCGATGTCCCGGGCGAGTTCCCCCTGCCGGACCTGCGCCTTCAAGGGGATCGCCTGAAGCTCAGCTTGCAAGCCCAACGCCTCCCGCTGCAGGTTCTCGCGCTCTCGCGCCAGTGCCTGCCGTTGGGCCTGCAAGCCAAGCAACTCCTCCCGCTTGGTCTGGACCTGGGCGCTCGAGACGAACTGGTCTTTCGCCAGCGACTCGAGCCGTCCCAGGCTCTGCTGCGCCAGCGCTTCGCGCTGGGCATGCAGCTGCAGCTCGGCATCAGCCTGCTGCAGTGTGGATGCGAGCGTGGCGATCCGCGCTTTCAGCGACGCCGCCTGGCTCTGCGCAAGTTCCCGCTGCTGTGCCTGCGCCGCGCCCAGCGATGACTCGCGATCCTTCAAGGTCCGTGACAGGCCGTCGCCGGTCGGGTTGGCGCTGTCGAGCGACAACACGAACAGCACGTCGCCTTCGCGCACCTGCTGCCCATCCTGGACGGGTCGTGCCATGACCGTGGCGCTCTGCGGCACGCTCAGCCGCATGACCCCCCGCTCCGGCACCAGCAGTCCGTTCACGCGGGCCTTGCGGGTGTATTCGGTACTGAACAGGAAGGTCCCGACGGCGATCACGCCGCCCAGCGCCAGGATGCTCAGCCATTTCAACGTGGTCGGCCGATGCAATTGCACCGATCCCAGCCAGGCCTGCTGCTGCGAGGCTTGCGCCTCAGCGCGGAACAGCGCCACCACGATTTGCTACGCCTTGTTGCGAACCTGACCGTTCGCAGCGTTGAAGCGGCTTACCAGGTGCCCTTCGGCGCGGGTTCGACTTCCGCGGCGGACACGTCGACGAGGACCGATTGGCCCACCAGCCAGGTGCCCTTGGGAGCGCCGCCGCCGACATGCACGAGAGATTGCAGGTCCAACTCGACCAGACCTTCTTCGACTTGCGTGTTGACAGCGACGTTTTGCGGTTGGGCTTGCATGAGAGGCTCCAGATTCGGTGACGTGCCCAGGAAAGTGTTGAGCACGGAACGGATTGAAGCAGCGCGCAGACGCCCGCATAACTGTCAGCTCTTACAGTGTTTACAAGCTGGCGCCGAAGGCAGCATCAGCGAATCAGGCCGAGCCGCAGGGCCTTGAGCACCGCCTGGTGCTTGTTCGAACACGCCAGCTTGTGCATCGCGTTGTTGATGTGCAGGACGGCGGTACGTTCGGTGATGCTGAGGATGGCGCCGACTTCCCAGGCGGTCTTGCCTTCCATCGTCCAATGCAGGCATTCGAGTTCGCGCGGCGTGAGGCGCGGCGATTCGGTGACCTTCTCTTCGGGCAGCAGCACGCGAAGCGCCGTGTCCACCGCGTGCACGGCGAACAGCTGCAGATCCGCGACCATGCGCGTCAGTTGACCCGAGTCGCTCGGCAGCGGCTGGTCGCGATCGACGCCGAGCACGAAATGCCGGCCCTCCGGCAAGTGCAGCGCCAGGCAGATGCCGGTGCTGTAGCCGAATTGCGCCTGCGATTCCCAGATGTCGCTCGCGCCGTGGCGCGCGTAGGTCTGGCGGTCCCACACGATCGGCATGCTGTTGCGCTTGCAGTGCTGCATCACCGGATCGCGGCGGCCGAATTCCGGCGCGTGCATCACCTCCGCATAACCGTCGGGACAGTTGTCGATGGTGATGAACTCGGTCTCGGCCAGCGTGTGGTCGACGACCGTGATGGCCGAGACCGTCTGGAAGTCCAGCTTTTGCGCGAAGCGGATCACCTCACTGCGAAATTCATCGCGTGAGCGCGCTTCCAGGACTGATTGATAACCGCCTTGCAGCATTGATCGCTCCGGCCCGTGGCCGGCCTAGTGGGCCTCTTCGGTCGCTGAGGCGGACCTGCTCGCCTGTCTGTGATCCGCCACGCGCCCGCATGGGCCGCATAGGTCACGTGACGCATTCACGCCCCTGACAGGGTTTACAGCTGGCGAGTCGACCGCTTCGTGACCACACTTCTGGTCAAGGGGAGAAGCAGCAACCGCCGATCCGCAATAGCCAAACCAAACAATTCTGACAATGACACCAGCTTGGATTGTGTACGCGTGGCCGCGAATATTGTGTGATGTGCAGCGTTTGCCCCGCTTACAGTTCGCGCATTTGAGCACGCGCGTGTTGGTGACGGGAGACGAGGATCACCCGGCCATGGGGCAAACCCTGTGGAGCGGCGAATCCGAGTTCGGTGCGGCCGGCGTGGCGTGGGACTGGGTCCGCATGCCTTACGGTCTCGTGTCGATGGTCGATCCGATGGCGCTCGTGACCAACATGCAGTTCCTGAACTGCGAGGGCGAGGTGCTCGCGCCGATCGAATCGGCCATCCAGCTCAACGGCATCGTGCACATGCTGCCGTGGCAGGAGCAGGTCCAACTGGCGCTCGCCACGCGCCACTGAAGCCGTCAACGCCGCGGCCCCATCGCCCGCTCATCGCGCCACCGCCGCGCGCATCGAGCGGGCCACCAGCGCCAGCCCGCCGAACGTGAGCGCGGCGCCGACGATCACTGTCGGCATCACCTTGGCGAATGTCAGCGGCTCGCCCTTGAGCACCTGCATCATGAGCTGGTTCTGACCCAGCCCCGGCACCCACAGGTGCCAGGAGGCCTCGCCGCCCGGATTGACGATCGCCACCATCGGCGTCAGCGCGATCGCGGTGATGACGAGCGTCGTGCTGGCCTGCGCTTCCTTGAAGGTCTTGGTGCGGATCGCCAGCGCCATCAGCACCGCGGAGAGCCCTGCGCCGAGCGGAATCTGCAGCAGCAGGAAGCGCAGCGCCTCGCCCCATCCGAACTGGAACATCGCCGCCAGCGCGTCGCTGCGCATCAGCCACTGGCCGGGCAGGAAGCTGAGGTTGGAGAGCACCGCCACCAGCAGCCCCGCCATCAGGACGGCAGCCCACTTGCCCGCGACGATGGCCGAATGCGGCGCCGGATTGACCAGCAAGGGCTCGAGCGAACCGCGCTCGCGCTCGCCGGCGGTGCTGTCGAGCGCAGCGGTCAGCGCGCCGTAGAGCACGGCCATCATGATGAACATCGGCAGCATCTGCGTGAGCCGCGTCGAGCGCGCCTGCATGCTGGCCAGATCGCGTTCCTGGACGTCGATCGGACGCAGCTGCTGCGCGCCGATGCCGCGCATCGCCAGCGTCAGCGTCGCGCGCTCGGTGCTGAAGCCCTGCAGCAGTCGGCCGAGCGCCCCGACGCCGGCTTCGGCGCGCTGGTTCGCGCTGTCGCTGACGATCTCGACCGTCGCCGGTTCGCCCCCGGCCAGCAGCGTCTCGAAGTCCGCCGGCACGACCAGTACCGGGTCGGCAAGTTTCGAGTCGCGCAGCCGCTTCTCGTAGTCGGCGGGCGCGGCCTTGATCGTGTAGGTCTGGCGTTCGATGTAGTTGCGCAGGGTCGGCGCGTGCTCGATGCCCGCCACGAGCACCTCGCGCTGCTCCGCGCGCTCCTGCAGCGAGGCTGCCAGGCCCGACATGAGGACCAGCATCAGCGGCCCCATCAGGATCGACGGGATGAGCAGGCGCAGCAGCGTGCGGCGGTCGCGGAGCGCGTCGACGATCTCCTTGGCGAAGACCGTGCGGAAGGCTTTGAAGAACGGACCGTTCATGCGGACTCCAGGCGCGCGGGCGCGACTTCAGGGAAGGCGAGGTCGACGAAGGCGTCCTCGAAACGCTGGCGACCCGTCTGCGCGAGCAGGCCGTCGACGGTGCCCGTCGCGACCGAGCGTCCGTGTGACATGACCACAACCTGGTCGCAGAGCTGTTCCACCTCCTGCATGATGTGGCTGGAGAAGACGATGCACTTGCCGCCGCCTTCGGGGGAGCGCAGATGGCGCAGCACCTCGCGCAGCGCGCGCGTGGCGACGACATCCAGGCCGTTGGTGGGCTCGTCCAGCACGATGTTGGCCGGGTCGTGGACGAGCGCGCGGGCCAGCGCAGTCTTCATCCGCTCTCCCTGGCTGAAGCCTTCGGCGCGGCGATCGAGGACGGCCCGCAGGTCCAGCAGCTCGGCGAGCGACTCCGCCCGCGCCTGCGCCTCATCCATCGGCATGTCCTGCAGTCGCGCGAAGTAGACGATGTTCTCGCGCGCCGTGAGCCGCGGGTAGAGGCCATGCGCGTCGCCGAGGATCCCCATGCGCGCCAGCGCCGCGCGGGGCTGCCTGAGCACGTCGAGGCCGTCGACCTCGATGCTGCCCTGGTCGGGTGGGAAGAGGCCGGCGAGCATCCGCAGCGAGGTGGTCTTCCCCGCGCCGTTGGGGCCGAGCAGTCCGGTGATGCGGCCGTTGGGCGCGTCGAGGCTCAGATGCTCGACGGCGACGACCGTGCGGGCCTGACCCTTCTTGCCGAACAGCGAACTCAGCGAGCCGCCTCCGCGCGTCTGGAAGGCCTTGTGGAGCGCATGCAGGCGGATCATCGGGCGGACTCCCGGGCGGCGGAGGCGGCGGCCGCCATGGCCGCCGGCGTGGGGGGAAGGAATGCGGGCGGACGGGGGACGCCCTTGGCGCAACTCGCGTCCACCTGGAGCGCATCGGCGTCGCGCGGCGCGTCGATGAAGCGGAACAGCACGTCGCGCAGGCAGGGTAGGGTCAGCGCGACGCCGTGACCGGCGGCACCGACCACGACGTGACGGGCCTGGTCGCCCAGCGCGACCTTGACGCGCTGCCCGTGCCGCTCCGGCGTGGCGGGATCGTTGCCGCCGCTGGTGAGCAGGACCGGGGTCTTCGCCGGGGGCATCGTGTAGAACGCCGGCTGCACCTCGCCGCGCGGCCAGGCGCTGCAGACACGGGCGTAGAGATCGCGGTCCAGCGTGCCGAAGTCTGGCGAGGGCGTCTCGGTCGACGCCGCGATGCGCGGCGCGTCCTCGGCGCAGACGACGGAGAAGTGCATGCCTTCGAAGATCCGCATCGCGCGCGAGCCGCCGCCCAACTGGCCGGCCAGACCGGCCAGCGCGTCGAAGCGTCCCGACGACGCCTCGTGCAGCGCGGCCGGCAGCGCTGCGGCCACGCTGGGCGCATACAGCGGAGGTCGGACCAGACCGAGCAGGCCTTCCCGGGTCAGCGTGGCTTCTTCCGGACGTCCAGTCACCGGATGCGTGAACGAGACCTTGCGCGGCAGGCTCTTGAGCAGGCCGTGCCATTCGGACTGGAGACCCGGGAAACGCGCGGCGCAGGCCGCATCGGCGGCACAGGCGGCGAACACGGCGTCCAGCGCACGCTGCGAATCCTGAGAGAACGTCACCGGCAGCACCATGTCGGGCGGCGCGACGCCGTCGATGACGCTGCGTCGCACGCGATCGGGGAACTGCCGCTGATATTCAAGCGCCGCGCGCGTGCCGTAGGACGCGCCGACGAGGTTCCAGCGCTCGACCCGGAGCGCAGCACGGACGGCGTCCATGTCCTGCATGGCGATCGTCGTCGTGAAGAAGCGCAGGTCGCCGTAGGGCAACTGCTTCAGCGCGTCGCGACACTGTTCCAGCAGCCGGACCTTGGCGCCGGGTTTGAGCAGTTCGTCGAGGCTGCGACTGTCGTTGTCCGGGCAGGCCAGCGGCGCCGAGCGTCCCGTGCCGCGCTGATCGATGAACACCAGGTCGCGGCGATAGTTCAAGCGGGACAGCCGCGGCATCACGCTGGCCGTCAGGGCGATGGCGCTCTGCCCGGGACCGCCGGCAAGCAGCAGGACCGGGTCCGGAAGCTTGTTGCGCGCCAGCGCGGGCACCACGACGTAGCGCACGTCGATGCGGACGCCGTCAGGTCGGGCGGGATCCAGTGGACGTTGGATGCTGCCGCACAACACCTCGGTGGCGACGCCCTCCACGCGGCACGGCTGCAGCGGCTGCGGGGACACCTCGGTCGCGGCCCAGGCGCCGCCGGAGAACGCGGCCGTCACGGCCAACACCGCGAAGGCGGCGACCGTCGCCATCGGGGGCCGGGCGCGGAACGGCCGGGCTCGGGGGGCAGGGCTTGCCCCGGGACGCATCGTCATCAACTCGCTCCTCCATCGTGCCCGGCGATTATGGCGAGCGGGAGGCGCGTGGCGGGGTGCCTTCGGTCAGCTTCCGGAACTGCTTTCCCTGCGACCGAACATCCCCCAACCCGCCATGGTCATGACCTGTTCGTCCTTCTGGTTGAAGACTTCCCAACTCGAACGCACCAGGCCGATCGTCGGACGGCTGCGGCTGGCCTTGGTCTCCTGCACGGTCATGCGCACGCGCAGCGTGTCGCCGGGACGCACGGGCTTGAGCCAGCGCAGGTTGTCGATGCCCGGCGACCCCTGGCTGGTGGAGTCCAGCAGGTAGGCGTCGCACATCATGCGCATGACCAGCGCGCAGGTCTGCCAGCCGCTGATCGACAGCCCGCCCAGAACCGAGGCTTCGGCGGCGGCTTCGTCGAGGTGCAGCGGCTGCGGATCGTAGGCGGCCGCGAAGGCGAGACCTTCCTCGCGATCGACCAGGCGCGAGCCGAACTCTCGCACCTGGCCGACGGTGAAATCCTCGAACGCATAGGTCTTGGCGGGGGAAGCAGTGCTCATGGAGAGGACCTTTGGACGCGATGTCGATCGGCCGACTGTACGAGTACGATCGATGCCCCTGAAGGAGACCCCCCATGAAGCTCTACTACAGCCCCGGCGCCTGCTCGCTGTCGCCCCACATCGTCCTGCGCGAGGCCGGCCTGGCCTTCGAACCGGTCCTGGCCAGCACCAAGACCCACAAGCTGCAGGACGGCACCGACTACTACGGCATCAATCCGAAGGGCTACGTGCCGCTGCTGGAACTCGACGACGGCCAGCGCCTGAGCGAAGGCCCGGCGATCATCCAGTACATCGCCGACCAGGCGCCGGACAAGCAGCTCGCGCCGGCCAACGGCACGATGGAGCGCTACCGCTTGCAGGAGTGGCTCAACTTCATCACCACCGAGCTGCACAAGACTTTCAGCCCGCTGTTCAACCCGGCGATCTCCGACGACGCCAAGGGCGTCTTCCGGACCAAGCTGCACGAACGCTTCAAGTGGGTCGACGGGCAACTGGCCGGCAAGCAGTTCCTGATGGGCGACCAGTTCTCGGTGGCCGACGCCTACCTGTTCACCGTGTCGAACTGGGGCCAGCACGTCGGCGTCGACCTGTCCGCCTACCCGGAGCTGGTCGCCTACCGCGGCCGGATCGCCGCGCGACCGGCGGTCCAGGAAGCGATGAAGGCCGAAGGCCTGGTCAAGTAAGGCGGAAGAAGGGCCTCAGCCCTTCTTCTTGAGCAGCGACTCGCAGGCGCCCTTGTCGCCGGCTTCCTGCTTGGCGCAGACGCCGTCCAGCTGAGTGCGCAGACGACCGAGGGCGGCGTCATGCTGCCCGCCCGCGTTCCACGCAACCAGCTGGCTGCCGACCTTCTGCAGCGAACGCGCGCTGCGTTCGTAGAACGCGCCCTTGTCCTTCTCCGCCTCGGCCAGCAGCTGCGCCGCGGCCTTCTCGATGCGGGCCGAATCCTGGGGCGCCAGCTCGACCAGCGCGCTCAGGTAGTTCGAGCCCCATTGCAGGCGGGTGGCGGGGCCTTCGCTCCTGTTGAAGGCCTCCTCATACCAGCGCAGCGCCTCCTCCTTCTTGCCCTGCTTGCGGGCGTTGCTGCCCAGCGAGCTCATCAGGTAGTACGGGCTGTGGCTCTTGGCGATGCTGGCCTTGAGCAGCGCGTCGCTGTCGCTCCACAGGCCGGCGCGTCCGAGCAGGTAGGCCGCCGACGTGATCACCGCCTGGCGTTCATAGCCGTCGGTGACTTCCTTGTCCACCCTGGCCGCGTGCGCCTTGACCTCGGCCAGCAGCGGGGCGGGCAGCTTGGGCGCGATGTCGTCCTTCTTCTGGTCCAGACGCGCCAGCTCGACACGCGCCAGCAGCGACTGCAGCCGATCGGCGCGCGACAGAGAGGCGTCGGCCTCGAAGCGCTTCAGCGCCACGTCGAACTTCGCGACCAGCGCCTGGCGGTCGGCGCCGGCCGCGGGGGCGAGCGCGCGCACGATGTCGTCGCCGCTGTTGCTGATCACGTCCATCTGCGCGCGGGCGGCGGCGGGGTCGGCCAGCACCTGCTCGACACGACCGCGCAGGGTGGCGTCAGCCTTCAGCGCGCCGCCGCCTTCGGTCGCGGCCAGCGCCTTCAGCCACAGGCGGGTGGTGGTCTCGTCGTCGATGCCCTGGCTGGCGGCGGCGAGCCTGGCCAGCAGCGCCGGACGTTGCGCTGCCGGGACCAGCTGCTGTTCATCGGTTTCCCAGGAGTAGAACCCGAGCAGCTTCCATTCGTTGGCGGACAGCTTCCTGCCGGCTTGCGCGTCGGCCAGCACGGTCTTCACCGGACGCCCGCCCGCGAGGCCCAGCTGCAGCACGCGCAGCACCTGCGGCGCATCGACCTCGCCGGGCAGGCGGGTGAGTTCCTGGCCGTCGTTGCTGAACAGGATCATCGTCGGGTAGCCGCGCACCTTGAACCGCGCACCCAGGCGCTGGGCGCCGGGGTTGTCGCCGTCGATGTGGACCGCGACGAAGGCGCGCGACTGCTCGATGAAGTCGGCGCGGTTGAACAGCGTCGCCTTGAGCTGGTTGCAAGGCGGGCACCACTTGGCACCCCAGTACAGCAGCACCGGCTTCTTCTCGCCGCGCGCCTGGGTGAAGGCGCGTTCGATGTCGGCATCGCCGGAGGCTTCCTGCCACGACACCGAGGCCGAGGCGCTGGCGGCCACGGCCGCCGGTATCAGGGCCGGCAGCGCGCCGATCGTGGACAGCGCCGCGGCGAGGGCGGTCAGACGGGCGGCCGAGCGGAGCCGACGGGCCATCGCGGTGTGGAAAGTCATGGCGGTGATCGCGGCCTCGTGAGCCGGCCGATGTCGAGGAAGCGGGCATTGTGGCGCCGTACCGGAAATGCCGATATGCGGGACGCTTCTAACCTTGCGCGTCACAAAAGGTCTATCCACAGCTTTCGGGCACCGAGCGCCCCAGTCATCGTGATCCCTGGCTCTTCCCACCCCATTGCCGCGATCGCCTCAGGGGCTGCATCGACGTCGGAGTCCGAACCCGCCGCAACCACGTCGATCATGTCGTCATCGGACCAACGTCGGCAGATCGAGCGCATCGATTTCACGCGATGTTCACCCGTCGAGCTACTCCGCCACGTCTGGTCGGTCATGCTGATGACCTTGAGTCCCGAGGAAGCGGCGCGATGGCCGCATCACGCCCAGCGCGCCGAGGAGGAGCGGAAGTACCTGGCCGATATCGCGGTGCACGATCCGGATCGTCTGGCGGCCATCCGGGCCTGGCTGAGCGATGTCCAAGAAGATGTCCTCAGTTGCCAGCGACGGCATGGCGTGGAAGGCGACCGCACGGCAACTGGGTCGTATGAGGGTGACTTTGGCCGCGCGCCCGTGGGCGCTGCCGGTGGCGTTCGGGACGCGATCGGCGCGCCCTCATCAATCGTGACCCGTGAGGAGGTCCAGGCGGTGCTGGCATTCAGATCACGTCTGCCACGCACGGCCAGCAAGTTGCTGAAAGACGTCCGTTTCATTGCCGTACCGGCGTCGACGAGGATGCCGGATCCGGCACCTGGGTCGACCTCTTCGCTGGGGGAAGTCACCACCCACGGCCCCCGGGCCGGGTCGGTCGGGGAGCAACTCCATATTGCCGGTACGGCGTCCGAGTGGGCCGCGTTGAGCATTGAAGAGAACGTATCGCGCGCGGACCGAACGCGCGATGAGGTGCCCGCCCTCTGGCTCGCGGTGGCTCAGCGCCTGGAAGCGGCGGCGTCGCCGCGCGGTCGCGACGATCGCGGCCTGCTCGACAGCATCGCCGACATGGACGTCTGCGGACCATATGCGCTGCCATCGGCGAAGGACCTCGCCAGCTGGTTGCTTGCGCGGGCGTTGATCGGTATTCCGCCAAAGGATCCTCGGGAGCAAGGTTTTGTCCGGCGAGTCCTTGACGGGTCACCCGGCTAGGCGGCGGGAGACCGCTTCGCGCGCAGGATCGCGCCGCGTTCCAGGCTCTCTGGCGACCAGTGCTGGCGCACGTCGTAGTACTCCGGCATCGCGACCGCCTCCGGCGGCAACTGGACCCAGGGCTGCTTTGACGCCGTGAAGATGTGGATGTCCGGCGGCAGGCGGTCCGGCTCGTCGAGCGTGCCGACGCGCACGAACCGCACCGCGTCGCCGCCGCCGGCGTAGTTGCTCCAGACGGCGATCGCGCAGTTCGGGCAACGCCAGATCTTCTGGCCCTTGCCGCTCTCGCTCGGATTCATGAAGGGAACGGGCTCGCCGGCGAGCAGCTCGACCCGGTCGGCCTCGATCATCGCGTTGAGCGCGAAGGCCGAGCCGCTCGCGCGCTGGCACCAGCGGCAGTGGCAGCAATGGACGATCAGCGGGCGGCTGGTCATCCGGTAGCGGACCTGGCGGCAGTCGCAGCCGCCTTCGAAGGTGTCCTGGGTGTCCTGGGCGCTGTCGGTCATGGAAAGCCTCCTGATGCGAGCGCGCAGGATAGCGACTTCAGACCTCGCCCAGATGATCCTGCCCCTCGTCGAGGGGGACCCGCTCCGGTGCCGCCTTGGCGAGGGTCATCCAGGTGCCGAAGTCCGGCTTCATCGGCCGGCGCGGCGCGGGCCGGCCGAGCTCGAAACGGAAGCCCTCGCCGCCGATCAGGTCATGCGCGAACAGCACGCCGAAGGCCGGCGGGATCTCCTCGACCTCCGCGATGCCGGCGCGAAGCACGTACCAGCACTGGCCGCTGAGCGCGAGGTAGGCCTGCGACTTGGCGGGGCGCCGGAGTTCCGACAACAGGTCGGCGCGGCTGACCTTGATTTCATGCACCGCCGGTTCGAGGTAGTCCTCGACGGTGGTGTTGCGCACCGAATAGACGTCCGGCATCGCGTTCACCCAACGCATCCGATCGGGCTCGTCCTCGCGCGGCAGGCCGGCGCGCAGCGAGAGTCCTCGCCAGACCACGCGACCGGCGCGCTGCAGTTCGACCGCCATGCGGGCGACCAGGTCCTCGTGACGATCACGGGCCGTGCGGTTCTTCTGAAGCCCGAGATGCAGCACCTCGATGCCGGGTCCGGTCAGTCGCAGGGTTTCGCGGCCGTGGAGATCGACCCGGCGTTCGAGCCAGCCCAGCGCCAGCAGCTCCACCTCCAGCATGTCCTGGCACGGCCAGCCGGCCGAGCGCCACAGCTGGCGCAGGCGGCGGACCTGGAACACGGTCGGGCGGGGCGGCGTCGGGGACATGACGCGATGTTGCCGCAGTCGCCTGACGAAGGGCGTCAGGAGCGATGGACAAGATCGACGGACAAAAAAAGGCCACGCCTCGTGAGAGGACGTGGCCAACAGGGAGGACGTTGCACCGGGCCGCGGTCGTGGAGACTGTCGCGCCGGGATGCGCGCTCAGTGGCCCGGGGCCGGGGTCTGTTCCCGGCCGGTGACGCCCCGTCGGGGCGTCGGAGAGTCAGTTCGACGAGCGCTCGCGGCGCAGCGAACCGACCATCGCATTGCTGTCGCCCATCACGAACACGGTGTAGACGTAGCCCGCCTGGATGCCGAGTTCGCTCAGGCTGTAGACCGGCGTCGTCGAGGACGGCGAGGTCACCGTCAGCAGCGCGGACGTCGAGGCCGCCGTCGCCTGCGGCGTCGACGAGGTGCCGGCGACCACGTTCGAGGCCAGCGCGCTGTAATCGACGTTCAGCGTCAGGCCGGTGGTCGCGCTCGCCACGCCGTTGACCAGGCGGATCTTGGCCGTCGTCGTCGGGCTGGTCGGCAGGCGGTTGTCGTCGGTCAGGACGGCAAGCTTGGGTTCCGCCGCCGTGCCCCACACCATCAGCGTGTAGTCGCTGCCCGCCGCCAGGGCCGGCTTGGCGAACGTCATGAGCGCACCGTTGACGTAGACCGACAGGTCGGCCGTGCCGGCCGCGATCGTCGTGTAGTCGCCGATCGTCGGCGCCACCGAAGTCGGCATCAGCGAGGTCTGGCCGATCGAGCCCGACACCAGCGCGCTGCTGCCCACCGCGGCGACCAGGCGGGCGCGGGCGGTCGCGTTGGGGAAGTTGCTGGTCGCGCCCTGCTGCACCAGCTGGATGCCGTTGACCAGCACGCCGCCGGTGCTGCCGGTCAGGATCAGCGTCGAGACGCCGGTCGACGCCAGCGTGATGCTGGGGATGTCCAGCCGCAGGTCGGTCTTGGAACTCGCGGCGGTGACGCGCACGCGGAAAGTGCCGCTGTTGAGCGTGATGTAGCCGCTGCCCGAGCCCGTCGCGATGCTGCTCGCCACGCTCGAAGCCGTGTCCAGCGACTCGTCCGCGCCGGTGACGTAGACATCCATCGCGCCGGCGTCCGGCGCCAGGTTCAGCACCAGCAGCTTGGACTTGCCGGAGGCCGCCGCGTCCTGGTCTTCCTGCAGCAGCGTCGTGCGCACCGAGCCCGCCGAGCCGTAGGCGATCATCGTGTAGTGGCTGCCCGAGGCCAGCGTCGGCGTCGACGAGGCCAGCGTGCTGCCGACGTTGTTGCTCTGCACCTCGGTGCCGGTGGCGTCGGTCTTCACGTCGGCATAGGTGCCCACGCCGGCGTAGGCCACGCCGGAGTTCACCGTGGTGCTGTCCACGGCCATGTCCAGCGCGGCGTAGCCGATGCTGGCGTTGAGGAGGCGCATCTGCGCCGAGCTGCTGTCGCCGCCGCCGCCGCAGGCGGCCAGCATCGCGGCGGTGGCCACGCTCAGGCCCCAGGCCCAGGTCTTGAATCGCATCGTCCGACACTCCGATTGAGAATGCGGCGATTGAACGCGGACCGTGTTGCTGGGGCTTGTGGCCGATTGCCAGCTTTGTGAACTTCGATATCAGCGCCGACACAGAGCAGCCCGCTTCCCTGGTACCACCTCTCTAAACGCGCGCGAGGTCCGGCGCTAGCATCCGCGCGATGAACGCCTACCCGCAGCTGCTGTCGCCCCTGGATCTCGGCTTCACGACCCTCAAGAACCGCGTGCTGATGGGCAGCATGCACACCGGGCTGGAGGACTCGCGCAAGCACATCGACCGGCTGGCCGAATACTTCGCCGAGCGTGCCCGCGGCCAGGTCGGCCTGATCGTCACCGGCGGCTATGCGCCCAACATCGCGGGCTGGACCAAGCCTTTCGCCGGCACGCTGATGACGGGCGGCGCGGCGAGGCGGCACCAGGCCGTCACGCGCGCCGTGCACGGCGAAGGCGGCAAGATCGCGCTGCAGATCCTGCACACCGGCCGCTACGGCTATCACCCGTTCAACGTCGCGCCGTCGGCGTTGAAGTCGCCGATCTCGCCGTTCACGCCGCATGCGCTGAGCGAGCGCGGCATCGAGCGCCAGATCCGCGCGTTCGTCCGCTGCGCGGTGCTGGCGCGCGAGGCCGGCTACGACGGCGTCGAGGTGATGGGTTCCGAGGGGTACTTCATCAACCAGTTCCTGATCGCGGCCACGAACCAGCGCACCGACGCCTGGGGCGGCGACTTCGAACGACGCATGCGCCTGCCGGTCGAGATCCTCTCCCGCATGCGCGAGGCGGTCGGGCCGGATTTCATCATCATCTACCGGCTGTCGATGCTGGACCTGGTGCCCGACGGCGGGACCTGGGACGAGGTGCTGCAGCTCGCGCGCGCCGTCGCGAAGGCCGGGGCGACCCTCATCAACACCGGCATCGGCTGGCACGAAGCCCGCATTCCCACGATCGCGACCAGCGTGCCGCGCGCGGGCTTCGCCTGGGTCACGAAGAAGCTGCGCGATCAGCTGCGCGCCGAGGGCATCCACACGCCGCTGATCACCAGCAATCGCATCAACACGCCGGAGGTCGCGGAATCGGTGCTGGCCGACGGCTCGGCGGACATGGTGTCGATGGCGCGCCCGCTGCTGGCGGATCCCGCTTTCGTGCGCAAGGCCGCGGAAGGGCGCGCGGACGAGATCAACACCTGCATCGCCTGCAACCAGGCCTGCCTGGACCACGTCTTCAAGCAGGAGGTCGCGTCCTGCCTCGTCAATCCGCGCGCTGGCCACGAGACCTTGCTGCGCATCGTGCCCGTCGCCGCGGACCGGCCGCGCAAGCGCGTCGCGGTCGTCGGCGCGGGACCGGCCGGCCTGGCCGCCGCGACGACGCTCGCCGAGCGCGGCCACCAGGTCACGTTGATCGACGCCGCTGACGAGATCGGCGGCCAGTTCAACCTCGCCAAACGCATCCCGGGCAAGGAGGAGTTCCACGAGACGCTGCGCTACTTCAAGCGGCGGCTGGAGCTCCTCGGCGTGACGCCGCAATTGGGGCGGCGCGTGAGCGCGGAGGACCTGATGGACTACGACGACGTGCTGCTCGCCACCGGCGTCACGCCGCGCGATCCGCGCATCCCTGGACAGGACGACGGCATCGCGCGGGGTCAGGTCTTGACCTACCTCGAAGTCCTGCGCGGCGAGAAGCCCGTGGGGCGCCGTGTCGCGGTCGTGGGCGCGGGCGGCATCGGCTTCGACGTGGCGGAGTTCCTGCTGGAGCAGGGCCACTCGCTGGCGCTCGACGCACCGGCCTGGCGCAGGCATTGGGGTGTCGGCGATCCCGAGCAGACCCGCGGCGGTCTGGCGCGACCCCAAGCCGAGCCCGCCGAACGCGAAGTCACGCTGCTGCAGCGGCGCGCCGGCAAGCTCGGCGCGGGCCTGGGCAAGACCACCGGATGGATCCATCGCGCGGCGCTGAAAACGCACGGTGTACGGATGATCGGCGGCGTGCAGTACGAGCGCATCGACGCGCACGGCCTGTGGATCAGCCAGGGCGAAGATCGCACCGATCCCGAGCGCATCGACTGCGACACCATCGTGCTGTGCGCGGGTCAGGAACCGCTGCGCGAACTCGAGGCGCCGCTGCGCGCGGCGGGGCGCTCGGTGCAACTCATCGGCGGTTCGGCCGAGGCCAAAGAATTGGATGCAAAGCGTGCAATCCTGCAGGGAACGCGAGTGGCGGCCTCGCTGTAACCCCTAGCAACATTTTCCGACGGGCGTCGATACTCCGCCGGTCGCGCACGAGGGAACGTCTGCCACACGCGGACGACGCCGACATGGGGCCAGCTGTTGCCCCTCCATTCATAAAAAAGCTCCTTGGGTGAGCCATGCGTCTTCGCCTGAACCGTCGTTGGGGGTGCCTTGCCGCGTCCGCGCTGCTGCCTGTGTGCCTGAGCACGCCGGCCGGGGCGGGCGCGTCCGCGTCCGTCCCCGCGTCGGTGCCCTCCGCGGCCCGGGCGATGGTCGCGCAACTGCCGGCCTGGATCGATTCGGGCTCCACCGTGTTCTGGCTGGGCGCCGGCTGCGTCATCGGCGGGCTGACGCTGGGCGTGATGGTCAGCCTGTTCCTGCAGCAGCGCGGCCGCCTGCACCGCCGCCGGGAAGAACTCAAGCGCGTGCGCCACGAACGCGCCCGCCTCAGCGCGCTGCTGAACGCGATCCCCGACCCGATGTATTTCAAGGACGCCAACGGCGCCTATGAAGGCTGCAATCCGGCCTTCGAGCGCGCCGTCGGTCTCACCGAGCAGGAACTGATCGGGCGCCGCGACGCCGATCTGCCGAATCCGCCGGGCTGGGTCGATACGCAGTCCGATGGCCGTCTCCTGACCTGGCGCGAGGACGGCACGGACGCCGCCGGCGGCGCGCGCTGCCTGGACGTCTCCAGCGCGCGCGTGTTCGACGACGACCAGTACCTGGGCCAGGTCGCCATCGCGCGCGACGTCACCCAGCTGCAGCACGCCACGGACGCCGCCCGCCGCGCCGCCACGGTGTACGAGCACTGCGGCGAAGGCATCATGGTGATCGACCACCAGCTGCGCATCGTCGACGTCAACCCGGCGATGGTCGCGATGGTCGGCCACGACCGGCAGACGCTCCTGGGCAAGCGTCCGCTGCTGCTGCGCGAGGCCGAACAGGACCCCGAGAAGCTGCGCGCCCTGTGGGCCGACATCGAGACCCGCGGCAAGTGGAGCGGCGAGGTCACCGAGCGCCACAAGAACGGCGATTCGATCCCGATGTGGGCGACCTTCGTGAAGGTGCCGGCGCCGTCGGGCGATCCGGAGCAGGTGCAGTACCTCAGCGTGCTGACCGACATCTCCCGCATCAAGCAGACCGAGGCGGAGCTGCTGCACCAGTCCCTGCACGACAGCCTGACAGGCCTGCCCAACGCGGCGCTCCTGCGCGACCGCATCGCGCGCCAGGTCGGCAACGCGCAGCGGGAGCACACCTGCGTGGCCGTGCTGTACATCGACCTGGACGGCTTCCGCGACGTCAACGACATCGCCGGCCATGCCGCGGGCGACCAGGTGCTGCTGACGGCGGCGGCACGCTTCGCCAACGTGACGCGGCTGAGCGACTCGGTGGCCCGCGTCGGCGCCGATGAATTCGTGGTGGTGCTGTCGGGCCTGGTGGACGAGGAAACCGCGATGCGGCTCGGCGACCGTCTGATCCAGGCGATGGACGAGCCCATCCTCATCGACCATCACCGCTTCAACGTCGGCGCCAGCATCGGCCTGGCGCTGTTCCCGGCGGACGGCACGCAGGTCGACGAACTGCTGCGCAACGCCGAGGTCGCGATGGTGCGCGCCAAGCTGCACGCGCGCGGTTCGGTGCAGGCCTACCGGCCGGAGCTGACGCAGGCGGTGCAGCAGCGTTTCGAGCTGACCCATGCGTTGCGGCAGGCCAACGAGGCGGCGCAGTTCCGACTCGAATATCAACCGCAGGTGCGCTTGAGCGACGGCGCCTTGATCGGCGCGGAGGCGCTGCTGCGCTGGCGTCATCCGACACGCGGCCCGATCTCGCCGGCGGACTTCATCCCGCTGGCCGAGGAAACCGGGCTGATCATCCCGATCGGACGCTGGGTGCTGGAGCAGGCCTGCGCGCAGGTGGCGCGCTGGCAAGGCCAGGAGGGCAAGCCGCAGCAGATCGCGGTCAACGTGTCGGCCCGCCAGCTGCGACAGCCGGACTTCATCGAGACGCTGGATTTCATCCTCGGCGAGACCGGCTGCCCGCCGAGCGCGCTGGAGCTCGAGGTGACCGAAAGCCTGCTGCTGGAGGACGCCGAACAGGCCATCAGCCTGCTGACCCGCATCTCCAACCGTGGCGTGCGGATCGCGATCGACGACTTCGGGACCGGCTATTCATCTCTGGCCTACCTGAAGCGCATGCCGGTGAGCACGCTGAAGATCGATCGCAGCTTCGTCAACGAACTCAGCAGCGACGCCAACGTCGCCGCGATCGCCCGCACGGTGATCGTGCTGGCGCGGAGCCTGAACCTGGACGTGCTCGCGGAAGGCGTCGAGACGATCGAGCAGGCGGAGTGGTTGCGCCGCGAAGGCTGCGACTGGGCGCAGGGCTGGTACTACGGCCGCCCGATGCCGCCGGAGGACTTCGTCGTCACGCCGCCGCCCGAGCCGCTGCGCCGCGCGCCCAAGCGTCTGCAACTGGCCTGATGGCGCCACCGCGCCCCCGGCGTTCGATCACGAGTCCGCACTGGGGTCTGCCCACACGCGCCATTCCTTGGCGCTGACTTCGCGCACTTCGAGCCCGCGGCGCAGGATGAAACTGGAGTCGTGCCAGCTTTCCACCGGGCCCGCGAGGGATCGTCGCGGTGCCGGCGCGGCACCGAAGTCGGAGTCGCCGAAGGTGCTGCCGCTGTCGGAGAAGCGGCTGTGGCCATGGCTGAAGTGGCTGTCGCCGTAGTGGCTGGGCAGCTCGCTGTCAGGCCCGTTGCCGCCCGGGTACGGCCGGGACGTGGCGCGCGGGAGCTGGGACGGGGTCAGGGAGGACCGGTACTTCATCTCGGAGACCTCAGGATCACGGGAGAGGCACTCCATGGTGATCCTGTCGCGGCCCGTCCGTCAGCCCGCAGATGGAGGGGCTGAAGGGGGAGGGCATCTCCCCCTTGAATCCGCTTGCAACCGGCGGCGGTCTGTGGGAATCAAAGCGGCAGCGCGGTCGTGTTCTTCACTTCTTCCATCACCGCATAGGTGCGCGTCTCGCGCACGCCGGGCAGCGTCCAGATCACCGCGCCGATGAACTCGCGGTAGGCGGCCATGTCGGACACCCGGGTCTTGAGCAGATAGTCGAAGCCGCCCGCCACCAGGTGGCATTCCAGGATCTCCGGCCGGGCCTGGACCGCGGCGCGGAAGTTGTCCATGACGTCGTGCACCGTGCGGTCGAGCAGGATCTCGATGAACACCAGCATCTGGGCCCCCAGCTTGGCCGGGTTCAGACGCGCCTCGTAGCCGAGGATGAAACCGTCCCGGGTGAGGCGGCGCACGCGCTCCAGCACGGCCGTGGCGGACATCTGCACCTCCTCGGCGAGCTTGAGGTTGCTGATGCGGCCGTCCTGCTGCAACAGGCCCAGGATGCGGCGATCGATCTTGTCCAGGTCTTCGAGGCTGTTCATGCTGGATTCCATCCGGCGAAGGTCAGAAACATTGGTGAGTAATTCGGAGCGTAACTTCCTAAACTCCCGCTATTCGCTAGGGGAGCGCCCCTCGCACGAACATCCGAGGATTTTATGACCGCCTTCCCCCTCCCGCCGGAAACCTCCCGTCTGCCGGACCCGTACCGCGAGGAGCTCCCGCTGGTGCGCGCGCTGGCCGCCGAGATGCAGGCGCTGAACTGGCAGGCGGTAGTCGATCAGGCGCGCCCGTGGGTGCATCAGGTGCGCGGGAATCCGGCGCCGTTCTGGGCGATGGAATCGCTGCTGCGCGAGTACCCGATCACCAGTGCCGAGGGCCTGGCGCTGATGCGCTTGGCGGAAGCGCTGCTGCGCGTGCCCGATGCCGAGACCGCCATCGCCTTGACCGCGGACCAGCTGGGTCGCGCCGACTTCGACGGCGCGTCGGATGGACCGCACAAGATGCTGGCCGGCCTGGCGGCGAGCGCGATCTCGTTGTCCAAGAAATTCCTGCCCGACGCCGAGGCCGACTCGGGCCTGATGAAGCGTCTGGGCGCGCAGACGGTGGTCGCCGCCACGGTGCGAGCGATCCAGCTGCTGGGTCGACAGTTCGTCCTCGGGCGCAACATCCAGGAAGCGATGAAGGAGGCCGACACCGCCCGCAAGGTGCAGGCTCAATTGCGCTTCTCCTACGACATGCTGGGCGAGGGCGCCCGCACCGAGCGCGATGCCGAGCGCTACCAGGCCTCCTACCTGAACGCGATCGCCGCCATCGCTGCCGGCCGCAAGGCCGAATCGCCGGAAGGCAGCGACGGCATCTCGATCAAGCTGTCGGCGCTGTTCTCCCGCTACGAGGTCCTGCAGCGCGAGCGCGTCTACGCCGAATTGCTGCCGCGCGTGTGGCAGCTTGTCGAGAAGGCCGCGCAGGCCAACATCAACCTGACGATAGACGCCGAGGAAGTCGACCGGCTCGAGCTCTCGCTGGAGCTGCTGGACACGCTGGCGGCGCGTATCGCGACGCACTTCCCGCAGTGGCGCGGTTTCGGGCTCGCGGTGCAGGCCTACCAGACGCGCGCCCGCGACGTCGTCGAGGCGGTCGCCGCGATTGCGCGCAAGCACGGGCTCAAATTCATGGTGCGCCTCGTGAAGGGCGCCTACTGGGACGGCGAGATCAAGCGCGCCCAGGAGCAGGGCCTGCCGTTCTATCCGGTCTACACGCACAAGCCGCACACCGACGTCTCCTACCTGGCCTGCGCGCAGGCGCTGCTGCGGCACCACGACGTCATCTACCCGCAGTTCGCGACCCACAACGCCGGCACGGTCGCCGCCATCCTGCAGATGGCGCGCGCGCTGGGCGCCAAGTTCGAGATGCAGCGTCTGCACGGCATGGGCGAGGGCGTCTATCGCGAAGTGCTGAAGGACGGCAGCATCCCCTGCCGCGTCTACGCCCCGGTCGGCGAGCACCGTGACCTGCTCGCCTATCTTGTCCGGCGTCTGCTGGAGAACGGCGCCAACTCGTCGTTCGTGCACCAGCTGGCCGATCCGACCGTCGCGCCGGAAGAGCTGCTCGCTTCGCCGATGACGGAGATCCGCGAGGAGGCTTCACTGCCGCTGCCGATCGCCCTGTACCGCGATGCGTCGGGCCGCGGCCGCGACAACTCGTCGGGCCTGGACCTCGCCGTGCCGGAGCAGCGCCAGGTCTTGCTGGATGCGCTGGCCGCCGGCACGGTGCCGGCCATGGTCGAAGCAACGCCGGAAGAGGTTGACGCCGTGATGACGCGCCTGCAAGGCGGTTTCGCCGGCTGGAACGCGACGCCGGTCGCCGAGCGCGCCACCGTCCTGCGCCGCGCCGCCGATGCGCTGCAGGCGCAACTGCCGCAGTATTGCGCGCTGCTGGTCAAGGAGGCCTACAAGAGCCTGGGCGACGCGATCAGCGAAGTGCGCGAAGCCATCGACTTCCTGCGCTATTACGCCGATGAAGCCGAGCGGCTGGCCGCCGACGGCGTCGCCCTGGACGGACGCGGCGTGTTCGTCTGCATTTCGCCGTGGAACTTCCCGCTGGCGATCTTCGCCGGCCAGGTGGTCGCGGCGCTGGCCGCCGGCAACGCCGTCGCCGCCAAGCCCGCGGAGCAGACGCCGGCCGTCGCGCGCGAGTGCGTTGCGCTGCTGCACGCGGCGGGCGTGCCCGTCGACGCGGTGCAACTGGTGCACGGCCGCGGCGAGACCGTCGGCGCGCGCCTGGTGGCCGCGCCGCAGACCGCGGGCGTGTGCTTCACCGGCTCCACCCAGGTCGCCCAGATCATCAACCGCCAGCTGGCGGCCAAGTCCAGCGCCGCGGCGCTGCCGCTGATCGCCGAGACCGGCGGCCTCAACGCGATGATCGTGGACTCGACGGCGCTGCCGGAGCAGGTCATCGACGCGGTCGTGCAGTCGGCCTTCCGCAGCGCGGGGCAGCGCTGCTCGGCGTTGCGCCTGCTGGCGGTGCACGAGGCGGTCGCCGACGGCGTCATCGAGATGCTGCGCGGCGCCGTGAAGGAACTGAGGGTCGGCGATACGGCGGACCTGGCGACCGACGTCGGTCCGCTGATCGACGACGAGGCCTTCGAGGGCGTGTCCAAGGACGTCCAGCGCCTCAAGCGCGAGGCCACGCTGATCGCCGAGGCCGTGCCGGCCGACGGTTGCCCGCGCCTGCTGGCGCCGGTGGCGGTCGAGCTGCCGACCATCGCCTCGCTGAAGAAGGAAATCTTCGGCCCGGTGCTGCACGTGGTGCGCTGGAACGGCGACGTCGACGGCGTCGTGCGCGAGATCAACGCGCTGGGTTACGGCCTGACGCTGGGCATCCAGACCCGCATCGACAGCCGCGCGCTGCGGCTCGCCTCGGAGGCGCGCATCGGCAACGTCTACGTGAACCGCAACATCATCGGCGCGGTGGTCGGCGTGCAGCCGTTCGGCGGTGAAGGCATGTCCGGCACCGGCCCGAAGGCGGGCGGTCCGCACTACCTGCTGCGCTTCGTCGCCCAGCCGAAGGTGGCGGTGTCGGCCGACGCGCCGGCGCTGTCGACGACCGGCGCGGGCGCCGACCTCTCGCCGCTGTTCACCGCGCACGAAGGCTGGGCCGAACGCACGGTCGAGGAACGCGCGACGGCGCTGGAGCGTTCAGCGGCCGGCCAGGGCCCGGTGGTCGCCGGCGCCTGGCGCACGCTCGCCAGCGGTGCTCGTCGCACGCTGGTCGACGTGAAGCTGCCCGGCCCGACCGGCGAGAGCAACGAGCTGCGCCTGCACGGCCGCGGCGTGATCGCGGTGCTGGCGCAGGGGGCGTCGCCCGAGGAGTTGGCGCGTGCGCTGGGCGCGGCGCTGGTGGCGGGGAACGCCGTCGCGATCGTCGGCGGCGGCGATGTGGCGCAGGAGTTGCGCACGGCGCTGATGCGCGGCGGCGTGACGGCGGCGGCGATGCAGCTGCTGCCGGCAGACCAGCTCGGCGCGGTGCTCCGCGCGACGCGCCTGGCGGGCGTGATCGCACCGGCGTCGCTGCAGGTGCCGGTGCAGCGCGAACTGGCGGGCCGCGACGCCGCGATCCTGCCGGTCGTGCCCATGGTGGAGCTGGCCGACGCGCGCCAGCTCTACCGCCTGGTCGCGGAGCAGACGCTGACGATCAATACGGCGGCCGCAGGCGGGAACGCCGCGCTGCTGGCGGGCGTGCACTGATCCGGCAGGCCGGGTCGCGCGAGACCCGGCCTTCGAGCCGCCACCAGCCGGTACGCGGCACGACCCAGACCTCGCCGCTCCTGAAGCGGCGCGCCCGGGGCCAGCACTGGTCCGCCCACAGCGCGGGTGCATCCTCGACATCGAGGACGCCGGCCTGCACGTGCATCACGGTGCCTCGTGCGAGCTTCAGCATCAGCGACTGGCCCGCGGCCAGCCGGAGTTCCTGCGGCGCCGTCGAAGGTTGCCGTACGCCGGTGAGCGCGGCCATCGCGGGCGCGACCTGCGTCGGCGCGACGCCCTGCGCTCGGGTCGCGTCCGCTGGCACGGCCTGCCACGGCCAGGGGATGGGCAGCGATCTCAGGACGGCGGCGAGGAACATGACGGCTTCGCCCGAAGGCGCCTCGTTGGAAGGGACCTCCAGTGTTCCTATCGACGACGCGGCCCGACAGGCACAGCGGCGCGTTTTGTTCTGCGTAACAGCGATGGCGGGACATCTGTTCCGTATCGACTGCGCGGCGGCTGTTCCGGTGTCGCGCGCGCACGGGAGCGCAGAATTGCCGGCATGGACGCTTCGGATCCCTTGTACGCACAGGTCGCCGCGCATTACCGCCAGGCCATCGCGGCCGGCACGATGCCGCCGGGCAGCCGGATGCCATCGGTCCGCACGCTGATGGGCCTGCATCGCGTGAGCCTGAGCACCGCGCTGCAGGCCTGCCGGCTGCTCGAAAGCCAGGGGCTGCTTCAAGCCCGTCAGCGCGCTGGCTACTTCGTGCGACCGCCGCGACCGAATCGTCTCGCACGAGCGGCCGAGCCTCGCGAGACGCAGGCCGATCCGGCGCGTTTCGTCGGCGTGCACGAGCGCATTTCCGAGATCCTCACCCGCGGCATCGCCGCGAAGCCCGAGGTCAACCTGTCCGGCGCCTGCGCGCATGCCTCGCTGTATCCCACGCGCGCGCTGGCGCTGCATGGTCAGCGGCTGTTGCGTCGCCGGCCGGAGATCCTCGGCACCCAACCCGATCCGCAAGGACTGCTCGCGCTGCGCCAAGGTCTGTCGCGCCTGGCATTGAACGCGCAGATCCAGCTCGAGCCGTCGCAGCTCGTCATCACCCACGGCTGCACCGAAGCACTCGGCATCGCGCTGCGCGCGGTGACGACGCCGGGCGACGCGGTGGCGGTCGAGTCGCCGACGTACTACGGGCTGCTGCAACTGCTCGAGAGCCTGGGCCTGCGCGCGCTGGAGATCCCGACCAGTCCGCACACGGGCCTGTCCGTCGAGGCCTTCGAGGCGGCGGCGGCGCGCGAGCCGCGCCTCAAGGCGGTGGTGGTCGTGCCCAACCTGCAGAACCCGCTCGGCGCGGTGATGCCGGATGAGGCGAAGCAGGCGCTGCTGGCGGTCTGCGAGGCCCGCGACCTGGCGCTCATCGAGGACGACACCTACGCGCTGCTGTGCGAGACGCCGCAGCGCGCCATCAAGTCCTGGGACACGACGGGGCGGGTGATCTTCTGCTCGTCGATGCACAAGACGCTGGCGCCCGGCATGCGCGTGGGCTGGATCTCGGCGGGGCGCTGGCAGTCGCGCGTGGAGATCCTCAAGTATGCGCAGAGCCGGCCCAACGAGATGCTCGGCCAGGCCATCCTGGCGGAGTTCCTGGCCGGCGGACAGATCGATCGCCACCTGCGCGCGCTCCGGGCGAAGCTCGCGACGCAGCGCGAGCAGATGGTGGCGGCGCTCTCCGACGAACTGCCGGCGGGCACGCGGCTCAGCCTGCCGGCGGGCGGACCCAGCCTGTGGGTCGAGTTGCCCGAAGGACTCTCGTCGCTCACGCTGTTCGACGCCGCGCTGGAGAAGGGCATCCGGCTGGGACCGGGCCTGATGTACTCGAACTCCGAGCGCTTCGACAACTTCATCCGCATCAACGCCGGCAATCCGATGGACGAGGCGCAACGGCGTGCGATCGCGACGCTGGGCGAGCTCTGCGCGTCGATGTTGAGAGCGCGCTGAGAGCGTGGGGAGCGCGCGCCGAGCGTGCGCTGAAGGCACATTGAACGCCCGCAACGGCGACGTGCCGCGCCTGGGGCGGGACTAAACTGCCGCCCATGAATTCCTGCATCGCATTCATCGGCGGAGGCAACATAGCCAGCGCCATCGTGGGCGGCCTGCGCCGCGCCGGTGTTCCGGCCGAGGACCTGCTGGTGGTCGAGCCTTTCGAGGCCCAACGGGAGCGCCTCGCCGCCGACTTCGGGATCCGGCCGCTGGCAGCGGCAGACGCGTCGCTGTTGCGCGCGCGCGCGGTGGTCTGGGCGGTGAAGCCGCAGATGTTCCAGGAAGCCGCCGGACCGGTGGCGCCGCATGTGGGCGGTGCGCTGCAGCTGTCGGTGATGGCGGGCCTGCGCAGCGATGCGATCGCGCGCGCCACCGGCGCCGCGCGCGTCGTGCGCGGCATGCCCAACACGCCGGCGCTGATCGGGCAGGGCATCACCGGCCTCCATGCGAGCGCCGCCGTCACGGCCGACGACCGTGTGCTGGTCGAGCAACTCCTGCGGCCGACCGGCCGTTCGGTGTGGGTCGACAGCGAGGGCGACCTCGACACGGTCACCGCGCTGTCGGGCTCGGGGCCGGCCTACTTCTTCTTCCTCGTCGAGCACATGGTCGCCGCCGCGCGCGCGCTGGGCCTGGACGAGGCCAAGGCCCGCGAACTCGCGCTGGCCACCTGCGGCGGCGCCGCGGCGCTGGCGCTGCAGTCCGACGACTCGCCGACGACCCTGCGTGAGAAGGTGACCTCCAAAGGCGGCACCACGCACGCGGCGATCACGAGCCTGCAGGCCGACGGGGTCGGGGAGGCGGTCGAGCGCGCCGTGAAGGCCGCGCACCGGCGCGCCGGCGAACTGGGCGACGAATTCGGCCGCGCTTGATCCATCCATGGGGATCGCTGATCGCTGGGGGCTGCGCGCGTGGCTGCGCGCGCCAGGCTCGTTGAGCAAGCGGCTGGCCGCGACCGGCCGTCGTTATGAGGTTCAGGTGCTGCGTCAGACGACCGCGCCGCTGCGGCCGCAGGAGCGCGCCGCGCTCGGTCTGCCCAAGCGTGGTCTGACGCTCGTGCGCGAAGTGCTGCTGCGCGTCGACGGACGGCCCCTGGTGTGGGCGCGATCGGCGGTGCACGGCCACGCGGTGGCCGGTCCGTGGAAGGCGCTGAAGGGGCTGGGCAGCCGGCCGCTGGGGCATCTGCTCTACGACGACCCCCGCATCCATCGCAGCGAACTGCAGCCGCGTCGTGTCACGCGGCACGGGGCGACGCACCGCCAGATGCAGCGCCAATGGCTCGCGGCCACCGGGACCGAGGCGCCGGCACTGATGCAGTGGTCGCGCAACTCGGTCTTCACCCGGCACGGCCGGCAGCTGCGGGTGATGGAGATGTTCGTGCCCGAGGTCGCGCTGCGCGATCCCGGACCGCTGAGACGAAAGTCGAAGGCGCGACGGTGATGGAGAGATTCCGCCTCTGGCTCTGGCTGCAGGCGTTCCGCCCGGCACCGATTCGCGTCGACCCACGCGAGCGTGTGCGCGCGGTGGGCGGCATCCTCAAGCCGTCGGATCTGGTGGCGGCGCTGGCGCGGGTGGACCGGCTCTGAGCGTCGGGCAAGCGCAGGCCGAGCATCGGCTAAGCATCGGCTAAGCGGGCGTACAGGTCCCGCTCAGCTTCGCTCGCTATCCTGCAGCGGCCCTTGTCTGAACACGCGCCGCCGATGGACATCGACCCCGACGAACTGATTGAGACCGCCCGCCAGGCCAACGAGCGCGCAGAAGCCTCGCCGTCGCAATCACGCCTGAACGTGGCGGTCGCGCTGACGGTCGCGCTGCTGGCGACCTTCATGGGCATCTGCAAGATCAAGGACGACAACATCGGCCAGGGCATGCAGCAGGCGCAGGCGGACAAGATCGACCACTGGTCCTTCTACCAGGCGCGCAACGCGCGGGAGGAAGTCGCCAAGGCCGCGCTGACGCAGCTGAAGCTGCAGGCGATCGGGGCGCCGGCGTCGGCCGCCGACGGCTACCGCGAAGCCATCGCGCACTACGAGGCGCTCGCCGCAGACCAGGCCGCGAAGAAGGACGAACTCCGCAAACAGGCCGAAGCCGACCAGCAGCGCTACGACGCGCTCAACTACCGGGACGACCAGTTCGATCTGTCGGACGCGCTCCTGGCGATCTCGATCGCGATGCTGGCGGTGACCGCGCTGACGCAGCTGTGGTGGCTGTACGCGGCGGCGATGGTGCCGACGGTGTTCGGCGTGCTGATGGGCGTGGCGGGTTTGGCCGGATGGCCGCTGCATCCGGACGCGGTCGTGCAGTGGCTGTCCTGAGGCGGACCGTTCAACGCAACGCCAGATCCGCCACCGTCCCCGCGAAGATCGCGAAGCCGACCCAATGGTTCTCGCGGAAGGCCTTGAAGCAGCCGTCGCGGCTGCGGTCCTTGATCAGCGTGTAGTGCCAGACCACCTGTGCCGCCGCGACCGCGAGGCCGGCCAGGAACCAGTGGCCCATGCCCAGCCGCAGTCCCAGCGTGGCCCACAGCGCGAGGAAGGCGACGTAGAACGCCATCACGCCGATGACGTCGAAGCGGCCGAGCGTGAGCGCCGAGGTCTTGATGCCGATGCGGATGTCGTCGTCGCGGTCGACCATGGCGTACTCGGTGTCGTAGGCCAGCACCCAGAACAGGTTGGCGACCAGCAGCCCCCAGGCGGCCAGCGGGACCGAGGCGGAGATCGCCTGCAGGCTCCACTCGCGGCCGCCGAGCGCCGCGGAGAACGCCATCGGGATCCCGAAGGAGAAGGCCACGCCCAGCACCGCCTGAGGCATCGAGACCCAGCGCTTGGTGAACGGGTAGAGGATGGTCACCGCCAGGGCGGCGAACGACAGCAGGATGGTCGGCGGATTGGTCGTCAGCACGAGCGCGAAGGCGATCAGCGCCAGCGCGGCGCCGAGCACGAGCGCCTGCTTCACGGAGATCAGTCCCGAGGTCACCGGCCGCTGCGCGGTGCGCTTCACGTGCTTGTCGAAATCCCGGTCGGCGACGTCGTTGACGGCGCAGCCCGCGCTTCGCATCAGGAAGGTGCCGATCGTGAAGACCAGCAGCAGATGCCAGCCCGGCCAGCCGTCGGCGGCCATCCACAGCGCGGCCAGCGTCGGCCACAGCAGCAGGTAGGTGCCGGCCGGGCGGTCCCAGCGGATCAGGTTCAGGTACAGCGATAGACGCGACGGCGCGGCGGGAGCGGGGGCTGCGGAGGTCATGGCCGCCATTGTCGCGCCGTGACGTTCAAGTCTTCCTGAGCCGCTCCCACAGCGCGCCCGCCTCGCCCACCAGCCCGCGCCGGAACGCCAGCACGCAGAGGATGAAGATCAGCCCGGTGACCAGGCTGACCGATTCGCCGAGCCCGGTGAACCACTGGATGCCGGTCAGGTTGGCCAGCCACTGCCCGAAGTCGCCGATCTTGTTCTCCAGGGCGATGATCACCAGCGCCCCGACGATGGGTCCGACCATCGTGCCCATGCCGCCCACCAGCGTCATCAGGATCACGAGGCCGGACGTGGTCCAGATCGCGTCGGTCAAGGTCGCGAAGCCCAGCACCAGCGTCTTTGTCGCGCCGGCCAGCCCTGCCAGCGCCGCCGACAGGACGAAGGCCATCAGCTTGAACCGCGCCGCGTCGTAGCCCAGCGAGGTGGCCCGCGCTTCGTTCTCGCGGATGGACGTCAGCACCTGCCCGAAGGGTGAGTGCACCGTCCGGTAGATCAGCCAGAAGCCGAAGATGAAGATCGCCAGCACCAGGTAGTACAGCGCGCTGTCGCTCTCCAGGTTGATGCCCAGCAGGCTGCCGCGCGGCACCGACTGCAGGCCGTCCTCGCCGCCGGTGAACGGCGCCTGGAGGAAGTAGAAGAACAGCATCTGCGCCAGCGCCAGCGTGATCATCGAGAAGTAGATCCCCGAACGCCGGATCGCCAGCAGCCCGAACACCAGCCCCGCAACCGCCGCCATCAGCGTGCCGAACGCGATGCCCACCAGCGGCGGGAAGCCCCAGACCTTCATCGCGTGCCCCGCGGCATAGGCCGCGGCGCCGAGGAAGGCCGCATGGCCGAAGCTCAGCAGCCCGGTGAAGCCGATCAGCAGGTTGAAGGCGCACGCGAACAGCGCGTAGCACATCACCTTCATCGCGAAGATCGGATACACGCCCAGGAAGGGCAGCAGCGCGATGGCGATGAACAGGGCGCCGTAGCCCAGCGGTTTCTTGTTCATTTCTCTTTGCCGAACAGGCCGGCGGGACGCACCAGCAGGACCAGGGCCATGACGACGAACACCACCGTGTTGGACGCCTCCGGATAGAAGACCTTGGTCAGGCCCTCGACGACGCCCAGCCCGAGGCCGGTCAGGATGGAGCCCAGGATGGAGCCCATGCCCCCGATCACCACCACCGCGAAGACGACGATGATCAGGTTGGAGCCCATCAGCGCATTCACCTGCAGGATGGGCGCGGCCAGCACGCCGGCGAAGCCCGCCAGCGCCACGCCGCCGGCGTAGGTCAGCGTCACCAGCCGCGGCACGTTGACGCCGAAGGCCTGCACCAGCTTCGGGTTCTCGGTGCCCGCGCGCAGCGTCGCGCCCAGCGAGGTCTTCTCGATCAGCACCCACACGCCCAGGCACACCACCAGCGAGGCCACCACCACCCAGGCCCGGTAGTTCGGCAGGATCATGAAGCCCAGGTTGGTCGCGCCCGACAGCGCCTCCGGCGCCGAGTACGGCTGCCCGCCAACGCCGAAGAAGGAGCGGAACACCCCCTCGATCACCAGCGTCAGCCCGAAGGTCAGCAGCAGCCCGTAGAGGTGGTCCAGCTTGTAGAGCCACTGCAGCAGCAGCCGTTCGATCACCAGGCCGAACACGCCCACGATCAGCGGCGCGATCAGCAGCATCGCCCAGTAGTTGATGCCGAAGTACTCCAACCCCATCCACGCCAGGAACGCGCCCATCATGTAGAGCGCGCCGTGGGCGAAGTTGATGATGTTCAGCATGCCGAAGATCACCGCAAGCCCCAGCGACAGCATCGCGTAGAACGAGCCGTTCACCAGCCCCAGCAGGAGCTGGCCGAGCAGCGCCGGCAACGGGACGCCAAAGAAATCGGTCATGCGGTGTCTCCGGCCTCAGCTCACTTCTTGACCAGCGGGCACTTCGAGTCGGCCAGCTTGGTGAACGCGTCGTCGCCCGAGATGCGGGTCACGACCTTGAAGTAGTCCCACGGCTCGGCGGACTCCTTCGGCGTCTTCACCTGCAGCAGGAACATGTCGTGGACGGCGCGGCCGTCCTCCTTGCGGATCGTGGCCTTCGTGTAGAAGTCGTTGACCGGCGTGGCCTTCATCTGCGCCATCAACTTGTCGCCGTCGTCGGACTTGGTCGCCTCGACCGCCTTCAGGTAATGCGACACCGCCGAGTAGTCCGCCGCCTGCAGCGACGACGGCATGCGCTTCATCTTCTCGAAGAAGCGGCGCGACCAGGCGCGCGCCTCGGGGCTCTGGTTCCAGTACCAGCTGTCGGTCAGGTACATGCCCTCGGTGGTCTTCAGGCCCAGCGAGTGCACGTCGTTGATGAACATCAGCAGGCCGGCCAGCTTCATCGTCTTGGTGATGCCGAACTCGTTGGCTGCCTTCACCGCGTTGATGGTGTCGCCGCCCGCGTTGGCCAGGCCCAGGATCTGCGCCTTGGAGCTCTGCGCCTGCAGCAGGAAGGAGGAGAAGTCGCTCGCGTTCAGCGGATGCTTCACCGCGCCCAGCACCTGGCCGCCGGACTTGGCCACCACCGCCGAGGTGTCGGCCTGCAGCGAAGTGCCGAAGGCGTAGTCCGCCGTCAGGAAGTACCAGGTCTTGCCGCCCGACTTGGTCACCGCCGCGCCCGTGCCGTTGGCCAGGGCCACCGTGTCGTAGGCGTAGTGGATGGTGTAGGGCGTGCATTCCTCGTTGGTCAGGCGCGAGGTGCCGGCGCCGATCGAGATGAAGGGCTTCTTCTTCTCCGCCGCGACCTTGGCCATCGCCAGGCTCGTGCCGGAGTTGGTGCCGCCGATCAGCAGGTCCAGGCCTTGCGTGTCGAACCACTCGCGCGCCTTGGAGGCGGCGACGTCGGCCTTGTTCTGGTGGTCGGCGAAGACCAGCTCGATCTTCTTGCCGGCGGCCATGCCCTTCGCGTCGGCGATGGCCATGCGGATCGCCTCGACGCCGCCGGCGCCGTCGATGTCGGCGTAGACGCTCGACATGTCCGTGATGATGCCGATCTTGATGGTGTCGCCGGAAATCTGCGCCTGCGCGCCAAGACTGCCGCAGGCCAGCACCGAGGCCAGGGCAACGGTTTTGAGGGTCGTCTTCATCGCTTGTCTCCTTGTTCTAACGGCCTCATCGGGCCCATGCGGGTTTCAGACTCGAAGCTCGGAAATGGATGTCGTTCGTCGGTATCGAAAGATAGGTTCTCGGAATCGTGTGCGGCGGCGTTGCGCGTCCGTCACACGCTCAGCAGCTCGTCGAGCAGCGCGCGCTTGCTGTCGAGCTGCGCGGCGCTGAAAGATTCGACCACCTGGCCGTGCTCCATGACGACGAAGTGATCCGCCAGCGGCGCGGCGAACCGGAAGTTCTGTTCCACCATCACGATGGTGAAGCCCTGCGCCTTCAGCGCGGTGATCATGCGGGCCAGCGCCTGGACGATGACCGGGGCCAGGCCCTCGGAGATTTCGTCCAGCAGCAGGATGTCCGCGCCGGTGCGCAGGATGCGGGCCACGGCCAGCATCTGCTGCTCGCCGCCGGACAGCCGCGTGCCCGGGCTGTGGCGGCGCTCGGCGAGGTTGGGGAACATCGCGTAGATCTCGTCCTCGGACATGACCTTGCCGCGGCCGCTCTTGAACACCGGCGGCAGGCGCAGGTTCTCTTCCGTGCTGAGCGAGGCGAAGATGCCGCGCTCCTCCGGGCAGTAGCCCAGGCCGAGCCGCGCGATGCGATGTGTCGGCAGCGTGACGCTCTCCTGGCCGTGGACCTTGATCGATCCGCTGCGGCGGTCGGTCAGGCCCATGATGGCGCGCAGCGTCGTCGTGCGGCCGGCGCCGTTGCGGCCCAGCAGCGTCAACACCTGACCCTGCGGGATCGCCAGATCGATGCCGTGCAGGATGTGGCTCTCGCCGTACCAGGCTTGAAGGCCTTTGATCTCCAGCGCGTAGGCCATCAATGGGCTCCCTGGAGTTCGGTGGCCTCGGAGCCCATGTAGGCCTCCAGCACCTTCGGATGGCGGGAGACCGTGGCGTAGTCGCCCTCGGCCAGCACGGCACCCCGGGCCAGCACGGTGATGCGGTCGGCGATGCTGCTGATCACCTTCATGTTGTGCTCCACCATCAGCACGGTGCGTCCTTCGGCGACGCGCTTGATCAGCGCGGTGACACGGTCCACGTCCTCGTGGCCCATGCCCTGCGTCGGCTCGTCCAGCAGCATCAGTTCGGGTTCCATTGCCATCGTCGTGGCGATCTCCAGCGCGCGCTTGCGGCCATAGGGCAGGTCGGCGGCGCGCAGCGCGGCCATGTCGCGCAGGTCGACGAGTTCCAGCAGTTCCAGTGCGCGGCCATCAAGCTTCGACAGACCGCCCAGGCCCTTCCAGAAGTGGTAGCTCGTGCCGGTGAAGCGCTGCAGTCCGATGCGGACGTTCTCCAGCACCGTCAGGTGCGGGAACACGGCGCTGATCTGGAACGAGCGGATCACGCCGCGGCGCGCGATCTGCGCGGGCTTCTCGCCGGTGATGTCGACACCGTTGAAAAAGATCTCTCCGCGGGTCGGCGTCAGGAACTTGGTGAGCAGGTTGAAGCAGGTGGTCTTGCCGGCGCCGTTGGGGCCGATCAGCGCGTGGATATGCCCGCGCTGCACTTGCAGGTCGACCGAGTCCACGGCGGTGAAGCCCTTGAACTCCTTGGTCAGTTTGCGTGTCTCCAGGATGAGGTTGCTCATCGGCGCAAGGGTGGGCGCCGGTGGTCCGGTGCCTCTGTAGTGGAGCCAGGAATATAGGGTCCCTGGCGGGGCCCCTCGACAGCGTAAAACCCTTTACGCAGCATTGCGCAAGGGCTAACCCTCGGGCCTCTGTGGACGCAGCGGCGTGGGGGTTCCACATGACGCCGCACCTGTCTTTCACGAGGCTGACGCAGGCGGCCGACGGGGTGCCTTTTTGTGGGGGCCAGGACATGCCACAACGCCGTCTTGACGAGCGCGTGTCACCGGAATCTCCTGCGGGAGAACGGTGCCTCTTCCTATCGGGTCGGGTGCTCCGCGTGCGGCGTGGCTATGCTGCGCGCCTGCTCGAACACATGCACGACATGCACAGGAGGTTTCCCATGATCCGTTCCGGAAAATTCGCCGCGCTCGGCCTCGCGATCGCACTGGCCGCGGCCGGCGTGCAGGCCGCCGCGCCGCAGGTGAAGACGCAGGCGCCGGGCTACTACCGGCTGATGCTGGGCGGCTTCGAGATCACCGCGCTGAGCGACGGCACGGTCGATCTGCCGGTCGACCAGCTGATGGACAAGGCCAAGCCCGGCACGGTGGTGAAGGCGCTCGGCAAGAACTATCTCAAGCCGCCGGTCGAGACCTCGATCAACGGCTACCTGATCAACACCGGCACCAAGCTGGTGCTGATCGACACGGGCGCCAACGGCGCGTTCGGGCCGACGACGGGCAAGCTGCTCGCGAACCTCAAGGCGGCGGGTTACCAGCCGGAGCAGGTCGACGAGGTCTACATCACCCATCTGCATCCGGACCATGCCGCCGGCCTGACGAAGGACGGACAGACGGTGTTCCCGAACGCCGTGGTCCGCATGGACCAGCAAGAGGCCGCGTTCTGGCTGAACGCCGACAACGCGGCCAAGGATCCGGCGCACAAGGACTTCTTCCCCGCCGCCATTGCCGCGTTGAAGCCTTACCAGGACGCGGGCCGCCTGAAGACGTTCAGCGGCGAGACCGAACTCGTGCCGGGCATCCGCACGCACGCGGCCTACGGACACACGCCGGGGCACACGGTCTACATGGTGGAGAGCCAGGGCCAGAAGCTGGCGGTGTGGGGCGACCTGATGCACGTCGCGGCGGTCCAGTTCCCGGATCCCTCGGTGACGATCAACTTCGACAGCGATTCGAAGCAGGCGATGCCGCAGCGCCAGAAGGCCTACGCCGATGCGGCGAAGAACGGCTACTGGGTCGCGATCGCGCATGTGTCCTTCCCGGGCATCGGGCACATCGCCGCGGACGGCAAGGGCTATCGCTGGGTGCCGGCGAACTACAGCATCAAGCCGTGAGCCGCTGATTCAGCGGGAGCGGGCGCCGGCCTCGACGTGATGTTCGAGGCCGGCGACCAGCGCATCGAACACCGCCCGGCACCGCGGACTGTCCCGCAGGTCTTCGTGCATCGTGACCCAGGTCTCCAGCGGGATGCTGAGCTCCGTCTCCAGCACGCGACGCAGCGCGGGATCGCGCTTCGCGAGCGCGACCTGGCACAGCCCCAGTCCCGCGCCCGCGCGGATCAACGCGAGATGGGCGAGGTCGCTGTCGGTGCGCAGCGCGAAGTGCTCCGGCACCATCACCGGATAGCGCCGCGCCAGCTCGCGGACGTAGGGCGCCGGCTGGTCGTAGCCGATCAGCGTGTGGCCGTCGGCCACCAGCGCGTTCATCGAATCCGGCGCTCCGCGCGCCGCCAGGTAGTGCTCGTGCGCATGCAGACCGACCTCGATCACGCCGATGCGTCGCGCGATCAGCTGCTCCTGCTTCGGCGGGGTCATGCGGATCGCGATGTCGGCCTCGCGTCGAAGCAGATCCTGCACGCGGTTGCTCAGCACCAGCTCGACGATCAACGCCGGATGGCGCTCGCGCAATTCAGCGAGCATCGGTGGCAGCACTTCCACGCCGACGACCTCGCTGGCCGTCACCCGCACGATGCCGCGTACGCCATCGCCGTGGCTGCGCGCGGTGCGCTCCAGCGCAGCCGCCATGCTGTCCATGGCCTCCGCATAGGGGCGCAGCGCCAGTGCTGCCTCCGTGGGCAGCAGGCCGGCGGGCGTCCGCACGAACAGCGACTGCCCCACCTGGGCTTCCAGGGCCGCCACGTGCCGGCCGACCGTCGGTTGCGTCAGGTCCAGCGCCCGGGCGGCACCTGACAGCGAGCCTTCCCGCAGCACGCCGAGGAAGGAGCGATACCACTCCCAGGCGATGCCCGCACTCGACGATGGACTGGATGCGGCGTTATCCGCGGATTCGGGAGCACGCTTCGAGGTCATACAGAAATGTATAGCCGCTCGGTCATGCTCGGTAATTTCCAGGAAAGCCGCTTCTTTCCAGAATCCATCCCATGCCTTCAACAGGACCCCGGCGGTCCAACAGGAGCTGACGATGGATGCGATGACTTCGATGGATGCGATCGGTGTGCTGGCCGCGATGACGGCGGTGGCGCGGCGGACGGCGCTGGTGCTCGGTGCGAGCGGCGGCATCGGCGGCGCGGTGGCGCGCGCCCTGCGCGATGCGGGCTGGACGGTGCGGGCGCTCAAGCGCGGGCTGGCCGGCGAATCCGAACACCGCGACGGCCTGCAATGGCTGCGCGGCGATGCGCTCGTCGCCGAGGACGTGCAGCGCGCCGCCCAGGGCTGCAGCGTGATCGTCCATGCCGTGAATCCACCCGGTTACCGCCGCTGGAGCGAGCTGGTGCTGCCGATGCTCGAAAACACGATCGCCGCCGCCAAGGCGCGGGGCGCGACCATCGTGCTGCCTGGGACGGTCTACAACTTCGGGCCTGACGCGATGCCGCACCCGGCGGAGGACTCGCCGCAGCGTCCCGTGACGCGCAAGGGCGCGATCCGGGCAGAGATGGAACGCCGCCTGCAGGCAGGCGCCGGGCGCGGCGACTTCCGCGCCGTCGTGCTGCGCGCCGGGGACTACTTCGGACCGGGCGCGGCGAACAGCTGGTTCTCGCAGGGCCTCGTGACGCCCGGCCAGCCGGTGGCGAAGATCCAGCAGATCGGCACGGACGGCGTCGGTCATCAATGGGCCTATCTGCCCGACGTCGCGACGGCGATGGTCTCGCTGATCGAGCGCTGCGGAACGCTGCCTGCCTTCGCGCGTTTCCACTTCGCCGGCCATTGGGATGCCGACGGTCGTCAGATGGTGGAGGCGATCCGCCGCGTCGTGCAGCAACGCACCGGCGTGCAGGCGCGGCTCACGCGCTTCCCCTGGTGGGCCGTGCGTCTGGCGCAGCCGGTGGTGCCGTTGTTCCGTGAACTGGCGGAGATGCGCTACCTCTGGCGCCAGCCGCTGCGCCTGGGGGAGTCGCGCCTGGCCGCCGAACTGGCCGACGTCGGAGGGGTCCCGCACACGCCGCTCGATGTCGCGGTCGAGCGCTCGCTGGTGGCCCTGGGTTGCCTGCCCGGGACGTCGACGCTCAATCGAAGTAGTGCTGCCGCAGCCGCTCGTAGCGCCCATCCCGCCTGATGCGGTCCAGCGCGGCCTGCAGCCGCCGCGCGAGCGCCGGATCGCTGTCCGCTGGCAGGCCGTACCAGTAGGACTTGTCGACGTCCATCGGCAGGACCGGGGTCAAGGTCGCATAGGGCAGCTTCAGCTCGCGCAGATGCCAGGCCGCGGCCCAGTCCAGCATCACGATCAGGTCCATGCGGCCGGCCAGCAGCTTGCGCAGGTTGGTCGCGTCATCGGTGGCGAGTTCCAACTCCACCTCGGGCCGCAAGCCGTCCGCGATCAACTGCCGCCCTGCGGCGGAATCGCGCGTCACGCCCACGCGCAGGCCTTTCAGCTCCTTCAGGCTCTGGGGGCGCACGTCCGTGCGGTGGTTCAGGCGGTAGACGAGGATGCGCCGCGGACTGATCGGCCCGACCCAGCGGTACTGTGTCTCGCGCTCGGGGGTGCGTGTCAGCGAGAACAGCACGCTGTCCGCGCGCCGCGCCGCTTCCTGCACCGACCGCTGCCACGGCAGCACCTGCACGCGCAGCGGCAGACCCGCTTCCGCCGCCATCAGCTTCAGCAGCTCGGTGCTGAAGCCGCGTGCC
>SEFA01000029.1 GCA_004210455.1 Rubrivivax sp. | reverse complement strand
CCAGAGGGCCACAGTTAAGATCCGCCCCGACCATGAACACCCAACAACACCTGCTCGCCATCCTCGACGACGTCCTCAGCCTGGAAGGCAGCGCGGTGTCGACGGTGAAGTCCTTCGCGCGGCCTTCCAGGCTGAGGACGTCGTCGAGGATGGCGAGCAGGTGTTGTTGGGTGTTCATGGTCGGGGCGGATCTTAACTGTGGCCCTCTGGGGGAACCCCCGGGCGCCCCCTCATCCCAAGGGGATCCTGCGCGCCACGTGAGGGATTGCCGCGGGGGCGCGTGAGATACTTTTTTGATGACCGCCGCCACCGACAGCCACCTGCTTGCGCACCTGATCTGGCACAGCGCCGACCGCGATCCGGCGGCGCCCGCGCTGCGCGACGGCGCCGGTGCGTCGGCCCGCGCGCTGGATTACGCCGGACTGGCCGCGCAGGTGCGCGCGCTCGCCAACGGCCTGCTGTCGCTGGGCCTGGCGCGGGCCGAGCGCATCGGCATCTACCTGGACAAGCGGCTGGAGACGGTCGTGGCCAGCTTCGCCGCGCCGGCCGCCGGCGGCGTGTTCGTGCCGGTCAACCCCATCCTCAAGCCGGAACAGGTCGGCTTCATCGTGCGCGATTGCGACGTGCGCGTGCTGATCACCTCGCGCGACCGGTTCGCGTCGCTGCGGACGGTGCTGGCGGAATGCCCGTCGGTGCGGCACGTCGTGGTGGTGGATCCGGCGCCCGACGCGACGCCGGACGGCTGGTGGCGTTACAGCGACCTGCTGGACGCGCCGGCCCGTGCGGGCCATCGCGTCATCGACACCGACATGGTGGCCATCCTCTACACCTCCGGCTCGACCGGCCGGCCCAAGGGCGTGGTGCTGTCGCACCGCAACATGGTGGCCGGGGCGAAGAGCGTCGCCAGCTACCTCGGCAACCGGCCCGAGGACCGGCTGCTCGCCGCGCTGCCGCTGTCCTTCGATGCCGGCTTCAGCCAGCTGACGACGGCCTTCCACGCGGGCGCGTCGGTGTCGCTGCTGAACTACCTGATGCCGCGCGACGTGCTCAAGGCGCTGGAACGCGACCGCATCACCGGCCTGACGGCCGTGCCGCCGCTGTACATCCAGCTGGCGCAGCTGGAATGGCCCGCGGCCATCGACGCGCAACTGCGCTACTTCGCCAACACCGGCGGGCGCATGCCGCGCGAGACGCTGAACCTGCTGCGCGAGCGCGTGCCGTCGGCGCAGCCCTTCCTGATGTACGGACTGACGGAAGCCTTCCGCTCCACCTACCTGCCGCCGGAGGAGGTCGACCGTCGGCCCGATTCGATCGGCAAGGCGATCCCGAACGCCGAGATCCTGGTGCTGCGCGAGGACGGCACGCCGTGTGCGCCCGACGAGCCCGGCGAGCTGGTGCACCGCGGCGCGCTGGTCGGCATGGGCTACTGGAACGACGCCGAGAAGACGGCCGAGCGCTACAAGCTGCTGCCGCCCGGCGCGGCCGGACGCGAAGCCGGCCTGCAGCTGCCCGAGTACGCGGTCTTCTCCGGTGACAACGTGCGCCAGGACGCCGAAGGTTTCCTGTACTTCATCGGCCGGCGCGACGAGATGATCAAGACCTCGGGCTACCGCGTCAGCCCGACCGAGGTCGAGGAGATCCTGTACGCGACGCAGCTGGTCGGCGAATGCGTCGCCTTCGGCGTCGACCACGCGACGCTGGGTCAGACGATCCAGGTGATCGCGACGCCGCCGGCCGGCGCCGACGCGCTCGACGCTGCCGCGTTGCTGGCGCAGTGCAAGGCCCGGATGCCGGCGTACATGATTCCCGCCGGCGTCGAGGCGCAGGCCGGCCCGCTGCCGCGCAATCCCAACGGCAAGATCGATCGCAAGCTGCTGAGCACCGACTGGGTCGCGAAGCAGGACGCCCAGTGAAGAACCCCGTGACCGCTGTGAACACCGACGACAAGACCCCCGCTGCGGTGACCGCGGCGCCCGCCAAGGCCGCGCCGCGACACGCGCCCATGGACCAGTTCAGCGCGCGCGACGGCGTGCTGCTGATCGGCGGCCAGCCGCTGACGCGGCTCGCGGACCGCGTGGGCCGCACGCCGTTCTACGCCCACGACCGCGCGCTGCTGACGCGCCGCGTCGAGGAACTCCGCGCCGCGATGCCCGCGAAGCTGGAGCTCCACTTCGCGATGAAGGCCAACCCGATGCCGGCGCTGGTCGCGCATCTGGCCACGCTGGTGGACGGCATCGACGTCGCCTCCGGCGGCGAACTGCAGGTCGCGCTGGACGCCGGCGGCGATCCGCGCGAGATCAGCTTCGCCGGTCCCGGCAAGAGCGCGCTGGAGCTGAAGCAGGCGCTGGCCGCCGGCATCCTGATCAACATCGAATCGTTCCGCGAGGTCGAGCTGCTGCGCACGCTGTGCGCGGAGACCGGCTACGCGGCGCGCGTCGCGGTGCGCGTCAATCCGGACTTCGAGCTGAAGTCCTCGGGCATGAAGATGGGCGGCGGTCCGAAGCAGTTCGGCGTCGACGCCGAGCAGGTGCCGGAACTGCTGGCGCGCATCGGCGAGGCGGGCCTCGGCTTCGAGGGTTTCCATCTTTTCGCCGGCTCGCAGAACCTGAAGCCCGAGGCCATCGTCGAGGCGCAGCTCAAGAGCTTCGAACTCGCGCTGCGCCTAGCCCAGGACGCGCCGGCGCCGGTGAAGGTGCTGAACCTCGGCGGCGGCTTCGGCATCCCGTATTTCCCCGGCGAGCAGCGCCTGGACCTGGCGCCCATCGCCGCCAACCTGGCCGCGCTGATCGAACGCGCGGCGGTCGAGCTGCCGCAGGCCAAGCTGGTCGTGGAACTCGGGCGCTACCTGGTCGGCGAGGCCGGCGTCTACGTGTGCCGCGTCGTCGACCGCAAGGTCTCGCGGGGCCAGGTCTTCCTGGTCACCGACGGCGGGCTGCACCACCACCTGGCGGCCTCGGGCAACTTCGGCCAGGTGATCCGCAAGAACTACCCGGTGGCCATCGGCAACCGCATGGGCGGCGAGCCGGAAGCCGGCGTGTCCGTGGTCGGACCGCTGTGCACGCCGCTGGACCTGCTGGGCGAGCGCATGAGCCTGGCGCACGCCGAGCCCGGCGATCTGGTCGTCGTCTTCCAGTCCGGCGCCTATGGCATCACGGCCAGTCCGCAGGGCTTCCTGAGCCATCCGGGCGCCGCGGAGGTCCTGGTGTGAGTTCCGCGCCGCGCCTGGCGCAGCTCGATGCGCTGCGCGGCATCGCGGCGATGGCGGTGGTGCTGTTCCATTACACGACGCGCTACGACCAGCTCTTCGGCCACGCGCAGGCGCCGCTGGTCTCGTTCCCGCTCGGGTACCTCGGCGTCAACCTGTTCTTCATGATCAGCGGCTTCGTCATCTTCATGACGCTGGAGCGGACGGCGCGGCCCCTGGATTTCGTCGTCTCGCGCTTCAGCCGGCTGTACCCGGCGTACTGGGGCGCGATCCTGCTGACCTTCGCGCTGACCCATGCGATCGGGCTGCCCGGCAAGACCGTGGGCTGGGACGTGCTGCTGGTCAACGTGACGATGGTGCAGGGCTTCTTCGGCGTGCCGCACGTCGACGGGGTCTACTGGACACTGGAAGTGGAGCTGCTGTTCTACGCCTGGGCGCTGCTGAGCTTCCGCTTCGGCGGCGCGGCGGGGCTGCGTCATTTCCTCTTCGCGTGTCTGGCGCTGCGGCTGGTCTATGCGGCGGCGAAGACCTTCTGGGGCATCGACCTCCCGTGGATGGGACAGCGCTGGCTGCTGCTGCCCTTCATCTGCTGGTTCGCCCTCGGCGTGACGGTCTACCGCCTGAGTCGCGGGGACGGGAGGTCGGCGTGGGATTGGGCCTTGGCGGTCGCCGCGCTGCTGGTCCTCGGTCTCGTCGAGGACTGGGGCCTCGCGGCACTCGGGATGGTGTTTTACGCGGTGCTGTTCGGCGCGTCGCGCGGACGCTGGAGTTGGCTGGAACACCGGGTGCTGCTCTGGCTGGGCGCGATCTCGTACACGCTGTACCTGCTGCACGAGAACATCGGCTGGGCCGTGCTGCGCCGGCTCGAAGGGTGGGGCGTCGAGGTGCACCTTGCCATCGCGCTGACCACGGCCCTGTCCATGGCGCTCGCGCACGGCCTGACGACGCTGGTGGAACGGCCGGGCATGCGCTGGATCCGCGACCGCTATCGGGCGCGGCAGCCGAGACCGAAGGCGGCGACTGCGGGAAGCTGATCGCGGGGCGGAGACAATGCGCGCTCCGCTCTCTCAGCCGACGACGATCCCGATGACCGAAGAACGCAAGAATTCCCTGATCCCGCTGGCGATCGGCGCGGTGGCGCTGCTGTCCTGCGGCGGCATGATCGCCGCCGGCGTGGCGATGCTGCGCCAGGGCAAGCCGTCGACGCCGGCGGATGACCTCGTGGCGCGCATCGCCGCCATCCATGACATGCCGGTGACGGCCCCTGATTGCGGCACCGTGTTCAAGAACGACCAGCCCGTGGTGATCTTGGTGATGGGGCAGTCCAACGCGGCCAACCACGCCGATCCGATCCCGGCGGCCGCCGCGCCGGTGCCGCCGATGCCGGTGCTGCACCTGGGCGGCTGCGGGCTGGCCAGCTCGCCCGTGCCCGGCGCGACCGGGAACGGCGGCAGCATCTGGCCGGCGGTCAACCAGGCGCTGGGCGGGCGCTGGTCGGGCCGTCCGATCGTCTGGGCGGTGGTGGCGGTGGACGGCAGCTCGATCGGCGAATGGACCGATCCGGACAGTGCGCTGCGCAGCTACTGGCAGACGCAGATGGACCGCATCAAGGGCACGCGCTGGCCGGTGGCCGCGGTGCTGTGGCAGCAGGGCGAGGCCGATGCGCGCGCGCGCACGGCCATGGCCGACTACCGCGACGCGCTGGCCGCTTTGCGGGCGGGCGTCGCGGCGCGCGGCGTCGACGCGCCGTGGTGGATCGCGCGTTCCACCTATTGCCCGCCGGCCGACGGCGGCCAGGTGCGCGAGGCCGTGCGCGAGCTGCTGGCGATTCCCGACAGCGGCTTCCGCGCGGGACCGGACACGGACACGCTCGGCCCGACGCTGCGCAACGGCTGCCACTTCACCGTGGAAGGCGCGGCGCGCGCGGCGGCACTGTGGGCGAAGGCGCTGACGCCGGCGGCGACGGGGCGATGAAGGGATGAAAACGGGATGGGAGCGCACGCGCAGCGCCTGCGCGCTGCTGGCGGGGGTCTGGGCGATGTCGACGGCGCAGGCCGCCTGCGAGCTGTCGACCTATGAGTTGCCGGTCACGATGGAGGACGGCGCACCGGTCGCGACGCTGACCCTCAACGGCGAGAAGGTGCGGATGCTCGTCGACAGCGGCGCCTTCTACAGCATGCTCACGCCGTCGACGGCGGAGCAGTTGAAGCTGCCCAAGCTCAACTTGCCCGAGGGCATGCGCCTGATCGGCTACACCGGGCGCTTCGAGGCGCACCGCACGCGCGTGGACAAGGTGGGCCTGCTGGGCGGCACGTTGGCGAGGATCGACTTCGTCGTCGGCGGCAACGAGATGGGCGCCGGCATCCAGGGGCTGCTGGGCCGCAACATCCTGGCGGCCGGCGACACGGAGTACGACCTGGCCAACGGCATGGTGCGCCTGATGTTCCCGAAGGGCGACTGCTCGCGGGTGGACATGGCCTACTGGGCACCCAAGGAGATGCCGGTGGTGATGGTGCCGCTGGAGTCGGACGGCCACAAGGACAACCACCAGGTGTCGGTGAGGGTCCGGATCAACGGGACGTCGATGCAGGCGCTGATGGACTCCGGAGCCTCCAGGACGACGTTGACGCTGGACGCCGCGAAACGCGCCGGTGTGAGCCAGGGCGACCTCAGCGAGGCCGGTCATGTCGGCGGCATGGGTCCGGTTCGTGTGAAGCACTGGCGCGCGAAGTTCGACAGCTTCGAGCTCGGCGGCGAACGCGTGGGCAACATCTCCTTCGGGGTGGCGGACACCGACGCCATGGGGGACGACTTGCTGCTGGGCCTGGACTATTTCCTGGCTCACCGCATCCTGGTCTCCCGGACGCAGGGCAAGGTGTACCTGACGTGGAACGGCGGACCGGTCTTCGCCAAGACCGTCGCGCGCGACGTGGACGGCGACGTAGAGAACTCATTGAAGGGGCGTTGAAGGGGCGTTGAAGTCGCGTGAAGTGGCGTTGGGGAGCCGTTGATGGGATGTTATGAGACGTTGAGGTGGCGTTGAGCGTTGGCCTAGCGTATGACGCGCACGTCGATTCCCCCTTCGGGAGGGTCGTGGGCGGCGGGCGACACGGGTATCGTCGCCGGTCGTGACGGGCGGAACACCGCCCGCAAGACTTGGATGCCCAGGGAGGGCCGATTGAACCCACGCCTCACTGCCTGTTCCGCGCCGCTGCTCGCGGCTGTCCTGACCCTTGTCGCGCCGCTGGCGGCGTTCGCGGCCGGCGAGCCGGGGCGCTGCGCCATCGAGACGATGGACATCCCCGTGCGACTGGTCGACCACCGGCCGGTGGCCACCGTGCAGCTCAACGGGGTCGAGGTGCCGATGCTGGTCGACAGCGGCGCCTTCTACAGCATGATGAGCGCGGCCACGGCGGCGCAATTGAACCTGAAGCTGCGGCGGCCGCCGAACGGCTTCACCATCCAGGGCCATGCGGGGGCGGTCGAGGCGCTGCGCGTCACGACCGTGGATGAGGTCGGCCTGCAGCTGGCGACGCTGAAGAAGGTCGACTTCTTCGTCGGCGGCAATGAGCTCAATGCCGGGATCATGGGCATCCTGGGCCGCAACTTCCTGTCGGCGGCGGACACCGAATATGACCTCGCGCACGGCGTGCTGCGGCTGGTCTTCCCCAAGGGCGATTGCGAGAAGGCCAACCTGGCGTATTGGGCCGGCGACGCGCCGGTGATCGAGGCGCCCATCGAGACCAACGGCCGCCGCAACGACACGGCGGTGCGCGTCCTCACGAAGATCAACGGCGAGCGCGTCACGGCGCTGATGGACACGGGCGCGCCGGGAACCTCGCTGTCGCTGAGGGCGGCACGGCGGGCCGGGATCCGGCAGGAAGACATGAAGTCCCACGGCCGGGCCAGCGGGATCGGCGCCGGTTACGCCGAACAGTGGATCGCCGACATCGCGAGCTTCGAACTGGGCGGCGAGAAGATCTCCCACAACCGGCTGCCGATCTCCGACGTGGACAGCTATGACCACGGGATGCTGCTGGGGCTGGACTACTTCCTGTCGCACCGGGTCTACGTGTCGCGGCTGCAGGGCAAGGTCTATGCGACCTGGAACGGCGGGCCGATCTTCGCGCAGGGACGCGCGGCCGATGCGGCCAACTACGACCAGCGTTATGCCGCCAAGGCGGAGGAGATCGCCGCGGACGATGCCGACGGACTGCTGCGGCGCGGCTCCGCGGCGCTGGTTGCGGGCGATCCGAAGCGCGCGCTGGACGACATCGGCCGCGCCTGCGAACTCAAGCCCGACCTGGCCGTCTGCTTCGATGCGCGCTCGCGCGTGCATCAGGCGATGAAGCAACCCAAGCTGGCGCTGGCGGATCTGGATACGGCGTTGACACTGGATCCCTCGCTGGCCGAGGCGCGTCTGCGCCGCGTGCCGCTGCGCGTGGCTGCAGGCGACCGTGACGGCGCGAAGGCGGATCTGGTGGCGCTCGATGCGTCATTGCCGGCCGCGTCCAACCTACGCGCGACGATGGCGGATTACCACGCCCGCTTCGATCAGGTGCCGGAGGCCTTGAAGCAGTACGAACTCTGGATCAAGAGCCATCCGCACGACCAGCGACGGGCGTCGGCGTACAACGGCCGCTGCTGGCTGCGGGCGCGGATGAACATCGACGTGCCGTTGGGGCTGGACGACTGCAAGGAGGCCGTCGACCTCGACGGGGACACGGCGGCGTATCGCGACAGCCTGGGGTGGACTTACCTGCGCCTGGGCGATGCGGCTCGCGCGAAAAAGGCCTTCGACAAGACGATCGAGCTGAGATCCTGGGCCTGGCCGTTGTACGGACGCGCGCTGGCGCAGCTCAAGCTCAATGAGACGGAGAAGGGGCGGCAGGACCTGGAGGCCGCGCGCAAGCTGATGCCGACCATCGATGAGGCGGTGAAGAAGGCGGGGTTCGAGGCGTTGACGGGAGCAGCAACGGCATCGACATCGGCTGCGGGGCCAGCAACGGCGGCGAAAGCGACGGACTGATACGGCGCGGCAGTCGCAGGGCCGCCCGATGGCGCGCGCCGCTTCGCCTGTCGCTCGACTGCTCCGCAAATTGCGCCAGAGGACAGCAAGTGCACCGGCGTCCGCGCCGCTACGCAGGACGCTCGATCGTCAGCCACGGCCAGCGCCGCTGGTACGACGCCGCCTTGCCTTCGAACAGCGCGCGATGCGGCACCAGCGGATTCATCGCGAGCACGCCGCGGTACAGGCCTTCCAGGCCGTACGGCGCGTAGACCTCGCCAGGCCGCACGCCGACGCAGGTCGACGGCACCAGGAATCGCTCGATGCCGTCGCGCGAGCTGTGCAAGGGCGCGTACGGCTCACCGAAGTCCTCCTCGTACCAGAGATGCACGCGCGCCTGGTTCGCCGCCTCGACGGTGATGCCCAGGTCGCCCAGCACCGCGTCCGCGCGGGCCTGGACGCGGCGCTCGGCCTCGCGGCTCAGGTCGTCCGGATCGAAGTAGAAGAGGTCGTAGTCCTTGATGTCCGCCGTCGGCGGCCGGCCGTCCCGCAGGTTCCAGACGGTCTGGAACAGGCAGCCCGCGACCAGCCAGCCGTCGGGCAGCGCCAGCGCCTCCCAGCGGTCCAGGATCGCGCGGTTGTTGGAATTGGTCAGCAGATCCGCGACGAAGCGGTCCTGAAGCGTCTGATCGGGATGATGAAAGGGCATGCGAGGCATTCTGCCCGCATGCCCCATCACCGGCCCGTCACCGACCCGTCGTTCGCAACTCCGCCGCTTCCGGCAAGCGCACCGTCTCCGGCACGCTGACCACCACCAGTGCCTGGTCCGGTGAGAGCGACGACAGCTCGATCGCTTCGCCCGCGTTCTCGCGACGCGCGCCGGGCTCGCGCGTCTGCGCGGCGCGGCAGGCCGTCTCGTTGGCGCAGACGATGATGCTCAGCCAGCGGTCCTGATGCCGGATGCGCACCTCGGCCTGGTCCCAGTGGACCGGCAGGCACGCATTGACACGCAGCCGACCCTGCTCGACGACGACGCCGCAGATCGATTCCAGCGAGGCCCGCAGCAGCCAGCCCGCGGAACCGCTGTACCAGCTCCACCCGCCGCGCCCGACCCACGGCGCGTGCGAATAGATATCGCCGGCCATCACGTAGGGCTCGATCGCGTACGTCGGGCCCAGCCGCGGATCGGCCCAGCGATGCGCCGGGCTCAACCCGGTGTAGACCTGCCACATCGTGTCGCGCTGCCCCAGCCGCGCCAGCGCCATCAGCGCCCACACCGCCGCGTGGTTGTACTGGCCGCCGTTCTCGCGCACGCCGGGCGCGTAGGACTGGATGTAGCCCGCGCTCGGTTGCGCCATCGCCAGCGGCGGATGCAGCAGCCGCGCGAGCTTCGCCACCGGATCGAGCAGGTGCGCGCAGGCGCTCGCCATCGCCTGCCGCGCATGCGCCGGATCGGCCGCAGCGGTCAGGACCGACCAGCTCTGCGCGATCAGGTCGATCTTGCACTCGGTGTTCTCCGACGAGCCCAGCGGCGAGCCGTCGTCGAAGAAGCCGCGCCGGTACCACTGGCCGTCCCAGCCGGGGCCGTCCAGCGCCGCGATCCAGCCGTCGCGCGCGGCCTTCCAGCGCTGCACGCGCTCGTGCTCGCCGCGCGCGGTCGCGACCGGCGCGAAGTCCTCGATCACCTGCGCCAGGAACCACGCCATCCACACCGACTCGCCCTTGCCCTCGTGGCCGACGCGGTTCATGCCGTCGTTCCAGTCGCCGGTGCCGAACAGCGGCAGGCCGTGCACGCCGCTGTCCAGGCTGCGGTCGATGGCACGCGCCGCATGCTCGTAGACCGACGCCGTCGGGCCGTCGGTGCGCGGGCTCTCGTAGATGTCCTCGGCGCCTTCGGGCACCTGCTGCCCGTTGAGGAAGGGCACGCCGTCCTCGAGCAGCGTCAGGTCGCCGGTCCGGACCAGGTAGTGCGCGAGCGCATACGGCAGCCACAGGCGATCGTCCGAGAAATGCGTCCGCACGCCCGCGCCGCCCGGTTCGTGCCACCAGTGCTGCACGTCGCCCTCGGGGAACTGCCTCGCCGCGCTGCGGCGGATCTGGTCGGCCAGCAGTTGCGGCGCGACGTCCGTCAGCGCCATCGCGTCCTGCAACTGGTCGCGATAACCGAAGGCGCCGCCCGCCTGGTAGAAGCCGGCGCGCGCCCACATGCGGCAGACCAGCGTCTGGTACGGGAGCCAGTGGTTGGTGAGCGCGTCGAAGCGGGGATCCGGCGTCGACACCTGCAGCCCGCCCAGCAGCTCCGGCCATTGCCGCCGCTGCCGGTCCAGGCGCACCGCCGGATCGACCTTCCACGCCGCCTCCATCAGCGCATGCGCGGTCTGCGGCGAAGGCGCGTGACCCAGCAGCACGGTCAACTCCGCCGGCTGCGAAGCATCGAGCTCCAGCCGCGCCGACAGTGCGGCGCAGGCGTCGAGCCCGCTCCCGACGCGACCGCTCAGCGTCTTCGGCAGCACCATGCGGCCGGCGCTGTCGAAGAACTCCCGCCGGTCGCAGGTCCAGTCCTGCTGATCGAGGCGCACGCGGCCCGGACCGGCGTCGCCGCCGGCGGTACCGCCCGCACCGCCGAGGCTGCCCGCGCCACGCGCATCGGCGCCGTCGCCTCGTTGTCTCGGGCGGATGCACAACGCCGCCGTCGCGTCGCCGAATCCGCCGAGGTGGTCGAGCTGCGTGGCCTGCAGCGCGAGCGCGCGTTCCGGCTGCGGCAGCCCCGCGCCCAGTTCGCCGACCGTCAGCCAGTCGTTGTGCGTCGTCACCGACAGACGCTCGCTGCGCGCGCTGCCGAGCTGCCACTCCGCCAGCGCAACGAGCCGCAAGCGGCGGCGCGTCCGGGCCGCGGAGTCGATCCGCACCTGCACCTGCTTCACCGACGCGTCACGGTCGACGCACCAGCACAGTTCCACCTGGAGATCGCCCAGCCGCTGCCGGCTGCGCGAGTAGCCGATGCCGTGCTCGATCGACAGCGGCGCCTCGCGGCGCAGCTGGCGGCCGAGCGGCCAGACGCGGTCGTTGTCCAGGTCGTGCAGCAGCAGCCACTCGCCGGGCGGGTCGATCAGCGGATCGTTGGACCACGGCGTGACCTGATGCATGCGGCTGTTGCCGGCCCACGTATAGCCCGCCGCGATCTCGGTGACCTGACAGCCGAAGTCCCGGTTCGCGAGCACGTTCACCCACGGCTTGGACGGATGCCGGTCCGGGGACACCTCGAAGGAGAAACCGCCGTGGTCCGGATCGAAGCGGCCGTCCGGCGGGCGCGGCGTCGTTTCCGGCCGGGGCCGTTCCACGAGCGCGTGCGCCACCGGCAGGCGCTGCGACGCGTTGATCGGCGCCGTGTCCTCGATCCAGCGTTCGAGCTGCTGCGACAGCGGACGGCCGTCGGCCTGCAGTCGCAGCCGCGTCAAGGTCTGCAGCGTGAAGCGCTCATCGGGCTGCAGATCGCCGTCGCGCAGCACGTGCAGCGCGGAGCACAGGTGCCCCGGCCGACCCTGCGCCTGCCCCTGCAGGCGCGACTGCAGCGCATGCAGCGCCTGCTGCACGGGCGCGTTGTAAGAGGACGGTTCCTCGTTCAACACGACGAGGTCGATGCCGACCGCATGGGTGGTCCACATGCGCAGCGCCTTCTTCAGCGCGCGGATCAGGTCGATGCCTTCTTCGCCGGTGATCGTCACCATGATGATCGGGCGGTCGCCCGAGATCCCGAAGCGGTACAGCGCGCGGCGGTCGCAGCGGCCGCGCGGCTCTCGGACATGCGCGGGGTCCCGCACCGCCTGGCCGGTGACCAGCGTGTTGAGCTGCAGCAGCGCCCCCCAGGTCGCGGTGTCGAACTGCAGTTCGCGCAGCCGGATGCCGCCCATCGTGTGCGACATCGAGGCCGAGCGCTCCACATGCGCCGGCTGCCGGTATTTGTCGACCAGCGCGCGCAGCAGGTCCCCGTCGCGCGAGGCCGCCGTGCAGAAGGTCAACCGCACGGTCGCCCCGGGCGCGAGGTCCAGGCCGACGCGCAGGCCGGCGATCGGATCGAGGCCGGTGTCGAGCAGCCGGCCCGGTTCGCCCGCGGCGGTGACGTCGGCCTCGTCGTCGACGAACTCCGGCCGCGCGTCGCCGACCGGCCGTGTCGTGCTGCCGTAGCGGCCGAGCCAGCGTCCGCGATCGGCGATCGGCAGCACCTCGCGCAGCGTGTACCCGTCGGGGCGGACATCGCCGTCTCCAGCGCCGAATACGTCGCCGTCACGGCGCTCGCCCGTGCCGAGGTCCCGTGCACCGTCGCGTCGCGCCGTTTTCGCGCAGGCCGCGCCGTCGTCCACGCCGGCCAGGAAGAACACCGCGCGCATCGCGGCCTCGTCGAACAGGCGAGGGCGCCGCCGCAGGTGCAGCGCGTGTTCCGCCTCGTCCCAGCGGGCCTGGATGAACAGGTTGGAGAAGGCCGGGTGGGCCTCGTCGCTGCGTTGCGGCGCGAGTGTGGCCTCGAAGGAGGACACCAGGTCCAGCGCCAGCGGCGTCTTGCCGCGGTTGGTGAGTTCCACCTGGCGCAGCTCGCAGTCGTCCTCCGGACTCACCCACACCGTGGTGCAACTCTGGAGGTCGGGCCAGGTGGCCTCGAACAGCACGCGCTCGGCCTGCATGCGCGCCTCGTAGCGGGCGCGCGGATCCGGCGTCGGGCGGGCAGTGTTGCTGAACCAGTCCTCCTCGCCGGCGCGGCGCAGCATGGTGAAGCTGCCGTGCTGGTCGCGCAGCAGATCGTCGCGCCAGCGCGTGACCGCCACGCCGTCCCAGTTGCTGTAGCCGCCGCCATGGCTGCGCAGCACCACCGAATAGCGCCCGTTGGTCAGCATGTGCGTCAGCGGCAGCGTCTCGGTCAGCGGCTCGCTCTCGCGCACCATGCGCGTCTTGCGCACCTGACGCGAGCGCGGCGCGAGATCCGCGACCGCGGTCGACAGCGGCGCCACCTCGCGCGGCGCCCGCTCGTGCAGCAGCGTCGCGACCGCCTTCACATGCGGATCGCTCATCAGCCAGCGGCGCGGCGCGTCGTCGGCCAGCAGGTTGGTCAGCGCGACGAACCCCATCGCCTGGTGGTGCGCCATGTAGGTCTGGACCAGCGTGAAACCCGCGCCCGCCGTCTGCCGCTGCGGCGTGTAGTCCACCGCCTCGATGAAGCCGAACGCGCCGCGCGCCCCCAGGCGCTCGAAGTCCTGCAGGTTGCTCACCACCCGCACCGGCGCGACGACGGCGGCCATCACCGCCGCATACGGCGCCAGCACGCGTTCGTCAACGGCCAGCCGCGCCAGCGCCAGCGTCTGCACGCCTTGCGGTCCGTACTGGTAGGCGAGGGTGTGGTCCTGGCCGGCGATCGCCGATTCGGAGATGCCCCACGGCGTACCCTTGTCGCGGGCCTCGAAACGCTGCTCCGCCACCGCCGTGCGGATCGCGCGGCCCAGCGCGCTGTTGGCCGGCTCGCGCAGCACCAGCGAGGGCATCAGGTACTCGAACATCGAGCCGGTCCACGACTTCAGGCCCAGCGAGTCGCCGGCACCGGCGCCGGCTCCGTCGCGCGAGAAGAACGGCCGGCCCAGTGCGCGCCAGTGCTCCGGCGGCAGGTCGCCCTTGGCGATCGCGATCAGGCTGGTGAGGCGCGCCTCGCTGGCCAGCAGGTCGTAGTGGTTGTCGTCGAGCTGCTGCGCGTCGCCGCGCCAGCCGATGCGCAGCAGGCGACGCTCGGGATCGAAGAGCGGGCGGTAGTCGGCCTCGAGGCCGAGCCGGCGCGCGCGCAGGGCCAGCTCGCGCAGGCGCTGGCGCGATTCGGCGAAGGCCGCGCCGTGATCGCGCCAGAACGATGCCAGCTGCGCGATCAGGTCGCGCAGCAGCCAGTGCGCGGGCGCGGCTTCGTAGCCCTCGACGGCGGCCAGGGCGTCGAGCTCCGCGCGCGACGCCGCGACCTGTGCGCGCAGCACGGCCTGCTGTTCTTCGGCGCCCGCGTCGGCGTTGCGCGGATCGCTCAGCGCCGCCACCAGCGCGGCGCCCGCGGCCAGGACCCCGTCGCCGGCCAGCGGCGGCTGCATCACGCGCAGCCGGTGCAGTGCCTTCGCGAGCGCATCGCGCGGCGCCTGTGCGAGCTGGTCCGGCGTCATCTCCGCCGCCATTTCGCAGGCCCGCGCCACCGTCAGCAGGTGCGCCGAGCAGTTGCCGCTGTCGACCGCCGACACGTAGCCCGGCGGCAGCACGGCCAGCGATTCGGTGTCGTACCAGTTGTAGAAATGGCCGTGCCAGCGCGGCAGGCGTTCCAGCGTGTCCAGCGTGGCCGAGAGCCGTTCCGTCATCGCCACGACGCCGATGAACCCCATCTCGCGCGCGCAGGCGACGGTCAGCAGGTACAGGCCGATGTTGGTCGGCGAGGTGCGGTGCGCCACCAGCAGGTGCGGCGTCAGCTGCACGTTGTCCGGCGGCAGGTGGTTGTCGGCGGCGCCGACGTGCGTGTCGTAGAAGCGCCAGGTGTCGCGCGCGAGCTGCCAGAGGTAGTCGCGACCCTGAGGGTCGAGCTCGGCCTCACGCTGCAGCAGCGTCGCCCGCGGCGCGCTGGCCCACCAGATCCACAGCGGGGAGAGCGCCCACACGACCAGCATCACCAGGGCCGCCGAGCCGTTCACCGGCGCGCCGGAGAGCGCGGCGATCGCCAGCAAGCCGCCAAGCACCGCGGCCGCGATCGGCACCCGCAGGTGCTGGCGGACGAGCGCCCTCAGGTCGCGTTTGGCCGCGGCCTGGGCGGCGGCGGCCGTGGTCCATTCCAGCAGGCGCCGGCCCGACACGGTCTGGCGCCAGATGGCGCGGCCGATCGCGTCGAGGTAGAGCAGCGACAGGTGCAGCAGCAGGGCGATGTGCCAGACCGCGAGCCCCAGCGCACGACGCAGGTCGAGCGCGGTCTCGCGGTAGAAATGCCGGCGCGCCAGCCCGTCGCGGCTGGGCACCAGCCCGGCCAGCGCGCCGACCAGCGGTCCGACTGCGAAGGCGGCGGCGACGAGGGCCAGCGTCAGTCCGAAGGGCAGCACCTCCGTGCCCAGCACCAGCAGCATCAGGCCGAGCGACGTCGGCGCGACCAGCGAGCGGCGCAGGTTGTCGATCAGCTTCCAGCGGTTGATCGTCGGAATGCCGTAGCGACCGGCGCGCGCGATGAACGGCAGCAACTGCCAGTCGCCGCGCGTCCAGCGGTGCAGCCGCGCATGCGAGACATCCGCATGCATGGGCGAGTCCTCGACCAGCGAGATGTCGGACACGCCGGCGCAGCGGGCGATGCTGCCTTCCAGCAGGTCGTGGCTCAAGACCTGACCCTCGGGCAGGCGCGCGTCGAGCACCGCATGGCAGGCGCGCACGTCCAGCAGGCCCTTGCCGGTGAAGCTGCCTTCGCCGAACAGGTCCTGGAAGATTTCCGAGCTCACCGCGCTGTAGGGGTCGATGCCGAACTGGCCGACGAACAGGCGGTGGTAGGGCGTGCTCTCCTTGTCGTCCGGCATGGGCGCGAGCACGCGCGGTTGCAGGATGGCGTAGCCCTCGACGACGCGGCGGCTCGCGGCGTCGATGCGGGGACGGTTCACCGGATGCGCCGCGGTGGCGACGAGCGCGCGCAGGCGGCCCGGCGGCATGTCGGTGTCCGCATCCAGCGTGATCAGGTGGCGCACGCCGGGCGCGGGGCGGGACAGCTCGCCGAATTCGACGAAGGGGGACGTCCCGGCCGAGGTCGCCAGCGTGCGCAGCAGCAGCTCGATCTTGCCGCGCTTGCGTTCCCAGCCGATCCAGCGGCGTTCGGTCGAGGACCACTCGCGCTGACGATGCAGGAAAAGGAAACGTGGCCGGCCGTCGGCCAGCGGTCCGTGGCGCTCGTTGAGCGCCGCGATCGCGTCCGCCGCGGTGACCACGATCATGGTGTCGCCGGGCTGGTGTTCCTCGTAGGCATCGGCGTGATCGCTGAGCAGCGCGAACTGCACCAGGCGCTCGGGGTTGGCGAGGTGGTGCTGTTCCAGCTGTGCGATCAGCGGGGCGATGGCGTCCTCGTTGGGCAGCAGCACCGGCATCACGACCAGGGTGCGTTCCGCATCGGGCAGGCCGGCGGAGAAGTCCAGCCGAGGCAGGCGGGCAGGGCGGGCGAGTTCGCTGATCCAGCGGTTCGTCAGGGCCACGACGGCTTCGCTGATCGGCCCGGCAGCCAGCACCGCGGCCGTCCACAGCAGCCAGGTCGCCGCGCCGGGGCGGGCCTGGCTCATGAGCCAGTACAGGCCGAGCAGGCCCAGCAAGGTCAGGCCGCCCAGGTAGGCGACCGCCGCCCAGCGCTGACCGGGCGCGGTGTCGTGCGGCGGCCAGCGGCGCTCCTGCAGGCCCAGCGTCGCGAGCAGCGTCGGACGGCCGGCGCCGCGCCACCAGTAGATGGGCGCGCTGCGTCGGTCGGGTTCGCCGTTTTCCGGCGGGCTGGCGCGCTGCGTCAGGGCCAGCAGCTGGCGCGCGATGTCGAGTTCGCTCTTCTCGCACTTGCGCGCGAGTTCCTCGATCTCGTGCAGCGTCATGTCCTGCGTGTCCGCCGCCTCGGCGGCGAACACCGGCGACTGCCCCAGCGTCTGCATCACCGGGCTGACGGTCTGGATCAGGCGGCGCCAATCCGTCTGGTCGATGCGGCGCAGCGCGGTGATCGCGTTGCGGATGCTCTGCAGGTCGCGGATCGATTCGTCCTGCTGGCGCGCCAGCGCCTGCGCGGGCGCGGGCAGGCGCGTGCTCAGCCACGCGGCCAGTTCGCCCATCAGCGGCTGCGGCAGTTCCTCGAGGCGATGGTCCAGTTGCAGCCAGAAGGCCTCGAGGACGCCGCGTTCCTTCATGCGCGGCTCCAGCCGCGTGATGGCCTCGATGCCGGCGCCGGCCGGATGGCCGTCGTACCAGTGGTGGACGACGTCGCGCGCGGCCTGCAGGGTGGCGAAGCGCTCGGCCAGCCGGCGCAGGTTCTCGACCAGCACGACCCGCAGCGTCGTGGGCAGCGCCCAGAGCTCGGCCAGCGACAGCGCGCGCTCATCCTGGTAGGCGCGCAGGTACGCGGCCAGCAGGTCGGTGTCGAAGCCGCCGTCGGTGTGCGCGACCCACGCCCAGGCGATGCCGTAGATCCGGGGCAGGCCCGCGAGCGGCTCGTCGCGCAGACGCGGCAGCAATCGGAAGAAGCCGCGCGGCAGGCCGCGACGCACCTGATGCGTCTGTTCGTCGATCAGGGCGGCGTTGTCCAGCAGCCATTTGCCGGCGGCACCGAGGTGGCGGAAGTCGCGATGGCGCTTCTCGATCAGGCGCCGCGTCTGCTGCAGCATCGCGACGTTGTCATCCAGGCGGGGGAAGAACTGGCCGGCGCCGGCCGTGCCCTGGACCGCCTGCGCCTGCGCGAGGCTGCGCCCGTGCTGTTCGAAGCGCGCCAGGCCGAACAGCACCGCCCGCACCGGCGGCTCGATCGTGCCGAGCGACGGATCGAGCAACGCAAGTTCTTCCGCAATTTCCGGGGAGGATGTCGTCCCCGGCTCGGGGGAGCGGTTCGACGGGGCCTCCGGCGCAGGGGCCGGAGGTCGATGGGGGTCGTTCGCGCTCCGGATGTCGGTCATAGCCAATGGGCAAACAGGCCGAAGGTGATCGCGCTGAGCGCAGCGGTCGTCGCGAGGCGGGGCAGGACCAGGCCCCGGGCCCGTTCAGCCAGCAAAGCGATGCCGAACCATCGCCCTCGGGCCTTCGCACACTGGATCAGGTGGCGCTGCAACGCCTGGTCATAGTGGTGCGGGGCGGGGGTGCCGAGCGCACCGACCGGAACGATGGTGACGGTCGGGCTCAGCGGGCCGACTGCGCTGTTCATGGTGGGAACCTCGTTGCAAGTGGATGAAGCGGTCTGAAACCGGACGTTTCCAAATGGCAAGCCCCATGCCTGCGCAAGCAATCGGTCCGCGCCTTACGGACGATTCCTCCCAATACCCATGCCAGGGCATGAATTCGAGCGCGATGTCAACTGCGCGTGAAGACCCTTCCTGTCCCCGCTTTGTCCCTTGAAGGGACAACAGGCTGTCCCGCGCCTGTCACCGACGCGATGGTCGTGACTGTCCCTTGCACGGCCCTGGAGGAGTCGGGCGGAGATCGCCGCCGTCCAGGCACGGGACGACGGTCTCCAGAGGGGAAGGCATCCGCTGGAGGCCCGATATCCGGGGGCTTGCCGGGCAGGCTGCCCCGAATGAGGGGGCTGTCCCCGCTTAAGGAATAGGGGGTGCGCGGGCCGCGGGGCGGCTCCTAGACTTCGCAGCACTCGCATCGCAACTCGGGCGCCCCGCAGGCGCCCCCGGAGGATGACCATGACCGCCATCGACTGGCTCCAACGAGGCCGACGCGCCTTCACACGACTGCTCCTGGTCGCGGCCTCGTCGGCCGGCCTGGTGGGCCTGTCCGCCGCGCCCGCCGCCGCGGCGCCGATCACACTCGGCGGAACGCCGACCTCGGTCGTGCTGGACGCCGGCGACAGCGTCGTGATCACGGGCCAGATCACCAACATCAGCGGCGGTCCGCTGCTGACCACCGATTTCTTCCTGTCGCTCAGCGGCTACCCGTTCCCGTTCGTGGACGTGACGCCGCTGCTGGGCGATCCCGAGGTGGTGATCCCGGACCGCACCATCAGCCCGGTGCTGGACCTGCTGATGATCGCGACGCTGCCCGACCTCCTCGCGGATCTGAACTTCGACCTCTCCATCCTGCTGTCGGACATCAACGGCAACTTCGCCGACGAGGTGCTGGTGGCGGTGACGGTGCGCGCCGCGGCGGCGAGCGACGTGCCGGAGCCAGGCACGCTCGCCCTGGCGCTGGTCGCGCTGGTGCCGCTGGTGGTGCGACGGGTCCACCGCCGCAGCGGACCTTCCGGTCCGTCCGCGACCTGGCCCGCAGGCACCTGAGCACGGACGGCCGGCGGACCGCGCCGCCGGCCGCTTTCCTCTCCCGTCCCCGGCAGCGACCGGCCCTCGGGCATCCACGGAAGCGCCCGGCACGACGGGTCCACATCGACTCTCTTCGAGACATCACAAGGGGCATTCATGGCCACAGTCGTCTCCGCGCGCGCGACCCTCGGCGCGCCCTTCATCCAGCGCTTCGCCGGTCAGGTGAGGTTGAACATCCCGTTGATGAACATCGGTGAGTCGGCGCTCCAGGGCGTGCAGATCACCAGCATCACCTACGGCAGCGCCACGCGGCAGAGTCCGCCCAATGCGCCCATTTACCTGGGCACGCTCGGGGCCTCGTCGTCCACGACCTTCGCCGGGCGGTTCTCCGACGCCGGGCTGGTGGACAACGCCAACCTGCTGCTGACGGTGCGCGGGTCCTACGTCGTCGCCGGCGTGGCCTACGGACTGACGGTGAGCCGCTACGTGCGGGTGCCGGCGGCGGGAAGCTTCCCGGCCGATGAGCTGCGCGCCTCGCTCGCGGTCACGACCACGCCCAGCTACTGGAGCTACGCGCTGACCAACAATGAGCCGGCCGGCAGCGGCCAGCACATCGCGACGCTGTCGTTGTCGGTGAACGCGCCGGTGACGGTGACGGGTACGCCCCCGGGCTGGGAAGCGGACACCGACGGCATGACCTACGTGACCTGGGTCGCCTCGGACCTGGTGCCGCCGTATCCCAACCACGTGGCGCCCGGCGCGACCTTGTCCGGCTTCCAGCTGATGAGCCCGCGCACCAGTTCCGAATCGACCGGCGCGAGCCTGGTCGCCTGGGACCACGCGGCCGACGACGCCGGCAAGGTGGCCGCCGATTACACGCTGACGCCGTCGCGCGCCTGAGCGGCGCCAGCAAGGAGTGATCCATGACAGAACGCACCTTCGGTTTCGGGCAACGCGTCGCGGCGCTGCTGCGGCGCGGCATGGGCGGGTTCTCCGCCAGCGATTCGCCCGCGCTGCGCGCCGATGACGCCATCGACCTCCAGGGACACCTGGCGGACAACGCCTTCGACAACTTCACCCGCTCGCTGGGCAGCCAGGGCTCGCGCCGCGACGTGCTGAAGGTGTCGGTGCTGGGCGTGTTCTCCACGCTGGCCGGCGGCCTGTTGCCGCGCACTGCGCAGGCGGCGGCGGACTGCCTGTGCGGTCGCCAGCTCTACGACCCGGCGCTGCAGTGCTGCCTGCCCAGCGGCGCCATCGCCAACAAGCATCCGGTGGCGGACCTCGCGGCCTGTCCGAACAAGGTGGCGCACCCGGGCTACAGCTGCACGCCCAACGGCTGCGGGGCGGCCGGCGGCACGCAGTTCCCGTCGCAGTACGGCGCGGCCAGTTTCCTCGGCTGCTGCAACGGCCACGACTGCTGCTACGGCGAGTGCAACCAGGGCAAGGCCGGTTGCGACAACACCTTCTACAGCTGCATGACGGGTTCCTGCGACGCGGCCTACCCGGTCAACATGGTGCAGGTCGGACCGATCTCGGTGGACAGCAACAAGATCAAGCGCGGCGCCTGCAAGGCGGCGGCGGGGGCCTACTACCAGGCGGTCAACAACGCCGGCGGCGACGCCTTCACCGCGGCGCAGCAGGCCGGTTGCGATTGCTGCGGCACGCAGCCTTGCCCGACCTGCCCCGGCGGCACGTGCGGCGCGCTGCCCAGTTGCCAGGATCCCGGTTGCGTCTGCTTCCAGACCATCGAGGGCCGCGGCTTCTGCCATCTGCCTCAGTCGTGTTCGGGGCTGCCGACCTGCTCGTCGTCCGCGGGATGCCCGTCGGGATGGGCCTGCGTCAGCGTGACCTGCTGCGGTTCGACGCCCATCTGCATCCGACCCTGCTTCGTGGTCGGGTCGAGTCTGGCGAGCCGCTCGGCGTCGGTGCCCAGTGTCGGCATGACGACCGCCGGCCCGGCGCAGGGTTCCGGCGAGATGCGGGCCAAGTAACCGCAGGGCAGCGCAAGGCCTTTTCACGTCGCCCGGCCGGTCGGCCGGGCGCAACCATTGGTGGCGACACCGGACAGACGAAACGCAACGGGAAGGGAGACGCATCGTGGACATCCTGATCGTGTTGGGGGGCTGGTTCCTGGCGGGCGTGTTCGCGCTCGCGGCGTGGTCCAAGCTGGCGGAGCCGGACGCGACCGCGCAGGCGCTGCGCAGCTTCGGCGTACCGGCGGCGCTGGCGCGTTCGGGCGCCTGGGTGCTGCCGCTGCTGGAGTTCGCGGTTGCGCTGCTGGTCGTGCTCCCGTGGGCGCCGGCGCTCGGCATCGCGCTGGCGGCCGGGCTGCTGGCCGTGTTCGCCGCGGCGATGGCGGTGCAGCTGGCGCAGGGCAACAAGCCCTCGTGCAACTGCTTCGGGCAGACGCGCTCGCAGCCGATCTCGTGGGCCAGCGTCGCGCGCAACGGCCTGCTGGTCGCGCTGGCGGCCTGGCTGCTGTCAGGCGCGTTGGCGGCCGAAGGCGCGGCATCGTTGACCGGCACGCTGGTCTCCGGTGGGCGGGGGCAGGTCTTGCTGTCGACCGTGCTGGTGCTGGCGGTGGGACTGCTGGGTTGGCTGGTGCTGCATCTGGCGCGCCAGCAGGGGCGCCTGCTGCTGAAGATCGATCACCTGGAGCTACGGTTGCAGTCCCTGGGCATCGAGCCCGCCGGCGGCGTGCCCAGCCTGGAGACGCTGGTGTCGAATCAGGTGCTGCACGTCGGGCAGGCAGCCCCGGCCTTCGCCGCGACGACCGTGGCGGGGAACACGCGCACGCTGGCGGACTACGTCGCGCAGTCGGGCTCGCAGCTGCTGGTTTTCGTCGGACCGCAATGCGCGCCGTGCCACGAGGTCATGAAGGAGATGGCGTCCTGGCGCCGTCAGGACAATGAGCCGGTGCACTGGCTCACGATCAGCAGCGGCAGCGCCGAGTCGAACCGCACGACCTTCAACAACCTCGCGCCGGATCGCGTGGTGCTGCAGTCGGGACAGGACATCAACCAGCTCTTCGGCGTGATCGCCACGCCGAGCGCGCTGTGGGTGGGCGCCGATGGGCGCATCCTGAGCACGGTGGCGGTGGGGCGCGACGCGATCCGCGCGCTGTACGACGCGCCGGTGCTGACGCACGGTGAAGGGCGCGCGTTGCCGTTGGCCTCCGCCTGAGCGGCATGCCCCGGCTCGTGCCGGGGCGCCTCTTGCCGCTCTCCAGGATCCGCCATCCAGCGGATCACTGGATCACTGGATCACTGGATCACTGGATCACTGGATCACTGGATCACTGGATCACTGGATCACTGGATCACTGGATCACTGGATCACGCCGCAGGCGATGCGCGCGCCGCCACCGCCGAGCGGCGCGGGATGGTCGGCATGGTTGTCGCCGCCCGCATGGACCATCAGCGCGTGGCCCTTGACGTCCGCCAGCTTCAGGCGAGGCGCGAGCACGGGTTGGCTGGCTTCGCCTTCCCCGTTCACGAACATCGGCGGCAGGTCGCCCAGGTGGCCGTCGCCCCAGGGCTCGCCGTGCTTGCCGGACTTCTTCGGATCGAAATGGCCGCCCGCCGCTTCGGCGGGGGAGGGCTTGCCGTCCTTGTCGGCGGCGGCGCAGGACGGGTTGGCATGGACATGGAAGCCGTGCAACCCCGGCGGCAGGCCGGTGAGCTTGGGCGTGAACACGAGGCCGTACTTCGTGTCCTCCATCGTGACGGTGCCGACCGGGCCGCCTTCTCCCTGAGGGGTGGCAACCTTCAAGGTCACGGTGGCTTCGGCGGCGAGTGCGGCGGTCGCGGGCAGGCAGGCCACCAGGACGGCGGCGAGCAAGGGACGAAGGGTCATGGAATGCTCCTGACGAGGGGATGGGGACGAACGGCAATCCGTATTCCCCGTTATGCCCCCGTTGGCCCCCCGGTCAGCGCGCCACGATCAGGCGCAAGCCCAGCGCCACGAACACCGCGCCGGCGATGCGGTCCAGCCACAGCCCCGCGCGAGGCTTGCGCTGCAGCCATTGGCCGATCGCGCCGGCGAAGTAGCCCAGCAGGCCGAACAGCACCGCCGCCTGCAGCGTGAAGGTCAGTCCGAGCAGGGCCGTCTGCGCGGCCATGTGTCCCTGCGCGGGCACGACGAACTGCGGCAGGAAGGAAAGGAAGAAGAGGACGACCTTCGGGTTGATGGCGTTGGCGAAGACGCCCTTGAAGAACAGGCGCGAGAGGGAGTCCTCGACCTGCGAGGCATCGCCGACGGTGGCGCCGCCGCGGCTGCGCAGCGCCTTGATGCCGAGCCAGATCAGGTAGAGCCCGCCGCAGACCCTGAGCGCGGTGAACGCGACCGGCGATGCGGCGATCAGCGCGCTGACGCCGATGGCGGCCAGCACCGTGTGGCTCAGGCAACCGAGCGCGCACCCGAGCCCGAAGGCCATGCCGTGCCGACGGCCCTTGGATACGCCCATGCCGAGCACCATCAGGTTGTCCGGCCCCGGCGACGCGGTGATCAGCGTGGCGGCGAGCAGGAAGCCGAAGAATTGTTCGAAGGTCAGCATGGGGCGGGATGATAGTTCCCGCGACGACATTGATCCCGCGACAAAAGAAAACGGGCCCTGATCACTCAGGGCCCGTTGTTCATGCGTCTTGGCGGAGAGAGAGGGATTCGAACCCTCGGTAGGCTATTAACCTACACACGCTTTCCAGGCGTGCGACTTAAACCGCTCATCCATCTCTCCGAAGCCCGCCATCATAGCGCAGATTTTTCGCTCCGAATGAAAGTTGCGGCGCGACGTGCGACAGAGGCGGAAGGAGGGCGCCGACGCGCCGCCCGCCTCGGCTTCAGCGCCGCGTTTTTCAGCGGCCCGGCTGGATCACCTTGTCGCTCTTGATCAGCGCCATCGCCGTGCCGATCAGCCCGGAGACCTCGCTCATGTTGGCCGGCACGATCATCGTGTTGTTCTTCTGGGCCAGTTGCGAGAAGGCCTCGACCGCTTTCTCCGCGACCTTCAACTGCACGGCGTCGCCGCCGCCCGGCTGCTGGATCGCCGCGGCGATCTTGCGGATCGCGTCGGCGCTGGCCTCGGCCACCGCCGTGATGGCCGCAGCCTCGCCCTGCGCCTTGTTGATCTCGGCCTGCTTCTCGCCCTCGGAACGGGCGATCGCCGCCTCGCGTTCGCCGGTCGCGATGTTGATCTGCTCCTGGCGGCGACCTTCCGAGGCGGCGATCAGCGCGCGCTTCTCGCGCTCCGCGGTGATCTGCGCCTGCATCGAGCGCAGGATCTCCGCCGGCGGCGTCAGGTCCTTGATCTCGTAACGCAGCACCTTCACGCCCCAGTTCAGCGCCGCCTCGTCCAGCGCCTGCACGACCGAGCTGTTGATCACGTCGCGCTCCTCGAAGGTCCGGTCCAGCTCCATGCGGCCGATCACCGAGCGCAGCGTGGTCTGCGCCAGCTGCGTGATCGCGATGATGTAGTTGCTCGAGCCGTAGCTGGCACGCATGGCGTCGGTCACCTGGAAATACAGGATGCCGTCCACCGTCAGCTGGGTGTTGTCGCGCGTGATGCAGACCTGGCTGGGCACGTCCAGCGGGATCTCCTTGAGCGAATGCTTGTAGGCCAGCCGGTCCACGAAGGGCACCAGGATGTTCAGGCCGGGCGTCAGCGTGCCGTGGTACTTGCCGAGGCGTTCCACGACCCAGGCGTTCTGCTGCGGGACCACCTTCACCGATTGAATGACAAAGACGACGGCGACGATCAGGATGACCAGGGCGATGATTTCCATGAGCGGGACTCTCCTCCAGGGAATGACATTGAAACGGAACGGGGCGTGGCGGCCCGGGGTGGCGTGAGGCGCGTCAGGCGGGCTCGACGAGCAGGCAACTGCCGTCGACGCCACGGATCACATGCCGTCCGATGACCGGCGCGCCGGTGCCGACGAAGCGCGCCTGCCAGGCGGCGCCGCGATAACGGACCTCGGCGGTGCCGTCGGCGCGCCAGTGCGCGACGTCCAGGCTCTGGCCGATGTCGAGGTTCACGTTGGGGTTCTCCGCCGCCGGCAGTCTGGGATGGCGGCGCAGGCGCAGGTGCCACCAGGTCACCGCGCCGCCGCCGATCACCGCGGCGATCACCAGCTGCATCCAGAACGGACCGCCCAGGTGAGCCGACAACGCGGCTGCCGCGGCGCCGAGCGCCAGCATCAAGAGATAGAACGTCGTGCCGGTCGCGAGCTCCGCCGCCACCAGCACACCGCAGATCACCCACCACCAGGTGGCGAGACGCCAGTCCATCGATTCCTCCTAGCTCAACGCCGGTCGATCCGTGATTCGCCCGGTCCTTTCGAGTCAGGTCAGTGTACGCCCGGGGTCGGTGCTTGCCGGGTCGCTCCGAAGGGGGTGGGCTCCCGCTTTTTCAAACCATTGAGCGAGCGGTTGAGATCCCATCCCCGGGTCATTGACGGGAGACCGGCGGCATGGCCGTTCTGTTTCTGCGACAACGCCCCTTCAACACTTGCGTGACACGGCTCTAGCCCTACACTTCGCGCCTTTCTTGTTTGACCTGCCCCGATCCGGAGGCTTCCATGACGCCGCGTTTCCGCTTTCCCATCGTCATCATCGACGAGGACTATCGCTCCGAGAACACCTCGGGTTTGGGCATCCGCGCGCTCGCGGAGGCCATACAGAAAGAGGGCTTCGAAGTCCTGGGCGTCACGAGCTACGGCGACCTGAGCCAGTTCGCCCAGCAGCAGAGCCGCGCCAGCGCCTTCATCCTGTCCATCGACGACGAGGAGTTCTCCGGCAATGGCGACGGCGCCGAGCTGGATCCGGCGGTCCTGAACCTGCGCAAGTTCATCCAGGAGATCCGCTTCAAGAATGCGGACATCCCCATTTACGTCTACGGCGAGACGCGCACCTCGCAGCATCTGCCCAACGACGTGCTGCGCGAGCTGCACGGCTTCATCCACATGTTCGAGGACACGCCCGAGTTCGTGGCGCGTCACATCATCCGCGAGTCCAGGAGCTACCTCGACGGCCTGGCGCCGCCGTTCTTCAAGGCGCTGATGGCCTATGCGCAGGACGGTTCCTACTCGTGGCACTGCCCGGGGCACTCCGGCGGCGTGGCCTTCCTGAAGAGCCCTGTCGGCCAGATGTTCCACCAGTTCTTCGGCGAGAACATGCTGCGCGCCGACGTCTGCAACGCGGTCGAGGAGCTCGGCCAGTTGCTGGACCACACCGGCCCGGTCGCCGAGAGCGAGAAGAACGCCGCCCGCATCTTCAACGCGGACCACTGCTTCTTCGTCACCAACGGCACCTCGACGTCCAACAAGATGGTCTGGCACCACACGGTGGCGCCGGGCGACATCGTGGTCGTGGACCGCAACTGCCACAAGTCCATCCTGCACAGCATCATCATGACCGGCGCGGTGCCGGTCTTCATGACGCCCACGCGCAACCACTACGGCATCATCGGCCCGATCCCGGAGAGCGAGTTCTCGCCCGAAACCATCCGCAGGAAGATCGCCAAGAACCCGCTGCTCAAGGGCGTGGACGCCAAGAAGGCCAAGCCGCGGATCATGACGCTGACGCAGAGCACCTACGACGGCGTGCTCTACAACACCGAGACCATCAAGGGCAAGCTGGACGGCTGGATCGACACGCTGCACTTCGACGAGGCGTGGCTGCCGCACGCGGCCTTCCACAACTTCTACGGCTCGTACCACGCGATGGGCAAGCACCGGCCGCGTCCGAAGACCGCGATGGTCTACGCCACGCAGTCCACCCACAAGCTGCTGGCCGGCATCTCGCAGGCGTCGCAGGTGCTGGTGCAGGACTCGCAGAACGTCAAGCTGGACAAGCACCTGTTCAACGAGGCGTACCTGATGCACACCTCGACCAGCCCGCAGTACTCGATCATCGCCAGCTGCGACGTCGCAGCCGCGATGATGGAGCCGCCCGGCGGCACGGCGCTGGTGGAGGAATCCATCAGCGAGGCGCTGGACTTCCGCCGCGCGATGCGCAAGGTCGAGAAGGACTACGGCAAGGACTGGTGGTTCAAGGTCTGGGGTCCGGACAAGCTGGCCGGCGACGGCATCGGCAAGGCCGCGGACTGGATGCTCAAGGCCAACGAGAAGTGGCACGGCTTCGGCCCGATCGAGGCCGGCTTCAACATGCTGGATCCGATCAAGTCCACGGTCATCACGCCGGGACTGGACATGAGCGGCAAGTTCGCCAAGACGGGCATCCCGGCCAGCATCGTCACCAAGTTCCTGGCCGAGCACGGCGTGGTGGTGGAGAAGACGGGGCTGTACTCGTTCTTCATCATGTTCACCATCGGCATCACCAAGGGTCGCTGGAACACGCTGCTGACCGCGCTGCAGCAGTTCAAGGACGACTACGACCGCAATGCGCCGATCTGGCGCATCCTGCCGGACTTCGTGGCGGCCTTCCCGCGTTATGAGCGCATGGGCCTGCGCGACCTGAGCCAGAGCGTGCACGAGGCCTACGCCTCGGGCGACATCGCGCGCCTGACGACCGAGGTCTACCTGTCGGAGCTGGAGCCGGCGATGAAGCCGTCGGATGCGTACGCGCACATCGCGCATCGCAAGACGGAGCGCGTCGAGATCGACAAGCTGGAAGGCCGGGTCACGACCGCGCTGCTGACGCCGTATCCCCCGGGTATCCCGCTGCTGATCCCGGGCGAACGCTTCAACAAGCGCATCGTCGACTACCTGAAGTTCACCAGAGACTTCAACGCCAAGTTCCCGGGTTTCGCCACCGACGTCCACGGACTCGTGGCGGAGAAGGGCGACGACGGCATCACGCGCTACTACGTGGATTGCGTGATCGACACGAAGAAGTAATCACCAAGAAAATCAGGCCCCTCGGGGCCTGATGTCATTTGGTCGGGAACTTCACTCCGTCCCGGCCATCGCGCCGTGGCTGAAGCCGCCGTCGACGTAGACGATTTCCGAGCTGATGCCGCCCGCCAGGTCCGACAGCAGGAAGGCGGCGGTGTTGCCGACGTCCTCGATCGTGACGTTGCGCTTGATGGCGGCGCTGTCCGCGAACTGCTTGAGCAGCTTGCCGAAGTCCTTGATGCCGGAGGCGGCCAGCGTCTTGATCGGGCCGGCGGAGATGCCGTTCACCCGGATGCCCTTGCCGCCGAGGCCGTAGGCGAGGTAGCGCACGCTGGCTTCCAGCGAGGCCTTGGCCAGGCCCATGGTGTTGTAGTTGGGAACGAAGCGGTCCGCCCCCAGATAGGAGAGGGTCAGCAGCGCCGAGCCGGCGCGCAGGCGCGGCTGGGCGGCCTTGGCCATGGCCGGGAAGCTGTAGGCGGAGATGTCGTGCGCGATGCGGAAGTTCTCGCGCGTCATGCCGTCCAGGAATTCCCCGGCGATCGCTTCGCGCGGCGCGAAGCCGATCGAATGAACGAATCCGTCGAATTCCGGCCAGTGCCGGCCGAGGTCCTCGAACAGGCGATCGATCTGGGCGTCGTCGCTCACGTCGCAGTCGAATACCAGTTTGGAATCGAATTCGGCGGCGAATTCGGTGATGCGATCCTTGAAGCGCTCGCCCTGGTAGCTGAAGGCCAGTTCAGCGCCTTCGCGGTGGCAGGCCTTGGCGATGCCGTAGGCGATCGAGCGGTTGGACAGCACGCCCGTGATCAGCAGTCGCTTGCCAGCGAGAAATCCCATGTCTGCTCCTGGTATTCATAGATTCGAGGGAGGCCGGGATTCTCGCACGTCAGGCTGTGAGGGATGACGCAGCCTTGTCGGCATGCTGTTTGCATAGTACACTTCTAGCTTCGCTGAAAAAGTGAACGGTGGGCGGATTCATCCAGCCCATTTTTTTTGGCTGTTCCAACACGCCGTGATGCCTGTTACAGGCCCAATACCTTCGTCGATGAATTTGAGCTGGCAAGCCGTTGTTGAAAAAACCGTGACCGGACTTGGTTACGAGGTGGTGGGCTGCGAACGCAGCGCCGGGGGCTTGCTGCGCGTGTTCATCGACAAGCCGCTGGTGGACGGCCAGGAACCGGAGACGCCGGTCAACGTCGAGGATTGTGAGCGCGTCACGCGCCAGCTGCGCTACGTGATGGAAGTCGAGGAAGTCGACTACACGCGGCTGGAAGTGTCGACCCCCGGCCTCGATCGCCCGCTGAACAACGCCGGCGACTACGCCCGCTTCAGCGGTCACGAAGTGGAAATCACATTGCGCGAGGCTTTCCAGGGCCGCAAGAAGTACCGGGGTGTCCTGGTCGCGGCCGAAGGCGTGGCGCAGGACGACTGGAATGCGCTGGCGCAGAACACCGCCTGGCGCGTGATCTTCATGGACGGCAAGACCGAGCAGGTGCTGGACTTCGCGCTGGACGAAGTGCGCTCGGCCAAGCTGGTGCCGGAGATCGTTTTCAAGGGTCGCACGCAGAAGTCTGCGGGCGACGCTGCCGCGGATGCCGCGGCGAAAAAGAACACGGGCTTGGCGCCCGGATCGGAATCGGCTGACGGAGCGGCTGCGAAGCCCAAGGCGTCGAAGAAGAAGAGCAATGCCAAGTCCCGGCAGACGGATGACAAGGTTGACGGAGGTCTCGATCAATGAACCGCGAACTGTTGATGCTGGTGGACGCCATCTCGCGCGAGAAGAGCGTGGAGCGCGATGTGGTGTTCGGCGCCGTTGAGGCGGCACTGGCTTCGGCCACCAAGAAGTTGTATGGCGGCGAGGTCGATATCCGCGTGGCCATCGACCGCGACACCGGCGAGTACGAGACCTTCCGCCGTTGGCACGTCGTGCCCAACGAGGCCGGCCTGCAGAACGCCGACTCCGAGATCCTGCTGTTCGAAGCGCAGGAACAGATCGCCGACATCGAGGTCGACGACCACATCGAGGAAGGTGTCGAGTCCGTGCCGATCGGCCGGATCGGTGCCCAGGCCGCCAAGCAGGTCATCCTGCAGAAGATCCGCGACGCCGAACGCGAGCAGCTGCTGAACGACTTCATGTCGCGCGGCGAACGCATCTTCGTCGGCACGGTCAAGCGTCTGGACAAGGGCGACATCATTGCCGAGTCGGGCCGCGTCGAGGGCCGCCTCAAGCGCAACGAGATGATCCCGAAGGAAAACCTGCGCACCGGCGACCGCGTGCGCGCGGTGATCCTGGGCATCGACCCGACGCAGCGCGGTCCGCAGATCATGCTGTCGCGTTCCTCGGGTGAGTTCATGAAGGAACTCTTCGCGCAGGAAGTGCCGGAGATCGAGCAGGGCCTGCTCGAGATCAAGAGCGCCGCCCGCGACGCCGGCAGCCGCGCCAAGATCGCCGTGGTCTCGTACGACAAGCGCGTCGACCCGATCGGCACCTGCGTCGGCGTGCGCGGTTCCCGCGTCAACGGCGTGACCAACGAGCTGGCCGGCGAACGCGTGGACATCGTGCTGTGGTCGGAGGATCCGGCGCAGTTCGTGATCGGCGCGCTGGCGCCGGCGAACGTGCAGTCCATCGTCGTCGATGAAGAGCGCCACGCGATGGATGTCGTCGTCGACGAGGAGAACCTCGCGATCGCCATCGGCCGCGGCGGCCAGAACGTGCGTCTGGCGTCCGAGCTGACCGGCTGGAAGATCAACATCATGACCGCCGAGGAATCCGCCGCCAAGCAGGCCGAGGAATCCGACGGCGTGCGCAAGCTGTTCGTCGAGAAGCTGGACGTGGACGAGGAAGTCGCCGACATCCTGATCGCCGAAGGTTTTGCCTCGCTGGAAGAAGTCGCCTACGTTCCGATGCAGGAGATGCTCGAGATCGAGTCCTTCGACGAGGAGACCGTCAACGAGCTGCGCACCCGCGCCAAGGACGCCCTGCTGACGATGGAAATCGCCCGCGAGGAAAAGGTCGAGGAGGTCTCCCAGGACCTGCGCGACCTGGAAGGCGTCACCCCCGAGCTGATCGCCAAGCTGGCGGCCGGCGACATCCATACCCGTGACGACCTGGCAGACCTGGCCGTCGACGAACTGGTCGAGATTTCGTCCCTGGACGAGGCAGCGGCACGCGCTTTGATCATGAAGGCGCGCGAGCACTGGTTCAACGCATAACGCCCGAGCAGACACGCTCTGAAGCGACTTCAAGCGAAACCAGACCGCTCCGCCCCACACAAGATTTAAGGATTTCAACAATGGCCGTGACCACCGTCGCCCAGCTGGCCGCAGAGCTCAACAGGCCTGCGACCACGTTGCTGGAGCAGCTCCAAGCTGCGGGCGTCAAGAAGGCGTCCGCCGAGGACACCTTGAACGAAAGCGACAAGGAACGTCTGCTGGATCACCTGCGCACCGCGCATGGGACCGCCGGCGGCGCCGAGCGCAAGAAGATCACGCTGACCCGCAAGTCCACCAGCGAGATCAAGCAGGCCGATGCCTCGGGCAAGGCCCGCACGATCCAGGTCGAGGTGCGCAAGAAGCGCGTCTTCGTCAAGCGCGAGGATGGTGTCGATGACGCCACCGCCGCCGCCGCCGAGGAAGCCGAGCTGAAGCGCCGCGAGGAAGAAGTGCAGGCGCAAGCCGAGGCGCTGCGTCAGCAGGAAGAGGAACTCGCCCGCAAGGTGCGTGAGCGTGAAGACGCCGAACGCGCCGCCCGCGAAGCTGAAGAGAAGCGTCGCGAGGAAGAGCGCGCCGCGCGTGAAGCGGCCGAGGCCGCCGCCGCCGAGGCCGCGGCCAAGGCCGCCGCCGAAGCGGAAGCGCGCAAGATCGCCGACGCCGCCAAGTCCAAGGCCGAGAAGGCCGCCGACAAGGCGGCTGAGAAAGCGGCTGAAAAGGCCGCCGCTGCCGCTGCGCCCGCACCCGCGCCGGCTCCCGTGGCCGCCGCTCCGGCGCCGGCCCCGGTCGAACCCGCGAAGCCCGTGCTGCGCGTGGTGAAGGCTGCCGACGTCGCCGCCGACGAGAAGGCCCGCCAGGTCGAGCTGGAGCGCCGCCGCAAGGCCGCCGAAGCCGAAGCCGCGGCCATCCGCGCGATGATGAACGCGCCCAAGAAGGTGCTGGTCGCGAAGAAGGAAGAACCCAAGCCCGAGGCCACGCCGGCCGCCGGCATCAAGGGCACCATCCACAAGAAGCCGGGCGGCGCTCCGGGTGCCGCCGGCACGACGGCCGCCGCCGGTGCGAAGCCGGGCGACAAGAAGTCGGTCAAGTCCGAGAAGCTGTCTTCCAGCTGGGCCGATGACGCCAAGAAGCGCGGCGCCGCCGGCAAGCCGGGTGGCGGCCGTACCGACGGTCCGGCACGCCCGGGCGGCGGCACGAGCTGGCGCGCGCCCGGCCGTGGCGGTGCCGGTGGCCGCCGCGGCGGTCGTGACGATCGCGGCGCCTCGCAGTCGAATTTCCAGGCTCCGAACGAGCCGGTGGCCCAGGAAGTGCACGTTCCCGAAACCATCTCGGTCGCCGATCTGGCGCACAAGATGTCGGTGAAGGCCTCCGAGGTCATCAAGCAGCTGATGAAGCTGGGTCAGATGGTCACCATCAACCAGCAGCTGGACCAGGAAACGGCCATGATCCTCGTCGAGGAAATGGGCCACAAGGCGTTCGCCGCCAAGCTGGACGATCCGGACGCGTTCCTGGAAGAAGAGGGCGCCGCCGCCGAAGGCCAGCACGAGCTGCTGCCCCGCGCTCCGGTCGTCACGGTCATGGGTCACGTCGACCACGGCAAGACCTCGCTGCTGGACAGCATCCGCCGCGCCCGCGTGGCGGCGGGCGAAGCCGGCGGCATCACGCAGCACATCGGCGCTTATCACGTCGACACGCCGCGCGGCATGATCACCTTCCTCGACACCCCGGGTCACGAGGCCTTCACGGCCATGCGTGCCCGCGGCGCCCAGGCGACGGACATCGTCATCCTGGTCGTGGCCGCCGATGACGGCGTGATGCCGCAGACCAAGGAAGCGATCCACCACGCCAAGGCTGCCGGCGTGCCGATCGTGGTCGCGATGAACAAGATCGACAAGCCCGACGCCAACGCCGAGCGCGTGAAGAGCGAGCTGGTGGCCGAGCAGGTCGTGCCGGAAGAGTTCGGCGGCGAATCGCCGTTCGTCCCGGTGTCGGCCAAGACCGGCCAGGGCATCGACGATCTGCTGGAGCAGGTCCTGCTGCAGGCGGAAGTGCTGGAACTCAAGGCCGCCAAGGATTCCATGGCCAAGGGTCTGGTCATCGAAGCCAAGCTGGACAAGGGCCGCGGCCCGGTCGCGACGGTGCTGGTGCAGTCCGGTACCCTGAAGCGCGGCGACGTGGTGCTGGCCGGCTCGACCTACGGTCGTGTCCGCGCCATGCTGGACGAGGATGGCAAGAACGCCACCGAAGCCGGCCCGTCCATCCCGGTCGAGATCCAGGGTCTGACGGAAGTGCCGCGTGCCGGTGACGAGTTCATGGTGCTGAGCGACGAACGCCGCGCCCGTGAAATCGCGACCTTCCGCGCCGGCAAGTACCGCGACGTCAAGCTGGCCCGCCAGCAGGCGTCCAAGCTGGAGAACATGTTCGCGGAAATGACCGCCGGCGACGTGCAGACGCTGCCGCTGATCATCAAGGCCGACGTGCAAGGCTCGCAGGAAGCGCTGGCTTCTTCGCTGCTCAAGCTGTCGACCGACGAGGTGAAGGTCCAGATCGTGCACGCCGCGGTGGGCGCGATCAGCGAGTCCGACATCAACCTGGCGATCGCCTCCAAGGCTGTCGTGATCGGCTTCAACGTGCGTGCCGATGCCGGCGCGCGCAAGGTGGCCGAGCACAACGACGTCGACCTGCGCTACTACAACATCATCTACGACGCCGTGGATGAGGTGAAGGCGGCGATGGCCGGCATGCTGGCTCCGGAGCAGCGCGAAGAGATCATCGGTACCGCCGAGATCCGCACCGTGTTCGTGGCGACCAAGATCGGCACCATCGCCGGTTCGATGATCACCAGCGGTCACGTGACCCGCAACGCACGCTTCCGCCTGCTGCGCGACAACGTGGTGGTCTATACCGGCGAGATCGAGTCGCTCAAGCGCCTGAAGGACGACGTCAAGGAAGTCCGCGAAGGCTTCGAGTGCGGTATCAAGCTGAAGAACTACAGCGATATCAAGGAAGGCGACCAACTGGAAGTCTTCGAAATCAAGGAAGTGGCGCGCACGCTGTAAACCAGCCTGCCGCAGCTTCATGCCCGGCGGTTCGCACCGCCGGGCTTTGTTGTTTGAGAGAGTGAGGAAAGAGCCATGCGTCACAAGCGATCTATCCCCAACCGCGGTCTGCGCGTGGCGGACCAGATCCAGCGCGACCTGGCCGAGCTGATCCGGGACCTCAAGGACCCGCGCGTCGGCATGGTGACGATCAACGCGGTGGAGGTCACGCCCGACTACGCCCATGCGAAGGTCTACTTCTCGCTGCTGGTCGGCGATCCGGAGGCGACCGGCGCGGCGCTGAACGAGGCGGCAGGTTTCCTGCGCAACGGGCTGTTCAAGCGGCTGCAGATCCACACCGTGCCCAGCCTGCATTTCCATTTCGACCGCACGATCGAGCGCGCCGCCGAGATGAGCGCGCTGATCAACAAAGCGAACCTGTCCCGAGCCAAGGACGACGAGACCACCGAGGACTGAGGTCCTCCGAGCCTGAAAGACGGCGTCCCGAGAGGGCCGCCGCGTAGTGATGAGCGCAGTAGCCCCCCGCCCCAAGATCGTGAAACGCGCCGTGCACGGCGTGTTGATGCTGGACAAGCCGCTCGGCCTGACCAGCAACGACGCATTGCAGAAGGTCAAGCGCCTGCTGCGCGCCGAGAAGGCCGGCCACACCGGCACGCTGGATCCGCTGGCGACCGGCTTGCTGCCGCTGACCTTCGGCGCGGCGACCAAGTTCAGCCAGGTCTCGCTGGAGGCCGACAAAGGCTACCGCGCGACGCTGCGTCTGGGCATCACGACCACGACCGGCGACGGCGAGGGCGAGATCCTCGAGCAGCGCGACGAGGTCGCGAAGTCGCTGGACCTGGGCGCGATCCGCGCCGCCTGCGACGGCTTCCGAGGCGAGATCTCGCAGCTGCCGCCGATGTACTCGGCGCTCAAGCACCAGGGCCGCGCCTTGTACGAGCTCGCCCGCGAAGGCGTGACCGTCGAGCGCCAGCCGCGCAATGTGACCATTCATGCGCTGGACATCGTCGACTGGCAACCTGACGAGCTGCTGCTGGTGATCGACGTGCGTTGCACCAAGGGCACCTACATCCGCACGCTGGGCGAGGACATCGGCGCCAAACTCGGCTGCGGTGCTCACCTGGCCGGCCTGCGCCGCACGGCGAGCGGTCCGGTGTCGATCGACCGGGCGGTGACGCTCGAGCAGATCGAGGCGCTGGACGAAGACGCCCGGCTGTCGCTGCTGACCGCGCCGGACAGCCTGCTGGGCGAATGGCCCGAGGTGGAGTTGAGCAACGACGAGGCTGGCCGTTTCCTGTCCGGCATGCGCCGGCGCGTGACCCTGACCGACATGCCGCAGGTGCGCGTCTACGGCCAGGCGCCGCGCGCCTTCCTGGGCAGCGCCCACGTGGCCGGCGGCGAGCTGATCGCCGACCGTCTGCTGAGCCCGACCGAAATCGCTTCCATGCTGATGCAGGCCGCCTGAGCCCGCATCGCCTAAAAAGATCCGAGACATCCCGAGTTCCCGACTTCCTCAAAATCACGAGAAAGCCCCTAGCGAAAGCCGCCCCATGAGCAAGCAAATCCGCAACATCGCCATCATCGCCCACGTCGACCATGGCAAGACCACCATGGTGGACCAGCTCCTTCGCCAGAGCGGCACCTTCGCCGAGCACGAGAAGGTCGTCGACACCGTGATGGACAACAACGCCATCGAACGCGAGCGCGGCATCACCATCCTGGCCAAGAACTGCGCGGTCAGCTGGGAAGGCACGCACATCAACATCGTCGACACCCCGGGACACGCGGACTTCGGCGGTGAAGTCGAGCGCGCGCTGTCGATGGTCGACGGCGTGGTGCTGCTGATCGATGCGCAGGAAGGCCCGATGCCGCAGACGCGCTTCGTGACCAAGAAGGCGCTGGCGCTGGGCCTGAAGCCCATCGTCGTCGTGAACAAGGTCGACAAGCCGGGCGCCAAGCCGGATGCCGTCATCAACGCCGCTTTCGACCTGTTCGACAAGCTGGGCGCCACCGACGAGCAGCTGGACTTCCCGGTCGTGTACGCCTCGGGCATCAACGGCTGGTCGTCGCTGGAAGAAGGCGCGCCGGGCGAGAAGTGGGGCGAGGACATGTCCGCCCTGTTCAACACCGTGCTGAAGCACGTGCCGTCGCAGAAGGGCGACCCGGACGCGCCGCTGCAGCTGCAGATCTCCGCGCTGGACTTCTCGACCTTCGTCGGCCGCATCGGCGTGGGCCGCATCAGCCAGGGCACCCTGAAGCCGTCGCAGGACGTGCTGGTCATGGAAGGCCCGGACGGCAAGTCCGTGAAGGGTCGCATCAACCAGGTGCTGACCTTCCAGGGTCTGGACCGCGTGCAGGCCACCGAAGCCGGCCCCGGCGACATCGTGCTGATCAACGGCATCGAGGAGATCGGCATCGGCGTGACCGTCACCAGCCCGAGCAACCCGGCCCCGCTGCCGATGCTGAAGGTCGACGAGCCGACGCTGACGATGAACTTCTGCGTCAACACCTCGCCGCTGGCCGGCCGTGAAGGCAAGTTCGTCACCAGCCGCCAGATCTGGGACCGCCTGCAGAAGGAACTGCAAGCCAACGTCGCGCTGCGCGTCAGCGAGACCGACGAGGACGGCATCTTCGAAGTGATGGGCCGCGGCGAACTGCACCTGACCATCCTGCTGGAAAACATGCGCCGTGAAGGCTACGAGCTGGCCGTGTCGAAGCCGCGCGTGGTGTTCCAGACCATCAACGGCGAGAAGTGCGAGCCGATCGAGCTGGTCACCGCCGACGTGGAAGAAACCCACCAGGGCGGCGTGATGCAGGCGCTGGGCGAGCGCAAGGGCGAACTGGTGAACATGGAGCCGGACGGCCGTGGTCGCGTGCGCCTCGAATACCGCATCCCGGCCCGCGGCCTGATCGGCTTCTCGAACGAGTTCCTGAACCTGACGCGCGGCTCGGGCCTGATCTCCAACATCTTCGACGGCTACGAACCCCACAAGGGCGACATCGCCGGTCGCAAGAACGGTGTGCTGATCTCGATGGACGCAGGCGAAATCTTCACCTACGCCCTGGGCAAGCTGGACGACCGCGGCCGCATGTTCGTGAAGCCGAACGACCCCGTCTACGAAGGCATGATCGTCGGCATCCACAACCGCGACAACGACCTGATCGTCAACGCCACCCGCACCAAGCAGCTGACCAACTTCCGCGTCAGCGGCAAGGAAGACGCCATCAAGGTGACGCCGCCGATCGACCTGACGCTGGAGTACGGCGTCGAATTCATCGAGGACGACGAGCTGGTCGAAATCACGCCGAAGTCGGTGCGGCTGCGCAAGCGCCATCTGTCGGAGAACGAGCGCAAGCGCGCGCTGCGGAGCTGAGGCGCGGAAGCGGCGGACGCTCGGACTGCGAAGGTCCGGGCGCTGGTCGCCGAGGCATGAGGCCCCAGCGGCAAGCGCTGAAACCTCACGCCTCACCGCCCCCAACCAGTACCGTCCTTCCAAGGTTTTGCGACCGAGGACGATGGGAAGTGAAAATGCGAAAACGCCCGGTGCACTCAGTGCATCGGGCGTTTTTTCTTGGGGCGGAAGGGCGGGGGGCTTGGGCAAAAAGAAAGGCGACCCCTGGGGTCGCCTTTCGCGGAGCAGGGAGGCTCAGCGTTGGGATGGCTTGCGGCGACGCACGCCGATCAGGCCGAGCAGCGCGACGGAGGCCAGGGCCAGCGACGCGGGTTCCGGCACGTTGCCGTTGTTGGTGCCGCCGCCAGGTGCCTTGTTGCCCGAGACGGAATACAGCTTCACGAAGTCGTAGCCGCCGTAGCTGGTGGTGCCGGTGCCTCGGGTCAGGCCGCTGGTGGTGCCGTCGTTGCCGGTGGTCGCGCCGCCCAGCTGCGAGTTGTAGGCGGTGATGATCCACCAGCTGGAGGTGAGGCTCGTGTTCAGGTTGAGCGAGTTGGCGCTGCCCACGTCCGCGTAGCTGTTGACCAGGGACCAGCCGTTGGCCGACTTCAGGTTGCCCGCAGTCTTGCCGGCGATGGTGCTCGCCGCGTCGACACCGCTCGTGTTGCCGGTGTAGGCCAGGACGGTGATGTCGCTGTCGCTTTGCCACCAACCCAGCTTCAGCTGCGTCAGGTTCACGGCGGAATCGAACTTCAACAGGATCAGGTCCTGATAGCCGAAGTTGTCCAGCGAGTGATTGGGCGAGCCCGAATCACCGTTGGGCGCCTGCACGCCGAAACCGCTGCCGGAGTAGTACGCCAGCGTGCTCTGCGCGAAAGCTCCGGTGCTGGAATAGGTGCCGTTGCCGGTCTGGTTGATCACCGCCGAATAGGCGCTGTAGCTGACGTTGGGCGCGGCATCGCCGGTCTCGCTGCAGTTGCTGGCGCAGTTGCCAGCCGTCCAGGTGGAAAGCGCATGCGCGCTGAACGGCAGCAGCGACGCAAGCGCCACCACAGCCATTCCGATCAGTCGTTGTTGAACTCGTTGCATGGTTTCCCCTCGGGCCCCGCCGGAGGCAGAGCTATCAGATTCAGTCCAGTTTTATTAGCAAACACTGGGCCAATTTCGTCTTTCCCTTACGCCACAAGGACTTGTCGGTAAAAGCGACTGTCATTGGGACTGGAATGTAAGTTTTTCTGACACGGTCGGTAACCCCTCAGCAGAGGGGCGTGGCCATCTCGACAGGGCGTCAACGCAGCGTCTGGCTCAAGGACTGCGCGTCCTTGTGACTTTCGAACGCGGTGCTGCGCAGCGCGGCGTCCAGTTCCTCGCGGGCCTCCGCCTTGCGTCCGGCCTTGGCCAAGGCGGCAGCGAGGTGGTAGCGGATGTCCGGGCTGTTGGGCTCCCGCAGGCGCGCATCGCGCAGCAGTTGCAGCGCGCGGTCGCCATTGCCGGCCAGGTGATAGGCCCAACCGGCCGTGTCGATCACGGAGGGGTTGCGCGGGTCCAGCGCCAGGGCCTTCTCCGCCACCGCGGCTGCGGCAGCCGCCTCGCCCTGGTGGATCATGGTGTTGGCCAGGTTGTTCAGCGCCTCGACGTCATTGGGACGGAGCTTCAAGGCCGTGTCGTAGCTGCGGCGGGCCGCGGGGAAGGACCCGGCCCGCGCCTGGGTGTCGCCCAGCGCCTTCCAGGCCGCGAGATCGGTCGGGTGCGTCTTCAGCCAGCGTTCCGCCAGATCCTGCGCCGCCTTGCCACCAGAGTCCTGCCGGCTCAAGGCCCGCATCAGTGCCAGGAGGCTGCCGCTGCTCGGTTGGACCTCATGGGCCTTGCGCAGCGCCTCGAGGGCCTGCGCGGGCTGCTTGCGGGCCTGGGCCACGTCCGCAGCGAGCGAGTAACCCAGCGCCGATTGCGGGCGGAGCTGGATCACCTGTTTCGCCTGCCTGTCGGCCAGCGCCAGATTGCCCTGCTGCAGCGCCACCGTCGAGGACAGGGCCAGCGAGCCGAGATGTTGCGGCGACGCCTGCAACGCCTTGTCCAGGCTGTAGGCGGCACCGGCCAGATCGCGAGCGTCCAGCTGGAGCCCCGCGATCTGCGCGAGCGGATCCGCGCCGAAGCCCGACCGCCGCGCGGCGCCGGTCAAGGTCGCCGTGGCGCCCTTGATGTCGCGATTGGCAAGCTGGGCCCGCGCGTAGGTGATCATGGCCTGCGGATCGTCGGGTGCCTTGCCGAGCAGCTTGCGGGCCGCTTCGAGCGCCGGCGCCGGCTGCTCCTGCTTCAGCAGCCAGGCGACCAGCGCCTGGTCCGCCCGCGTATTGCGCGAGGTGCTGACGTCGGTGGCCTTCGCCAGCCATCGCTGCACCTCGGCGGTCTGGCCGCGGGCTTCGCTCAGCAGCGCCATCTCGTAGAGCGCGTCGGCGTTCTTCTCGTCGGCCTTCAGCATCGCGGCCAGCCGGGTCTGGGCGGCGTCGAACTGGCGGTCGGCGATGTCGACCCGCGCGAGCCCGAGCTGTGCGTCGACCAGGCTCGGGTCGAGCTGGTTGGCCTTCTGGTAGGCCTGGCGCGCGCCGGCCGTGTCGTTGGCCGCGCGCCGCGCGACGGCGAGCTGCAGCCAGGCGGTGGTGTTGTTCGGGTCCTGCTTGACCAGCTTGTCCGAGATGCCGATGGCCTTGGCGGTCTGCCCGCCGCGCAGGTAGAGCGACACCAACGCCATGCCGGCATAGGTCTGACGCGGGTCGCGCTGGAAAGCCTTTTCCAGTTCGCCGACCGCGTCGCCGGACTGGCCGCCGCGCATCAGCGACAGGCCGAGCGCGGTGCGGAATTCGGGAGCGTCCCGCGACTTCAGCGCCTCCTGCATCAGCGCGGCGGCGCGCGCATGGCGGCCCTGCGCCATCTGCAGCGTGGCCATCATCACCAGCGCCTGACCGTCGCCGGGATTGGCCTTGAGGTAGGACTCCAGCACATCGCTGGCGCGGTCGAGGTTGGGCTCGGCCACGTAGACCTGCGCCAGCAGCTTGGAGAGCGGGCTGTTGGGCGTCTGGCGCTGCGCGTATTCGAGGTAGGGCTTGGCCTTCTCCATCTCGCCCAGGCCGAAGTGGGCCAGGCCGTTGAGCATCAGCGCCTGCGGGCGGTAGCGGATGAACTCGATGGGCACCGGATCCAGCGCGGTGGTGACCGCCTTGAGCGCGGTCTTGGCCGCGGCGGCGTCGTTGCGACGCTCCGCGAGCACGGCGGTGAGGTAGAGGGCGCGGGGCTCGTTCGGCGCAAGCTTCAGCGCGGACTGGATCTGCGCCAGCGCGTCGGCGTCGCGGTTCAGGTCGATCAGCAGGCCGGCGCGGGCCATCTGTGCCTCGAGGTGGCGCGGATCGGCGGCGATCGCGCGTTCATAGCCCTTGAGCGCCTCGTCGAGCCGGCCCTGCACATGCGGCACGGTGGCGCGCTGGTAGAGCGCCTCGCCGCTGCCCGGCGCCAGCCGCACCGCCTGCTCGGCGGCGGCGGTGGCCTTGTCGAACTGTCGTGCGCGCAGACGCAGCGGCACTTCGGCGAGCCAGGTGTCGGCGTTGTCGGGAGGAATGGCGCGCGCCAGATCGATCTGGGCTTGCGCGCGGGAGGGGTCTCCGAGGTCCGAGGCCGCCGCCGCACGCACCAGGAACAGCGACTTGCGGACGTTGTCGGGCAGGCCGTCGGGCACCAGCGCCGGTTGCTTGAACACCTCGGCCTGCTTGCCCTGCGCGACCAGCGCCTGCGCCAGCGGGACGGCCACTTCGGCGCGGTTGATGCCCTGCGAGAGCGCCTCGTTGAACTCGATCTCGGCGGCGGCGGCTTCGCTGCGCATCAGCAGCGCCTTGCCGAGCAGCACGTGCACCGTCAGCATCCGCGCGTCCTGCTGCAGCGCGTTCTTGAGCTGGATGATGGTGCCGTCGATGTCCCGCTGCTCGAAACGCTTGAGCGCGTCCTCGTAGTAACGCGACGCCTTGACGCTGTCCGCGAACGCGGGCGAAGGGACCATCGCCAGCAGCGCGGTCATCGCGGCGACTGCGGTCGCCACGGACAGCGCCACGGCGGCGGGACGTCGCCAGCCGGTCCTGCGAGGCGTGCTCATCTCGCCGAGGATCACTTGCGGTAGTTGTCGAAGCTCAGCGGCAGGTCGGGCAGCGCCTTGCGCAGCGCGGCCTGCGCCCCCTGCAGGTCGTCGAGCGACTTGCCGGTGATGCGCACGATGTCGCCTTCGATCTGGGCCTGCACCTTGAGCTTGCTTTCCTTGATCGCGGCGACGACCTTCTTGGCCTCGGGGGCCTCCAGGCCGTTCTTGATCTTGTAGACCTGCTTGACGCGGTCACCGCCGAGCTTCTCGATCTTGTCCTGCTTGTCGACGAAGCCGAGCACGACGCCCTGCTTGGTGAGTTTCGAATAGAGCACGGCCTCGATCTGCTCGAGCTGGAACTCGGCGTCGCCGGTGGCGTGGACTTCCTTTTCCTTGTCCTTCCACTCGATGGCGGCGCTGGTGCCCTTGAAGTCGAAGCGGGTGGCGATTTCCTTGGCGCTGGCGTCCACGCTGTTGCGGACCTTCACCATGTCGGGTTCGAGGACGGTGTCAAAGCTGGGCATGTACGGCTCTTTCAGAGGGGAGGGCGACGACCGATTGTCGGCGGCCGGCCTCCGAGGGGATCTTTGGGGGAGATTCGGGGAGATGGGCGAGAATTCTAGCCATGCAGTCTCCCGCCATCCCCCCCTCGACCGAGCGCCGCGAGGGCGTCGTCATCGAGCACGACGTCAACCTGAAGCCCTACAACACCTTCGGCCTGCCGGCGACGGCGCGCCGGCTGGTGCGCATCCGCGAGGAGCTGGATGTGCGCCGCGTCGTCGACCACCCCGAACTGGGCCGCGCGCCGAAGTTCGTGCTGGGCGGCGGGTCCAACCTCGTCCTGACGAAGGACGTCGACGCGGTCGTGCTGAAGATGGAGATCCAGGGCCTGGCCGTCGAGGAACGCGAGGACTGCTGGATCGTCGAGGCCGGCGCTGGCGTGCCCTGGCACGAGGCGGTGGCGTGGTCGCTGGCGCAGGGCGTGCCCGGCCTGGAGAACCTGGCCTTGATCCCGGGTACCGTCGGGGCGGCGCCGGTGCAGAACATCGGCGCCTACGGCATCGAGCTGAAGGACCGGCTCGAGAACGTGGATGTCGTCGACCTGACGACGGGTCGACGTGTGACGCTGCCCGCCTCGGTGTGCCGCTTCGGCTATCGCGACAGCGTGTTCAAGCAGACGGGGTACGGCGGCCTGGCGGGCAAGAGCGTGATCACGAAGGTGCGGCTGCGCTGTCCCAAGCCGTGGCAGCCGCAGCTGGGTTACCTGGACCTCGAACGCAAGATGGCCGACACCGGCATCGCCGCGCCCGACGCGCGGCAGGTGTTCGAGTGGGTCTGCGAGATCCGCAGCGCGAAGTTGCCGGACCCGGCGCGCATCGGCAACGCGGGCAGCTTCTTCAAGAACCCGGTGGTCAGCGCGGAGCAGTGCCGCGACATCATCGCGCGCGACCCGCACATCGTGCATTACCCGATGGCCGACGGCAGCTTCAAGCTGGCTGCGGGCTGGCTGATCGACGCCTGCGGGTGGAAGGGCAAGAGCGTGGGCGGCGCGGCGGTCTACGAGAAGCAGGCCCTGGTGCTGGTGAACCGCGGCGAGGCCCGCGGCGCCGAGGTCGTCACGCTGGCGCGGGCGATCCAGGAAAGCGTCTACGGCCGTTTCGGCATCCGGCTGGAACCGGAGCCGGTGGTCGTCTGATCAGATCCAGTGGAAGCCTTTGGCGGTCAGCGCTGCGACCCCGATGGCGACGGTGATGATGGCGCCGAACATCAGGCGGAAATCGTGCGTGCGTATCGCCGTGAGTTCAGCTCGAGTCTCCTTGCGGAACTCGCGCATTTCAGCCTTGAACTCGCTGAGCTCATATTGCATTCGGTCCACGTGTGTCTCCAATGTCGCCACCTTGAGGGGGAGGTTTGAATCGTCGGCTTCTGGCATGGCAGGGTCAATCGCTTCAACAGGTTGAACGCCAGCGTGTCCGACAGCTGTCGATTGCACCAGTCGGAGACTGGCCCTCCAAAGAGTGGTTTGTGGGGGACGACCTTTGGGGGTCAGGTCTGCAGCAATCCCCACGTCCGCAGGAAGTGCCGAGTCATCCCCGCGAACGGCTGATCGCCGTCCGCTCGGCGGCGGATGCCGGCGAGGACCTTCGCCGCGTTCGGCGACGCCGGGTCCATCTCCTGGAAGGCAAGCGCGAGTGTGCGCAGCAGGTCGTAGTGATTCCAGCGCAGCCGAAGCAGTTCCGTGCGGTTGAGTCCGAGCACCTCCTCAGCGGCCTTCGCGGCCGCCTTGGCCTTCGCCGAACGTCCACGCGGGATGAGCCAGACCTCGTTCGTGGCCTCGATCGCGTTCCACGACAGCAGCTTCTCGGGATCGACCAGGTAGGGGTCGGGCAGATGGGGCTGCTCGCCGGCGAAGAAGCGCTTCAGCGACGCGTCCGTGGCGTCCGCGGGATCGAGGCAGAAGCTCGCGGCGAGCGTCGCCGCCTTGGCCGCGTCCGTCGGCTGCGCCGCGGGCATGCGCGGCGGCTTCAGGCGCGCGCCGGTCACGGGGAAGGTGTTGCCCTTGTAGACCTGGTTGCAGACCTGGCAGCTGAAGGTGTAGTTGTCGACGCAGTACGCCAGCCACCAGTACAGATCCTTGGGGCGGAAGTGCTCGACATCGCCATGCGCGACCACGGCTGTGTCGGCCTCGCAGTACGCGCATTTCCCGGCTGAATCGCGCTTGAGCGCGGGCTTGGCGGTCGACCAGATCTGGCGCGCCTTGGGCTTGAAGTCGACCTCGCCGCCGTCCTCGTAGAAGTAGCCTTCGAGCTTGAGCAGCCGCTGCTGCAGCTTCGCGCCGGTGAACGCGCCCAGGCTCGCGGCGTCCCGGCCGCGCCGCAGGCGGATCACTTCGAACGCTCCACCCGCTTCACCGCCGCCTTCAGCTTGGTCGGCGACAGCGCGGGCGTCGCTGCGACCGGCTTCGTGGCGACCTTCGCAGCGGGCTTCTTCCCGACCGGGGCCTTGGGTGGCGGAGACTTGGCCGGTGCCGACTTCGCCGCCTGCTTCGCGATCGTCGCCTTGAGTTCCTTCAGCAGCGCGGTCTGCTGGCGGGCGTAGTCGGGCACCGCGTCCCACTCGGGCGCGACGCGAAGGACCTCGGCGCTGCGCTGCAACTGCGCGCGCTCGCGCGAGGTCAGCGTCTTGCCCTGGGTCCTGGTCTTCGTGTGCAGCTTGCGCGCCGTGTTCCTCGCGGTTTCCACCGCCACCGAATCCGTCGATTCCAGCCCGAACATCGGGCTCATCAGCAGCTGATGCAGCATCATGAGCCGCGGCTCGCCGACAAAGGGCACCAGCGTGGGTCGCTGCTTCGCGCCTTCGCGGCGGATGACGAAGAGCTCGCCTTCACCGCTCTGCTGCGCGGTCAGCGCGGAGTGCGTCGTCGCGATGAACTGGAAGTTCGGCAGCAGGTTCGAGAGGAAGTCCACCAACTGCCGGCGCCAGACCGGGTGCAGGTGCAGGTCGAGTTCGTCGATCAGCAGCACGCCGCGCGTGGCCAGCGGATCCTTGCGGTCGGGGAAGGCTTCGGTGATGCGGAAGAGCAGGTCGCCGCACCAGGCCGCCATGTTCTGGTACCCGTCGGACAGCTGGTTCAGCGGCACCTCGCCGTCGACGGTCTTGAAGATCAACTGCCCCGACGCCTTGTCGATGCGCGAGAAGTTCATGCCCCGCATCAGCTGGTTCAGGGCCGCGCGGATCGGCGCCAGCGCCGCTTCGCCGCGCCGGTAGTCGAGGTCCATGGCCCAGCGCTGCAGCGACACCAGCGATGCGTCGGGCGAGAACATCGAGGCCAGCGCGCGAGCACGCGGCGAACGCGACGAGCGCGCCGACTCGTCCAGCGGACCGCTCGCGCGCTGGCCGGTCTCGGGCGGCCGGCGCGAGACGCCGTAGCCGAGCACGAAGTAATTGCGATCGGCATGCCGGATCGCCGCATCTAGCGCCTCCAACGTCTGCGCGTTGCGCTCGAAGATCTGGCGCAGCCCGTCGCCGCGATGCAGCTCCAGGGCGATCTCGCGCCGTTCGCCCTTGGCGGTCACCAGCGTGCCGGCGATGCGGCATTGCCGCATGCCGTTGCGTATCCACGCATCGGCATCGCCGAGCAGCTCCGGCAGCGCCTCGCTGCCGGCGAGCAGCAGCCCGATCGCGCGCAGCACGGTGCTCTTGCCGCAGCCGTTCTCGCCGAGCAGCAACGTCCAGCGCCGGTTCGTGCCGGCCGGCGCGTCCGGACCGGCGCCGAAGTCGATGGCCAGCGATGCCATCGAGCGCACGTTGGTCAGCGCGATCCGGGACAGGTACATGGGCGGGGCTCTCCGTGGTGGAGAGGGACTATAAGAGACGGCGGCCTCCGTTCAGCGCAGGCAAGGCACCACTTCCTCGTTGCTGAAGTCGTCGTGGTTCGCGATCGTCGTGAAGTTCCGGGTGCCCGCCTCGGGCTGGAGCATCGTCAATGCACAACGCGGCGGGACCCAGAATCGATTGGCGCGGATCTCGACATCGTCGGGCGAGGTGTATTCGGCGCCTGTGCCGTTGACGGTCACGCGGATCTCCATCGATGTGCGGTTCAGCCTGTTGTCCCAGATCCTCGTTTTCTTGATCGGCCCGGAAGTGAGCCCGCTGCGGGTCAGGATCAACGGAACGCGGGTGAAGCGGTTCTCGTCGATGCTGGTATTCGACGGCATGTCGATGACCACCGGCGGGTCTTCGTTCGCCGTGAAACCGATGCCTTCGAAGCTGTTTTTCCAGAGTGTCAGATCGCGAGGCGACAGGATCTGCGCCGCCGCGCGAGGGGAGTGCGCCGACGCCGGCCCAGGCGCGCTGACTGCGATCCGGTTGTACGCCATCTCGATGGGTGCCTGGCTCATCGACCGGATGGCGACAAGGTAGTGCCCCTGGCATTCAGCGTTGTCGCTGGGAGATGCACTCATCGCCTTGAGCATGGCGCGGGTACGCGGGGCGATGTCCGGGGCTGATCGAACCGGGTTCTGGTCGGCATCAACGGCGCCGATGAGATTGCGCGTGATGCTGACCTGGGGAGCCTCGGCTTCGGCAGGGGCGCCATCGCCCGCCGTATCGCTTGCCGTATCGCCTGCCGTTCTCAAGTCGATCCCGAAGCCGGGCGCATCCTGGGAGCGCCACAACACGTTGCCGTCCACCGTGTGAGGACCGCGGGCGACGATCTGCGCCTCCCTGCCGACGGTGCCGACCAGGCCATTCCATCGCACCGTGGCCGGGTACTTGCCGTTCACCTCGATCCGCGTGTTGTACAGCTGCAGCCCTTCGATGAGGACACCGCTCGATGCGGATGCGTCCGTCGTGATCCTGGCCGGGTCCCGGCCCGCGCTCCTCAGACGGGTATTGCCGGTGGGGCTGCCGATGAGACCGGTGCCGCCGGGGACCCGCAGTTCCCCCGCGAATGCGTAGCGACCCGATGGCAGGAAGAGGGCGGCTCCCTGCTGCTCCAGTTGAGCGAGTGCAGCGCGCAAGGCTGGGCCCTGGTCGGTGGTCGCCAGGCCGTCCAGGGGGAAGATGCCGAAGTCGGCGGCGCAGACCCGACGCGGAGGCTTCGCAATCGTGGCCTCCCACATCGGTTCCTCACCGCAGCGTGGCGGCGCCTGGTCTTGTGGCGGCCATGCGAGGTCGCGGGCGAGGACCGGCGAGGCCGCCATGGCCACGAGTGTCAGGGCATGAGGCACGAGCGATCGAAAAATGAACATGGACGGACTCCTTTTCAGCGCGGTGCGCAAGCGGCACCGCCCCTGGAATTCCATGTCTTTCACGTCGCGCCGACCATCACCCGGGTGTGCCGGGCAGGCACCGATGGCGCTTCTTCAGCGCTGCATCGCCACCACTTCGGGTGATCCGATTTCGGCGATGGAACGCCTGGGTCCGCTTCCGGGCGCTTCAGGCCGCTTCAGGCCGCGCCGGCGACGGCGCCAGCGTCTGCAGGCACGCCCGCAGCGTCTCCAGCTCCACCGGCTTGGCGAGGAAGGCGCTGATGCCGGCGTCGTCGGCCTTCTGGCGCGACTCCTCGAACGCGTCCGCCGAGAACGCGATGATCGGCAGCCGCCCGCGCGGCGCCGGCAGTTCTCGCATCAGCCGCGTCGCCTCGAAGCCGTCCATCTGCGGCGTGTGCAGGTCCATCAGCACAATGTCGAAGGGCTGCTGCCGCAGCGCGTGCAGCGCCTGCAGGCCGTTCTCGCACAGCGTCGGATGGTGGCCGAGCCGCTCCAGCATCGCCTCGATGACGATGCGGTTGGTCGGGTTGTCCTCGCTGACCAGCACGCGCAGGCCGGTGACCGGCTGCACCGGTCCCACGGCGGTCTGGGTCGCGTGGGGGGCGCGAGGCGCCGGCGAGGCGTGGGACGCATGAGGCCCGTGCGCCGCATGCGACGCGTGCGACGCATCGGCAACACCTGGCACCAGCCGTCCCGGCGGCAGGTCCGCGCCCGCGCGAAGCGGCAGCGCCAGCGTGAAGCGCGCGCCCTGGCCCATGGCGCTCTGCACGTGGATGTCGCCGCCCATCGCCCGCGCCAGCCGGCGCGAGATCTCCAGGCCGAGGCCCGCGCCGCCGTGGCGCCGCGAGGTGCTCGCGTCGCCCTGGCTGAACCGCTGGAACAGGCGGGCCTGTGTCTCCGCGTCGATGCCGGGACCGGTGTCGCTGACTTCGACCATCAGCAGGTCTTCGCCCAGCGCGCCGACGCCGCATCGCATCTGGCAGCCGATGTGGCCCCGGTCGCAGAACTTCAGCGCGTTGCTGAGCAGGTTCAGCAGGATCTGTCTCAGGCGCGTCGGATCGGCCAGCACCCAGCCGGGCACGTCCTCGTCGACGCCGAAGTGCAGCGTCAGCCGCTTGGCCGCGGCCTGAGGCCGGCTCAGCGCCTCCAGTTCCTTCATCAGCGCGCTTGGCTGCAGCGGCTCGGGCGCGATCGACAGTCCGCCGGCCTCCATGCGCGTCACATCCAGGATGTCGCCGAGCACCGCCAGCAGATGCCGCGCGCAGTCGTTCGCCGCCTTCAACTGATCCTGCTGCGTCGTGGTGAGCGGCGCTTCCTTGATCAGCCCCAGCATGCCGAGCAGCCCCTGCAGCGGCGTGCGGAGTTCGTGGCTCATGTTGGCCAGGAAGACCGTCTTGGCGCGGTTGGCCGCATCGGCCTCGCGTTGCGCGTCGTTGAGGCGGGCGGCCAGGGCCTTCTGCTTGTCACCGTAGCGCTCCAGACCGCGGAACTGACGGTAGATGACGGCCGCGAACAGCAACGCCATCGCCGACAGCGCCGCCGTCAAGCCCAGGCTGACGCGGCTCTGGCTGCGCACGATCCCGTTGCGCGTGCTGACGTCTTCAGCGACGTGGTGGGTCGAGGTCAGCGACAGCTCGCGGATCGGATCGGCCAGCGGTTCCAGCCGGTTGATGATCTCGGCGACACGCGCCGGTTGCTCGCGGATCAGCGCGCCGTTGAGCGGCAACCCATCGGCCCAGTGGACGAAGTCCTGCGTGCGCGCCAGCGTGCGCTGGTAATCCGGGTGATGCGCCAGCACGAGCGCGGCGTGTTCGCTCTCGATCAGGTTGAGCCGGCTGACGAAAATCTCGTAGCGCTGCGCGACCTGGTCGGGATCGACCGCCACGCTGGGGCCGGCCGCCTGCTCCAGCGCGAGCCGCAGCTTCAGATATTCGGTCTCGAACTGGAACAGGCTCCAGACGAGGTAGTCGTCCTGGTAACGCCGCGTGCCGTTCAGCGCCTGGTACTGGCGCGCCTGCAGCCAGGCGACGCCGGCCAGCGCCAGCACCAGCAGCAGCCCCATCGCGGTGACGGCGACGCGCCAGCGACGCTGCTTGGCCGAGACGATGCGGGCGGCGTCGCGCGACATGCTCAACGCAGCTCCAGGTGGGTCAGCTGCCACGCCGAACGCCCGTAGAAAATGCTGTTGCGCAGCTCGGGCGCACGGTCGAACGGGTAGATCAGGAACAACGGCCCCTTGTCGCGCACCGCCATGGGCTTGTCGTCGATCAGCCGCGCGACGATGACGTCATAACGCGCACTGTCGTCCGCGGGAATGCGCACGCGGTAGTCGTTCAGCGCGCGCGCCTCGATCGTGCGGCCCTGCGCGCCGGCGGCGGCGAGCACGTCCCGCAGCAGCGGGCCGGTGAACTTGCGCGGGCCCGGATACCAGGGCGTCTGCGTGCTGAAACTCACCTGCGGCAGCTTCTCCAGCATCGCCATGTCGAAGGCCGCCCGGCCGTCACGGTTGGCGTTGCGCAGCGCGCCGCCAACGGTCAGGACGACCGGGCCGGCGGGCAGGTCCAGCGTCGGCTCGGCGGGGATCGCCCACGCCGTGGCGGCAGCGGTGGATCCCAGGACACAGGTCAGCAGCCCCAGCAGGGCGGAACGGCGCGCAATCAGCATGGACGGAAACACGGCCAGACGTCGCATTGCCACTTCCGTGTCGGAAACGGATGCCGTACCGGGCATTGGTGAAAGCCCGCATGCTACGCGCGGGGCCCAGGCAGAGCATCTACGGGACCACCCCAATGACGGGACGGAGTCTTCTTTACGCCACAGGTGGCCTCGGCTCGACTGCGGTCGGCCAAGCGCGGGCACTCCACGGTGCAGGGGGCATCCCTCCGGGAACCCCCAGCACCATTCCGGCCCCAGCAGCGCACGCTGTCTTCCGGGAGGCAGCGCTCGCTGCCTTCCGGGGGCGCGGCGCTCGCTGCCCTCTCGTGCCGCTGCGCTCGCCGTTGTCGCTGCGGTGACAAGGTGGGTGGTGAGACCGACTGAAGATCGGTCCAAACCAAAGACAGGAGACAGATCGATGACGCGCGTGGTCACCCCCCGTCCCGAGAACGCCGAGGTGCAGTACAGCCATTGGCCAGCCCGGCTGCCGCGGCGGCTGGCGATCCCCCGGACCTCGCTGTGGTTCAACCTGGAAGTCGCCGCGAACCGGTATCCGGACAAGGCGGCGACGCAGTTCCTCGGCGCGACGCTCAGCTTCCGCGAGATGCGCCGGCAGGCGGAGGCCCTCGCGGGCTGGCTGCGCGCGCAGGGCGTGGGCAAGGGCGACCGCGTGGCGCTGTTCCTGCAGAACTGCCCGCAGTACCTGATCGCGTTCTACGCGATCAACCGCGCCGACGCGGTGGTGGTGCCGGTCAATCCGATGAACCGCGAGGACGAGTTCGGCCATTACCTCACCGACCCCGAAACCAAGGTCGTGATCTGCAGCGGCGAACTCTCCGGCATCGTCGCGAGGGCGGCGGAGAAGCTGCCCGCTTCGCAGCGCCCGCGCGCGGTGCTGGTGACGCAGTACTGGCAGATGCTGCCGCCCGCGGGACCCGATCCCGCCTGCGACGCGCCGGAGGCGATGCGTCACTGGCTGACCGCCGTGCACGAGTTGCCGCCGGGCGCGACCGACTGGCGCGAGGCGATCGCCGCCGGCCACGTGCCGGGACCGCACACCGCGGGACCGGACGATCTGGCGATGCTGCCGTACACGTCGGGCACCACCGGGCTGCCGAAGGGCTGCGTGCACACGAACGCGACGCTGATGTCCAACAGCTGCGGCGGCTGCCAGTGGGGCTACGCCAGCGCGGAATCGGTGGGACTGGCAGTGGTGCCGATGTTCCACATCACGGGCACGCTGTACGGCGTGCTGGGGCCGGTGTTCATCGGCATGACGCTGGTGATCATGCCGCGCTGGGACCGCGAGCTCTGCGGCCGGCTGATCTCGCGCTACCAGGTCACGCACTGGACCTGCATCCCGACGATGATCATCGACCTGTTCGCGAGCCCGAACTACAAGTCCTTCGACCTGCGCAGCCTGCGTTATCTGAGCGGCGGCGGCGCCGCGATGCCCAAGGCGGTGGCGGAGCGGCTGCAGGAGGAGTTCGGCCTGACCTTCGCCGAGGGCTACGGCCTGACCGAGACCGCCGCGCCCAGCCACGGCAATCCGCCCGAGCGCGCGAAGCTGCAGTGCCTGGGCATCCCGATCTTCGGCGTCGATTCGCGCGTCGTGGATCCGACGACGCTGGAGGAGATGCCGGTCGGCGAGGTGGGCGAGATCATCACCCACGGCCCCATGGTGTTCCAGGGCTACTGGCGGCAGCCGGAAGCGACCGACGCGGCCTTCGTCGAGCTCGACGGCAAGCGCTTCTTCCGCACGGGCGACCTCGGGCGCATGGACGAGGAAGGCTATTTCTTCATCACCGACCGCCTCAAGCGGATGATCAACGCGAGCGGCTACAAGGTGTGGCCGTCGGAAGTGGAGATGCTGCTGTACCGCCACCCGGCCGTGCAGGAGGCCTGCATCATCGCGGCCAAGGATGCCTATCGCGGCGAGACGGTGAAGGCCGTCGTGGTGCTGCGCGCCGAGGCGAAGGGCAAGACCACCGACAAGGACATCATCGACTGGGCGCACGAGCACATGGCCGCGTACAAGGCACCGCGCATCGTCGAGTTCGTCGACGCCCTGCCCAAGTCCGGCTCGGGCAAGGTCATGTGGCGGCTGCTGCAGGAGAAGGAATCGCCGTAAGGCTCAGAACCTCGAACCGGGCTGCTTCAGGAACTCCAGTTCCTCCGGCGTGCTTGCGCGCCCGAGGATCTCGTTGCGATGCGGGAAGCGCCCGAACCGTTCGATGACGTCGCGATGCTTGTACGCGTAGGCCAGCGCATCCTTCAGTCGCGGGTCCTCTGCAGCCAAGGCCTCGAAAGTCGCCACGCTGCGGTCCTGCATCGCCAGATCCTCGGCATGCTCGAAGGGCATCGCGACGAACCAGCGCTCCAGGGGGCCGAGCTCCGACGCGCGCGGCTGCAGCGCCATTGAGGCTTCCAGCGCCAACGCGTCGCCGGCGAAGGACGTCGGCGTGTCACGATGGACGTTGCGCGTGAACTGGTCCAGCACCAGGATCCGCGCCAGCGCGCCCCAGGCCGTGCTGTCCCACTCGCGCAGACCGCCTTGCAAGGCCTGGTCGATGACCGGTCCGAAGCGTTCACGCAGCGCCGCGTCGAAGGCGGCATCCTTCTTGAACCACTTCATCTGGACCTGACCGTCCTGCTCGCTGCCGGGCAGGCCGAACCATTCGTTGAGCACGCGCTGCGCCGGCGCGGGCGTCAGCAGACGCTGCCAGCGCGGATGTCGCAGCAGCCAGTGCCGCACGTAGCTGCAGCCGGGCACCAGCTGCAGCGGGAACTCGGCCAGCCAGCGCGCGGCAGCCTCGACCAGCTGCGCGGCCGCGCCTTGCCCGGTCAGCTGCGCCGGCACGCCGGTGTGCGTGATGATCAACTGCTCGCCGTGACGCTCGTAGTCGAGCCGGCAGTGCAGCCCGGGTTGCGGCTGCGCCAGGAAGCATCTCGCGTCAGGAAGATGCTGGATGACGAGATTCAAGATGCGTCTCCACGAGAGGCCTCCCTGCCGAGTTGACGCCACAAGTAGGCGAACTCGAGGGCTTGCAACAGCGCCCGCTGCTGGTTGTCCGCAGCGCCGCCATGGCCGCCCTCGATGTTTTCGTAATAGAAGCAGGTCTGGCCCAACGCCAGCAAACGTGCCGCCATTTTCCTCGCATGGCCGGGATGCACGCGGTCGTCGCGCGTCGAGGTGGCGAACAGCGCCCTCGGATACGTCACCCCCGCCTGGAGCTGCTGGTACGGGCTGTAGGCGGCGATGTGCGCCCAGTCGTCGGCATCGTCCGGGTCGCCGTACTCGGCCATCCACGAGGCGCCCGCCAGCAGCAGGTGATAACGCTTCATGTCGAGCAGCGGCACCTGGCACACGACCGCGCCGAAGAGCTCCGGCCGCTGCACCATGCACGCGCCCACCAGCAGGCCGCCGTTGCTGCCGCCCATGATCCCGAGCCGTCCGGCCCGCGTCAGGCCGTGGGCGATCAGGTCCTCGGCGACGGCGATGAAGTCGTCGAAGCTGCGCTGCTTGTGTTCGAGCGTGGCCGCCTGATGCCAGCGCGGGCCGTACTCGCCGCCGCCGCGGATGTTGGCGACGACCAGTTGGCCGCCGCGCGCCAGCCACGCGCGGCCGTTGCCGCCGGAGTACCACGGCTGCAGCGAGACCTCGAAACCGCCATAGCCGTAGAGCAGCGTCGGCGTCTCCTTCTGCGCCTGCGCGTCGCGGCCGTGCCTGCCGATGACGAAGTAAGGGACGGTCTCGCCGTCCGCGCTGGTGGCGAAACGCTGCTCGACGGTCATGCCGTGGGCGTCGAACTGCGCGCCGCGCTGCTTGAGCGTCTCGCGCGTGTCGACGCCGGCCTGCGCCAGGCAGACGACGTCAGGCGTCAGGAAATCGCAGTAGTGCAGCAGGTAGCGGTCGCCGAGCGTGTCTTCGGGCAGTTCCGGGTCGTGCAGGCTCTGCACGCTGAGCGTACCGGGGAAGGGCGCCTTCACCTGGCGCAGCGTCGGCGGCCGGTGCGACAGGTCCCACTCCTCGAGCCGGCTCGCGACGTGCTCGCTGACGTTGATCAGCAGGTGGTGGCGCGTCAGCGTGTAGTCCTCGAGCGAGCGCCCGGCCGTCGGCGAGAACATCACCCGGATGTGCTTGTCGTGGCGCTCGTTCTTCCAGAACGACGCTTCCTCCATCAGCAGCAGCGAGCCCGACGGATAGGTCGGTCCGTGCGGGATGGCCCAGTCGGTGCGCGGACGCAGCAGCATCCACGGGCCTTCCAGGTGGACGCTCATGTCGCTGGGCAGGTCGATGGGGACGAACTCGCCGTCCCTCCAGAGGAAACGCGACTCGTTGTAGAAATCCAGCGCGCGGCTGAAGACGACCCGCTCGAAGCCCGGCGTGCGGTCCACCGAGGCGGAGACGGAGACGTCGGCTTTCTCGCCTTCGAAGATCACCGGTGCGGCGTCCAGCGGCGTGCCGCGCGCCCAGCGCCGGACCTGCCGCGGATAACCCGACTCGGTCAGCGAGTCCGGGCCGAAGTCGCTGCCGACCAGCAGCGTGTCCGCGTCCAGCCATTCGACGTCGCTCTTGGCCTCGGGCACGAAGAAACCGCCGTCGGCCGGCGCGATGAAGCGCAGCGTCTGCAGGTCGAACTCGCGCAGCTCGTGCGCGTCGGCGCCGCCGTCGGACAGCGACACCAGGCAGCGCCGGTACGCGGGCGCCAGCGCCGTCGCGCCGTGGAAGACCCAGCTGCGGCCCTCGTCGCGGCCCAGCGCGTCCAGGTCCAGCACCAGGCGCCAGGGCGGCTCGGCCAGCTGGTATTCCTCCAGCGTGCAACGCCGCCACAGGCCGCGCGGATGGGCCTCGTCCTGCCACAGGTTGTAGAACCAGTCGCCACGGCGCGCGACATGCGGGATGCGGTCGCGGGCGTTGAGGATGTGCAGCAGCTCCTCGCGCACCGGCTCGAATTCAGGCTCGGCCTTCAACGTGGCGAGGGTGGCCTCGTTGCGTTCGCGCACCCACTGCAAGGCATGTTCACCTGCTTCTCCCTCGAGCGCTTCAAGCCAGAGGAACGGGTCGTCCCCGGCAATCCCGGCTGCGGCGGCGGGAGCGCTGGGTTCAGTGGAAGCGGACGGCACGGATTGAGGCACAACGAGCTCCTGATCGATGTCTTGCCCCGCTCCCGCAAGCGGAAGAGGGCGGGGGTGAGGGCTGGGGTCTCCGCACCCCACCTTACTCCAGGTCTTACGCCTCGCGGTCCTTCAGCAACTGCGGCGTGATCTCCACCGCGCCCTTGTCGGTGCTGACGTACGCCGTCCCGTCCTGGATGCTGACCTGCCACTGCATGCCGCGCTCGGCCAGCGCGGCCAGGGCCTGGGCCTGCTCCGCCGGGATCTGCCACACCGCCAGCTTGGGCGTGCGCTGCAGCTTGTTCTGTATGCCGGCCCACCACACCGGCGTGCTGGACGCGTAGCCGATGACGGTGACGCGGTCCGCCCTGCCGTGCGCCTGGCGCAGCCGACGTTCGTCGGGCTGGCCGAGCTCGATCCAGTGGACGACCTGGCCGGTCAGGTCGAGCTGCCACAGCGGCGGCTCGTCGACGTCGGACAGGCCCTTGCTGAACTCCAGTTTGCCGTGCAGGTCGTCGGCCGGCACGTTCAGCGCGTAGGCCAGGATGCGCAGCATCATCCGCTCGTCGGTCTCCGACGGGTGGCGGGCGACGGTCAGGGAGTGCTCGCCGTAGACATGGCGGTCCATGTCGGAGAGTTGCAGCTGGGCTTTGTGGATGGTGGCCTTGAGCGCCATGGTGGGGTGCCGCCTGGCGGGCGGTCGTGTTCGGGGTGGACGGCCCGCCGTGCGGGCTGCACGCGGGCCGGAAACGATCTGAAGCCGCGCATTATCCGGGTCGTGGCATCATGCCGACCCGCACAGCGGACCGGTCGCGAGCCGGACGGTCCGACCCGACGAGACAGCGCCCATCCGGCGCAATGACTTGAGAGACGACATGAACACTCTTCGCACCTCCCTCGCCGTCGCGGCACTGCTGGCCTGCGGTCTGGCCTCCGCCCAGACGAGCGGCCAGACGAGCACGCCGGCCAAGCCCGCCGCCAAGCCTGCCGCCGCCGCCCCCGCCGCCAAGGGCGGCAAGGGCAAGCTGATGACGCGCGACGAACTGCGCGCGTGCATGACCTCCAACCAGCAGAACGAAGACGCCGGCGCCGAGCTCGACAAGAAGAAGGCCGTGGTCCTGAAGGAGCGCGACGAGCTGAAGGCCTCCAAGGCCGAGTCCGACAAGTTCGAGGCCGACATGCAGGCGCAGGGCACCGCCCTGAAGACCGAGATCGACAGCGTGAAGGCTTTCGGCGCCGAGATCGAAGCCGGTGCCGCGAAGATGGAAAAGGCGGAGCTCAAGGCCAAGCAGGAGGAGTACCAGGCTCGCGCCAACGCCCTGCAGCCCAAGATCGACGCCTTCAACAAGGCGCGCAATGACCGCATCGAGGTCAACAAGGCCTTCAACGTCCGCGTCGACGCGCACCAGAAGATCGCCGACGAGTTCAACGAGGCCGTCGAGGACCTGAACGACAAGCGCAATGAATGGAAATTCAAGTGCGCGAGCCGCTCGTACGACGAAGCCGACGAGATCGCGATCAAGAAGGAACAGAACAAGAAGTGATGAGGAAGGGGCAGACCCGATGAGCAACCACCTGCTGTCCAACCCGCTGCTGTCCGCCTGGACCGGTCCTTACGGGCTGCCCCCGTTCGACGCGATCCGCGCCGAACACGTCGAACCCGCCTTCGAGGCCGCGCTCGCCGCGCATCGCGCCGAACTCGACGCGATCGCTGCGAATCCGGCATCGCCAGACTTCGACAACACCCTGGCCGCGCTCGATCGCTCGGGCCGCGCGCTGACCGCGCTGGAGCACCTGTTCTCGACGCTCAGCGCCTCGGCCAGCTCGCCCGAACTGCAGGCCGTGCAACGCCGCATGGCCGCGCCGCTGGCGGCGCACACCAACGCGATCTACCTGAACGCCGCGCTGTTCGAGCGCGTCGAACGGCTCTTTGAACAGCGCGCGTCGCTGGACCTGCCGGCTGAATCGCTGCGGCTGCTCGAACGCGTGCACCTGGACTTCGTGCGCGCCGGCGCGCGGCTGCGGGGCGACGCCCGTGCGCGTTACGCCGCGAACATGGAGCGTCAGGCCGAGCTCAATACCCGCTTCGCGCAGAACGTGCTCGCCGACGAGAGCGGCTATCAGCTCGTGCTGCGTGGCGAAGCGGAACTGGCCGGCCTGCCGGACTTCGTCCGCGCGGCCGCGCGCCAGGCCGCGCTGGACCGCGGTCAGACGGAGGAGGGCGCGCATGTCGTGACGCTGTCGCGCTCGCTGATCGTGCCGTTCCTGACCTTCAGCGAACGCCGCGACCTGCGCGAGCAGGCCTGGCGCGCCTGGGTCGGCCGCGGCGAAACCGCCGGCGAGACCGACAACCGCGCGCTGGTGCGGGAGCTGCTCGCGCTGCGCCACGAGCAGGCCGCGCTGCACGGCCATCGCAGCTTCGCCGATTACGCGCTCGCCGACACGATGGCCGGCCGCCAGTCCGCCGTGCAGGGCCTGCTGGACCAGGTCTGGGAACCGGCCAAGGCCGCCGCCGCGCGCGAGCGCGCGATGCTCGACGAGGTCCGCGCGCAGCTCGGCCACGACCTGACGATCGAGGCCTGGGACTGGCGCTGGTACGCGGAGAAGGTCCGCCAGCAGCGGTTCCAGCTCGACGAGGCCGAGGTCAAGCCCTACTTCCCGCTGGAGGCGATGGTGCAGGCGATGTTCGACTGCGCCTCGCGTCTCTACGGCCTGCGTTTCGTCGCGCAGCCGCAGGTCGCCGGCTACCACCCGGACGTGAAGGTCTACGAGGTGCAGCGCCCGGACGGCTCGCTGCGCGGGATCTTCGTCCAGGACAACTTCGCGCGTCCGACCAAGCGCAGCGGCGCCTGGATGAACGCGCTGCGCTGGCAGGCCCGCAATGGCATCGATGCGCTGCCGATCATCCTGAACAACAACAACTTCGCCAAGGGCGCGCCGGGCGAGCCGACGCTGCTGTCCTTCGACGACGTGCGCACCCTGTTCCACGAATTCGGCCACGGCCTGCACGGGCTGCTGTCGGACGTGAGCTTCGAGCGCCTGTCCGGCACGCAGGTGCTGCGCGACTTCGTCGAGCTGCCCTCGCAGCTGATGGAGCACTGGATGGCCGAGCCCGCGGTGCTCAAGCAGCACGCGCGCCACTACAAGACCGGCGAGCCGCTGCCCGACGCGCTGCTCGACCGCCTCAAGGCGGCCGCGACCTTCAACCAGGGCTACGAGACGGTGCGCTACTGCGCGTCGGCGTTGGTGGACCTGGCGCTGCACGCACAGGAGCAGGCCGACGTGGCGGATCCGGTCGCCTTCGAACGCGAGACGCTGGAACGCCTGGGCCTGCCGCCGGCGGTCGGGCTGAACCACCGGCTGACGCACTTCCAGCATCTGTTCTCGGGCAGCTATTACGCATCGGGCTACTACGTCTACCTGTGGGCGGAAGTGCTGGACTGCGACGCCTTCGAGGCCTTCGTCGAAGCGGGCGATCCGTTCGACGCGAAGACGGCGCAATCGCTGCTGGTCAACATCCTGGCGGTCGGCAACAGCCGGGAGCCGGGCGCGACCTACCGTGCCTTCCGCGGACGCGATGCGCGCGTGGCGCCCATGCTGAAGGGCCGGGGTCTCATTCCCGCCTGATCCCGCGCTGATCTCCGCCCGACGAGGCGCCCCGGAGGGGCCCCTCGTTCCTGGCGTTGATCCCGGACGGCCAGCCCGTTCATTGCGCTCACCCGCCGTTCGTCAGCCGCCGTTCGTCAGCCGCGGCGACGGGTTGGGCGCAGAGCGCGCCAGTGCTTCGGCCTTGCGTCAGCCGATTTCCGCCGTGCTGCCTATGATGGCGGGATGGACTCTGCCCACGCCGCCCTCGATCCCGTTGCTGCCGACGTGACGACTTCGCCCGAGGTCGTGCCGCTCGCCGCGGCGACGCCCTCCCAGCTGCGGTTCGCCGCCGTGACCGGCGCCGGGTCGGGCATCGGCCGCGCCGCCGCGCAGGCGCTGATGCAGGCCGGCTGGCAGGTCGCGCTGCTCGGCCGCCGCGACGAGGCGCTGCGCGAGACCGCCGCCTTCGCGCCCGAACGCGCGCTGGTGCTGCCCACGGATGTCGCCGACGAGGCGCAGGTCGCCGCCGCCTTCGACGCGATCGAGCGCCGCTGGGGCCGGCTCGATTTCCTGTTCAACAACGCCGGGCGCGGCGCGCCTGCGTCGGACATCGATGAGCTCAGCATCGAGACCTGGCGCTCCGTCGTCGACATCAACCTGACCGGCAGCTTCCTGTGCGCCCGGGCGGCCTTCGGGCTGATGAAGCGGCAGACGCCGCGCGGCGGACGCATCGTCAACAACGGCTCGATCTCGGCGCACGCGCCGCGGCCGGGCTCGATCGCCTACACCGCGACCAAACATGCCATCACCGGCCTGACGAAGACGCTGGCGCTGGACGGCCGCAAGCACGACATCGCCGCCGGTCAGCTCGACATCGGCAATGCCGCGACCGATCTGACCGAACGCTTCGTGCACGGCGTGCCGCAGGCGCACGGCGGCACGATGGTCGAACCGCGCATGGACGTGGCGCACGCGGCCAGCGCGCTGCTCTACATGGCGGAATTGCCGTTGTCGGCCAACGTGCCTTTCCTGACGGTGATGGCCACCAAGATGCCCTACATTGGCCGGGGATGAATTCTGGGGAATCCAGGGCGTGATCAGGGCGTGATGGCCCGGCGGGCTTGAAACCGCGAGATCGCCCCGATCTGAAGGAACGATGAACGCTCTCTCCACGCTCTTCTCGATCGCCACCCGCCTCGTGCTGGCGGCGGCTTCCATCGTGCTGTTCCTGGTCGTGCTCGCGGCCGGGCTGGTGATCTTCGGCGTCGTGCTGCTGTGGAGCCTGGTCCGCGGCCGCAAGCCGACGCTGCAAACGGCCACCTTCCAGCGCGCGGCGCAGTTCCGCTCGCAGGCGTTCCGGCCCGGTGGCATGAACGGCATGAACGGCATAAACGGCAATCGTGTGCCGCCAGGCGAGGTGATCGACGCCGAAGTCCGCGAAGTCCCCAACGTGGATCCGCGCCTGGAGCGTTGAGCTCAATACTTCGGCGGTGCGCTGAGTTCGTCCCAGAGCTCGTCGTAGATGCGGTAGCGCGAGGGGCTGATCTTGCCCGCCTCGACGGCGACCAGCACCGCGCAGCCCGGCTCATGCCGGTGGCTGCAGTTGTGGAAGCGGCACTCGCCCAGATAGGGCTGGAAATCGGGCATGTAGCTCGCCAGGTCCGGCGCGGCGATCTGCCGCAGGCCGAATTCCTGGAAGCCCGGCGAGTCGATCAGCGCATTCCGGCGCTGCGCGTCCATCCAGTACCACTGCGTCGTGGTCGTCGTGTGGCGCCCCGAGTTCAGCGCCACCGAGATCTCGCCCACCTGCGCCTTCGCATCGGGCACCAGCAGGTTGATCAGCGTGCTCTTGCCCGTGCCGCTGGGCCCCAGCACCAGCGTCGCCTGGCCGTGCAGCATCGGCCGCAGCGTCTCGCTCGCCTCGTCGGGACGCCCCTTGAAGCTCAGTTCCAGCACGTTCTGACCCATCGCCTTGTACGGCGCGAGCCGCTCGCGCGCCGCGTCCGCACCGGGCAGGTCGGTCTTGTTCAGCACGATGTCGGCGGTGATGCCGGCGCTGCGCGCCGCGATCAGCGCGCGCGTGAGCTGGGATTCGGAGAACTGCGGATCCACCGCCACCAGGATCAGCAGCCGGTCCAGGTTGGCGGCGAAGCTCTTGGTCTTCCACTCGTCCTGGCGGAACAGCAGGTTGCGGCGCGGCTCCACTTTCTCGATGACGCCTTCGTGATCGCTGCTGCGCACCCAGCGCACGCGGTCGCCGACGACGCAATCGCTCTTCTTGCCGCGGGTCAGGCAGTGGATGCGTTGGCCGTCGTTGTCCTCGATGACGTAGTGACGGCCGTGTCCGCGCACCACCAGTCCGGTCTGGACGTCCTTGCTCATGCCGCGTGCCCCGCGATCGCCGCCAGCCGCTCGCTGGCCGGCGGGTGCGAGTAGTAGAAGCGCGCGTACACCGGGTCCGGCGTCAGCGTGCCGGCGTTGTCCTCATGCAGCTTGAGCAGCGCGCTGGACAGGTCGGCCCCGCTGGCCTGCGCGCAGGCGTAGGCGTCGGCCTCGAACTCGTGCTTGCGCGACCACAGCGAGGTCAGCGGCGTCAGGAAGAAGGTGAGCGGCGGCAGCGCCAGCATGATCAGCAGGAGCGCCAGCGCGTCGTTGGGGGCGTCCAGGCTGGGCCGCACCCCCAGGGCGAGGTAGAAGCCCGTCTGCGCGCTGAGCCAGCCCAGCAGCGCGAAGCCTGCCAGGCTGAGCGCGAACATCAGCACCATGCGCTGCAGCACATGGCGGCGCTTGAAGTGGCCCAGTTCGTGCGCGAGCACGGCTTCGACTTCGGGCGGATCCAGCCGTTCGAGCAGCGTGTCGAAGAAGACCACGCGCTTGGCCGCGCCCAGGCCGGTGAAGTAGGCGTTGCCGTGCGCCGAACGCCGGCTGCCGTCCATCACGAACAGGCCCTTGGCCGCGAAGCCGCAGCGCTGCATCAGCGTCTGGACGCGCTCGCGCAGCACGGCGTCCTCCAGCGGCTTGAACTTGTTGAACAGCGGGGCGATGACGGTGGGATAGATCACCAGCATCAGCAGGGTGAAGCCCATCCAGGCGCCCCAGGCCCACAGCCACCAGAGGCCGCCGGCCTTTGCCATGAGCCACAGGATCAGCGCCGCGATCGGCAGGCCCAGCAGCGCGCCGACCGCCATGCCCTTGGCGCCGTCGACGAGGAACAGCTTGAGCGTCGTCCGGTTGAAACCGAAGCGTTCTTCGAGCCGGAAGATGTTGTAGATCGACCAGGGCAGGTCCAGCGCGCCGGACAGCACCGAGAACGCGGTCAACAGCCCGAGCTGGTAGCCCATGTCCCCGAGCACCGGACGCCATGACAGGGCCCACTGGTTGAGCAGGTCCAGCCCGCCCAGCAGCGTCCAGCCGATCAGCAGCGCGGTGTCCCAGGCCAGGTGCAGGGTGCCGAAGCGGCCGCGGGCGACGGTGTAGTCCGCCGCCTTCTGATGCGCCGACAGCGGCACGGTGCCGACGAACGCGGCGGGAACCGCGCCGCGATGTCGCGCCACATGGCGCATCTGTCGCGAGGACAGCCACAGCTTGACCAGGAAGGACAGCATCACGGCGGCGACGAAGGCCGCGGTCAGCATGAGCGGGGACTGGCTGAAGCCCGAGGTCGTCGGGGCGGCGGCGAGCGCCGCGGGAGAGATCTGCATGGACGCAAGTGTAGAGGGGCGCGACTCGGCGACAATCGCGCCCAACCTGAAGGACGACCCCATGACCACCGACACCACCGCCGTCTCCGCTGCGCCCGCTGCTGGCCCCGGTGCCAATCCCGTGCTGCCCCTCAACGACCAGAACCTGATCTGGATCGACCTCGAGATGACCGGCCTGTACCCGGACAAGGACCGCATCATCGAGATCGCCGTCGTCGTCACCGACGCGCAGTTGACGGTGCGCGTCGAGGGTCCGGTCTTCGCGGTCCACCAGTCCGACGCGATGCTGGACGGCATGGACGCCTGGAACAAGGGCACGCACGGCAAGAGCGGCCTGATCGACCGCGTCAAGGCGTCGACCATCGGCGAAGCCGACGCCGAGCAACAGGTCATCGATTTCCTGAAGGCCTACATCCCCGCGGGCAAGTCGCCGATGTGCGGCAATTCGATCTGCCAGGACCGCCGCTTCCTGGCCAACTACATGCCCAAGCTGGAAGACTTTTTCCACTACCGCAACCTGGACGTGTCGACGCTGAAGGAACTCGCGCGCCGCTGGAAGCCCGCCGCGATGGAAGGCTTCAAGAAGGCCCAGAAGCACACGGCGATGGCCGACATCCACGAATCCATCGACGAGCTGCTCCATTACCGCGCGCACTTCTTGAAGCTGGACTGAGCCCGGCTGGAACACCGCGACCGATGGACACCCCGCGCCGCCCGCAGGACCTGTGGGCGGCTTTCGATTTCCCGCGCCATCCGCTGGCGCGCGAGGACGGCGAACGCCTGCGTGGCGCCTTCTTCGCGCCGCCGGCGGAGCGCCTGATCGCGCGCGATCCGGACCGCCTGCGCGCCGTGCTGCGTCTGGCCCATGCCGCGGCGCGCTCGGGCGCGTGGGTGCTGGGCGGGCTGCGCTACGAGGCGGCCGGGGCGCTCGATCCCGTGCTGCGCACGCGCCCGGCGGGCGAGGCGCCGCTGGCGGAGTTCCATGTCTGGCATGACGCGCCCGAAGCTTGGCCGGAGGACCTCGCCGCGAGCGGGGCGAGGCGCGCGCATGCGATGACGACGTGGTCCGACACGCAGGGCGAGGCCGACGAGCAGGCGCAGGTCGAACGCATCCGCGCTTACATCCGCGACGGCGACTGCTACCAGGTCAACCTCACGACGCGTCTGAACGCCGAGGCGCTCGACGGCTTCGACGAGGTCGCCCATTTCTTCGCGCTGCACGCGTCGCAGCCGGGCGGGTTCTCGATGTTCCTGCGCGTCCGCGACGATGGTGACGGCGGAGCCGTGTCCAGCGTCTCGCCGGAACTCTTCTTCGACTGGCGCCCGCTGCCCGAGCCGCCGCAGGCCAGCCACACCTGGCTGCTGTCGGCGCAGCCGATGAAGGGCACGGCGCCGCGCGGTCGCGACCGCGCCGGCGACGAGGCCGCACAGGCCTACCTGCGCACCAGCGCCAAGGAGCGCGCCGAGAACCTCATGATCGTGGACCTGCTGCGCAACGACCTGTCGCGCGTGGCGGTGCCCGGCTCGGTGCGCGTGCCCCGGCTCTTCGAACTGCATGCGCTGCCGACGGTCTGGCAGATGACGTCGACGATCAGCGCGGTCACGCGTGGCGGGCTCGCGCTGGACGAGGTCATGACCGCGTTGTTCCCCTGCGGCTCCATCACGGGTGCGCCGAAGAAGCGCGCGATGGAGATCATCGACGAGCTCGAACCCGGACCGCGCGGTTGGTACTGCGGCGCGCTCGGGCTGCTGCAGCCGGGCGGGGCGGTGACCTTCAACGTGCCGATCCGAACGGTTGAACGGACGATTGAGCGGACCGTCGGGCGGGCCGGG
>SEFA01000028.1 GCA_004210455.1 Rubrivivax sp. | reverse complement strand
GAGGAAGGCGCTCTCGAGGAAGGGGAGGCCGGCGACACGCGCCTGCAGCGCGTCCCACGCGCCGCACGCCGCCGCGTGGGACGCGCTGCAGGCGCGTGTCGCCGGCCTCCCCTTCCTCGAGAGCGCCTTCCTCGCGCCCGTTCTGAGCGTCTTCGGCACGGGCCGCGAGCGGCTCGCGCTGCTCGGCGATCCGAAGGCGCCTCGCGCCGCCGCGATCGTGACGCCCGCCGGCACGGCGCAATGGACGACCTTCCAGCCGTCGCAGCTGCCGCTGGGCGCCTGGCTGAGCGCGAGCGGCGACCCGCTGCAGGCGTTGGCCGAAGGTCTGCTGCGCGCGCTGCCGCTGCCCGCGCTGGCGCTGGGCCTGACGCAGCTCGACAGCCTCTTCCATGCGCGCCCCGCCGACAGCGCCCGCTGGCGCGGCCAGGACTACATCGCCACCGCCTGGGTCGACCTGACCGGCGACTTCGAGACCTACTGGGAAGCGCGCGGCAAGAACCTGCGCACCAACCTGAAGAAGCAGCAGAAGAAGCTGGACGCCGCCGGCACCGTCACGCGGCTGGAATGCCTGACGCGGCCCGAGGACGTCGCTCCCGCGCTGGCGAACTACGGCCGGCTGGAGGCGAGCGGCTGGAAGGGCTCCGAGGGCACGGCGATCGCGCCCGGCCATCCGCAGTACGAGTTCTATCGTGCGATGCTGGAAAGCTTCGCACGCGCCGGCCGCGTCCGGCTGTACCAGTACTGGTTCGACGACGCCGTCGTCGCGATGGACCTGTGCATCGAGTCCGGCGGCAAGATCGTGATCCTCAAGACCGCCTACGACGAGGCGCACAAGGCCGTCTCGCCGTCGACGCTGATGCGCCAGCTGCAGTTCCAGCAGCTGTTCGACGCGGCGGCCGCCGGGGGCCCGATCCGGCGCATCGAGTTCTACGGCAAGGTCATGGAGTGGCACACGCGCTGGACCGCCGACGCGCGCCCGATCTATCACGCCACGCTGTACCGCTGGGGCTGGGTGCCCGCATTGAAGCGGCTGCTGCGCCGCGGCGACGCCGAGTCGTCCGACGGGACCGGGACGGGAACAGGAACGGGCTCCGGGGAAGCCGCCGCCAAGACGGAAGAAGCGCCGGCATGAGCAAGAGCCGTTCCGTCCGCGGCGCGCTGGCCTGGTCCTTCGCCGAGCGCTACCTGAGCCTGGCGATCACCATCCCCACGACCATGATCCTGGCGCGGCTGCTGACGCCGACGCAGGTGGGCGTGTATTCGCTGTGTGCGGTGGTGACCAATCTGGCGTCCATCCTGCGCGACTTCGGCGTCAGCGAGTACCTGATCCAGGAACGCGAACTCGACCGCGACAAGATGCGCAGCGCGTTCACGATCACGCTGATCATGGCCTGGAGCCTGGCGCTGGCGATCCTGGGCGGCCGTTTCCTGCTGGCGGACTGGTACCACGAGCCGCTGGTCGCCGACCTGCTGCTGGTGCTGAGCATCAACTTCCTGGTGCTGCCGCTGGCCTCGCCGTCGTTCGCGCTGCTCAACCGCGAGATGGCCTTCCACAAGGTCTGCGTGGTGCAGGTCAGCGCCAACGTCGTCAACGCCGCCACCAGCGTCACGTTGGCCTGGACCGGCCACGGCGCGCTCAGCCTGGCCTGGGGCCCGGTCGCCGGCATCGCGACGCAGGCGGCCATCCTGATCTGGATGCGACCGCGCGACGCGCTGCTGATGCCGCGCCTGCGCGGCGCCGGCCGGCAACTGCGCTTCGGCGCGATGTTCACCGGCTCGCGCCTGGTGGAATCGGGCGCGCGTAACGGCCATGAGCTGATCATCGGCAAGGTGTTCGGCTTCACCGCGCTGGGGCTGTTCAGCCGCGCGGCGGGCCTGATCGACCTGCTGGCGCAGACGGTGAGCTCGGCCATCCTGCGCGTGGCCACGCCCGCCCTCGCCGCCGACCATCGCGCCGGCCACAGCCTGGTCACGCCCTTCGCCAAGGGCACGGCGCTGTTCACCGGCATCGCCTGGCCGTTCATGGTCGGCGTGGCGCTGATGGCCGACGACATCCTCGTCCTGCTCTACGGCCCGCAGTGGCACCCGGCCGCGCCGCTGGCGACGCTGCTCGCACTCGCCGGGCTGCCTTACGCGCTGACGATGCTGGCGCCCAACGCGCTCGCCGCCACCGGCCAGATCAAGCGCCGGCTGTCGGTCGCGCTCTGGTACAGCCCCACGCACCTGGTGTGCGTGGGCATCGCCGCGCTCTGGAACCTCCACGCGGTCGCCGCGGTGTTCGTCGTGGGCAACCTGGTGCAGGTCACGATGTACACGCGCCATCTGACCCAGGTCCTCAAGGCGCGGCCGCGGGAACTCTACGGCCCCAGCGTCGCCAGCGCGCTGCTGGCGCTGGGCTGCGGCGCCGGCCTGGTGCTGGCGCGCCTGACCGCGCACGAGCTGGGCCTGCCGCTCATTCCGCGGATCGCCCTGTGCGTCGTGGCCGGCACCGCGGCCTGGCTGGCCTGCGCCGCCGCGCTCAGACATCCCGCCATGCTCGAAGTGCGGCGCCTCCTCACCCACCTGCGGAGCCGACATGCCTGATTCCTCCTCCCTGGCGACGCCTCCGCCCACCCCCACGCCTACCCCGACGCCTTCGCGGGCGAAGGCGCAGACCCCGCTGGCGCCGGCCTCGACCCGCCTCGGCGAGCCGCTGCGCTGGGCGATGTTCCGCGCGCTGGAGTGGCTGAGCGACCAGCGCGGCAACAACACGCTGGGCGCGTTCTCGGTGACGCCGGCCGAGGCGACCGGCCCGGCGCTGTGGTTCTACGTGACCACGATCGGCGAGCTCAACGCGGTCGCGCCGATGATCGAATGGCTGATCGCGCAGCGGCCCGACCTGCGGCCGGTGCTGATCACCGAGCATCCGCACTACCGCGACGCCTACCTCGCCCGGCTGCCGCAGGCGGTGGTCTGCACCAGCCGCGGCCACAGCAGCGACGCGCGCCGCCTGGCCCGCCTGCTGCCGCCGGCGATGCTGGCCGTGGCGGAGATCCCCTGCCTGCCGTCCGAGGCGCCCTGCCGCTTCTCCTATGCCTTCCTGCGCGAGGCGCGCCGCCACAACGCCGCGACGCTGATGCTCAACGGCTGGCTGTACCACTACGACCCGCCGGCGCGGCTCGACCAGCTGGAGCGCCGCCTGCTGGAACGCGATTTCCTGAACGCCTTCGACGTGCTGTGCGTGCAGGATGACGAGACCGCGCGCCAGCTCGAATCGCGCGGCGCGCCGCGCGCACGGCTGCAGGTGACGGGCAACATGAAATTCGACGCGATGCGCCGCGCCGACTGGGGCGTGGAGCAGGCCACGCGCAGTCCACGGCTGCTGGGCCATCTGCTCGCGTCGGCCCGGCCCATCGTGGTCGGCGGCTGCGTCACCGAACTGGCCGAGCAGCGCCAGGTGCTGGGCGCCTTCGAGCGCCTGCGCCGCACGCATCCCGACGCGCTGCTGATCCTGGCGCCGCGCCATCCCGAGAACCAGGCGCGCATGGGCGAGCTGCTGGCGCAACTGGCCGAAGCGGGTCTGCGGGTCACGCGGCGCTCGCAGGTGGAGGACGCGCCGCTCGCGGCCGACGTGGCCTGCATGGTGCTGGACACGGTCGGGGAGCTGCGCGACTTCTACGCGGCGGCCAGCGTCGCGCACGTGGGCGTCGATCACAACGTGCTGGAGCCGCTGGGGCTGAACAAGCCGCTGACCATCCGCGGCGGCTGGGACACGACCTACCCGTCGTATCCGGTCTACCGCCTGCTGCGCGACCGCGGCGTCCTGCACGAATGCGACGACGACGCCACCATGTGCGATTACTGGCTGGCCGCCATCGCCCGGGCGCCGCGCATCGCCGAGGACCTGCGGCGCACCGAGGAGGTCCTGGCCTCGATGCGGGGCTCCGTCGCGCGACATCAGGCGGCCGGCGAGCCCTGGCTGGGCCGCTGAGGACGCCGGTCCCTCGAGCCCGTCCGGCCTATCCAGCCCATCCGGCCCGCCGGGCACCGGGTCCGCCCCCCCTGGATCGGGCCCCGAGGTCGGGGGGCGAAGCGCCCTGGCGGACGAGGGTCGGCCCCTAGAATCCGCTGCGCCGGTACGTTGCCGGTCAGCGCCCACGACTTAGAAGATCGACCGCATGGACCGCCTGGCACGTGTCATTGCCCTCTACCTCCCCCAGTACCACCCGACGCCGGAAAACGACGCATGGTGGGGCCGCGGATTCACCGAATGGCGCAACGTCGCCAAGGCCAAGCCGCTGTACCCGGGGCACCAGCAGCCCAAGCTGCCGGCCGACCTCGGCTACTACGACCTGCGCGTGGCCGAGACGCGCGCGGCGCAGGCCGACATGGCCCGGGCGCACGGCATCGAGGCCTTCTGCTACTACCACTACTGGTTCGGCGGACGCGAGATGCTGGAGCGGCCCTTCAACGAGGTGCTCGCGGCGGGCGATCCCGACTTCCCGTTCTGCCTGTGCTGGGCCAACGAGTCCTGGACCGGCGTGTGGGCCGGACAACCTCGCCAGACGCTGCTGGAGCAGGTCTATCCCGGCCCGGAGGACCATGCCGCCCACTTCGAGCACCTGCTGCCCGCCTTCCGCGACGCGCGCTACCTGCGCGTGGACGGCAAGCCCGTGTTCTTCATCTACCGGCCGATGCAGATCGCCGAGCGCGAGCAGTTCATCGCGCAATGGCAAGACCTGGCCCGCCAGGCCGGCCTGGGCGGTTTCTACTTCATCGGCGTGAACCACCGCCAGCAGCCCTGGGACCCACGCACGGCCGGCTTCGACGGTGCCGTCGCGCACCGGCTGCCGGACACGCGTCCCTGGATCTCCCGCCGCGACCCGGCCCGCTGGCTGCGCTACAAGATGCAGGCCTGGCGCGGCTGGCCCACGGTCCATCGTTACGAGGAAGTCATGCGCGAGCCGGTCGTCGACCACGTGCCGGGCGCCGACGTGTTCCCGACCGTGTTCCCCAACTGGGACACGACCGCGCGCCACGGCACCCGCGGCAACGTGATCGAGGGCTGCGATCCCGAGCTCTTCGCGGGACAGGTCCGCCGCGCCGTGGACATGCTGCGCGACCGGCCGCTGGACAAGCGGCTGCTGATCGTGAAGTCCTGGAACGAGTGGGCCGAAGGCAATTACCTCGAGCCCGATCAGGTCACCGGCATGGGGTATCTGGAGGCGTTGCGGCGCGAGATCGTCCGCGCCGGATGAGTCCGCCCATGCTCGCGCTGCACTTCTCGCACACGCCGCTCGTGGGCGCGCCCGGCAGGGTCTGCGCCGCGCTGCGCGCGTTGCCCGGCGTGGACGCGCGCTGGGTGGTGCTGGACGCGCAGGCGGGCGAGTACGACCGCATGAGCTTCGAGCTGGACCTGCGCTGGCCGCGCGACCGCGACGAGGTCCTGGCGCTGCTGTCGCGTTGCGACGTCGTCCATCTGCACAACTACCTGCACCTGGACAGCGACGACTTCGCGCCCGTCTCGTTCGCCGAGCTCTGGCAGACGGGCAAGCCGATGGTGCGGCACTTCCATTCGACGCCCGACCTGGTCGCCCGCTTCAACCGCCAGCCGACGCAAGCGGTCGCTGACTGCCCCATCCCCAAGCTGGTGATCGCGCAGTACCCGGAGCGGCAGTTCCCCGACGCGCGGCTGGTGCCCAACGTCGTCGCGCTGGACCTGCCGTCGCCCCCGGAGGACGGCCCGCTGCGCATCGGTTACGCGCCGACGCGCTTCAACTCCGGCGGCTCGTCGCGCTGGGACACCAAGGGCTACGGCGAGACGGTCAAGCTGCTGCGGCAGCTGCGTCGCCGCTGCGCGCGCGAGGGCATCGCGCTGGAGGTCGACCTCATCGAACGGGTCCCGCATGCGGAATGCCTCGCGCGCAAGGCGCGCTGCCACCTGTTCATCGACGATCTGGTCACCGGCAGCTACCACCTGAACACGCTGGAAGCCCTGGCGCAGGGGTCGGTGTGCCTGTCCTACCTGGACGGCCGCACGCTGGCGGCGCTGCAGGAACTGACCGGACGCAGCGACTTCCCGGTCGTCAACGTCGGCGTCGAACACGCGCTGGAGGTCCTGATGGACCTGTGCCGGCAGCCGGCGCTGACGCGCGCGCTGGGGCGCCAGAACCGCGCCTGGATGCTGGCGCACTGGCAACCGGCCCGGATGGCGATGCACTTCGTCGACGCTTACCGCCACGTCATCGCGTCGCCGCGCGCGCCCTTCCCCGCCCGGCGCCTCGATGACGCGGCCTCGCGCTGGCGGGCCGTCGGCCAGTACGACACGCTCTGGCGCGCCCGCCAGACCCATTGGCCGCGGCTGACGCCGCGCTGGATGCTCGCGCCGAAAGCCGCGATCGGACGAGCCCTGCGCGCCCTGGGTCTGCGCTGACGCGCCGACGCCAACGCCGACAACGATCAGAAGGCCACACCTCATGGACGCCTCACCCACCGATTTCAACGCCGCCGCGCGACCGCGCGCGGACTTCCTCGCCACCGGGCAACCGGTGCTGCGCGGCCTGCCCGCCGACGCCCCCGCCGCGCAACGCGACGCCGCCTGGCAGTCGCTGCTGTCGGCGAGCGATCCCGCACCCGCGCTGGCGCAGGTCGGCGGCCGTTTTTCCGTGGCCTGGCGCCAGCCCGGCGGGCGCACGCTGCTGGCGACGGACCGCTTCGGCATCGAGCCGCTGTGCTACCGCATCGTCGGCCACGAGTTGCAGTTCGCGACCCGCGCGGACGACCTCGCCGGCGACGACGCCGACCTCGATCCGCAGGCGCTGTTCGACTACCTCTACTTCCACGTGATCCCGTCGCCGCGGACGGTGTTCCGCAACATCTTCCGGCTGCCGGCGGGGCACGTGGCGATCTTCGAGCGCGGCGAGCTGCGCGTGACGCCCTACTGGACGCCGACCTTCCGCGCCGATCCGGCGCCGAAGCTGGAAGACCTGAAGGTCGAGTTCAAGGAGATCCTCCAGCGCTCGGTGCAGCGGGCGATGCACGCGCCGGACGCCGCCTGCTTCCTGAGCGGGGGCACGGACAGCTCGACGGTCGCGGGCATGCTGAGCCGCGTCGCGGGACGTCCGGCGGACACCTACTCCATCGGTTTCGAAGCCGAGGGCTACGACGAGATGGCCTTCGCGCGCACCGCCGCCAAGCATTTCGGCTGCCGGCATCACGAGTACTACGTGACGCCCAAGGACCTGATCGACGGCATCGCGAAAGTCGCGACGCATTACGACCAGCCTTTCGGCAACAGCTCGGCGCTGCCCTCGTACTACTGCGCCCGCCGCGCCCACGACAACGGCGTGCGGCACCTGCTCGCGGGCGACGGCGGGGACGAACTCTTCGGCGGCAACACGCGTTACGCGAAGCAGACGGTGTTCTCCTGGTACGGCAAGGTGCCGGAACCGCTGCGCGACCTGGTGCTGCAGCCGGTGTTCGGCTCGCCGATCGGCAGGCTGCCGCTGCTGAAGAAGGGCGCCAGCTACATCGACCAGGCGCGCGTCCCGATGCCCGACCGGCTGCAGAGCTACAACCTGCTGACGCGCCTGGGCATGGGCGACGTGCTGGAGACGGACTTCCTGCGCCGCGTGGACCCGCTGGGCCCGCAGAAGCAGCAGCGCCAGGTCTGGAACGGCCTCAAGTCCGGGCAGTTGGTCGACCGCATGCTGGCCTTCGACTGGCGCTACACGCTGGCCGACACCGACCTGCCCAAGGTCGTGGGCACCACGCGGCTGGCGGGCACCTCGGTCGGTTTCCCCATGCTGGACGACGAGCTGCTGGCCTTCTCCGAGCGCCTGCCGGCGGACTACAAGCTCAAGGGGCTGCAGCTGCGCTGGTTCTTCAAGGAGGCGCTGAAGGGCTTCCTGCCCGACGAGATCATCGTCAAGAAGAAACAGGGCTTCGGCCTGCCCTTCGGCGTCTGGGCCACGCGCGACGCCAACCTGCGCGCGCTGGCCGAGGACTCGCTGGGCAGCCTGTCCACGCGCGGCATCGTCCGGCCGCAGTTCATCCAGGGCCTGCTCAAGGAACGCCTGCCGGAACACCCGGGCTATTACGGCGAGATGGTCTGGATCCTGATGATGCTGGAGCAGTGGCTGCGCGGGCATCGACCCAACTACCGGGTGTGAGCGTGAACGGCGACGGCGGCGCCTCAAGCGTCTACCCGGGCGACCTGGGCGGCGTGGCTGCCGATCCCCGCAGCATCGGCGGGTCGCTGGTCATCTTCTCGTCGCGCGAGTCCGACGCGGTCCTGCACGCCAACGTGTCGGCGCTGCGCGGCGCCCTGCCGTCCGACATGCAGGTGGTGATTCTCGTCAACGGCAACGGCGCGTTGGCCGGACAGCTCCGGCGCCGCCTGGCCGCAGAGCCGCCGCCCTTCCCGGTGTCGCTCTGGGAGATCCCGCACGGCGACAAGGCCAACGCCTGGAACCAGTACGTGCACGCGATCTGGCAGGGCGAATCGCTCGCCTGCTTCATCGACGGCTACGTCACGCTGCCGCCCCTGGCCATCGCGCGTCTGGCCGAGGCGGTCGAGGGCGGTGGCGCGCACGTGCTCGGCGGCACGGGGCAACCGTCGATCGGCCGCGGCAGCGCGGCCCTGCGCGAGCGCATGCGCCAGGAGGGCGGCTTCCACGGCAACTTCTGCTGCCTGAAAGGATCGACGATCGCCGCCATGCGCGCGCGCAATCTGCGCCTGCCGGTGGGGCTGTACCGCACCGATTCGCTGATGGGCGCCTTCCTCAGCTTCGGCCTGCATCCGGAGTCCTCGCCGTGGGATCCCCGCCGCATCGCCGTGGCCGACGATGCCACCTGGCTGCTGCCGAAGAAGCAGTGGTGGCGGCCCGACGACGTGAAAGGCCAGATCAAGCGCGTGCTGCGGCAGGGCCGCGGGCGCGTCGAGAACGCCGCGGTGAAGTTCTTCCTCGCCACGCGGCACCAGCCCATCGAGAGCCTGCCGGCGACGGCCCGCGCGCTCGCGCTGGCCTGGCAGGCGCGCGCGCCTCAGGAGGTGGAGGCGCTGCTGCGCGCCGACGCGCTCAACCGCCGCGGCTGGCGCGAACTGCTCGATCAGCAGGATCCCGTGCCGCAGGCGCTGGCGCCGCGACTGGTCTGGCGCAACGGGATCTGACGACGGACGGTCCGAGAGGCGGCGCGCCAGACGGCGGCCGGACGGTCAGACGACCGCCGCGGGGCCGCCCATGCGCGCGTTGCGCATCATCCGCGCCGCAAACATCGCGGTGGAATCGCCCCACGGCGTGTAGCGGGGCAGCTGGAACGGATCGGCGCCCGGCAGCGCCACGCCCGGAGACGTGCTGACCGCCGCCTCGAACCCGAGTTCCCGCAGCATCGCCGCGTGGCCCGCGTCGTAGTCGCGCACCGGCCGGCCGTTCGGATACGCGAAGCTGCGCACCGGCCGGCCCAGCAGCGCCGCGAGGTGATCGCGACCCGCCTGAACCTGCGCTCGCGCGCCTTCCGGCGGCAAGGTCGTCAGCACCGTGTGGTCCACCGTGTGGCCGCCGATCTCGTGGCCCGCATCGGCCAGCTGCCTCAGCTGCGCATCGGTCAGCATGAGGTCATCGGGCATCGCGGCGACCGGCACCGCCGACAGCATCCGGCGCACCTGCGCCACGCGTTCGTCCGGGGCCAGGTACTTCAGCTGCACCTGCAGCGCCGAGACCGCCTTCAGCCGTTCATCATCCGTCGCCACGGGGTGCAGGCCCATGCCGACCGACGACAGGTCCAGCAACGGCCCCGGCACCCGCCGCACGAATTCGATCACCGTGTCGCTGAACATGCGGCCGCCGTTCAGGTAACCGGTCGCGATGTAGATCGTCGCCCGCGCGCCGTGACGCGCCAGGATCGGATGCGCCACCGTCCAGTTGTCCGCGTAGCCGTCGTCGAAGGTGATGCACGCGGCCCGCTTCGGCAGCCGGCCCTCGCGCAGCGCGAGCGCGGCGTCGCTCACCGTCATCAGCGTGAAGTGTGCCGACAGGAACGCGACCTGCGCCTCGAAGCGTTCGGCCGCGATCTCGCCCGGCCGCATCGCGTCGGGCGCGGGCAGCACGCGGTGGTAGATCAGGATGCTCAGCGGGGACGCCCCCCGCGGCCAGCCCAGCAGGCTCAGCGACGCCAGCATCAGGTGCCTCCCCAGTACGGCGAATGCACGTCGCGCGGCGCCTTCCCGGCCGCGATCGCGGCGCTCTTGCGGCTGGACACTTCGGCGGCGACGATGCGGTTCACGACCACCACGATCATCACGAGGTAGTACGGCAGGTCGAAGTAGACCAGGCTCAGGAAGGCCCCGCCGGTCGCGTACCCGATCAGGCCGACCTGGCACATCGCCGACAGGTCGCGCGCCCATTGCAGGTCCGGATGGTCCTTGGCGGCGCGCATGGTCGCGCTCGCCAGCCGCCAGGTCGTTGCGAAGATGCCGACGAACACCGCCAGGCCGAAGAAGCCGTGCTCGCCCAGCGCCTGGAAGTAGATGCTGTGCGCCGTCAGCGGGATGGTCGGATCGGGCGCGTACTTGGCGAACACCGCCGGTCCCGCGACCGTGAAACCGCCGCCGAACGGGAACAGGTCCACCGCCATCCGCCACGCCATCTGCCACGCGTTGATGCGGCCCATCGCCGACGAATCCTGGTCGTAGGTCTTGATGGTCTCCATCCGGTCGGTCCAGCTGTCGGGCATGAACACGAAGATCAGCGGCAGCGCCACCAGCACGACCAGCGCCAGCGGCAGCTTGTTGCGGCTCTTCATCCACATGAAGAAGGACATGGTCACGATCGCCAGGAAGGCCCCGCGCGACTGCGAGCCCACCGCCGAGGCCATGCACAGCAGCATGGCCGCGGTCGCCAGATGGCGCTGCCAGGGCTTGACCGCCTGCAGCTGCAGGTAGCGGATCAGCGGCACCGTCATGATGGTGGCCAACGCCAGCGAGTTGTTGTCCTCGATGAAGGAGCCCTCCGGCCCCCACACCCGCGCGGACCCGCCGGACAGCACGGTGAACACGCCGCCCTTGACGCCGTAGTAGCCGATGGAGATCACCAGCACCAGCACCAGCCAGTCCAGGTCGCGCCGCCGCTTCACCACCAGCAGCGACACCAGCACCATGAGCAGCACCTTGAACGCGCGCGACCAGAAGTGCATCTCCTTGTCCGGGTAGAACGAGAACAGCATCGGCGACACGCCGATCCAGAGGATCCAGATCGAGAGCAGCACGGTCACCGCGTTGACGGGAAATTTCACCAGCTTGTCGCGGTTGAGGATCAGGCTCGCGAACAGCGCCAGCGCGATGACCATCGACCACGGCGCGTCGTGCGCGAAGCCGTAGGCCAGGCGGTGGGGGTTCATCACGCCCATCCACACCCAGCCGAGCACGCCCCAGACCGGGTCCTTGAAGGTCTTGTAGATCAGGGCCACGAACAGGCCCAGGATGAGCAGGTCACGCATGACGGAGCTCCGGCGACCGCCGCGCGGCCAGGATGCGGTGGAACAGGTCGAGCTGGCCTTGCGTGGTCGCGTCCCAGCTGAAACGCTCGGCGTAGCGCCGGGTCGCGGCGCGGTCGCGGGGCGCGGCGCGCAGGCAGCGCACCGCCTCGGCCACGCCGGCGGCGGTGCGCTCGGGCATCAGCTCGCCGGCCTCCGGGCTGGCCACGACCTCGGGCGTGCCCCACACGTTGGACGCCGCCACCGGCGTGCCGCAAGCCATCGCCTCCAGCAGCACGTTGGCCCAGCCTTCGCGGCTGGACGCCAGCACCAGCGCGTCGACGCCGGTGTAGACCTCGCGCAGTCGCGCCTGCGGCAGCGCGCCGAGGAAACGCACGCGCGAGTTCACGCCCAGCGACTCGGCCAGACGGCGCAGCGCGCCCTCCTCCGGGCCGGCGCCGGCGATGAGCAGATCGACGTCCGGCAGCTCGGCCAGCGCGCCGATGACGAGCTCGTGGCCCTTGCGCCCGATCAGGTGACCGACCGAGGCCAGCGTGAAGCGGCCGGTGGCGAGCCCCAGCGCGGCGCGCGCCTCGTCCCGTCCGGCGGGATGGAAGAGCGTCAGGTCCACGCCGTTGCGCAGCGCGGTCACCTTGGCGGGATCGGCGCCGAGCGCGACCAGTTCGTCCTTGAGCGCCTCGCAGACGGTGATCATGGCGTCGGCCTGGTCGGCCGCGCGCAGGATCAGCTTGCGCGGGAAGGCGTGCTGGGGAATGAGGTTGATGTCGGTGCCGCGCGCGGTGATCACCACCGGCTTGTTCAGCGCCCGCGCGACCATCACCGCGGCGACGCCGTCCGGATAGAAGTAGTGCGCGTCGATCAGGTCGAAGTCGTAGCCGCTCGCCTGCAGCTGCCGCGCCGCACGCAGGAAGGTCCAGGCCAGCGTGTAGGGCGCGCTGCTCATGCCGACCTTGGGCAGGCGGACGAAGCGCGGATGCGTGACGTCCAGGCCGTGGCGCGATTCGCGCGCCGGCGTCGCGGCGAACCTGCCGTATTCGCCGAAGCGCTCGCCCTTGAACGGGAACCACGGCACCGGCGCGATGACGCGCGATCCGGCCTGCCCCGACGCGATCAGGTGACGCAGCCGCGTCTCCACGAAGATGCCGTGGCTGGGCATCACCGCGCTCGGATACAGCGTCGAGAAGGTCAGCAGCTTCAGCATGCTCAGGCCCCTGACCGGGAGCGCGCGTCCTCGGCGGCCGGCTTGCCGCCGCGGCCCTGCGGCACGCCCTGCCCGGCCTTCAGCGACTGGCCCAGCGCCACGACGCGCTCGGCGTTGCCATGCCAGGTCAGGTGCAGACGCCCGATCGTCGCGCGCGCGCCTTCGCCCAGACGGCGGCGCAGCGCCTCGTCCGACGCGAGCCGCGCCAGCAGCGCTTCCAGCGCGCCGGGCTGGGCCGGATCGAAGAGCAAGGCGTTGAGGTCGTCGTCCAGCACTTCCTCGATGTTGGGCTGGTTGGGTGCGACGATGGCCTTGCCCAGCGCCAGGTACTCGAAGAGCTTCAGCGGCGACGCGTAGGCGACCACCGCCGGCTGCAGTGCGATGTCGAAGGCCGACACGTAGGCCGGCACCGCGTCGCGCGAGACCACGCCGGTGAAGCGCACGCGCTCGCCGAGCTTCAGCTCGCCGGCCAGCGCTTCGAGGTCGGCCCGCGCCGGGCCGTCGCCGACCAGCAGCAGCCGTGCGTTCGCGGGCGCCGCATCGGACGCCATCCAGCGGATCACGCGGTCCATGCCGTGCCAGTCGCGCACGAAGCCCGTGAAGCCCAGCACCAGCGCGCCGTCCCAGCCCAGCGTCCGCTTGGCCTCGTCGGGCGACGGTGCCGCGTCGAAGTGCTCCTCGTTGATGCCGTTGGGGATCACGACGAGGCGATCCTGCGGCACGCCGCGCTCGCCCACCATGGCGCCGAGCACCTTCGTCACCGGCAGCACCGCGTCGGCGCCGCGCCAGACGACGCCTTCGGCCCAGCGGGCGACGCGCGGCAGCGCCAGGCCGCCGAACTTCGCACGTTCGTCGACCAGCGGCGCGTTCACCTCCAGCAGCAGCGGCAAGCCCAGGCGCCGCTTGAGCATCAGCCCGCTGAGCAGGAAGAGGTTGTAGCGCTCGTAGATCAAGTCGGGCTGGAAGTCCTTTGCCGCCGCCGCCAGGCGGCGGTAGGCGACCAGCGAGTACGCCAGCTCCAGCAGCTCGTAGACGAACTTGGGCAGCTTGGCCCGCAGGCGATGCACCCAGCCGGTGTCGTCCCCCATCTTCGCCTTGTCCTCCGGCGCCGATTCGCCGCCGGGCGCGACCACGCGCACCTCATGGCCGAGCGCGCGCAGCGAGCCGATCATCTCCTCGATGTGGACCGCCTGGCCGTCCTTGGACGCGGTGCGATGGTGGTACAGGATCTTCATGCGGAGCGGAAAGACATCGAGGGAACGGGACTGACGGGGCTTACAGGACTCACAGGACTCACAGGATTCAGGCGGCCTCGCGCATCGAGGTCGCGCCCATGACGTTGCGCAGGAAGGCGTCGTACATCAGCAGCGTCCACAGCGGCGTGCTGTGGTCGCGGCTGCCGTTCTCATGCTGCTCGACCATCTGGCCGACGGTCTTGAGGTCGAACATGCCCGAATCCGCCAGCGGACCGCCCAGCAGCGAGTGGCGCACGCGCTGGCGCAGCGGGCCGCGGAACCACCGCGACAGCGGCACGGCGAAGCCCATCTTCGGCCGGTAGAGCACGTCGTTCGGGAGATGCGGTTCCAGCGTCTTCTTGAACAGGTACTTGCCCTCGCCGCCGCGCAGCTTCAGGTGGGACGGCAGCGTGGCCAGCCACTCGACCAGCGGGTGGTCCATCAGCGGCTCGCGGACTTCCAGCGAATGCGCCATCGACGCGCGGTCGACCTTGGTGTTGATGTCGCCGACCAGGTAGGTGTGCGTGTCGATGTACTGGATCAGCGCCAACGGATCGTCGGTGTTGGCGCGCTCCGCATGCCGCAGGAACAGGTCACGCGCGTTGTAGCCGCCGAGCTCGGACTTGAAGCGCGCGCTGTACAGCGGCATGCGCTCGTTGTCGCGGATCACGGACATCGTGTGGAAGTAGGCCTCGACCGAGTTGCGGGCCAGCGCCTGGAAGGTGGTCTTCGCGCGGAACACGCGGGGCGCCCAGTCCGCCTTCGGATAGAGCCGGCCCAGCGTGCCGAACAGCGGCTTGCGCAGCCCCAGCGGCAGGCTGGCGCGCATGCGCTCCTCCATCATGTGCAGCTTGTAGCGGCGGTAGCCGCCGAAGCTCTCGTCGCCGCCGTCGCCCGACAGCGCCACCGTCACGTGCTTGCGCGCGAGCTGGCAGACGCGGTAGGTCGGGATCGCGGAGCTGTCGGCGTAAGGCTCGTCGTAGAGCCGCGCCAGCGTATCGATCAGGTCGAAGTCATCGCTCTGGACCGTCTCGACGTGATGCTCGGTGCGGTAGCGGTCCGCCACCATCTGCGCGAATTCGGATTCGTTGTACTGCGGGTCGTCGAAACCGATCGAGCAGGTCTTCACCGGCCCGTTGGTTTCGCCGGCCATCATCGCGACGACCGCGCTGGAGTCCACGCCGCCCGACAGGAAGGCGCCCAGCGGCACCTCGGAGATCAGCCGCAGCTTGACGGCCTCGCGCAGGCGGCGCGTCAGTTCCTCCTGCGCCTGGACCTCGTCGATCCTGTTGTCGGTCGTGAAGCTCACGTCCCAGTAGCGGCGGGGCTGGCCCAGCGGTTCGCCGCGCTTGATGACGAGCGTGTGCGCCGGCGGCAGCTTCAGCGCCTGGCGGAAGATGGTGTGCGGCTCGGCGACGTAGCCCAGGGCGAAGTACTGCTCCACCGCCTGCGGGACGATGTCGCGCTTCATGCCCGGATGCGCGAGCAGCGCCTTCAGCTCCGAGCCGAAGACCAGCGTGCCGTCGTCCAGCAGGCCGTAGAACATGGGCTTCACGCCGAGCCGGTCGCGCGCCATGAAGAGCTGGTCGCGCGCCTTGTCCCAGATCACGAACGCGAACATGCCGCGCAGCTTCTGCACGCAGTCCTCGCCCCAGGCCGACCAGGCATGCACGATGGCCTCGGTATCGCTCTTGGTCTGGAACTGGTAACCCAGCGCGACCAGTTCAGCGGTCAGCTCGCGGTAGTTGTAGATCTCGCCGTTGAAGACGATGCCCACCGAGTGGTCCGCGTTGAACAGCGGCTGCTGCCCGGTCGCGATGTCGATGATGGACAGCCGGCGGTGGCCGAAGGCCAGCCCCGGCTGCAGGTGGATGGAGCCTTCGTCGGGGCCGCGGTGGTGCAGCGAATCGTTGATGCGATGCATCAGCGCGCCGTCGAAGTCGCGCCGCCCCCGGGTATCGAAAAGTCCGCTGATTCCGCACATGGTCCTACCCCGCGTCCGTCCGTGTCAGTTCTTGTGGCTGCCGGCATTGTGGCCGCGCAGCGTGTCATACAGACCCTGGTAGCGCCCGACCATGGCCCGCATGCTGAAATCCTCCTCGACCCGCGCCCGGCCGGCTTCGCCCATCGCGGCGGCGCGCGCCGGATCGCGGGCCAGGCGCAGCAGCGCGGCGGCCATCGCCTCGGGATCTGCGGCCGGCACCAGCAGGCCGCTGACCTCGGGCGTGACCAGGTCCGCGTTGCCGCCCACCTCGGTCGCGACCACCGGCAGCCCGCTGGCCATCGCCTCGAGGATGGTGTTGGAGATGCCCTCGGCCAGCGACGGCAGCGCGAAGACGTGCAGCCCGCGCATCACGGCTGGCACGTCGGTGCGCTCGCCCGGCAGCCAGGCGAGATCGCCCAGGCCGGCTTCGTCGAGCAGCGCCTGGCATTGCGCGCGCAGCGGACCGTCACCGACCAGCACCAGGCGCGCGCGTGCCCGGAGGTCCGGCAGGTCCGCCGACTGGCCGATCAGCGCGATGAAGGCGCGCGTCAGCATCAGCTGGTCCTTCACCGGCGCCATGCGGCCGACCGTGCCGATCAGCCAGTGCGAGGCGGGATCGAAGGGACAGCCGGGGATGGGCTCGGCCTGCTGGCGCTGGAAGCGCGTCGTGTCGACGCCGTTGACGAACTGGCTCACGCGCGCGGGCGGCACGCCGACCGGTCCGGTCAGGTAGTCGCCGAGATCACGCGACAGCGCGATGTAATGCGAGACGAAGGGCTTGTAGAAGCGGCGCACGCGCTGGTAGGCGCGGTTGCGGCCGTCCAGGTCGCCGACGTCGCGTCCGTGCTCGCCGTGGATGCGCACCGGCACGCGCGCGGCCCAGGCCGGCAGCTGCACTTCCAGCGCCGCCAGGTTGCGGCTGTGCACGATCGCGGGCTTGAGCGTGCGGAACAGCCTGTAGAGCTGGGGATAGAGCCAGAAGCCCTGCCCCGGCGGCTTGTTCAGCGCGAAGCACTCGACGTCGTCGCGCTGCAGCCGCTTGCGGAAGTCGGTGACCTCGGTCAGCGCCACGATCGCATGCCGGTAGCGGTCCGCCGGCATGTGGTTGATCAGATTCACCACGCCGTTCTCGAGACCGCCGGTGTCGAAGCGGTACATCACGTGCAGCACCAGCGGCCGATCGTCGGCCGACGCGAGCGCGCGCCCGACACTCAGACCGGCGCTCATGTCGACGCTCCCGGAACGCCCTGCACGCTCCGCATGCTTTGCACGCCCGGCGTCGAAGGCCCCGGCGGCGTCGCGACGGCGCCGCCGTCACGCACGCGACGGAGCTGCGCGTCGATCGTGCCCCAATGCTGGCGCAGGAACAGGGTCAGGCGTTGCGCGGCCTGGTCGTCGGCCTCGGTGTAGACCAGCACCAGCGCCGCGTCGTCGCCGCGGCCCTGGAGGCGCTCCAGCGCGCCGCGCACGCGCGCCTGCCAGGCGCTGGTCATCGGACGGCCGTTGATCCAGTACACGTGCCACACCAGCATCCGCGGCGCGTTCACCGCGTCCAGCGACGAGGCGCGCACCTGCGTGGTCAGCATCGGCACCGGGGCCGCCGAGGCGCCGGTGAGCGGCGCGAAGTCCGTCTGGCCGCGACCGGTGACGGCCCAGCGCTTGTCCTCCGCCGACACGGCGGCGTTGCTGGAACTCACCAGCTTGCGTTCGTAGTCCTGGTCGCGGAAGTACTGCAGGTGCAGGCCCACGCGCGCGGTCGCGGCGCCGACCTGCGCCGGGCCGGTGAATTCCTGGTGCAGTCTGGCATTGGCGCCTTCGAAGTCCGGCTCCCAGGCGTCCGACGGCACGACCTGGTCCTGCCAGCCCGGCTCCGCCGGCACGGCGGGCAGCGCGGCGATCGGGGCCGAGTGCCCTTGGCGCAGCCAGCCGCCGGCGGCGATCGGCAGCGCGATGGCGAGCAGCACGGCCGCCGCGGCGGTCCAGGCGGCGCCGGTCGCGGGCGCGGCGACATCGCGCGGCGGCGGCACCAGCGGCAGGTCCGGCTGGGCCCAGCGCGCGCCGATGAGGAACATGGCCAGCATCACGATGCCGAAGAACACCCAGCCGTAGATCAGGTGGTCGACGCCGACGGCCAGCGTGTTGCCCGACAGGTGGCCGATCATCACGATCAGGTAGGCGCGCGCCCAGTTGGCCACGAGCGGCAGCGCCAGCGCGAAGGCGATGAAGCCCAGCCGGCGGCGCGTCGAGTGGTAGCTGAGGTAGGCGTAGAGCGTGCCGACCATTCCCGAGGCGATCAGGTAGCGCACGCCGGAGCAGGCCTCGACCACCGACCACTGGCCGCTCGGGATGATGAACTGCAGTCCTTCCTGGTAGACCGGCAGGCCGCTCAGACGCAGCGCGACGACGGTGAACTTCGCGGTCCAGTCCATCAGTTGCGGCAGCAGGAACTCGCCGACCGGCACGCAGAAGAACAGGAAACCGAGCGGGAACGCCATCTCGCGCGCGACGCGCCAGCCCAGCACCGCCGGCACCAGCAGCACGAGCATCGCGACCAGCGTGAACTGCGTGACCGCGTTGATCGCGGCGAAGTCGGCGAACAGCCAGACCGCGCCCAGCGCCACCAGCGGCAGCGCCAGCCACGGCACCGGCCGGGGCGTCAGCGGCGCGACCATCGCGCGGCGCCGCCAGGCGAGCCACAGGGCGATCGGCGGCACCAGGAAGGCATGGGTGAAGGTGCCGGAGCGCCACCAGATCGTGACCATGCCCAGCGCCGTGTGCCGATACAGCAGCAGCAAGGCGATGACGAGCAGGACCAGCACCACCAACGGGCGGCGCCAGGAATCGGGCATGCCGCGCTGCTGGAGCGCGGACGGCGTCGTGGCGCTCATGCCGCCTGTCCTTGAATCTGCCCGGGCGCGGTCCCCTGCGGCAGATACCCGTCGAGCTTCGCGAGGTGGGCCTGCCAGCTGAACTGCCGCAGCACGCGTTCGCGCGCCTGCTGGCCGATCGCCTGCGCGCGGGTCGGCGCGCTCAGCAGCGCGTGGACCAGTTCGAGGTAGTCGGCGGCGCTGTCGGCCGACAGCAGGTCCTGGCCGGCGAGCACGCCGTCGGCGCCCAGCGCCTCGACGCAGCTGCGCGCCGCCACGACCGGACGGCCCACGGCCATCGCCTCCAGGATCTTGTTCTGCACGCCGCGCGCCAGCCGCAGCGGCGCGACGACCGCCGCCGCATGCTGCAGGTAGGGCCGCACGTCCGGCACCGTGCCGGTGACGCGCACCGCATCGCCCGCCAGCGCCAGCACCGCGGGCGTCGGCGCCCGCCCGACGATGGTGAAGCGCAGCGTCGGCCAGCGCTGGCGCAGCTGCGGCAGCACCTCGGCGGCGAACCACTGCACCGCGTCGACGTTGGGCCAGTAGTCCATCGCGCCGGTGAACACCAGCGGCAGCTCGTCTTCGGCGAACGGATTCGCCTGCTGCGGCAACGGGGCGAAGTAGCCGCTGTCGACGCCGTTGCCCAGCGCCTCGACCGGCGCGCCGGTGGACGACAGGCGCTGGAACAGCGCCTTCTCGCCCTCGGTGACGAAGAACGAGCAGCGCGCCTGTTCGGCGACGCGGCGCTCGTAGGCCAGCAGCTCGCGGCCTTCGCGGCGGTACAGCCAGGACATCGGCCAGCGGTTGGCCTTGGCGTAGTCGGTCCACTTGGCCGAATCCACGTCGACGAAGTCGACCAGCATGGGCACCGGACCGGCGATCTCGCGCAGCTGTTCGGCGTACTGCGCCATCGTCGACGAGAACACCACGATCGCGTCGAAGCGCTGCGTCTTCGCGATCGTCGCGATCCAGTCGCGCATCGCGCGGTGCCGGTAGTACGGCAGGCTCAGCGCCTCGCCGGTCGCCAGGCCGCGCAGGCTGGCCACGCGCGCCAGCAGCGGGTTCAGGTCGACGGCATAGAGCGCCTCGCACTGCGCCTGCAGCGCGGGCACATGCGCCCAGTCCTCGGCGTCGTCGACGAAGGTGCCCAGCCAGACCTTGTGATGGGCCGTCAGGTGCTTGAGCAGGTGGTACGAGCGCAGCTTGTCGCCCTTGTTGGGCGGGTACGGCAGCCGGTGGACCAGGTAGAGGATGTTGGCCATGGCGTCGTCCTCAGCCCAGGCTGCGCACGATGTGCGGGCCGAGCCAGTTCGCGACGGCGATCGGCAGCCTGCGCCAGGCCTTGATCATCAGCTGGTACTTGGCGTTGCTGGGGTTGTTCTGCGGCACGGCCTCGCGCTTGTAGAGGCAGTATTCGTAGTTCAGCGGGGTCGGTTCGAAGCCCCAGTTCTTCTTGAACGAGTAGCTGCCCGTGCCCTGCTTGCTGCGGCCGTAGTCGAAGACCTTGAGCCCGCGGCCGCAGGCGCGGCGCATCAGCTCCCAGTACTTGAAGTCGTTGGCGGCCAGGTCGCGCGCGGCGACCGCGTCGCCGGCGTAGTACGGCAGCACCTCGTCGCGGAAGTAGAAGCTCAGCACGCCCGACAGCGGCTCGCCCTGCGGGCTGCTGACGATGAGCACCTCGGCGGCGTCGCCGAACTCGTCCAGCAGCGCCTGGAAGTAGCGCCTGGGCATCGCGGGCGTGCCGTGGCGGTGGACGTTGTCCGCGTAGAGCGCGAAGAAGCGCGACACGTCGCGGTCGATCTCCGCCTTCAGCTCGTTCTTGATGCCCTTGCGGACCATCGCGCGCTGCTTGCGCGGGATGGCGAGCATGTTGGCCTCCTCGTCCTCCAGGATCTCCTTGCGGAAGGTCACGTAGAGGTCCTGGTGCGGCCAGTCGAGGTGTCGGCGCTCGACGTTGCGCAGCTCCAGATGCTCGACCCCGAGCTGGCGCGCGATCGCCTGCGCCTCGTCCTCGAGCGCGCGGGCCGCGTCGTCGCTGACCGCGGCGACGCCGCCGTAGACCGCGAACGGCAGGCCCACCAGCGCGTGGCCGAAGAGCCGGCTCTTGTTCTCGGCCAGCGGCAGCACGCCCTCGATGGCGCCGTCGCGCTCGGCGTAGAGGAAGTAGCCCGCGTGGCCGAACTGCTGGCGGATGATGCGTTGCCACGCGGCCAGGTGGAAGAAGGTGGCCGATGGGCAGCCGTGCACGAACGCATCCCAGCGCTTCGCGCCGTCCGCGTCCTTCAGCGCCAGCCGCTTGACCTGGACCGGACTCGTGGGCGCCGGGGTCATGCCGCCAACCGCTCGGCGCCGGTCGGCGCGAGGAAGATCTCGTCCATCCGTCCCCAGGCGAAATCGCCGAGCAGCTGCTCGATGCGCGACTCGGTGCGGCCGATGTTGACGTAGTGGCGGAAGCGCGTCTTCGCGTCGATGCCGGGGATGCGGGGCTGTTCCGGATCGATCTCCCACGGGTGGAAGTAGAAGACCGCGCTGCGGCCCTCGATGCGGTTGAAGCGCTCGATCATCCAGCGCGACACGCCGTAGGGCAGCAGCCGGAACCAGCCGCCGCCGCTGCTCGGATAGTTCTTGCCGCGCCAGCGCAGCGTGGTCACCGGCACCTCGATCAGGCCCGGACGGACCTCGTAGGCGAAGCGCGGCGAATCGGGCATGCCGTAGTGGTCGTGCTCGATGGGATAGACGCTGGAGCTGTAGCGGTAGCCGCATTCCTGCAGCACGTCGAAGGCCCAGAGGTTGTCCTTGCCGATCGAGAAGCTCGGCGCGCGATAGCCCTTGACCTCGACGCCGCCCAGGTCCTCGAGCAGCGCCTTGGCGTCGCCCACGTCCTTGAGGAACGCGGCGCGGTCCAGGTCGCTGGCGCGTTCGTGGCCGAAGCCGTGGCTCGCCAGCTCGTGACCGCGCGCGACGATCTCGCGCACGATCTGCGGATAACGCTGCGCGATCCAGCCCAGCGTGAAGAAGGTGGCCTTGACCTGCTTCGCGTCGAGCAGGTCCAGGATGCGCGCGATGTTGCGCTCGACGCGGCACTCGCGCGCGTCCCACTCGCCGCGGGCGATGTAGGGCGCGAAGGCGGAGACCTGGAAGTAGTCCTCCACGTCGATGCTCATCGCGTTGCGGATCTTGTTCATCGCATCGCTCCCACGAGTTTCTGCAGCAGCGCCAGCGTCTGCTGGTTGATCCGTTCCAGGCGCGTCAGGCTGTCCTCGATGCGCTGCAGGCGTGCATCCTGGTCGCCCAGGTTCAGGCCCGCGAGGCCGTCGGCCAGCGCGCCCAGTTCCCCGTTCAAGCCGCCGCCCGCCATGCGCGATCGCAACCGCGTCAGGTCCAGGTCGACCGCCAGATCGCCTTCGGACGCGTGGCCGTTGATCTCGGACCCGTGCACCGCCGGCGCCGGCGCGGACGCCGATTCGTTGGACAGGTCCTGCACGACCTCCTCCACGTCGGCGGCGGTCAGGTGCGGGTTCTCGTGCATGAAGCCCAGCAGCAGCAGACGGTCGCACAGGGTGTTGATGCGGCGCGGGATGCCGTGGCTGGCGCGATGCAGCGCGGTGAACGCGTCGGCGTCGAAGCCCGGCTTGTCGGTGGCGCCGGCGCACTTGAGCCGGTGCTCGATGTAGCGCTGCGTGTCCTCCTCGTCCAGCGGTCCGATGTGGCAGCTCGCCGCGATGCGCTGGCGGAACTGCTCCATCTCGGGCCGCTGCAGGATCGCGCGGAACTCCGGCTGCCCGACCAGGAAGGTCTGCACCAGCGACTGGTTGCCGAACTGGAAGTTGGACAGCATGCGCAGTTCCTCGACCGCGCGGGCGCTCAGGTTCTGCGCCTCGTCGACGATCAGCAGGCAGCGCTTGCCGCGGCTGGCCTCGCTGACGAAGAAGGCCTCCAGCGCCATCAGCACTTCGCTCTTGGGCAGGTCCTTGACGCGCACGCCGAAGGCCGCGCCGACCAGGCGGAGCGTGTCCTCGGCGTCCAGCTGCGTCGTGACGATGTTGCCGATGACGACGTTGCTGCGGTTCAGGCTGTCCAGCAGCCCGCGCACCAGCGTCGTCTTGCCGGCGCCGATCTCGCCGGTGATGACGATGAAGCCGTCGCTGCGCAGCACCCCGTAGTCGAGGTAGGCCTTGGCGCGGCGATGCTGCTTGCTGCCGAAGTAGAAGCTGGGATCGGGACTGAGCTGGAACGGCTTGCTGGCCAGCCCGTAGAAGGCCTCGTACATGGCGGTGACTGCTTAAAAGCGCTGGGTCAGCGATGCGTAGATCGCGTGTTCCTGATAGCTGGTGGCGAACAGGCCGGTGTCGTCGAACTTCGTCTGGCGCAGGCCGAAGGACGCGTCGGTGCGGGGACCCAGCCGGTAGGTGGCGTTGGCGGCCAGCGTGCGCATGTCGTTGCTGCCGACGCCGCCGCCGTCGCCGCGGGAGTTCTGCCGCGTGTAGCTGACGTTGGCGTTGGCCAGCGGCGTCAGCTTGTAGCCCATGGACACCGTCGCGCCGCGCTGGCGCACCCGGTCCGTCAGCGCCAGGTCGCCGCTGCCCACGCCCAGCGACGAGTTGATGAGGCGGCGATTCTTGTTGTCGTTGCCGCTGAGCGTGATCGTCAGACGCGGTCCGGTCCAGATCATGGACACCTCGCTGCGGCGTTGCAGCGACGCGGTGTTGCTCAGGAAACCGGCGCCGCTGAACGAGTTCGGATTCAGGCCCAGCGAGGCCAGCGTCGCGCGCACGAACGCGTCGCGCTTGACCGGATCGGGCTCCAGGCTGCTGAACTGCAGGTCCAGCAGCTGGTAGTTGGTCGCCTGGGTCGGCGTCTCGCCGGTGCTGACGTTCTGGCTGCTGTTGGCGCGCAGCGAGAACTGCGCCATGCGGTGGTCGAAGGTGATGTTGTGGCTGTCGCCGTAGCTGTGGTGCTGCCACTCCGCGGCGAACTTGGTGCGCGGCCCCGGCGACCAGCGCAGGTTCGCGCCGTAGACGGAGGTGGTTTCGGGACCGAAGAAATCGCTGCGTTCGCGGCCGCCGGTCAGGCCGACGGTCCAGTCGATGTCCGGCGTCCAGTTCAGCGAGCCCAGCACGCTGGTGGTCCGGTAGTCGACGCTGGTCTGCTCGAAGTGCATGCGCGTCGTGGACGCGTTGAGGCCCCAGTTGAGCTCGCGACCCACGGGTCCGAAGAGGTTGAGCGACAGCGTGCCCTGCTTGCTGTCCCCGCTGCCGCCGGCGGCGCCGGTGCCGCCGTCGCTGGAGTCGCGCATCTGCCCCATCGCGCGCAGCTCGAAGCCGGCGAAGCTGCCCAGCCGGCCGCGCCAGTACGGCGAGACCTGCAGCATGCGGGTCTCCGTGCGGTTGCTGCTGTCGAGCTTGTTGTCGGGCGACTGCTGGCCGAAGGCCGAGATCGATTGCTGGCTGATGTCTCCGGCCACGTCGACGAACAGCGCCGAGGGCACGAGCTCCGCGGTGATGCGGGTGCTCAGCTGGTTCTGCAGACGCGCGTCGCGGTCGCTCTTCGTGTAGAGGATGCCGTCGAGCGTGTAGTCGAAGGTGCCGCGGATCGCGCCGCGGCCGCTGGAGATCGTCACGCCGGGCGAGACCGCCGTGATGAAACCGCGGTCGCGCGCGCTGCCGGAGCTCAGGTCGAGGTTGTCGCTCCAGGTCTCGGAGACGCTGACGCGCGGCGTGACGCTGAAGCCAGAACGCGAACCGGCGGCGCCGCCCGACTCCTGCGCCGCGGAGGGGGCGTGGGCGATGGCGGCGGCCAGGCCCAGCGCGGCGAGGCAGGCGCCGCGCAGCGGGGAGACCCGGGAGGCCAGCGCTGCCGGAGTCGCCGGCGACGCAGGGGCCGTAGAGCCGTGTGGCGGCGACGGCCGGCGGCGGAGGTCGTTGGCCCGCGTCATCGTGTCAGGCCTTGTCCGAGTGGCCGGCCGGGCCCGACGCACCGTCCGGCGCGTGCCCCTGTCCGTCGGCATGACCGTAGCCATAACCGTAGCCGTAGCCGTACCCGTAACCGTAGCCGTAACCGCTGCTGCGCTTGTTGCTGGCCTGGTTGAGCAGCAGCATCTTCAGCGGGCAGTGCTCGATCGCGGCGACGGCCTGCTGCACCGCGCTTTGCGGCGTGCGCTCCGCCTGCACGACGATCACGATCTGGCCCATGTGCGTGGCCAGCACCCGCGATTCGGTGGTCAGCAGCAGCGGCGGGCTGTCGAAGATGATGATCCGGTCCGGATAGCGCTTGGCCATGTCGTCCAGCAGCGCGGTCATCGCGTCGCTGGCCAGCAGCTCGGTGGCGCGCGCATGCGGACGGCCGCTGGGCAGCAGCGTCAGCTTGTCGACGTTGGTCTTGAGCAGGACGCTGGCCATGTCCGCTTCCTTCTCCAGCACGTCGAGCAGGCCGGGACCGGGCGGCAGGCCCAGCATGCGCAGCATCGACGGGCGGGCGACGTCGGCGTCGACCAGCATCACGGTGCTGTCGAACTCGGCCGCGATCGACATGGCCAGGTTCAGCGAGGTGAAGCTCTTGCCTTCGCCGGGGAGCGCGCTGGTCACCATGATCAGGTTGGCGTGATTCAGCGACGAGGCGCCCTTGTTCGTCGCGTTGCGGATCAACGGCCGCTTGATGTTGCGGTACTGGTCCGCCATCACGGTGCGCGGCGCATTGGGCGTCAGGAATCCCTGCGCCGTGAGCGCCTCCAGGTCCAGGTCGACGCGCTTGGAGGTGACGTCGCCGGGGGCGCGGATCACCGCCGGCGCTGCAACGGGTGCGGCAGCGGACGCGGCAACTGGCGACGCGGCGATCACGGCCGGCGGCGCCGCCACGGGGGTCGCCGGGGCGGCCGGTGCCGTCGCCGGCGCGGCGGCGGTCGGCTGGCCGACGTCGACGCCGGCCTGCTTCAGTTGTTCCAGCCGCGCGGCGGCTTGTTCGATCAGGCTCGTCATGTGGAAGCTCCCCTCACCCGGCCTGACGGCTGATCCAGATGGCCATGCCGATCAGGCCGACCGCATACAGGCTCACCAGGCTGCCCGAGGCGACGCCGAAGCGCACCAGGTCCACCTTCTGGCGGCGCCGGTCTTCGCGCGTCTCCTGGCGGGACACGGCGCCCAGGATCGGCAGTTCCAGGCGATTGCGCAGTTCGTTGAGGTCGTGGAAGACGGGACGGATCTGGCTCGCGGCGAAGGCCGTGACCAGGCCGGCCAGCGCCGCCACCACCAGACCGGCGGCCAGCAGCATCAGGCGGTTCGGCGACACCGGCTTGGGCGAGGCGCGCGGCGGATCGATGATGCGGAAATCGGCGACGCCGGAGGTGTTGTCCAGGTCGTTCGACAGCGAGGCCGATTCACGGCGCTCGACCATCTCCTGGTAGTTCTTCTTGATGATGTCGTAGTCGCGGTTCAGCTGCGCGAACTCGGCCTCCAGCTGCGGCGCCAGCTTGATCGCGCCCTGCGCGGAGCTGTAGCGCGAGCTGTACTCGTCGACGCGGGCGCGGATCTGCGCGACTTCGACTTCCTTGGCCGCCAGGATGCGGGCCAGTTCCTGGTTGGCCAGGCTGTCGTTGGGACCGCCGGTCGGCATCGGATTGGCGAGCGCGGCCTTCTGCAGGTCGGCGACCTCCTTGCGACGCTGGTCTTCCAGGTCGCGGATCTGGCGCTTGACGTTGAGGATGTCCGGATGCGCGTCGGTGTAGCGCTGCTGCAGCTGATCCAGGTTGCGCTTGAGCTCGGCGATGCGGTTGTCCAGCTCGGGCGTCGCGAACTTCTGCGCGCTCTCCTGCATCAGGCTCTGCAGGCTGGTGCCGGGCTGGGCGCGCTTGCGCTCGGCCTCGATCTGCTGGCGCGCGGCGTCGCGGGCGTTCACGGCCTCGCGCAGCTGCAGCCGGGCGGCCTCGAGCTGGTTGCTGCTCTCGGCCAGGCGCGAGGCGGCGTCCTTGCCGTCGGCCTGCGTCAGCTGCAGGTTGCGCAGGCGGAACTCCTTGCGGCGCGCCTCGGCCTCCTCGAGCTTGGTCTCGTAGGTCTTGATCTGCTCGTTCAGGAAGGTCGCGGCGGTCGTGCTGTCCTTGCGGCTGGCGCCCAGGCTGGATTCCATGAAGATCGACAGCAGCGAGGCCACCACCTTCTTCGAGATCTCCGGCGACGAGTCGCGGTAGGACAGCAGGTACAGGTTGTTGGCCGAATTGCCGGCGGTCTGGATCGACAGGTTGCGGGTGACGCGGTCGATCAGCGCCTCCTGCTCCGACTTGCTGGTGGCCTTGAGGTCCAGGTCGGCCATGCGCACCAGCTTCTCGACGTTGGGCCGGCTGATCAGCGTGCGGCTCAGCATGTTGACCTGCTGCTCGGTGTTGGTGAGCACGGCCATGCCGGACATCAGCGGCTTGAGGATGGACTGGGTGTCGACGTAGACCCGCGCGCTGGCCTCGTAGCGGTCGGGCACGACGAAAACGACCACGGCCGCGGCGATGGCGGCCAGCCAGGAGGCGATCAGCCCCGGCCAGCGGTAGCGCCACATCCGCTTGAAGACGGCCATCAATTGCGCGATGAGGGAATCCATGCGGCGATCTCGGTTGCACCGGCTGGAGCGCCGGCGGGGCCCGGTTCGAGGCGGGCCTGTACTGCTGGAACTGCGGAAACTGGAGCCACGGCCGCCGACGCGGACGGCCTGCCCCGGGGCGCCGGCGGGACGCCCGGCTGGGCCCGGAGGACCGCGCGCGCGGCCGCCAGGGCCGGGATCAGAAGAAGCTCTGCGGAATGATCAGGATATCGCCCGGACGCATCTCGACGTTGGCGGACACGTCGCCGCGACGGATCAGGTCCTTGAGGCGCACCGAGTACTGCTTGTTGCCTTCGGCGGTGCGCAGGATGGACGCCGAATTGCCGGCCGCGAAGTCGGTCAGACCGCCGACGGCGATCATCACGTCCAGCAGCGTCATCTTCTGCTTGTAGGGCAGGAACATCGGCTTGGCGGCTTCGCCGACGACGCGGATCTGCTCGCTGTACGGGCCGACGAAGTTGGTCACGATCACCGTCACGACCGGATCGCGAACGTACTTGCCGAGCTGCTTCTCGATGTCGCGGGCGACCTCGACCGAGTTCTTGCCCTGCACGGGCAGTTCGTCGATCAGCGGCGCGGCGATCTTGCCGTCGGGGCGGACCGGGACGTTCTGCGACAGCTCCGGATTGCGCCACACGATGATGTTGAGCTGGTCGCCAGCGCCGATGACGTAGCTGTAGTCCGCCTGCGAGGCCGCGACCGGCGCGGCCGGCAGGTTGCCGGTGCTCGAGCAGCCGGCCAGCGCCGCGGCGGCGGCCAGGAGCGCCACCTTGGCCGCCTGGGCCGCCTTGATGGAAGCGATCTTCAATCCAGTGTTCTTCACGATGTCCACCCCTCTGGAAACTGACCGGATTGCACCTCAGCGCCGCCCCCGGGGGAACCCCCCGGACCGAGGGCACACCCGGTCTGGCGCGACGGAATTTCGTGCTATCCGTGAAACGCCCGATTGGAGCAGTTTCGGCGTCGCCGCGGCGTTGCTTCGCGGCATCTGGGGAAACCCCTCGGAGGACGCCCTGTTTCCTGGCGACGGCGGGCCGGGCGGAGCCCGTCATACACTCGTCTTTCGACACACGAGTGTTACAAAACAAGGAGGACCGCCCATGTCGAATCCCGCGACCGCCACGGCCGCCGCCGGTGCCGCGAATGCCGCCGGCGCCGCCAGCACGGCGACACCGACGCCCCGCCCGGACCTGGGTCCCTTCAAGTACCACGACGCCTTCTCCCGCAACATCGGCTGGGTGACCGAGGCGGAACAGGAGCAGCTGCGTCACAGCACCGTCTCCATCGGCGGGCTGGGCGGCGTCGGCGGCACGCACGCCATCACGCTGGCGCGACTGGGGGTGGGCGGTTTCCGGATCTCCGACCTGGACCACTTCGACTGGCCCAACATGAACCGCCAGGCCGGCGCCTTCGCGTCGACGGTGGGCCGCGACAAGCTCGACGCGGTGGCCGAGACGCTGGCCGACATCAATCCCGAGGCCCGACTGCACCTGATTCCCGGCGGCATCCACGACCACAACATCGACGAGTTCCTGCAGGGCGCCCATCTCTACATGGACAGCCTGGACATCTTCGCGCTGAACCTGCGGCGCAAGGTGTTCGCGCGCTGCCGCGAGCTGGGCATTCCCGCGGTGACCGCCGCGCCCATGGGCATGGGCACGGCCTTCCTGGCCTTCGACCCGGAGGGCATGAGCTTCGAGGATTATTTCGACTTCGAGGGCGGCCTGAGCGCCGACGCCGAGCGCGACCCCCAGCAGCGCTTCCGCGAGCAGATCGTCAAGTTCATCTGCGGCGTGTCGCCCGCGATGATCCAGCGGCACTACCTGCTGAACCGCGAGACGGTCAACCTGTTCGAGCGCAAGGTGCCGTCGACCTGCATCGGCATCGAGCTGGCGGCGGGCGTCGCCTGCGCCAACGGCATCAAGCTGATGCTCAAGCGCGGCGAGACGCGCGTCGCCCCGCGCGGCCTGCATTTCGACGCCTTCCGCAACCAGATGGTCAAGACCTGGCGCCCGGGCGGCGGCCGGCATCCGATGTCGCGCCTGATGTTCAAGTACGTGCGCGGTCTGCTGCTGCCGAAGAAGCCCAAGGCCTGACGCTCCGGCAGCACGTCGACGCACCAAAGAAAATGCCCGCCGGTTGGCGGGCATTTTTTCGTTCGAGCCGGCGGTCGCCGGCTGCGAAGGAGGCCTATCAGGCGGCGTTCTTGCGGCGGCGCACGCCGGCCAGACCGATCAGGCTCAGGCCGACCAGGGCCAGCGAAGCCGGTTCCGGCACGGCGAAGGTCGCGCTGCCGTCGTGGTTCGACGAGATCGTGTAGGTGCCGTCGCCGTTGGCCACGACTTGCGTCTCGGTCACGTCGCTGTCGAAGTGCGACACGAAGTTGATCGCGGTTTCCTTGCTGCCGGCTTCGCCGCAGCCCAGCCAGATGTCATAGAAACCGGTCGAGCCGTTGCACGAGTAGCCCGTCGAGTGGAACAGGTTGGCGTAGATGCCAGCTGCCGCGATGTCGACGTTCGTGAAGTCGGCGCCGCCGAACAGCACGGTGCCCAGGCCGTCGGATTGACCGCCGGAGACCTTGATGTCCATGAAGTGGATGCTGTTGACGCCGTCGAACGTCAGGTACATCGAGATCACGGTCGGGCCGTAGGAGATCATCGGCGAGGGGCCGACGTTGCCGGTCACCACACCGTGCAGATCGGTGAAACCGAAGCTGATCAGGTAGTTGCTGCCGAAGCCGTTGTCGCTGTTGTTGCCGAAGACCTGCTTCGGGATCAGGCTGGTGATCAGGTTCGTGGTCCAGTCACCGACGGCCAGGCCGCCCTTGGTGACGGTGGTGTCGCCGGCGGTGATGCCGTTGTTCACCGCACCGACGTCGGTCACGATGGTCTGCGAGTCATAACGCAGCGTGAACTGGTCCTTGCTCGACGTGCAGGTCGGGCATTGCTTGCCGCCACCGGCCGGGTCGAAATTCTGGCCGACGTCCAGATAGAACGGATCGGCGTGGGCCAGACCAGCAACAGCCAGCAGTGCGCCACCCCAGATCAGCTTGAACTTATTCATCATGATCGATCTCTCCTGTTTGAGGGAAGCGGCCTCTCCGGTCGCCTGGCAGTGAATAAGCAGCAAGCGTGCCACCTCGGCAAGAGATTGATTCACAAGGAATTTTTCAGCCACCTGTGCAATCTTCACGGGGCTCTGTAAGCTTTTTCGACAGTGCGGCAACGCACACCCCCAAGGGAAAACCCGCCGGTTCCTTGCGGAACGGGCGGGTCATGGCGCCGGGGCGGCGCGGGGAACGATGGTCCGGAACGCGTCAGCGCAGCGGGGTCACGACCCCTCGCCCCTGCGACCAGATGATCGCCACCACCTGCTGCGCGTCGTAGAGCGCGTTCACGTGCGCGATGCGGTTGGAGTAATAGTCGCCTTCAGCGGCCATCACGTCGAACAGCGAGCGCTTGCCGAGCTGCTGCCACTGCTGCAGCGTGAAGCCGCGGACGCGCTCGCTGCTGCGCAGGATGTCCACCAGGCGGCGCGAACGGTCCAGCGACGAGGAGGCCGCCTCGTACATCTCCTGCACGCGGTAGCGCTTGGCGTCGATGGTCTCGTCGCGCTGCAGCGACGCGGCCTGCGCGCGCCGCCTCGCCGAGGTCAGCGCCGAATCGGCGCCCGGCTGCACGATGGGGATGTTCACGGTCACGCCGCCGATCCAGTCGGTCTGCCGCGCCTGGCCGATCGTCGAATTGCCGCTGACCAGCAGGCTCACGCTGGGCTGCTGCCCGGCGCGCACCGATTCCGCATAGCTGCGCTGCGCCTGGGCCTGGGCCGCGGCGGCCGAGACGTCGGGCGAAACCATGACGTCGGCCAGCATCTCGTTGAGGTCGGGCAGACGCGCCAGCACGGCGCTCATCGCCGCGCCGCGCGGCAGCTCGTCGCCGACGAAGCGCTTCAGTCGGACCTCGGTCTGGCGCAGCGCCGAGGTGGTCTGCTCGTACGACAGGTCGGCCTGCTGCAGGCTCTTCTGCGCCTGCACCAGCTCGCTGGCGCGGCCACGGTCGGCCCGGGTGATGATCTCCAGCGCCTCGACCAGGCAGGACATCTTGCGCACGTACTGGCTGTAGACCTGCGCCTGGAGCTGGTAACGCCCGCGGTCCAGCGCCAGCGACACGGTCTGCAGGGCGACCTGCTCTTCGGCGCTCGACTGTCCGTAGCGGGCGGCGTCGAGCAGCTGGGAGCGCCACTCGGTGAGCTTGGTGATGCGGCCGGAGTCGTAGATCGGCGCGGTCACGCTCAGCGAGCCGCGTCCCTGCAGCCCGCTGGAGTTGTCGACGGCACCGTTGCCCGGCACGACGGTGCCGGTGTGACCCGCCGTCAGGCCCATGGTCACCGTGGGCAGACGCTGCGCCTTGGCCTCCTCGAAATCGGCCTCGGCCGCCTGCGTGAGCAGCCGCGTCGCGCCCAGCGCCTTGCTGCGGTTGAGCGACCGGTTGACCAGCTCCTGCAACTGCGCGCGCGGGTCGGAATCGCCGATGTCCAGCAGCGCCGTGTCCTTGGCGGACAGCTGCGCGGCCGGCAGCGTGCGCTCGTCGGAGCACCGGCTGGGCGGCGGGTCCTGCGCCCAGGCGGGCGCGCCGATGGCGCACAGCGCCGTCAGGACGAGCGCCGGGCGGGCGGTCCTGCCGAAGGAGGACATGGCGGACAAGGCGGTGCGCCGCAGGCTCGGGCGCCGGGTAGTGGCTGTCATGGTCACGCGTACTGCAAGCAATTTCCCATGGGCTCTACTGGACCATTCCAGCGGGAAATCGAAGCGTGGATAAGCGGCGCGCAACCGGACTGTTCGTGACCTTCAGACGTGGCTTACAAATGAAACCGCCCGCGTGAAGCGGGCGGCACCAGCGGCGGCGGGAACGCGCCGAAGGTTCAACGCTCGCGGAGCGCCTCCTTCGACTTCAGCATCGGGCGCAGGAGGTAGCTCAGCACGGAGCGCTCGCCGGTGCGGATGTCCACCATCGCCGTCATGCCGGGAATGACCGGCAACGGTTCGCCCTTGGCGCGCAGCGTGTTGCGCTCGGCGGTGATCACGACGCGGTAGTAGGTGCCTTCGTTGTTCTTCTCGGTCTCGCCGAGCGCGTCGGGACTGACGTACTCGATCTTGCCGTGCAGGCCGCCGTTGACGTTGAAGTCGTAGCCGTTGAGCTTGACGATCGCCGTCTGCCCGACCTGGATGTAGCCGATGTCCTTGGGCTTGATGCGCGCCTCGATCAGGATGCGCGGGCCGATCGGGACGATCTCCATGATCGGCGTGCCGGAGGTGATCACGCCGCCCACCGTGTTCATCTTGATGTTCTTGACCAGGCCCTTGACCGGCGACTTCAGCACCGAGCGCGTGACCGCGTCGCGGCGCACGACCAGTTGCTCGTCCAGTTGCGCGAGATCGGTCTGCGCCTTCGACAGCTCCGAGCTCGAATCCTGGCGGAAGCGGCTGATGCGCTCGTTGCGCTGCTGCTGCAGTTCGTTGACCTGGCGGGTGACGCGCATGACCTCGACGTTGGACATCAGGCCCTTGGACGCCATGTCCTGCGCCATCTTCTGCTCGGTGGCGAGCAGCCCGATGCTGCGATTGATGCTGGCGGTGGCTTCCTCGAGGACGCGCCGGCGGGTGTCGAAGACTTCGGATTCGCTGTCGACCAGGCGCTGCACGTGCTTGACCTCGTCGGGGAACTTCAGCGGGACGCCCAGCGCCTCGGCGCGCAGCCGCGCCACCTGCGCCATCAGGCCCAGGCGCTTGGCCTGGCTTTCGTTCTCGGCGGCCTCGGCGCGGGTCGGATCCAGCTCGGCCAGCGCCTGGCCGGCCTCCACTTCCTCGCCTTCATGCACCAGCAGCTTGCCCAGCGTGCCGGACTCCAGGCTGGCGATGACCTGTTCCTTGCCGTCGGGCACGATGCGCGCTTCGCTGCGGGTGACCTCGTCCACCGTCGCGATCGACGACCAGGCCAGCCCCACCAGCAGCACCGCCGCCATCAGGTAGAGCGCCCAGACGGCGCGCGGCAGCGGTTCGTCGATCAGCGCCGACTGGACGCTGCCGACGAACAGACCTTCTTCGCGGCTGAGGGTGCGGGACTGCGACATGGGGAATGACTTCAGGACGGAGGTCTGGCGGACGTCACACGGACGCCGCGCGGTTCAGCGCCTGCGCGGCCGGATGGACGTGCACGGGTGCGCCTTGCGGCTGCTGGGCCGGCTGCCCCGGCTGGGGCTGCTGCTGCGCCTGGCCGGGCGGCCGGGCGCCGGAAAGCGCGGCCAGCACCTGGTCGCGCGGACCGTCCATGACGAGCCGGCCGGTGTCGACGACGACGATGCGCGACACCAGTTCCAGCACCGCAGGACGGTGCGTGACCATGATCAACGTGCAGTCGCCGGCGGCGTCGCGCAGCTGACGGAGGAAGGCGATCTCCGACTGCGCGTCCATCGAGCTGGTCGGCTCGTCCATGAGGAGGATCTGCGGCTTGGTGACCAGGCTGCGCGCGAGCGCGACCAGCTGGCGCTGACCGCCGGACAGCAGCGAGCCCATTTCGCCCACCGGCAGGTCCCAGCCCATCGGATGGCCGGCGACGACGCGATCGAGGCCCGTCAGCTTGGCGACCTCGACCAGCCGCTGCGCGTCGACGTGGCGGCCCATCAGCACGTTGTCGCGCAGCGTGCCGTGGAACAGGCGCGGCTCCTGCGATACGAAACCGACCTTGCTGCGGAACTCGGCCGGATCGACCTGGCGCAGGTCGATGCCGTCGATCTCGACGTGGCCTTCGGTCGGCTGGTAGAGGCCGGCCAGCATGCGCAGCACGGTCGACTTGCCGCTGCCGATGCGGCCCAGGATGGCCAGACGCTCGCCCGGCTGCACGCGCATCGTGACGTTGCGCAGCACCTTGGGCGACTGGGCGTCGCCCTGCGCCGGGTAGGAGAAGCCGATGTCGTTCAGGCCGATGCGGCCGGTGATCTGGTTCAACGGGACGTAGTTGCGGGTGGCGTCGCGCTCCACCGGCGCGCTCATCACCGAGTTCAGCGACAGCATCGCCGCGCGGGCGCCCTGGTAGCGGGTCGCCAGGCTCACCAGACTGTTCAGCGGCACGGTGGCGCGGCCGGCGAACATGACCGCGCCGATCAGCGCGCCGGCGCTGATGACGCTCTCGTTGATCAGGTAGACGCCCCAGACCAGCATCACCAGGTTGATCGCCTGCTGCATGGTCATCGAGATGTTCATGCTCCAGCTGGCCATGGTGCGGGCCTTGAGCGCGGACTCGGCGACGATGGCGGTGCTGTGCTCGTAGCGGCGCAGGAAGCGGCCTTCGGCGCCGGTGGTCTTGAGGTCCTCGAGGCCTTCGAGCGCTTCCACCAGCGTGCCGTGGAGGTCGGCGGCCTCGGTCATGTTGGTGCGCATCGCGCGGCGCAGATAGCCCTGGATGCCGAAGCTCATCAGCAGCATCAGGGGGATGGCGATCAGCAGCACCCAGCCCAGGGGGCCGCCGATGATGAAGGTCATCGCGACGAAGAGGATCACGAACGGGAGGTCGGTCAGCACCGACATCGTGGCCGAGGTGAAGAAGTCGCGCACGACTTCGACCTGGGCCAGGTAGTGGGCATAGGAGCCGGCCGACGCGGGGCGGTGTTCCATGCGCACGCCCAGCGTCTGGCGGAACAGCTTGGCGCCGACGATCAGGTCGGTCTTGCGGCCGGCGAGGTCGATCAGGTGCGCGCGCAGCTGGCGGGCGAAGAGGTCGAAGACCAGCGCCAGGCCCGCGCCGACCGCCAGCGTCCACAGCGTGACGAAGGCCTGGTGCGGGATCACCTTGTCGTAGATGACCGAGGTCACCAGGCCTGAGACCATCATGAGCACATTGCTCAGCAGCGCGGCGAGCATCGCCGAGCGGTAGTACGGGATGAAGCGCTTGAGCGTGCCGAACAGCCAGTGCGAATCGGCCTGCAGCAGCGGCGTGTCGTCGTCCTTGGCGCCGCTGATCGGCCGGGCCTGCGAGACCTCCTGCGGCGCGATCGCCAGGATGAAGCCGCTGTACTCCTGGTCCAGCTCGGAGGCCGGCGCGACACAGCTGGCCGCCTCGGGGCCGGGGAAGACGACCTCATAGCGGACGGCGCCGGAGCCGTCGTCGTCCAGGCGGCGCACCAGCACGCAGGCGTCGCCGCCGTTGAGCAGCAGCACCGCCGGCAGCAGCAGCTGGTTGATTTCCTCGATGCCCTTGCGCAGCAGGCCGGCGTTGTAGCCGGCTTCGCGCATCAGGCGGATGGCCTGGTCGGGGCTGAGCGCCCCTTCCACCGGCGCGCCGGCGCGCAGCGACTCGACCGAGCGGGCACGGCCGTGGTGCTGCGTGATCCAGGACAGGCATTGCAGCAGCGGATCGATCGCCGGCTGCTGCGCCAGGTCCGCGAGCGGGTCGTGCGGCGCGTCCGGAATCCCGGGCGCACGCTGGCCGTCTTCCGCGGCCAGGCGCAGGCCGGGGCCGCGGGCGCGCTGGTCACCATCGAAGAAGGGATCGTGAGGCCGGTTCATTGATCAAATCTTGTCAATTTCAGCTTCTATGTGCGAGTGCCAATTGCTCGAATTCGCGCTCGATGTCACGAACGATGCCAGGCATGTCGAAAAGTGCGCTGTTGCGCCCTTCGTCCCGCAGGTAGCGCTTGTAGGACTTCGCGCGGCCCGGATTCAGCCCGATCTGGATCGCGCGCTGGACGTATTCCTCGACCGAGAAGGTGATCAGGTCCGGCAGCCCGACGGCGGTCAGCAGGCTGCCGCACATGCGGGAGATGTAGCTGCGGCCGGAGCGGGTCAGGATGGGCGTGCCCATCCAGAGGCAGTCGCTGGCGGTGGTGCCGGCGTTGTACGGGAAGGTATCCAGCACCAGGTCCGGCAACTGGAAACGCGCCAGGTAGTCCGGCGGTGCGACACGCGGCGCGAAGATCAGGCGCGAGGCGTCGATGCCGGCGGCCTGCGCCTCGCGGCGGAGGTTGGCCTTGGCCCACTCGTTGTCCGCCAGCAGCCACAGGACCGAGTTCGGCACGCCGTGCAGGATGCGCATCCAGGCGCCGAACATCTCGGCGTTCATCTTGTGGTTGTTGTTGAACGAACAGAAGACGAAGGCATCCGCGGGCAGGTCGTACTGGGCACGGGTGGGATCCGCGCCGATCTCGCGCTTGCGGTCGCTGACCTGGTAGCAGTGCGGCAGGAAAATGGGCTTTTCGCTGCAGTACGGCAGGTATTCGGGCGGCATCGTGAAGCGATCCGCCAGGATCCAGTCGACGCCAGGCAGCAGCGAGGTCGCTGGCAGGCCCAGGTAGCTGACCTGCACCGGGGCCGGGCGATGCGCCAGGATATTGGGGCGCGCGCCGCTGGTGAGGCCCTGCAGGTCCACCAGCACGTCGATGCCGGCCTGCGCGATCAACTTGGCGGCGGTCGCGTCGTCCATCGCGTTCAAGCGCCAGACCTTGTCCATCGACATCAGGATGCGCTTGCGCAGCGAAGTGCCGTCTTCACGGCTCCAATCGAAGGCATGAATCTCGAACTTCTCGCGATCGTGCAGCTCGTACAGCTCGGCGGTGAGCAGACCGACGGCGTGCATGCAAAGGTCGCCGGAGAGGTAGCCGATCTTGATCTTGCCGCCCTGCTCCCGTGCGGCGACCGAGACGGGATGGCGCCAGAGCGCGTCCTTCTGCTTCGTCACCTTCTCGTGGACAAAGCGCTGGGCGGCGCCCATCTGCAGCGCGGGGTCGTCGGTGGCGCTGAGTGTGGCCAGCAATGAGGTGGCAATCAGCAGCTTGTTGTGCGTAACTTCGCCGAACGCCTCGTAAACCGGCCACTTGCACTGCTTCTGGCGGATGTGCACGTAATGCTGCATCACGTCCGTCTGGTCCGGGTTCAGCGTGAGGCTGCGCACCATCAGCGCTTCGGACGCTTCGTACCGACGCTGCAGTTCCAGCAGCCGGGCTGCATTGTTGAAGGCGTGGGTGCGCAAGCCGGTCTGGTCGGCGCCCAGCGCCTCCATGGGGCCGGCGCCGTCGTAGACCTCGCGCCAGGCGCCGAGGGCGTCATCGACACGCCCGAGGTGCTCCAGCTGGTGGCCGAGGTTCAGACGGGCCTGGGCGAAGGTCGGGCTGATCGCCAGCGCCTGCCGGTAGACCTGCTCAGCGCGTTCATGCTGCTGGATGTTGCCCAGCACGGTGCCCCAGTTGTAGAGCGCCACCAGACGCGCCGCGGGCGGCTGGCCCTCGTGCGACAGCCAGGTCTCATACAGATGCGCGGCGGCGTCGCCGAGATTCTGGCCCTGGAAGAAGTTGCCGCGGTCCATCAGCTCCGGCAGCGGGAGCGAGCCCTCTCGGGCACGGGTCAGCAGCTGCTCCCATTCCTGGGCCAGCGGGGCGGGAACGCTCAAGTTCGGCATGCTGGGGCGGGCGATGTCCATGTGATCGGGCTTTCGGGGCACGGTGATGCGGTCCGGCGGACGCGGCCGGACGTGCCGGCTCGGGCCCAGGGGCCGCCTGTACGGGATTGTGTCCGTGCGCTCCGGGAGGCATCCCGGCAAATGGACGGTGCCGACCGCCCATTTCCCTGCGTGGAGTGCCCGCCCTGGGCGTGCCGCGGACACCGGCGACCCGCCCATTCAGCCCGTTATCGGCCGCCGGAGTGAGAACTTGAGCACGATTTGAGGGCGCCGTCACGCCCTTATCGGAGCTTCTTGTTACAGGTCCGACTTCCACAATCGTCTCGCGATCCGGGCCTTCAAGAGCAGGGACGCCGCGCGATAAAGCAGTCCGACAGGACGTCGAGGGACGCGCGTTCAACACCAGAAAGCAGAACGCACCATGAAGGCGATTCCGAAGCTGTCTCGTTGGGACGAGATGGTTGAAGCGGCGGAAGCGGTGGAGACCGTGGAGCCGGACGATCTCGAAACACGCGCGGTGGCGTCCCGGAGCTGGGAGGAACCGGCCGCGCGGCTCGGGAGTACCGGTGGCGCGGCGATGAACGATGCGCCGACGCGGCGGCGCAACGGCGATTCCATCTTCCAGAGCCTGATGCGGCTGTGGCCCGGCGAAGGCCGCCGGCCCCAGGCGAGCGCGCGCACGATGGCCCGGCTGCGCCTGGCGTTCCGCGCCAGCGTGAGCGACCTGTCTGACGGCGCCGATCCGGACACGCAGGAGCGCGTGGCCGCCCTGCTCCGCCATATCGTGCATGCGCGGCATCCGCAGGATCTCTGGCACCTGCGCACGGCGATCTACACGGCGGTGGCGCGGAGCGTCGACCAGGCGGAAGCCGAGGCCCGCCTGGTCGCGCTCAACCGGCAGCTGGAACAGGGCAAGAGCCTGCTCCGCCGGCTGCTCGGCTGATTACTTGGGCTGACCCAGGAAATCCATCTTGCCCAGCGGCACGCCGGCGTTGCGCAGCAGCGCGTACAGCGTCGTGGCGTGGAAGAAGAAGTTGGGCAGGTTGTAGAAGCGGACGAAGTCCTGGCCCTCGAACTGCAGCGGTTCCTTGCTGCGACGCGGCACGCTGATCGCACGCGCCTCCGAGCCGTTGATCTGCTCGGGCGTGACCGTCTTGAGGAAGTCGCGCGTCTTCTGCATGCGCTGGATCAGATCGTCCAGCGTGGCTTCGTCGTCGGGCCAGCTCGGCACCTCGATGCTGGCCAGGCGGGCCGCGCCGCTCTTGGCGGCGTCGCTGGCGATCTGGATCTGACGCGGCAGCGGCAGCATGTCGGGCGCCAGGCGCAGCGTGAGGTAGACGGATTCGTCGAAGCCCTTGGCGATGGCGTGATCGCGCGCGGTGCGGATCCAGGTCTGCATGTTGCTCAGCATGCGGTCGAACACCGGCACGGTGGCGGCGTACATGTCCATGGAAGTCTCCTTGTCTGGGGATGGGGGATGCGATGCGGGCCGGATGCTAGTGCCTGTTCCGATCTGTTGCACGACGCTCGCCCAATGGCCTTGGGGTGACCGATTCAGGCGAGTAGGATCGGAGCCCGCACGCCTATGAACATCATCATCCTCGACGACTACCAGGACGCCGTGCGCAAGCTCCCTTGCGCCGCCAAGCTGGACGCGCTGAACGCCAAGGTCTTCACCAACACCGTCAAGGGCATCGGACAGCTGTCGGTCCGGCTGCGGGACGCGGAAGTGCTGGTGACGATCCGCGAACGCACCCACTTCCCGCGCCAACTGCTGGAAAAGCTGCCCAAGCTGAAGCTGATCTCGCAGACCGGGCGCGTGGGCAAACACATCGACGTGGACGCCTGCACGCGGCTGGGCATCGCCGTGGCCGAAGGCGGCGGATCGCCGATCGCGCCCGCGGAGCTGACCTGGGCGCTGATCATGGCCGCGATGCGGCGGCTGCCGCAGTACATCTCGACGCTCAAGCACGGCGTGTGGCAGCAGTCGGGCCTGAAGTCGGGCTCGATGCCGCCGAACTTCGGCCTGGGCATGGTGCTGCGGGGCAAGACGCTGGGCATCTGGGGTTACGGCAAGATCGGCCAGCTGATCGCCGGCTACGGCAAGGCCTTCGGCATGCACGTGATCGTCTGGGGCAGCGAGGCCTCGCGGCTGCGCGCGCAGGCCGACGGTCACCAGGCCGCGGACACCCGCGAAGCCTTCTTCGAACAGGCCGACGTGCTGACGCTGCATCTGCGGCTGTCCGACGAGACGACGGGCATCGTGACCTCCGAGGACCTGGCGCGGATGAAGCCGACTTCGCTGTTCGTGAACACGTCGCGCGCGGAACTGGTCGCCGACGGGGCGCTGGTGTCCGGCCTGAACCGGGGCCGACCCGGCATGGCGGCGGTCGACGTGTTCGAGTCCGAACCGATCCTGCAGGGCCATCCGCTGCTGCGCCTGGAGAACGCCGTGTGCACGCCGCACATCGGCTACGTGGAGCAGGACAGCTACCAGATGTACTTCGACGCGGCGTTCGACAACGTCCTGAACTACATGGCCGGCAAGCCGTCCAACATCGTCAACCCGGACGTCCTGAAGGGGCACCGGTGAGCGCAGGGCCTTCCTCCGGAACGCCCTCCTCCCCTGAAGGCGCCGCGGCGGAGGCCGCGCCGCTCCCGCTCTCGCAACCCGAGTCCCTCTCGCAGCTGTTCTGGGCTTTCACCTGGCTGGCGCTGCAGGGCTTCGGCGGCGTGCTGGCGGTCGCGCAGCGGGAGCTGGTCGAGCGCCTGAACTGGATGTCGCGCGAGGAGTTCGTCGAGACGCTCGCCGTCGCGCAGGTGCTGCCCGGACCGAACATCGTGAACATCTCGCTGATGATCGGCGACCGCTTCTTCGGCCTGCGCGGCGCCCTGGTCGCGCTCGCCGGCATGATGCTGTTCCCGGCCGTGATCGTGCTGATTCTGGCGGCGCTGTCGACGACCTGGCTGGCCTCGCCGCGGATGACCGGCGCATTGCGCGGCATGGGGGCGGTGTCGGCGGGGCTGATCCTGGCCACGGGCTTCAAGCTGCTGCCCTCGCTGAAGAAGAACCCCATCGGCCTGGCGCCGGGACTGGCGCTCGCGGCGTTGGTGTTCGGCGCGACGGTCTGGCTGAAGCTGCCGCTGTTCTGGATCGTGCTGAGCGTCGGCGGGCTGGGCATGACGCTGGCGCTGATCGCGCTCAAGCGCAGCCGCGCGGGTGTTCGTCCATGAGCGCCGAGGCCCAGGTCGCGACACAGCTCGCCACGCAGGTCGGCGCGCAGGCGGGCTGGGCTCAGATGCTCGTCGGCGCGCTGAGCTGGTCCGAGCTCGGCGCGCTGATGCTGCACTTCCTGATGCTGTCGCTGCTGTCGATCGGGGGCGCGATCACGACGGCGCCGGACATGCACCGCTACCTGGTCGACGAGCGCCATTGGCTGACCGACCAGAGCTTCACCAGTTCGATCGCGCTGGCGCAGGCCGCGCCGGGTCCGAACATCCTGTTCGTCGCGGTGCTGGGCTTCAACGTGTCCGGCCTGCTGGGCGCGGCCGCGGCGATGGCCGGCATCCTGCTGCCGTCGACCACGCTGGTCGTGGCCGCGACGCGCTGGGCGCGCAACAACCGCGAGCATCTGGGCGTGCGCGCGTTCACCGTCGGCATGGCGCCGCTGACCTTGGGATTGATGATCGCGACCGGCTGGCTGCTGGCGGCGCCTTACCTCGTCGAGCCTTCCCACCGCTGGGCGACGCTGGCGATGATCGTCGCGACGGTGGTCCTCACGATGCGGACCAAGATCGGGATCGTGTGGATGGTGCTGGCCGGGGGTGTGCTGGGCGCGCTCGGGGTGGTGTAGGGACCGAGGTGCCTACACTTCATGATGGACAAATTCTTGCTGCAGCAGTTGGTGCTGGAACGGCTCGCCGAAGACCTGCTGCAAACCGAACAGGCCGCGCGCGCGGCGCATGAAACGGCGACTCACGAAGAGAACATCGCCGAAAACAAGTACGACACCTTGGGCCTCGAAGCCGCCTACCTGGCCACCGGTCAGGCGCGTCGCGCCGAGGCCATCCGGCAGGCGATGGCCAACTGGCGCCAGTTCCGCCCGCCCGCCTACGACGTCGGCAAAGGCATCCAACTCGGTGCGCTGGTCTGCCTCGCCGATGCCGACGGCAAGGAGCAACAGCTTTTCCTCGGCCCGGATGGGGGCAGCATGAAGCTGACGATCGATGCTCAGATCGTCCAGGTCATCAGCAGCGACACCCCGTTGGGCAGGGCCATGCTGGGCAAGTGCGAAGGGGATGAGGTGTCGATGCAGGTCGCTTCCACCCGACAGCAGTTCGAGGTGCTATGGGTTCGTTGAGCCAGTTGCCGCGGCTCTATACCTTTCGCCGCTGCCCCTATGCGATGCGCGCGCGGATGGCGCTGCTGCAGGCCGGGAGGGAGTTCGAAGCGGTGGAGGTCAGCCTGCGCAACAAGCCGGCCAGCTTGCTGGCCTTGTCTCCCAAGGGGACGGTCCCCGTGCTGGAACTGCCCGATGGCAGCGTGCTGGAGGAAAGCTGGCACATCATGCGCTGGGCACTGACCGAGCCCGATGCGCAGGGCTGGTGGGAGCGGGCGCAGTCGCCTGCGAACCTGGACCTGCTGCAGCGGAACGACGGCGACTTCAAGCACCACCTGGACCGCTGGAAGTACCCGCAGCGCTACGCGAGTGAGACCCTCGCGCCAGAAGCACACCGCGACAGCGCGGTCGATGTGCTTCTGCGACCGCTGGAGGCGCGGCTGCGCAGCGAGCCCTGCCTGGGCGGCGCTACGCCGTGCGCCACCGACCTGGCTGTGTTCCCCTTCGTCCGCCAGTTCGCCGCAGTGGAGCCGGAGTGGTTTGCAACGCTGGACGTGCCGTCGTTGCGGTCATGGCTGAACGGCTGGCTCGTCCACCCGCTGTTCGCCGCTTGCATGCACAAGCTGCCGGCGGAAGGTGTGAGTCGCTTTCCGCTGCTGTAACCGAGGAACCTTCAGACCTCGCGCATGGCCCGCGCGTAGTCCCCAGGCGTCTCGCCGACAAGCCGGCGGAAATCGGCGCTGAAGTGGGCCTGATCGAAGTAGCCGAGCTCTTGCGCCAGCGCCGCCCAAGAAGCCGGTTGCCCGGCTTGCACGCGGGCCAGCGCTTCGTGCATGCGATAGCGGTTGATGACCCACTTCGGGCCGACGCCCACCTGGTCGTTGAACAGACGCTGAAGCGTGCGCGGGCTCATGCCGAAGCGACGCGCGAGCGCGTCGACCGAGTGCAGTTCGAGATCCTCGGCGACGCCATCGACGATGCGACCGGCCAGCCGCGCGGGCGCATCCAGCGCGGGAAGGCGAACGCGCAGGAAGTCTGAGGCGAGTGCGCATGCCTCTACGTCTCCACAATCCAGCACGTCGTTCAGAGCGACCGCATCGGGGCCGAAGAGCGAGTCGATCGGCAGCGACTGATCGGCCAGTTCAGCCACCGGCCTACCGAGAACGCCCCGAAACGCGCCGGGCCGGAACTTGATGCCGAATGCTTGAGAGTTGCCCGTCAGCACGCGCGTCCAGCGTCCCGAATGCACGCCCCACGCGGCGGACGATCCGGGTTCGATGACGATGTGGACGTTGGGATGCGGCAGCGTTTCCTGAACCCGCGGTGGGAGCCCTTCCAGGTTCCAGCGAACGCGCCAGAAATGCTCGATCCGCTCGGCCAGATCCGGCGGCGGCGCGATGCGCGAATGGGCGAACTCCCCTGGCGGCAGACGGTGCAGGACACCACGGGCCTCGCGGCCCGGAGGCTGTCGCGTTTTTCCAATCGTCGACATCGGGTTCGTTGCTTCAATGCGGGCTGGCGGCCGATTTCCGGCCGATTCGATTCATGATGCCATGAAGATTTTTCGATCCTTGATCGGCGCCATGGTGTGCGTCTCACTCGGAGCGAACGCCGCCGAAGCGTCGTCACCTGTTTCAGCGAAGGAGCCTGCCTTGATCGTCCATACCGCCAGCGGAAAGTTCGATGTCCAACTCTCGCCGCAGCCGGCCACTGAGGCTGCGTCCCAGGCCGGCCTCGGCCGGATGGCCATCGACAAGCGCTTCCACGGCGCGCTGGAGGCGGCGAGCGCCGGCGAGATGCTCGCCTTTCGCAGCGCGGTCACCGGCTCGGCCGGCTACGTTGCGATGGAGAAGGTCAGCGGCACCCTGGACGGCCGCGCTGGAAGCTTCGTGCTGCAGCACAGTTCGACCATGGAACGTGGCGTGCCCACGCAGTCGATCACCGTCGTGCCGGACTCGGGCACCGGCGCACTCGCCGGGCTGACCGGGCGCATGACGATAGACATCGCGCCGGGCGGCGCGCATTCCTATCGCTTCGAATACACGCTGTCGGGCGCGGCACCTTGAACTTGGCGAACCAAGTCATGTCGTGGAAAGCTGGTCAAGCCTTTCCTCCACAGTGAAGGTGCGGGCGGGCAGTTTGGGAGCCGCTCGGAGTGATATTGGAAACGGCTGCCTCTCAGCGTAAGCGCCCCGTCGTCAACCGCAGCAGCGTGAGGACTTCGGTGGTGCGTCTGAAGCAACCTCTGGCATCTCGCCGGAGGCGACGCTGCGGCTGCATCCCGTGTCGGAGGCCGCAGAGCCGCAGCCCGTTGCCTTGCTGAACTCAACACGCTTGGCCAGTTCCGCAGCGCTCTCCCTTCGCTCGCTGTAGCGGTTCACCAGGTACGGACCCAGGTCGCGCGTCAGCAAGGTGAACTTGAGCAGCTCCTCCACCACGTCGACGACCCGGTCGTAGTAGGACGACGGCTTCATCCGACCTTCCTCGCTGAACTCCGCGAAGGCCTTCGCGACCGAGCTCTGGTTCGGGATGGTCAGCATCCGCATCCAGCGGCCAAGCACTCGCATCTGGTTCACCGCGTTGAACGACTGCGAGCCGCCCGACACCTGCATCACCGCCAGCGTCTTTCCTTGCGTGGGGCGCACCGAGCCGTTCGAGAGCGGAATCCAGTCAATCTGCGTCTTCATGATGCCGGTCATGGCCCCGTGCCTTTCCGGCGAGCACCACACCATGCCCTCCGACCAGGCGGCCAGTTGGCGGAGCTCAGCCACCTTGGGGTGCGTGTCCGGCGCATCGTCCGGCAGCGGCAGTCCGGACGGGTCGAAGATCCGGACCTCAGCGCCCATCGCCTCCAACAACCGGGCAGCTTCAAACGTCAGCAGGCGGCTGTAGGAGCGCTCGCGCAGGGAGCCGTAGAGCATCAGGATTCGCGGAGGGTGCTGCGATGGCGTCGCCGCCGTCAGACGCGCTTGGTTGGGGATATCCAGCAGCTCGGCGCTTAGCGCAGGCAAGGTGGCGTCGGGGAAGAGGCGGTCAGACATGACGTACTGGCGGCGAGGAAGTGGGGGGCGTCGCCTTGACCGACGAATGGTTGGACGACAGCGCGTGATTCGCTGCGACCGCGAGCGCGGCACCGACCAATTCGGCGATGACGAACCCTGGCGCGCTCGCGGGTGCGATACCGGCAAAGCTGCCGCTGAACATGCGGCCGAACACTGCGGCCGGGTTGGCGAACGATGTCGAGGCGGTGAACCAGTACGCTGCGCCGATGTAGCTGGCCACCATCGCCGCGACGCGCGGCGTCGGCGCGCGGAGGATGACGAGCAGCAGTCCGAAGGTCGCGACCCCTTCCGCAATCCACTGCCCACTGCCGCTGCGCAGCTTCGTGGAGAGCTGCAGCAGGTTCATGTCGAACATCGCGTGCGCGAGCCAGGCGCCAAGCACGGCGCCGGACAGCTGGGCGATGACGTAGGGGATCAGGGAGGCAGCCGGCAGCTCTCGACGCCAGGCCATGACGGCGCTGACGACCGGATTGAAGTGGGCGCCGCTGACAGGACCGAACAGCTCGATGAGGACATACAAGCCGCCGACGGTGGCCAGGGTGTTGGCCAGCAGCGCGACACCGACATTGCCACCTGCCAGGCGCTCGGCCATCACCCCGGAGCCGATGACAACGGCCAGCAGCAGTGCTGTGCCCAACATCTCGGCGAAGAGCTTGCGGGACAAATTCATCGCGTCAATTCTGCGCAATCTTGGACAGCGCGAGTTGCTGCTCGGCCTTCGTCATGGCCTCAAGGGGCAACTGCGCCAGTTGCAGCATCCGGTAGCCGATGGCCTGCCGGGTCAGCTCGAAGGCGCGTCGCTTCCCGTCATCTCCGCCGTCCGCGTTGGACGGGTCCGGGTAGCCCCAATGCACCTTGACCGGCTGCCCCGCACCGCCGAAGAACACCGGACATTGCTCAGCCGCGGCGCTGTCGCACACCGTGACGACGATGGACAACGGCGGGGCCTCAGGAGCGGTGAACTCGTCCCAGCTCTTGCTCCGGTAGCCGGCGGTGTCGACGCCCGCCCCCTGTAGCGCCTCTAGGGCGAACGGATTGATGCGACCGCTGGGGGCACTGCCGGCGCTGTAGGCCTTGATGTTCGTGCCCAGTTGCTTGGCCCAGTGGTTCAGCATGCCCTCCGCCAGCACGCTGCGGGCGGAGTTGTGTGTGCAGAGGATGAGGACGTTCGTGGTCATGAGGCTCAGCAGCAGGATGCGGACTTCTTGTCGACCGCGCAGGCGGCACCTTGGCAGCAGTTCTCGGTGAGGTAGCCCAGGAGACCGTTCATGCGTTGGTAGTCGGCGCGGTAGATGAGGTGGCGGCTCGCGCGCTCTTGGGTCACGAGGCCGGACGCGAGCAATTCCTTTAGGTGGAAGGACAGCGTCGCCGGGGGGACGCCCAATGCTTCCTGGATGGCGCCGGGCGTCAGCCCCGCCTCGCCGACCACCACCAGGGCACGAAACACCTGCAGCCGCAACGGCTGCGCAAGCGCGCCGAGCGCGCGGACAACATCGACGTCCTCCATCCTTCGAGAATAGTCGAATAGTTGAGGACTTGCAACGAGAGCGGGGGCATGTCCACACGGAGGCCGAGACGCCCGCTTCCAGCCTGAAGCCCCGGCAGACCCGCAGCGGAAGCTGCTTTTGGTGCTTCGCCAGGATTCGCCGGATGACAGTCATGGGAGCGGCATACGATTGCGGCATGGCTGCAGAGAAGCACATCGAGCTCGTCACCGCAGAACAACGAGGCGGCGCCTTCGAGGTGCTCCTCGCATTCCTGAAACTCGGGCTCACCTCTTTTGGCGGCCCCGTCGCCCACCTGGGCTACTTTCGAGCCGAGATCGTGGAGCGTCGCCGTTGGCTTGACGAGCGAAGCTACGCGGACCTCGTGGCGCTCTGCCAGTTTCTTCCGGGGCCTGCAAGCAGTCAGGTCGGCATTGCTATCGGGCTGGCGCGAGCAGGCTGGCTCGGAGCGTTGGCGGCGTGGTGTGGCTTCACACTTCCGTCCGCCTTCGCGCTCATCGTTTTTGCTTACGGGCTCCAGCACGGGGGAGCGCTCGCGGGTAGCGGCGTGGTGCACGGATTGAAGGTTGCCGCCGTGGCAGTCGTGGCGCAGGCGGTCTGGGGCATGGCGAGGAATCTGTGCCCGGACGGCGCTCGCTCAGCTATCGCGATGGTGGCGGCGCTTCTCGTCCTGGTCCTGCCAACCTCGTCATCACAGGTCATCGCCATCGGAGTCGCTGGCCTCGTCGGTTGGCGAATGGTGAAGCTCCCACGGCAGGAGCCCGTTGTCCATCGCAGCTATGGCGTCTCGAAGGCGGCGGGCGCCGCTGCTCTCGCCTTGTTCTTCGGTCTTCTTGTGGGCTTGCCAAGCGTCGCTGTTGCTACCCAATCACTGTTGTGGACCGTTGTGGAGGGCTTCTATCGTGCAGGCGCTCTCGTGTTCGGTGGAGGACACGTCGTGCTGCCTCTGCTGCAGGCGACGGTGGTTCCGGCAGGCGTGGTCACGAACGAGCAGTTCCTTGCGGGATACGGCGCTGCACAAGCCGTACCTGGGCCCCTGTTCACGTTTGCCGCCTACCTGGGCGCTGTCATGGACGGCCCGTTCTCGGGCTGGACGGGCGGGCTCGCACTGCTTGCCACGATATTTTTGCCGGCGTTCCTGCTCGTGGTGGGTGCGGTGCCCTTCTGGGACGCGCTGCGGCAGCGAGCAGCTGTGCAGTCGGCCATGGCCGGCATCAATGCTGCCGTGGTCGGCATCCTGCTGGCGGCGTTGTACGACCCGGTATGGACGAGTGCGATTCGCACACGCGCCGACTTTGCCACGGCACTTGTGGCGTTTGCGCTGCTGGTCTACGCGCGCATGTCGCCACTCATCGTGGTGCTCCTCGCAGCTGCGGCAGGCTGGGCGTTCCTGGGCTGAATCCGAAGAGCTCGCGAAGGTACATGAAGAGGCCCGCACTTCAACGGGTCACTGCTGCTGTTACCAGCGCGTACCGGCCCTTCGGATGAGGTGGTCACCGTCCGCTTTCAGCCGAGGCTGTGTGGAAACGCTGTTTGACTTGAGGCGTCCCCCGACCACGGACACACGCGAGTCCTGAGAAGCGCCAATGCGCTCTCCGAGGACTGTTTGCGGGCTTGAGGAATGCTATGAGTCGTCCGCGTCGCGATGCGATGCGAGGCTCAAAAGGCGCTAACGCGCCCACCATTCTTATCGCCTGCGCTGCCTTCTTGATGCCCAAGATCTGCATCACCCGTTTGAGGTTATAGGCCAGGACCTGCAGGCTCATCTCGGTGCTGACGTTGCCAAGCCTGCGCGTCAGGAAGTGCGTGCTGCCCATCCAGTGTTTGAGCGTGCCGAAGACATGCTCCACTGTCCTTCGTCGGATCATCATCGCGTCGGTGTTTCGGTCCAAACGCCGCTGCATGGCATCAAGCACGCCCTGGTGCTCCCATCGCGAGATGCGGCGGTGCTTGGAGGGCGTGCACTGCGTCTTCATCGGGCATGCGGGGCACGCGCTACTCCAATAGCGACGGATCTGCAGCCCGTCTTCATCGCGCGTGAAGCGATAGGCGGCCCGCTCGCCCGCTGGACATCGGTACTCGTCGTCCTTGGCGATGTAGATGAAGTCAGTCTTGTCGAAGCGACCCTCGGCCTTCGCGCTTGAGGTCATCGGCTTGGGCACGAAGGGCCTCATGCCGTTGTCCGCGCAACGCTTGATCTGCGGGGCGTTGAAGTAGCCCCGGTCGGCGTAGACCTTCAGATTGGGCTTGCCCATCGCCTCCTGCGCCGCGAGCGCCATGCCGCTGAGCTGTGCTCTGTCGCTGCCGATGTTGGTGACCTCGTGCGCCACGACCAAGTGGTGCTTGGTATCGACAGCTGCCTGCACGGTGTAGCCCACGACGCCGCTGCCCGCGGCCTGAGTCGCCATCGCGCGCGCGTCTGGATCCGTGAGGGATACCTGCTTGTCTGGCTGCTTCAGGAGGTGCTGCTCCATCTCGTCTAACCGCTGCATCTGCTCACGCAGACCATCCAGCTTGTGGCTGAGCTGGGCATACCTTGGACCGAACTCCATGAGCGGCAATGTCCTGTCCGCGGTGTCGAGCGCTGCGAGGTAGCGCTGGATGCTCTCCTCGATCTGCTGGCGCCGCTTCTCGATCTTGGTGACGGTGAAGTTCTGGTCACGGCTGTTGACTGCCTTGAACTTGCTGCCGTCGACCGCCACGCCGTCACCGCTCACCAGCTTCAGCTGCCGGCACAGTTCGACGAAGCGACGGCAGACGTTGCGGATGCCCTGTCCGTTGTCACGGCGGAAATCGGCGATGGTCTTGAAGTCCGGGGCCAGGCGCTCGGTCAGCCACATCAGCTCGATGTTGCGCTGTGCCTCGCGCTCGAGCCTCCGGCTCGACTGGACACGGTTGAGGTAGCCGTAGATGTAGATCTTGAGCAGGACCGCCGGGTGGTAGGCCGGTCGGCCCGTCGTCGCTGGCGTGGCGCCAGCGAAGCCAAACGCTTCGAGATCAAGCTCTTCAACATAGGCATCGATGACGCGGACAGGATTGTCTTCAGCGATGAAGTCATCCAGGCACTCTGGCAGCAACGTCACTTGATGCCGCCCCTGACCTTCGACGAATCGCGCCATCGTCACCTCCACCATGTCTGATCGACACGATGAATCTAGACAGCGTCCATCAGATCGCCAGGAGGGTTTTCACACAGCCTCAGCCTAAAGCCGACTGCCGCTCTGCAGCGGGGAGCAGACCTTCCTACCGTATGCTGCTCCACACAGATCAGCGCATAGTCCGTCTCGCCGGACGAGATCCTTCATGTCAAACGAGCGCATCGCAGTTCGAATAGCCGAGGTGGTGGCCGCATATGAGCGCGGCGAGGTGGGAGCCACAGCCGTGACAGACAGCATCGAACTTCACGAGCCTGCGCTTGAGAACGTCCCTCGTGCTGTGCGAGACGAGCTGCATAGGCTGTCCTTGGATCTGCTTCGCCAAGACGTATCGCCCCTAGAAGCGGAGATGCTCGGTTGGGAACAGACGCGGAGAGCATTGGACGAACTGAAGGCGCTGTTGGCCATCATCAGATGACAGGGCCTTCTGCCTTTGGCGCGCCATGGCGGCTTCCAATCTGACACGGACTTCATGAAGGCCTCAGCGCCCTCGCCCGCTAAGGGTTCATCGCCTCATACGAAACCACGCTCATCCCGAGCGTGCCTCGATACCCCATGTCGGTGAGCCCGCTGACGTTCGCCACGGCCGTTCGCACGGCCGCCGCTTCTTCCGTCTCAGCGGGCATCGGCGCGTGCCAGAAGGACTTGGCGCCGTAGCAGCCGCTGCCATTCAGCAGCACGAGCGACCGCAACCCGGTTGTGACCAGGGACACCCGGCACACCAGCGAGCGCCCGATCAAGGCCGAATGCGACTCGACGGCGGCGAAGTCGGAGAGCGCGTAGTTGCGCTGCTTCGCTGAGAGTCCGAACCGAGGCAGGCGCTCGATCAGCACCAGATTGCGAGCCCGATCGATGGTCGTGACGTTGACGCGCGCATGAACGAAGTCCAGCGCTGCGGCGGCCCAGGCCATCGAGGGGAACAACAGGAACCAGAGCGCCTTCAGACTGGTGTCGTAGAAGCTGAACTTCCACAACATCCAGCTCAAGGCAGTCGCGAACGCGAACATCCACAGCCAGAGCGTCGAAGACGTCGGCCGGATGACGACAGTAGTGGCGGAGACTTCGATCGAACGGGACAAGGTCGCAACGAGTGCCCCCGCCGCTCACTCCGCGCGCAAATCCCTCAAACGTCCTTCGTCCCGAAGATCTTGTCCCCGGCGTCGCCGAGGCCCGGGATGATGTAGCCGTTCTCGTTGAGGTGCGAGTCGATCGCCGCAGTCCAGCAGCGGATGTCCGGATGCGCCTTGTTCAGCGCGGCCACGCCTTCCGGCGCCGCGACCAGCACGAGCGCGCGGATGTCCTTGCAGCCGCGCTGCTTGAGCAGATCCACCGTCGCGATCATCGAGCCCGCCGTCGCCAGCATCGGGTCCACGATCAGCGCCGTGCGCTGATCCAACTGGCCGACGAACTTCTCGAAGTAGTTCACCGGCTGCAGCGTCTCATGGTCCCGCGCCAGCCCGACCACGCTCACCTTGGCGTTGGGCATCATGTCCAGCACGCCGTCCAGCATGCCCAGTCCCGCGCGCAGGATGGGCACCACCGTGACCTTGCGGCCCGCGATCTGGTCGATCTCGACCTGGCCGCACCAGCCCTCGATCGTCGTCTTCTCCAGCGGAAAATCCGCCGTCGCCTCGTAGGCCAGCAGCCGCGCGACCTCGCCGGTCAGCTCGCGGAACTTCTTGGTCGACATGTCGCCCTCCCGCATCAGGCCGATCTTGTGCTTGACGAGGGGATGCTTGACTTCGATGACTGACATGGCGATACCAGGAATGAGGCTGCGAATATTGGAACGGCGCCTCGTGGGCGCCGGAATGGTCGCGATTATCTCGCGTCGGCGATCAGGCCGGCTCTGGCCGGCTCAGGCCTTCTTCTCGCGCTGGCGCAGCGCCTCGTACAGGCACACGCCCGCCGCGACCGAGACGTTCAGGCTCTCGACCGCGCCCTGCATCGGGATGCGCACCAGCTCGTCGCAGGTCTTCGCGGTCAGCTGGCGCATGCCGTCGCCCTCGGCGCCCAGCACCAGCGCCACCGGCCCCGTCAGGTCCAGGTCGTACAGGGTCTTCTCCGCCTGGTCCGAGGTGCCGATCACCCAGATGTCACGCTCCTTGAGCTCGTTGAGCGACCGCGCCAGGTTGGTCACCATCAGGTAGGGCACGGTCTCCGCCGCCCCGCTGGCGACCTTGGCCACCGTCGCGTTGAGCCCCACCGCGTGGTCCTTGGGCGCGACCACCGCATGCGCGCCGGCCCCGTCGGCCACGCGCAGGCAGGCGCCCAGGTTGTGCGGATCGGTGACCCCGTCCAGCACCAGCACCAGCGGCGGGCCTTCGACCTGCTCCAGCACCTCGTCCAGCGAATGCGACTTCGCCACCGCCTTCACCCGCGCCACCACGCCCTGGTGGCGATGCGTGCCGCACAGCGCCTTCAGCCGGTCGTCGTCGCTTTCGACCAGCTTCGCGCCCGCCGCCTCGGCCTTCTCCAGGAACCCGCGCATGCGCTGGTCCTTGCGGGTGGCGTCGAAAAGGATCTCCTGCACCGAGGCAGGCGCGGTCTTCAGCCGCACGGTGACGGCGTGGAAACCGAACAGGATCTGGGTCTTGGAGGAGGCGGGAGAGGAGCTCATGGGCGCGATTGTCGCGCACCCGCCGTCAGAGCCAGCCGAGGTGGCGCGCGCCCATCAGCGCGCCCAGCATCACCGGCTGATGGAGCATGTAGTACGACAGCGACCACCGCCCCATCACCGACAACGGACGGGCGCCCGGCAGCAGCGGCCGCTGCATCCAGGCGCGCACCGCCTCCAGCCGCATCAGCGCGCAGCCCCACAGCATGGGGCCCAGCCACGGCAGGATAGGGACGAAGTCCTCGGTCAGCGGCTTGCGCGTGACCAGGCCCACCCAGTTCGTCGTCCGGGTGTCGAAGAAGGGATGCGCGATGAAGAAGGGCAGCGCGACCGCCACCGCGCCCAGCACCCACAGCGCGGCCGTAGGCAGTCTGGAGAAGCCGAAGCGCACCAGGATGAGCATCAGCGCCATGCCGTGCAGCACGCCGAAGCTGATGAAGGAGCGCGGGTACATGAACCACGAGCCGATCGACACCAGCAGCGCGCAGACCATGACCTGACCCCAGCGGCGCCAGAAGCGATAGGCCGTCTGACCCTGCGCCAGCGCCACCGCCTGGCCCATGCCCGCGCACAGCAGGAACAGGCTGACGATGCCGCTGCGCTGCCAGGTCCAGAACGGATCGCGGTAGAAGTCCTCCACGATGACCTTGAAGTAGCTCAGGTCGAAGCAGAAGTGGAAGACGGTCATCCAGACCATCGCCAGCCCCCGCAGCGCGTCCAGGCGGTCGTAGCGCGGCGTCGTCGAAAAGGCGTGCGACACGGCCTCCAGGCCGGGGTCAGGCGTTGCGATCGGGAAGCGGGCCGGCGGATTCATCGGAGTTGCAGTCTACCCAAGCCGCCGCGTCACTCGATGACGGGTGTCCGACGTCCGATCGCCGCCCACGCCCGACCCCCGCATTCAAGTGGGTCGACCACCCGGACCTGTCTGTCGCGCATCCCCCTCCACCCGTCGGCGTCATTGAGCGCAAGGGAACAGAAATCGACGATGACGCCATCCCTACTTAGACCGTGTCCCATGCGTTTTCACCGTCCCGCCGTGCCGTCCGCGCTCGCCGCGCTCACCACCCTCACCGCCTGCCTCCTGCTCACCGCCTGCGGCGGACGAGCGCCGGATCCCGACGCGTCACCGTCCAGCACCCTGATCCCCGTCCCGGATCCCACCGTCGCCTGCAACGTCCTGCGCGTCACGCCGGCGGACGCCATCGAGCAAGCCTTCGTCGATCCGCTGATCACCATCGTCTATACCGCCCCCACGGCCGGGGCCTGCGGCGATCTCACCCTGCAGGATGCCAGCCAGTCGACGGTCGCCGCGACCATCGTCGCCAGCAGCGAGTGGCCGAATCCGCAGGGCGGCTTCGTCGGCACCCGCACGATCGAAGCGGCCGCCGCGCTCGACCCGGGCGCCATCTACCGCCTGCGCTGGAACGCCAAGACCGTCTCCACCTTCAAGACGGGCATCGAACGGCGCGGCGAGGTCGTCTCCGTCACCGACCAGGCCTTGCAGCTGCCATCCCTGCCCAATGCCGCGCACATCGGTCAGGGCGACATCAACAACGTGCTCGACGCGTTCGCGGAGGCGATCGCCAAGGGCAATGACATCAAGAGATTCCTGTTCGAGAACGCGCTGCGGGTGGAACTTCCCCGCATTGCCAAGCCGGAGGCCCGCTACGGCGCCGCCATCAGCAAGGTGGCCTACCGCAGCGCCGACGCGCGCGGCAACCCGGTGACGCTGAGCGCGCTGCTCATCGCGCCCGAGCGGTCGCCCGGCGGGCAACCGGTCGACTTCCACGGCATGCCGGTCGTCATCGGCCAGCGCGGCGCCACGGACAGCACGTCGGACGCACCGTCTTCCGGCGCCACCACGATGGGCATTCCCGGCCTGATCGCCGCAGGCAAGGGACACCTGTTCCTGGCGCCCGACCTGATCGGTCTGGGCGACTCGAAGTCGCTGCCGCAGGCCTACCTCGTGGCCGCGGACACGGCCGGACAGACCCAGGACCTGCTGCGCGCCGTCCGCACCTACGTCCAGCAGCAGTACCTGTCCACCCTCGGCACGGACCTGCGCCTGTTCGGCGGCTCGCAAGGCGCGTATTCCACCCTCGCGTCCCTGCCCTACCTGGCCCGGGAAGGCACGGTGCGCGTCGTCTCCGCCGCCCAGGGGCCCTACGATGTCTACCGGACCTTCCACGGCGCGCTGCTGACCGCCGGCGGCGCCGCCCGCGACGCCTACGCGATGAACGAGAACCTGGGTTTCCTGCCCAGCCACACCCGCGACGTCATGACCAGCTTCCAGGCCTACGGGAACTACGCTTTCGATCCCAAGCTCGTCTTCGACGCCGCCGGCCAACTCCTGCCATCCTTCCTGGCCGACTACAAGGACGGCAAGGCCCAGGACTTCGTCCGCCAGCTCGGCGCGAACAGCCTGGTCACCGGATCCCAGGTCTATGACCTGCCGCAGGCCCAGGTACAGCTGTACCACTTCAGCGCGGACACGCTGGTGCCGGCGCAGAACACCGTGGACATGCTGGTCGCGTTGAGCAACGGGAAGCACCGGTTCGCGAGCGTCCAGCGCGGCAACTGCCACGAGAACTCGGAGCTGGTGAAGCTGATCGTCCGCTTCAGCAAGAGCAGCACCATCACCCACACGCTCTGCGTGGCATTCCAGATCGACGATTTCGTCGGCGGGCTCTGAGACGACGCTCCGGAACCTCAGACTCGAGAACTCGAGAACTCAGGAACCCAGCAACTGCCGCACGCGCTGCCGGTGCATGCCGCGCAGCGCGGGCAGCAGCACGCCGACGTCGCTGTATTCGGCGCCGGACAGCGCGCCGGCCAGCGATCCGGCGAGCCGCCCAGCCTGCTCCGGCGACAGCGTCTCTTCGACCGCCCCCGCAGGCGGCGTGGCCGACGCCACGAGCTGTTCATGCAGGCGCGCCCGCGCCTGCGCGACCTTGGGCTGGGCCTGCAGCAGTTGTCCCAGCGCCTGGCGCTGGCCGGTCGCCTCCTTCACGTCCCAGCGTTGCGGCTGCAGCGCGTCAGGCGACGGCTCCAGCAGCGCGCGCACCGGTTGACCGCTCGGGAATCGCTTGCCCTCGCCGCGCAGCGTCAGGCCGTCGCGCAAGGCGGGCCATTGCGATTCGGCGACGCTGAAGACGATCTCGGTCCCCTGCGCCTGCACCGACAGGCCCGCCGGGGACAAGGCCTTCGTCAGCGCCAGCAACTGCTGCTGCGTGCCTTCGCCGTCCAGCGTGACGGCGATCAGCGTCGGCTTGCCGCCGTTGCTGCCGATGCCACCGTGGCTGCTGCCGCCGCTGTCCTGCGGCTGGCCCGGCAACTGCAGCCGCAGCGTTTCCTTGCCGCCCTGCTGCAGCACGGCCAGATCGAGGCCGCGCAGCTTGAAGCGTTGGCGCGCCGCGCCGTCCTGGGGCGCGGCCTGCAGTTCGGCGTCGACGCGCCCGCCGGCGTCCCGGCCGCGCTGCGCCCAGAGTTGCCGCAGCTGATCGAGCTGTCCATGGACCGCCGCGGACGGTGCCGTCTGGCGTGCCAACGTGTCGCTGAGCCCGCCCTTGAGCTGCTGCATCGCCGCCGCGAGACGGTCGAGGTAGTCCAGTCCTTGCTGAAGCTTGCCGAGCTGCAATTGCGCGCCGGGCTCGCGGGCCGCGGAGGCCGCGTCCGCCGAGCGCAGCGGCGCGGCGGCCAGTTCGACGACGGGCGGCCTCGCGCTCGCCGGATCGGCGGCGCCGCGCCGTCCGTCCGTACCGTTCGCGGCACCCGCAAGAATCGCGACATGCGCGCCGCCAGGGGCGCTCGTCGCGCCTGTGGCGCTCGCGGCGTCCGTTCCGCCGCTGGCTGTCCCGCCGAACAGCGGCGCCGGGATCGCGTCAGATCGCATCGAACAGGCTCAGCTGGCTGACCTTCGCATAGGCCTTCTGCGTCGCCTGCAGCGCCAGCGTGTAGCTGTTGAGGCGCGTGGCGGCTTCGCCGTAATCGATCTGGCCGAGGTCGAGCGCGCTCTGCCGGTTGGACAGGCTGACCGAGGCGTGGTTGGTGTCTATCGTGTCCAGGATGTTCTGGCGTCCGCCGAGCTGGCCGATCTTGCCCGCCACATCGCCCAGCGTCAGGTCGAGCGCGTCGATCATCGCGGTCACCTCGGCGTGCACGCCCTCGGCCGTCACGCCCGGCGTGGCCAGCTGGGCGCCCAGCGCGTTGAGCTGACGCAGGAAGCCGCCCATGCCTTCGAGCGACACATTGCCGCCGATGGCCATGTTGTCCGCCACCGCCACCTGCTGCGTCTGCGAGTTGCCCAGGAAGTTGTAGGCGGGGTCGACGGTCGGCTGGTCGCTGGCCGTGCCGGAGAACAGGTAGCGCCCTTCCGCGTTCTTGCTGTTGGCCAGGAAGAGCAGGCTGTCGTGCAGCGTCTTCACCGATCCCGACATCGCGTTCAGGTCGTCGCCGGTGTTGCCCGCGTCCGCCGCCCAGACCAGCAGGTCGCGCGTGGCCTGCAGGTCCTCGCGGATGCTGTCCAGCGAGACCTCGCTGGTCCGGAGCCGGCTCTGCAGCGCGCCGATGTTGTCGCGGTACTGGCTCAGCGCCGCTTCCTCGCGCGAGAGCCGCGCCAGCCGCAGCGCGGCGATGCTGTCGTCCGACGGCTTGAGCACGCGCTGGCCCGACGCCATCTGCTGCATCACATGCGTCAGGCCCTCGTTGGCGGCCTGCAGCGCGCTGTTCATCGTCGTGTGGTACTGGTTGCTGGCGATGCGCATGGTGGTCTCCGGTCAACCCAGCATCTGCAGCGTGCTGTCGAACAGCTGGTTGGCCACGGCCACCACCTTCATGTTGGCCTGGTACATCTGCTGGAACTGGATCAGGTTGATGGCTTCCTCGTCGGTGTTGACCCCGGCGCTGGATTTCCAGTCCTCCTCGGCCTGGTCGCGCACGGTGGTCGCGGTCCGCTGCGAGCCCTGGTTCAAGGAACTCGCCACGCCCAGCTTGCCCACCAGCTGCGTGAACACGTCGCCGGTGACGATCTGCGTCGTGCCGGCGGCGTTGCCGGCGGCGTCGAAGGTGGTGATGGTCATCGGCCGGTTCTTCAGCCCGATCAGCGCGGTCAGGTTGCCGCTGTCGCCGCTGACCGTGGCGCTGCTGGAGAACGCCAGCTGCGCCGCGGTGATGCCGGTCATCTTGAGCGTGCCGCCCGTGGTGTCGAACAGCGGCACGCCGGGCGTGGCCGCCGGCGGCGCGAAGCCCAGCGCCAGCTGCGCGTTGAACGCGTTGCCGATCCCGAGCGCGAGCTCGGAGATCGTCGTGCGCATCGGCCCCAGCACCTGCTTCTGCAGGTCGGCCAGGCCGCCGAGCTGGCCGCCCTGCCCCACGTCCGACAAGGTGAAGGAGGTGCTGGCGAACTGGAGCTTGAGCGCCGCCGGGCCGGAGGTGGACAGCACCGCCGCGTCGGCGCCGACGACCAGCGGCTGGCCGCCCTTGAGCGACACGCTCCTCGCGCCGTCGGGCGTGTCGACGACCTGCAGGCCGACGAGCGCGGACAGCGCCTTGATCTTCTCGTCGCGGGCGTCCTGGAGCCCGGCGTCGTTCATGCCGGTGGCGCGGCCGCCGGCGATCTGCTTGTTGAGCAGCGCGATGTCCTGCGTCAGCGCGTTGACCTGGTTGACCACGCCGTCGCGCTGGGTGGCGATGGCGGTCTGCTGGTTGGCGAAGAGCTGCTGCAGGCTGTCGAAGCGCTTGACCAGGCCGTCGGCGGCCGTCAGCACGGCCTCGCGCAGCGGACCGGATTCGGGCTGCACGCTGGCGGCGTTGAGCGCGGCGAAGAACTGGTCGATGCCGTTGTTGATGTTGGCGGTGTCGTCGGACATGACCTGCTCGAGTTGCGTCATGTAGGACTGCCCGGCGCTGTACTGGCCGAGCTGGCTGGTCGCCTGCCACAGCTGCACGCTCTTGAAGCTGTCGGCGAAGCGCAGCAGCTTGGACACCTGCACGCCGGCGCCGCCCGCGGGCGTCTGCAGCGAGCCCAGCAGCACGCCGGTGCGGGTGTAGCCCGGCGTCATCGCGTTGGCGACGTTCTGGCTGGTGGTGCCCAGCGCCGCTTGCGCAGCCTGCGCGCCGGTGAGGCCGTTGAGGAGGAGGCTCATGAGGTCGGGGTTCCGGAGGAGACGGGAGCGCCTGCGGGCGAGGCCGCGGGGATCTTCACTCCGGAAGGCGACCCGGCGGCGCCGGAACTTAAACCGGCGGCGGGAAGCACCTGCTTGAGCATCAGGTCCGCGATACCGAATGCGCGTTGCCGGGCCAACGCGTCGGACACCATCCCGTCCGCCAGATCCAGCATGTCCTGGTTGGCGCGCTTGTGCTCGGCGCTGTCCTCGTCGGCCAGCGCGCGCGTGCCGGCACGCATCTGGCTGATCATCTGCTTGATGAAGAAGGCCTCGAACTTGACGGCCGCATCGGTGGCCTGCGCCTTGATGCGGGCGTCGGGATCCTTGGCGCCATCGAGCGCGGCGGCCAAGGGCATCGGAGCGGAAGTCGGGAAGTCGCTCATCAGATCACCTGCAGCTCGCCTTCGATCGCGCCGGCTTGGTCCAGCGCCTGGAGGATCGCCATCAGATCGTCCGGATTGGCGCCGATGCTGTTGACCATGTCGACGATGGCCTGCAGCGAGGTCCCCGCCGGCCAGCGGAACATCCGCCCGTCGCCCTGGTCCACGCGCAGCTGCGACTGCGGCACCGTCTGCGTGCGGCCCTGGCTGAACGCGTTGGGCTGGCTCACCTGCGGGTTCTCGCTGATCACCACCTTCAGCGACCCGTGCGACACCGCCGCCGGCCGCACCTTGACGCCGTCGGCGATGACGACCGTGCCGGTGCGGGAGTTGAAGATCACGCGCGGCAGCGCCGGCGCGGCGTCGATGGACAGCGCCTGCAGCTGCGCGACGAAGGCCACCCGCTGCGTCGATGCCATCGGCGCGCGGACCGACACGCTGGTGCCGTCGCGCGTCGACGCCGTGCCGTCCCCGAAGCGCTGGTTCAGCGCGTCGACGATCTGCGTCGCGGTCTGGAAGGCCGGTCGCTTGAGGTTGAGCACCACGTCCGGCCGGGTGTCGAAGTCGCTGGCGATCTCGCGCTCGACCGACGCCCCGTTGGGCACGCGGCCGGTCGTCGGCGTGTTCACGGTCACGCTGGAGCCGCTCTGCCCCTGGGCGTTCAGGCCGGTCACGACGAGGTTGCCCTGCGCCAGCGCATAGACCTCGCCGTCGGCGGCGTGCAGCTCGGTCAGCAGCAGCGTGCCGCCGCGCAGGCTCTTCGCGTCGCCCAGCGAGGACACGGTGATGTCGATGGCCTGCCCGCGCCGATAGCCCGCGGGGAAACTCGCGCTCACCATCACCGCGGCCGCATTGCGCGACTTGGCTTCGGTCTTCTCCGGCAGCTTCACGCCGAACTGCTTCAGCAGGTTGGCCACCGACTGCCCGGCGAATTTCACCTGCGTGCTGTCGCCGCTCCCGTTCAGCCCGACGACGAGACCGTAGCCCAGCAGCTGGTTCTCGCGCACGCCTTCGATGTCGACGAGCTGGCGCAGCGGCTGCGCGGCGAATGCCGGCGCGGCCAAGGACACGCCGAGGACCGCACCCAGCACCAGGCCGAAGGACAGGGAGATCAAGCGCTTGTTCATGAAAGTCTCTCGGTGGAAGGAGGTCGGATCCGAGGTCGGATCGGACCTCAGATCGGATTCCACGGGCTGTTGAACCAGCGCGTGAACCAGCCCGGCGTGGCGGCGTCGGCGAGCACGCCCCGGCCGCTGTAGGCGATGCGGGCGTTGGCGACGCGCTGCGAGGACACGCGGTTCTCGCTGTCCACGTCGGCCGGACGCACATAACCGGCCACGCGCATCAGCTCCTCGCCCTGGTTGAGCGTCAGGCTCTTCTCGCCGTGCACGCGCAGCAGGCCGTTGGACGTCACCTCCTGCACGACGACGGTGATCGCGCCCTGCAGCGTGTTCTGCTGCGTGCTGCTGCCGCTGCCGTTGAAGTCGCGCCCGGCGTTGATGCCGTACGCGCGCTGCTTGCCGTTCAGGTCCAGGCCGAGGCTGCCGCCGCTGGTCTTGCCGCTCTGCGTGTTGGCGCTCTTGCTGGCCTGCGTGGCCTCTTCCAGCACGATGGTCAGCACGTCGCCGGAGCGGAACGCGCGCGTGTCGGCGATCAGGCTGGCGCTGCGGCCCGCGGCGAACACGCCGCCGCCCGACGGCTTCACCGTTTCGGCGATCGGCAGCGGCAGGCCGCCGGGATCGGCGCTGGGCAACTCGGGCGGCGCGATGATGGCGCAGCCGCCCAAGGTCGTTGCGACGACCATCGCGAGGGCGACCATAAGCATCCCGCGGCGCACGGATCGCTCGGCCTTGAAGTCGTGGGCGGTAGCGTTCATCGACCTCTCCTCAGCGGGCGGCCTGCGCCAGCACCTGCAGCATGTTGTCGGCGGCGGACAGCACCTTGGTGTTCATCTCGTAGGTGCGCTGGGCCGCGATCATGTCGACCATCTCCTCGACGACCTGCACGTTCGAGCCTTCCAGCGCGCCCTGCTTGAGCTTGCCCAGGCCGTTCTCTCCGGGCACGCCCTCGGTCGGCGCGCCGCTGGCGCCGGTTTCCTGGTACAGGTTGTCGCCCAGCGCCAGCAGGCCGGCCGGGTTGACGAACTGCGTCAGGCGCAGCTGGCCGATCTCCTGCGGCGCGGCGTTGTCCGCGACGGTGATGGACACGACGCCGTTCTCGCCGATCGTCAGCGACTTCGCATTGACGGGCACCGTGATCTCGGGCTGCAGGCGCTGGCCCAACGCCGTCGTCAGCCGGCCTTCCGGGCTGAGGTTGAGCTGGCCGGCACGCGTGTAGGCCGGGCGGCCGTTCGGTCCCTCGACCTGCAGGAAGCCGTTGCCCACGATGGCCACGTCCATGCTCTGCCCGGTCGTCTGCAGGCTGCCGTTGGTGAACACCTTCTGCGTGCCCACCATGCGCGTGCCGTTGCCCAGCTGCACGCCGGTCGGCGCGGCGGTGCCGTCCTCGGCCTGCGCGCCGGGCTGGCGCTCCACCTGGTAGAAGAGGTCCTCGAACATCACCCGGTCGCGCTTGAAGCCGACCGTGTTGACGTTGGCCAGGTTGTTGGCGATCGCTTGCAGCTTGGCGTCCTGCGCCTGCACGCCGGTCTTGCTGATCCACATGGCGGGGTTCATCGGGGGCTCCTTCGAGAAATTCGGGATGTTCAGGAAATGCGGGAACGTCGGGGGAACGGCATCGATGCAGAGGTCGAGGTCGAGGTCGAGGTCGAGTTCGAGTTCGAGGTCGAGATCAACGTCGAGACTCGACGCCTCACTCGCGGACCAGACGGTTGCCGGTGTCGGCCATGCCGTCGGCTGCCTTGTAGAGGCGCATCTGCAGCTCGAAGTCGCGGGCGAGGTTCATCGTGGCGACCATCTCCTCGACGGCCGACACGTTGCTCGATTCGAGCTTGCCCTTGGAGACCTGCACCGCGGGATCGGCCGCCGGCGTGCTGCCGTCGCGCGTCACCAGCAGGCCGGCCTCGTTCTTCGTGAGCTGCGAGAACGGCGGCTTCACCAGCTTGAGCCGGTCCACCGTCTGCAGCTCGGGCTGGCCGTTGGACAGGACCGAGATCGTGCCGTCGGCCTGCACTTCCAGCTTGTCGTGCGGCGGCAGCACGATGGGACCGCCCTCGCCCAGTACCGCGTGGCGGCCCAGGCGCAGCGTGCCATCGGCGTCGACGGTGAAGTTGCCGCTGCGCGTGTAGGCCTCGCGCCCCGACGGACCGTCCTGCGCGACCGCGAAGAGACCCTCGCCCTCGACCGCGAGGTCGAGATCGCGGCCCGTGTCGCGCTGGCTGCCGGCGCGCGCGCTGACGACGTCCGAGCGCGCCTGCGCCAGGTGCCGCGCGTCATAGCCGTAGCCCTTCACCCGCGCGGCGCCGGCCTGCTCCAGGTTGGCGCGGAAGCCGGCCGTCTCCATGTTGGCCAGGTTGTTGGCATGCACGGCCTGCGCGCGCTGGATGCGCTCGGCGCCGCTCATGACGGTGTAGATCAGGGCGTCCATGCGATCACACGGCCTGCATCAGCGCCTGCATCATCTCGTTCTCGGTCGAGATGAGCTTGGTGTTGGCCTGGTAGTTGCGCTGCGCGCTCATCAGGCTGACGAGTTCGCCGGTGACGTCGACGTTGGACTGCTCGATCGCGCCGGCGCTGAGCTTGGACGCGGTGCCCGCGCCCGGGCGCGAGTACAGCGCCACGCCGCTGTCGATGGTGGCGCTCCAACTGGTGTCGCTCATCGGCTTCAAGGCGCTCTCGTTGGCGAAGGTCGCCAGCGCGAGGGTGCCGACGGTCTGCTTCTCGCCGTTGCTGTAGTTGGCGATCAGCGAGCCGTCCTCCGACAGGCTGGTGCCGGTCAGCGTGCCGGCGGCGTAACCGTTGGACTCGTTGGTGCGGGTGGTCGTGTCGCCGGCGTACTGGGTGGTGCTGGTGTAGTCGATGCGCATGGCGATGGGGTCGGCGCCGTTGCCGGGGGCGGCGTTCAGCGTCACGGCGGGCACCGCGGTCAGCTGGCCCTGCCCGTCGAAGGTCATCGTCGCGCCGACGCCGGCCGGGGCCGCGCCGTCGAAGCTGTAGTACGCGTTGACGGCGCCGACGCCGGTCTTCACGAAGTACTGCGTCACGCTGTGCTTGGTGCCCAGCGAGTCGTACACCACCGAGGTCACCGAGCTGTTGTAGCTGCGCGAGTCGTCCTTGTCGAAGGGCGCGAGCGCGGGCACGATCCAGTCGGCGCTGAGGTTGCCGTTGTAGGTCAGCACGTCGCTGGGCTGCGCCGGGATGGTGCCGGCGTTGACGCGCAGGTCGCCGAAGGCGCCCAGGCCCGCGCCGGGGACCGGTCGGCCGCTGGCGTCCAGCACCGCGGCGTAGCCCTGCGCCTGGCGGCCCAGGCTGTCGATGACGTTGCCGTCCTTGTCGACGTCGAACAGGCCGACGCGGGTGAACACGGTCTGGCCGTCGTCGCCCTTGACCGCGAAGAAGCCGCGGCCCTGGATCATCGCGTCCATGCCGCGACCCGTGTTGAACAGGCCGCCGCCGGTCTGGAGGCTCTGCGAGATCGAGCCCACCTCCACGCCGGTCGCGTGGCTGTCCGCGTACATCGACGAGAAGTTGCTGCGGCTGGACTTGAAGCCGTAGGTGCCGGAGTTGGCGATGTTGTTGCTGATGGTCTCCAGGCTGGCGTTGACCGCGTTGATGCCCGAACGTGCGATTTCGAAACTCATGGGGGCCTCCGAAGGCGTTGGATGCTGGGAACTCGAAAGGACTCTGGAAAGAAATGGCGGCGGCGCCCGCGTCGGGCGCGTCACGTGCCTCAGGACGCGGCGCGGCCCTTGAACTGGGTGATGGCCTGGCTGCCGACCTCGCCGACGCCGGCGAGCTGCAGCATCACGCTGCCGTCGGCGAACAGGCGCACGCCGTCCAGGCGGGCGACGGTCTCCAGGCTCACGTCGCGCTTGTCCTTGGCCTCGAACGTCAGGCGGTACTGGCCGTCGCCGAGACCGAGGCTGGCCGGATCCAGCGTGTAGCCGTGCTCGCCCTTGCCGAGCGAGCCCAGGTCGATGCGGGTCTCCGTGCCGTCGCCAGCGGTGAGCACCAGCGTGTTGGCCGGGCTGCTCGAATCGAGCGTGTAGCGCAGCTCGACCGGATCGCCCTGCAGCGTCACCTGCGACACGGCGGCCTGCAGCGTCGAGCCGACCTGCGCGCCCAGCGTCATCAGCTGCAGGCTGGCCAGCATGCTGGCGTTGGTCTGGCCCTGCGAGGTGAGCTTCTGCATCGATTCGACCTGGCTCAGCTGGGTGAGCTGGCTGACGAACTGCGACGGATCCTGCGGGGAGAGCGGATCCTGGTTCTTGATCTGCGCGACGAGCAGCCTGTTCACCACGCTGCTCGTCGCGCAGATCAAGAACCAGGATCCGCTCTCCCCGCAGGATCCGTCGCAGTTCGTCAGCCAGCTCACCCAGCTGAGCCAGGTCGAATCGATGCAGAAGCTCAC
>SEFA01000110.1 GCA_004210455.1 Rubrivivax sp. | reverse complement strand
GCCCCGCACCGGAACCCGCGCCGTCTCCTGCCCCGCCGCCAGCGCCGAGCCCCGCTCCAGCACCGGGACCCGGGCCCGCGCCGGGCCCTGCGCCGGCTCCGTCACCTGCTCCGGCGCCGACGCTCACACTCCCCATCGAAGTCCTGGGCGCCGGCGCGCCCGATGCACCGACCGTCGTCGGCGCCGATCTGTCGCTCGATGCCGCTTCGCTCGCGACGGCGACACAGCTGGTGGTGCGCTGCCACCGCTGCGGCTTCTACAACTCGCCGGAGTTCGAGGCGCTCAGCAAGCCGCTCACCGCCATCGCCGGCAGCCTGCGCGTGGTGGGTGCCGCCAACGCCGACAACACCAGCGCAGCGGCCTGGATCCCCGTCAGCGACACCGGCGTGCAGCTCGACGACATCGAGCGCTCGCATGGCGGCGTCAACGGCGGGCTGCTGACGATCCGCTTCCGCGTGCCGCTCGACAGCACCGCGCGGGCGCGCCTGGTCGCGAGTCCCGCCACCAACCGCATCGAGTTCCGCTTCAACGGCACCGACGGCAACTCCAACGGCTTCCGCATCCTCGATTTGCAGCTCCAGGACGCGAGCGGCCGCAACCTCGCGACCAACCCGCGCCGCTGGGCCGACATCGCCGCCGAGAAGACCGCGGGCCGCACCTGGACCGCCGATGCCGACGCGGGCAAGACGCTCTGGAACGCCTCCGGCATGCTGCTGAAGTCGCCGGTGGTCAACACCAGGATGCGCGCGGCCTGCGCGTCGTGCCATGCGGCCACGGGGCGCGATCTGCAGTACTTCAACTATTCCGACCACTCGATCGTCCAGCGCTCTCGCTTCCACGGCCTGAGCGAGACGCAAGGCAAGCAGATCGCCGCCTACCTGCGCGCCGCGCTGACGCAGGTCCCGCATGTGCCGCAGGCGGCGCCGTGGAATCCGCCGTACCAGCCGGGACCGGGACTCGACAGCAAGCCGGTCGTCGAATGGGCGGCCGGCGCCGGCATCGACGCGGTACTGCCGGACGCGAAGTCCTTCGTCAACGTCTTCGCCGGCAAGGCGGCCAACACGACCACCGCGGTGACGCAGGCCGAGCTCGACGCCGCGATGGACCCGAGCCCGGGCAAGGTGCTGAACACGCGCGAGATGCCGATCCCGCTGCAGCTGCCCGACTGGAACGCCTGGCTGCCGATCACGCATCCGCTGGACATCTGGACGCCGGACGCGGGCCAGAGCCAGGGCCTGTTCGAAACCCAGGGCGACACCGGCTCCAACCCGATCAAGGTGGTCAAGCGCATCGCCGACTGGCTCGCGGCCAACAGGAATCCGAACGGCGTGTACGGCGACTGGAGCCACCTCACGGCCGACCAGCGCGAACGTGCGCAGTACTGGCTGACCGACCCGGGCATGCGGATCCTCGACTTCGTCGGCGGCGGTCGCGGCAGCCGCGTGTCGTCCAACCCGTCGCAGCCCTTCGGCGCGGAGATCGGCGGACGCAAGCTGCAGGCCTTGCTGTCGTCATCGACGCAGTCCTCAGCGACGGCGCTGTATCCCAACGCGAAGGCCGGCTACAGCAAGGAGGCCTTCATCGAGCGCGCCATGTTCGGAATGATCCACTGGATGGGCGTCAAGCAGTGGGAGCTGGCGCACGAATACGGACTGGAGAGTTCGACAACCTCGTTCCGCGGCAGGAAGGACGCGAGCGGCAAGTGGGTCGGCGAAGGCGAGAAACGCGGCTGGCCCTTCAGCTGGCCGAGCGTCTTCTACATGGCGCCGCACATGCTTTACGTCGACGAGCAGACGGCGCAGGGCAAGCGCGAGTTCTACTTCTCCTGGGAGCCGCGGCTGACTTCGTACTACCGGACCAATCAGTGGTACCAGTTGCAGATGACGATGAACCCGGGCTGGACCGGCGCGTCGGAGGGTCCGATGGACTGGCCGTATCACATGGGTTTCACGACGGCGGTGGTGGACGACCTGATGACCGCGAAGGCGCCCTCGCAGGTCTCGGCGTCGCATCTGGCGCGCTACTTCCAGGTACGGGCCAAGCTGGCGCAGCTCGCCAACACCAACCTCTCGTTCAACAAGCCCGATCCTGCCGCACCGACGGACCTGTTCCGCAACGAGGGGCATCGCAGCCGCGCGTCGCTGGCGATCCACAAGCTGGGCGTCGGCGAGGTGGTCGACCGCGGTCCGGAGAGCTGGGAGAAGTCGCGCTTCAGGCTGCTGGACGATGTAACGCCGGGGCTGCACCTGATGTTCATCAACAGCTCCATGGCGCTCTACAACGCGATGTACGCGACCACGACCTACGAGCAATGGCGTCGATGCGATCCGAACGCGCTCTTCGGCAGCGAGCCCGAGATCAAGTCAGGCTTCCGGTTCTGCCTCGACGCGAAGCGCACGCCGCTGCCGTTGAACGGCAAAGGCCAGCCGCATCTCGTCGGCGGATGGGTGGACTGGACCAGCGAGCAGTACATCACCTGGAGCGTGATCTCGGCGCGCAATCACGGCGCCGAAGCCCAACGCCTGAAGACGTTCTCCGACTGGTCCGGGCGGATGTGGAAGGAGTGAGCAAGGTCCGCGTTGCTCGATGCGGATCACTCCAGCCTGGCATCGACACGGACGATCTTCCCGTCCGCGTTGATGGCCAGTTCAAGGATCCCGATCTCGTGGCCGAAGTCCCCGGTGAAATCGACGCGGGCTCGGCCTTTCCGAGGGCCCAAGGACTTGAAGGACAGCAGGCGGGTCACGGTGTGATAGCCGACGAAATAGCGCTCGACGTAGTCGCGGATGCCCGCATGACCGTCGAACACATGGCCGGTGGACGGATCGTCGATCACCGCATCCGCGGTGAACAGGGTCAACACCCGGTCCGCGTCGAAGGCATTGGTGGCGGAGATCAGCGCGTCGGCCAGCTCGCGCAACTTGCCGTCAGGTGCGGTGGAATCCATGCATGAGTCCAGGGAGTGTCAAAGCGCTCACGATAGATTGCAGTCGACACGGCCACCCATCCGTTTCTGCTCGATTCCTGCCTATTCCTGCTCCTCCATTTGCGCCCGCCAAGGCGGCCACAGATCAGTTGGATGCGCCGTCCTACACCACCGGCACGCCGGCGAATGCGGACGGTGGCGGCCTGATCACGACGGGCGCCCCCACCTTCTCGCAAGGACAGAACGAGGCGGACGTCAGGTACGTCATCGTCATGAGAGGGGCCACCAATGGGTCAGACAGTTTGCCGATGGCGGATCGCTTTGGTTCGCCGAAGGCCTGAACGTGCACGTCACCTCCACCCTGCCTTGCGAGGCGGGCGTGCAGGACTGGTCCGAATGGGCGGTCCAGATCAGCAAGTGGGCCAGCGCCTATTACGCCAGCGAAGGGCGGACATGGTCGCAAGCCAGGATCGAAGTCGCGCCGTTCGAGCGCGAGGACCTGCGGCTGGTCTCGTATGGTCGGGGCATGATGTTTTCTGCCAACCTGGATGCGGCGATCCGCGCCGGGTCCGAGGGCAAGCGCAACCTGTTGGGGGCGCTGCGACCCTTGTTCGAGGCCCGCCGTGACGGTCAGCCCATCACGATGGCACGCTGGGAGACGTGGCTGCGAGAAGCCGGCGGTGATGCGTCGATCGCGGCGTTCCGTCGCACCGTGCTGGTTGGCGAGCTGATCGCGCCCGAACCCGACGCGTTCTCTTCGACCCTCGAGGCCGTGCCGACAAGCGATGTCGCCTCAGGCAGCACAGCGAGCGGTTATAAATGGCGCGTGCGCATCCCAGCACCACGTTAACCATCCGACTGCCCATGCCGACCTCTCCCGACCTCCTCGCCCGACTCAGCAACAACGACGACCCCGATGCCAAGGTGCTGTCGGAGATGGCGGCGTTGGGCGCTGATCTGTCGCAGCCGCACTTCCCCCACTTCGCATTCGATGCGAAGGAAGAAGCGTCCGCGATGACGGTCGCCGAGTCGCTGGCCCAGCTCGATTTCGACGTCCAGATCTTCGCCCCGCAGGACGACGCGCCCACCTGGCAGGTGGTCGCGACGCGTCGGATGGTCCCCGACCTCGATGAGCTGATGGCACTGACCGTGCAATTCGAGATGCTCGCGAAGACGCACGGCGTGGTCTACGACGGCTGGGGCGCGGAGATCGTGGACTGAGCCTGACCGAGGGACCTCCGCACCGAGGATTGAGGAGCCCCCATGCGGCCCTCAGGTTTCGCGCCACCGGAAATCCGCCTTTCACCAATGGCAGGCCGTGGGCACGTCCACTAATGTCAGCCGGACTTAAGGATGTGCACGACGCACAGCTCTTCCAGAACGGGGCATGAGCGATGGCGACCAAGACAACACGGGTGAGGGCCGAATCCGAACCACGGCGCGCGGCGGCGGCGCACACGGCGGCCGACGGTCATCAGGCGCAGACGCGGCCAGCGCCGCGCGGGACGCTGGCGGAACACATTGCGCAGACGCCACGGATGCTGGCGCAGCGACGGCAGATTGGCACAACATTCGGCAAGGCTGAGGAGGTCGCGCAGTTGCACGGCAATACCCGCGACGTCGTCCAGAGAGTCAACATTCCTGTGGGCTTCGATGGTAGCCCCACACAAAGCATGTTTGCCGGCGCCGCCGACGACCTGACCACCGTCGGGCTGGGGAACTGCATCGCCATTGTGGCCTACCACACCGCTGCTCCATCGCTCGGCGCCGTGATGAGACATTACGACACGGTCAACGCATTCGCCGGCATGGTGCACGACCCCGTCAGTGGGGGAAATGCGCTGACATTCAATGCGGCCGCCATCGCCGGCATCGCCGCAAACACCGCGGCGCAGCTGGTGCTCAATGTTCCCGCCGCCGCAGGCAACGTCGGATTCGCAGTGGCCGTTGGCGGCGTATGGGCGAATGTCGATCCGGGCACCGCCCGGTGGCAATCCCGTTTCAACCTCATCAATGCCATTGTTGCGGCCACTGGGGTCGAACCGGAGATGGCGGGGGCCACCGCCAACTTCGATGTGGCCACCAGTACATTGAGTTAGTCCGGATCCGTCTGTTCTCCCACTTCCAACCTTGTCTGGCGCCCCTCTCGGCGCCTCTTTCCATCGCAAGAATCGGAGTTCCCGACCCTCCCCCTCTCGGCACAGTGACGTCTCGCGCGAATCAACCCGATTCGCGCCGCAACACAAGCTGCCGAGAGAGCCATGACACCGAGCGATGCACGAAGCAACGGATTCACACGAGAACAGTCGCACCGCCACGCATCCGCATTGACGCGAGGGCTGCTCGAATCGGGCGTGCTGGACACGCTGGTCGCCGCAGACGATCCGGGCGCGCGACTCGTCACCGAAAAGGAACGACTCGCCTCGCTGCACGAGACCCTCGCCATACGGCCTCGCGGCGACGTCTGGGTCTTCGGCTACGGCTCGCTGGTGTGGAACCCGGCGATCGATGCGGTGGAGCGGCGCATCGCCCGCGTGGACGGATGGCATCGATCTTTCTGCCTGTCGATCACGACATTGCGCGCGACCGCCGACCGGCCCGGCGTGATGCTGTCGCTGGATCGGGGCGGCTCGTGTCACGGCGCCGCCTACCGACTCGCACCCGACGCCGTCGAGCACGAACTGCGCCTGCTGTGGCGCAGGGAAATGGTGGTCCCGGGCTATGTGCCGCGCTGGGTGCAGATTGCCGATGCCAATGGCGACCCCATCGGCGCGGCCATCGCGTTTACCACCGATTCGACGCACCCGCAGTACGCGGGCAGTCTCGAAGACGCCTGCATCGCCTGCCGACTCGCCACGGCGGCCGGCAGTCTCGGCTCAGCCGCCGACTACCTGCGCCGCACGTGTGAAGGTCTGCAGGCAGCCGGCATCTCCGATCCGGAGCTGAGCAGGCTGGTGGACGTGGTCCGCAAGATCCAGCAGGACCACGATCTGCCCGTGTTGCTCTGAGAGAGCAACCGACGCCTCACGGGGCGTCGTCGAGGAACAGTTCGATCCCGATCCGCTCCCCGCTGCGCACGCGGCTGATCGCGTGCTTCAAGCTCACCCGATAGTAGCCCTTGGCGCCCTTGTGCGGGCGATGCGCCACCGCAATGACGCCCAGGTCGCCGCGCCGGAGCGGCAGCACGATGGGTCGGGATTGCATGCGCGGGCGCTGCTCGGTCATGACGAATTCGCCGCCGGAGAAATCCTTCCCCGGCTCGTTGAGCACCGCCACGAGCTGCAGCGGAAATGCGTGCGCGCGCTCGCCGTACTGGTGGAGCGCTTCATGCTCATCGACGCGCAGTCGCTTGAAGATCGGAGGGGAACTATCGTCGGACACGCCGCGGACATGCGCCATCCACTCGCCGAGGGTGGCCGGGAACCTGTCCGCGACATCGCGCACCGCGTTCCAGTGGTTGGCGGTCGGAACGAGACGCTCGTAGAAGTGCTTTCGCAGCTCCTCGATCACGTCGCGACGCGTCTCCTCCCAAGCGCCGCTCAACGACAGAAGCTCAGCGATCAGGCCGTCGTCCAGCACGCCGGGAAGGACGACGCAGCCTTCCTCGTTCAGTTGCGCTTCAATGCCCGGCCAGTCCAAACGATCGATGGCGTGTGTCACGCTCATCACTGAGCGCCCTGCCCGGCTTCGCGCAGCAGCAACTCGCGCTTGCGATCGACGCCCCAGCGATAGCCGGACAACTCCCCGTTGCGGCGCACCACGCGATGGCACGGGATGGCGACCGCCAGCGGATTCGCGCCGCAGGCTTGGGCGACGGCACGCACCGCCTTCGGCTGGCCGATGCGCGCCGCGACCTGCGCGTAGCTGACGGTCGCGCCGGGAGGGATCTCCCGCAGCGCCTGCCAGACCCGCTCCTGGAAGGCCGTGCCCTGCACGTCCAGCGGCAGGTTCAGACCGAGCGACGGCGCCTCGATGAAACCGACGACCTGCGCCACCAGCAGCTCGAAATCGGCATCGCCGCCGATCAGTTCCGCCTTCGGGAACTGATCCTGGAGATCCTCGACCAGTTGCTCGGGATCGTCGTCCATCAGGATGGCGCAGATGCCGACCTGGCTCTGCGCCACCAGGATCGCGCCCAGCGAGCACTGCGCCACCGCGAACCGGATCTGCATGTTGGGCCCGCCGGCGCGGTACGCCCGCGCCTGCATGCCGAGCATGTTGTCCGCCTCGGCGTAGAAGCGGCTGTTGGAGTTGAAACCGGCGTCGTAGATGGCACTCGTCACCTTCGCGCCCTTCTGTCCCAGTTCCTGCCGCAGCTTGTTGGCTCGGAACGCGGACGCATAACCCTTCGGGGTCAGCCCCGTCTCGGCCTTGAAGATGCGATGGAAATGGAACGGACTCATGCCCGCTTCGTTGGCCAACTCGTCGAGGCTGGGCGGCGTCTCCGCACGCTCGATCAAGCGGCACGCCTTCGCGATCGCCGCCGCGTGCTGTCTGGCCATCGCGGTCCGATCGCCGGATGCGCGTTGGCTGGCACGGTAGCCGGCAGCCCGCGCGGCCTGCTCGTTTTCGAAGAACTCGACGTTCTCCCGCTTGGGCAAGCGGGCAGACGCGCTCGGTCTGCAATAGATGCCGGTCGTGCGGACACCGTAGACGAAGTGCCCATCGGCGCGGGCATCGCGCGCCTGGACGGCCGCCCAACGCTGAGCGTCGTCCGCATAGGTCCCGTCGACCGAGGCGCTTTCGCTGTCTTCCGGGAGAAGGTTCTGGGTGGTGTTCATGGTGTTCACGGTGTTCAATGCTGTGGACGCAGTGTCGGAAATCGCCTGATCTCAGGCACCTCGTTTCTTGCGATCGAATTCGTTGGCAGGCGGTCGGCTGCTCACCCCGCCTTGCGGAACGTCAGGTTGATCCGCTGGCTGCCGAGCTCGGCATGGGGGCTGTCCTTCAACGCCATGACGCCGTGATAGCGCAGCCGATCCTCGGCTCCCCACACGACCACGTCGCCGTGGAACAGGGGCACCTTTGCGGTCGCGTCGTCGCGTCGCAGGCCGCCGAACAGGAACACCGCCGGCATGCCCAGCGACACGGAAACGATGGGCGCGCCGAGGTCCCGCTCATCCTTGTCCTGATGGAGGCTGAGCTTCGCGCCGGGCGCATAGCGGTTGATCAGGCAGGCATCGGGCTCGAAACTGTCGAAGCCCGCCGCCGCCGCGGCATCGTGCGCGAGGCGCTTGAACACCTCCGGCATGGCCGGCCACGGCAAGCCCGTCTCGGGATCGATCGCCGCGTATCGATAGCCGCGCCGGTCGGACGTCCAACCCAGCGCGCCACAGTTGGTCATCGCGACGGACATGGTGTAGCCGCCAGGGGTCACGAGGTGCCGGAACGCTGCGCTCTGCGCCACCTTGTCGACCGCCCTCAGCAGCTCGCCGGCGACAGGTCTTGCGAATCCCCGCAGCACGCACGCACGTGGCCCCAGCTGATGGACGCCGTCCATCTCCGTGTCGTCGAACAGTGCTCGTGTGCTCACGCTGTCACCTCTTCACCTTGCATCGTGAAAGATCAAACCCACCGTATGACGTCGGCCGCTTCGAAGCCGACTGACGCCGTGACGCAGGGCCACGGCGCGAGTGTCTCCTCGCCGGCCCGGGACGGGGCGCTGGTTCACGGCGAACACGAGCGCGTCGCCCTGCGTGAGCGGAACGACCTCCGCGGTCTGATGCGCAGAACGTGTCTCGGTCATCACGAATTCTCCGCCGTCGAAATCTTCGCCCGGTCGCGACAGCAGGATCGCGACCTGCAGCGGGAACACGTGCTCGCCGTAGAGATCCTGATGAAGGCAGTTGTAGTCGCCTTCACCGTACTGGAGGATGAGCGGCGTCGGACGCGTCTGCCCGGCGCGATGGCATCGCTCCAGGAACTCCGGCAATGCCTCCGGATATCGCACGTCGATCCCGAGTCGCTGGTTCCAGCGATTGGCGATGGGCACCAGCTTCGGATACAGCGCGTGGCGCAGATCGTTCAACAGCGGCGGCAGCGGATAGGCGAAGTACTTGTACTCCCCACGACCGAAGCCGTGGCGGGCCATCACGACCTTCGATCGAAAGCCCTCCTCCCGCGAATACAACGCTGCAAGCTGCCGACACTCGGCCGCCGTCAACAGGCGAGGCAGGACGGCGTTGCCGGAGGTGTCGAGCGATCGCTCGACGTCGGGCCAGACAGCGACATCTGTCATCTCGGTTCCTTCAGGTCGATGGGATGAACCCAGTCTAGGAACGCCCGGGAATCCAGAAACTCCGATCCTTGCGATCGAATTCTGATCGCGTCCGGACAGCGCTGGCTCCGCGCCAGGCTGAGCGTCAATTTCCGCCCCTATGATCCGCGTCGATTGCTCCGTCGAAAGTGATGATGAACGACAGCATCCATGACCCGCGCAACGCGCTCGACCCGGACGACTTCTTCCCTGCCCTCGAAATCCGCCGCACCCGCGCCATCGTCGAGCGCGACTTGGCCGTCATCGAATCGCTGCATGCGCCGGAGTACGAGCTCATCTCGCCAGCAGGCCGGCTCTTCCGACGCGACGAGTACCTCGCGCTGATCGCCGAAGCACCCTTCTATTCGGGCTGGGAACACAGCGACATGCAGGTCCGCGCCTCCGCGGACCTCGCGGTCATCCGCTACCGCGCGCGACTGAGCTTCCCGTCGGGCAAGGTGGTCGACTGCTGGCACATGGACGTCTACGAGCGCCGCGCGACCGGCTGGATGGCCGTGTGGTCGAAGGCGACGGCCGTGCCGTCGCCGTCGGCCTGACGCCGCCTCACGGCAGGCTGCTCACCACGATCTCATCCGACTTCGACTCGTCGAACGCCATGCGTTCCTTCAGGCCTTCGTGCTCGTCGTAGGGCGTCTCGTAGGACCACACGGCGTCGTTGGCGCTGTGGTCGCCGACCTCGACATCGAAGTAGCTCGCCTTGCCCTTGAACGGGCATTCGGACGAGGTCTCCGTCCGTTTCAGCCGATCCTGCCGCACATCCCCGCGCGGGAAGTAGAAGCGCGGCGGGTGGCCGTCCTCGTCGACGCGCACCACGTCGCGCGAGTCCGCGATCGTCTGACCCGCGAACACCGCGATCATCCGTTCGCCGACCGGGGTCTCCCGCACGTGATGTTCGGGATGCTGGCGATGGCCTGGGGACTTGCTCATGGCAGGACCTTCATGGAAGTGGCTTTGGAAGCCGTGCTTGAGCAATCGGCATACCTCGCCCGCCGCGCATCCCCCGTATCCATCGGGCAGAGCGCGCGAAAAGCCTTTCGCCCGCCGGCCGCCCCTCGCGCCCGAAAACGAATCGCGCTTCGGCCGGAACCGCGTCCGCTCGGGGCCATTCCCAGGAAGTTCGCTCCGCCACGTCGTGGCACGGTGCTTGCGAAAGAGGAGGCAAGGAGCACCGTCCCATGTCGCATCCCCTGGTCGACTACAGCCCCGAGACCGAGGCTCAGGAAAGCATCCCGCCGGGACCGCTGGCCGCCGTCGCGCGGCGCACGCCCGCCTCGGCCGGCGTGTTCAACGAAGGCCAGGTGCTGGAACTCGCCGCGCAGCTGCTGGAGGCGCGCACCGCGCCCGCGCTGACCGCAGGCATCCATCGCCTGATCGAGCGGAGCGCCCGCCAGCTCGGCACTTCCGTCGATCCGGCCGCGGCGCAGGCGCTGCAAGGCGCGCTTGGCCGGGCCGCCGTCCGCGTCCTGCCCTGCACCGCCTGCCCGCGCGGCAACCAGCCCATCGCCGCCGCGACGCGCGCCGCCGGCCTCGAACTTGAGGGCCTCAGCCCCGAGGACAAGGAGTTCGAGCTCGCCCGCAATTTCGTACGCCTGTCCGCCGATGCCGTACGCCATCTCGCCGCATCCGCGGCCCGTCCGTCAACGACCGCCCCGCGCCCGGCCGCGCAAGCCGCATTCGTCCTGGCCGCGCGCCATCACGCGCCCGGTCTGCTGTCCTCACCCCCTCTCAATCAGGAGCCCACCATGCACGACCTCGATCGCACCCAGATGGAATACGAGAACGAGCAGTTCGAATACGGAGAGAACGAATGGTCGACGGAATCCGGCGCCTTCAGCGAAGCCGAAGAAATGGAGCTCGCCAACGAGCTGCTGTCCGTGACCAACGAAGGCGAGCTCGACCGCTTCCTGGGCAATCTGCTCAGCCGTGCGACCAAGGCCATCGGCAACTTCGCGCGCTCCCCCGCCGGTCAGGCCGTCGGCGGCGTGCTCAAGGGCGTCGCGAAGAAGGCGCTGCCCATGGCCGGCAGCGCCATCGGCTCCTACTTCGGCGGACCGCTGGGCGCCAAGATCGGCAGCGGCCTGGCCAACGCAGCCAGCAATGCGCTCGGGCTCGAAGCCGAGATGGCCGGCGAGGACCGCGAGTTCGAAGGCGCCAAGCAGTTCGTGCGCCTGGCCGCACAGACCGCCGCGCAGGCAGCCTCCGCGCCGCCGAATGCGGACCCGCGCGCGGTCGCCCAGCAGGCCGCCGTGGCCGCCGCCAGGCAACTGGCGCCGGGTCTGCTCACCGGCGGTGCTTCGGCCGGTGGCGTCGGCGCGAACACCCCGTCGACCGCGACCCGCCCGGGCGCCGCTGCCAGCGGACGCTGGGTGCGCCGCGGCCATCGCATCGTCATCTACGGCGCGTGAACAGCCATGGCCATCGGCACCTACCCCGCGTGGTTCCTGATGCAGGAATCGCGTGCGCTGCTGACGCGGCTGGCGCGGGTCAAGCCCTTCGCGCTGGTCGAGCCGATGCTGCCCGCGGCCAACCTGCTGCCGGCCGCGCAGAGCGCCATCGAAGGCCACCTGACCGCCGGCCGGCGCGAACTGCGTCGACTCGTCCACGGCTTCATGGGCTGGCTCGCCAGCAGCGCCGCCCAACGCGCCAGCGCCGCCGAGGCGCAACGCCGCTTCGCCTACCTGCGGCTCAAGTTCAACGCGGTGCTGACGCAGTTCGACCTCTTCAGCGACGTCGTCACGCAGCGCAGCGAGAACGAGAGCGGCGTCTGGCTCTCCGGCCTCGATGTGCTGTCGGCCGACGCGCTCGCGCTGCGCGGCCGCTACTACGACTCGCCGCCGGTGATCTGCTACCTCGACCGCGGCCCCGGCGCGGCCATCCGCCGCGCGCGCACCCGCCTGCCCGGCGGCGGCACCAGCCCCGTGGCCGTGATCCGCGTGCCCCGCGAACGCATGATCGGCAGCGGCATCGCGTCGTCGCTGGTGCACGAGGTCGGCCACCAGGCGGCCGCATTGCTCGGTCTCGTCGACTCGCTTCGCCCGGTGCTGCGCGGTCTTCAGCAAGGCGCCGGCGACGGCGCCGTCGCCTGGGGCCTCTATGAGCGCTGGATCAGCGAGATCGTCGCCGACTTCTGGTCCGTCGCCCGCATCGGCGTCGCCGCGCCGACCGGCCTGATGGCCGTGGTCAGCCTGCCCCGCGCCTTCGTCTTCCGCATCAATGTCGACGATCCGCATCCGGTGCCGTGGCTGCGCGTGAAGCTCAGCTGCGCGATGGGCTACGCGCTCTACCCGCATCCGCAATGGGCCAGGCTCGCCGCGATGTGGGAGTCCTTCTATCCCACCCATGGGCTGGACGCCGCGTCGCTGCATCTGCTGCGGCGCCTGCAGGCGCTGATGCCGGCCTTCGTCAGCGTGCTCGTGCAGCACCGCCCCGCCGCGCTGCGCGGCCGCACGCTGGCCCAGGTCCTCGACGTCGCCGAACGCCGCCCCGCCCGGCTCGCCGCGCTGTTCCGGCTCTGGTCCCGGCTGCCGGCGCTGATGTACCGGGCGCCGCCGTCGCTGGTCTTCGCGGTCATCGGCCAGGCGCGCTGCGACGGCCGGCTCAGCCCCGAGGACGAATCGCTGCTGCTGGGCAAGCTGCTCACGCACTGGGCGCTGACCAGCACGCTGGACACCTCGTTGACCTGCGCTTCGGCGCTGGGCCGCCGCTTCACTTCCACCGAAGGAGAACCCTGATGAGCAAGCACCATCACGACCACGACACCGATCGCCGGTCCTCGATCGAGGTCCGGGTGCGCGACAACAGCGGCGCGCAACGTCCGATCGCCCGGGCCCAGGTCGGCCTGTTCCCCGCCGTCGCCCTGGCCGCCGGCAAGGCGGCCGCGGGCAGGAACGCCGCCGGCAAGCTGCCCGCCGACGACAACGTGCTCTTCGTCAAGTGCAGCGACGACGACGGCTGCCTGCGCTTCGACGACGTCTCGCCCGGCGACTACGTGCTCGGCTTCCTGCACCACCCGCGGACGTATTCGGAGAGCTTCACCGTCGGGGAGGACCACGCCTGCGCGCAACTCCTGACCCCGGACTTCGGCGCCGATCTCGTCGCGCGCTGGATGACGCGCGACTGCGAGGAGCTGGACTGCCGTCCGCCCCAGACCGGCGACTACGTGAAGGCCACGGTCGTCCACGTCCGCAACGAGCAGTTCCGCGTCGTGCCGCCGCAGGGCTCGACCGAGCTGTCGCACGACAACACCTCCACCGTGTTCTCCACGGCCCTGCCGCGGGCCGGCCGCTTTGAGCTCGGCTACGAGGTCCGCTCCCCGGCGCTGGGCGCCGCCGCGGGACAGGCGCCGGCCGTGCTGATGCTGGCCCACTCGGGCCATGTCACGCCGCTGCCGGCCCAGCCCGTCACCGGGCAGCTCGGCATCGCGCTCAGCCGCACCGAGACCGAGCCGACCGAGGACGTCACGCTGTGGCTGGCCATCCGCAACGGCACCGACGCGCTGGGCTTCAACCACTACCTGCGCTTCATGGACGTGCTGTTCGGCGGGAAGCGGCATGGGCCGCGCCCGGGCGGCCGCCACGGCGATCGTGACGATGGCGGCGGCGAGCTGGGTCGCATCAACCGCGCGGGCCGCGGCGGACGCGGCGGACGCGGCGGCGACTTCGACGCCGAGACCGAAGCCTTCGAGCAGCTCAAGCTCAAGCGCTTCCTGCCCTTCAACGACAGCGATTCCTACCGCGTGCTCAAGGCCGCGACCGAAGCCTTCGTGATGGTCAACTGCGGCGTACTGCAGGGCGGCGACCACGACCTCGCCTTCCGCCCGCGCCACGACAACGCCTACCTGGACCGCCGCGACCTGCCCGCCTTCGACGACACGCGCGGCAGCTTCAACGACTACCTCGAACGGCCGGGCGGCCTGCTGCCCTACCTGGCGCTGGTCGCGCGCAAGCTGCCCGACATCCCCATCATCGAAGGCAACCCCGACGGCGCCAACCTGGCGGTCGGCTTCGTGCACGACAAGCTGGCCAATCCCTGCCTGGTCGAGCTGATCTGGTCCTACTGGCACGAGGAGGCGATGCTGGTCCAGACCATGAACGCGGTGACGCGCCGCTTCCAGAACCGCGCCGCGCCGGGCACGCCCGATCCGCTGGCCAACCTGGAGATCGATCCGCTGCGGCCGCTCAACAGCCTGCTGTGGGGCTACACGCAGGACGAGCAGCACCGGCTCACCGTCAACCGCCGCAACGCCGAGTACGCCCATCAATACGGGCTGACGCTGCGCGGCAAGGCGGTGCGGGAATACCGGCTCGCGGACTCGCGCTCGCAGTTCCTGGAAGGCTTCCACCATCTGCTGCGTCTGCTGACGACCTTCTACAGGCAGGACGACGACACCACCGTCAAGGCCGACGCCTTCCCCGTGCTGAACGCGTTGAAGGAAGTCCACCTGGTGATGTCGCAGGGCGCGCACAACAACTTCGGCGAGCTGGCGACCACCGCGCGCATCGAGATGCTGATGCAGCAATGGCTGCTCGGCCGGCCCGAGTTCCGCGAATTCCTGCCCAGCCGCATCATGGTGGCCTACCCCGAGCCGTGGATGGACCGCGTCGACGCGATGAAGAAGCTGCAGGGCTGGACCGACACCAGCGTCGTGCACTTCCGCAACCTGGCGATCTTCGGCGAGCAGATGATGCTGTCGATCCGCTTCGGCGCCTGGAGCGAGGTCTACGAGCCCACGCAGGCCTTCAACTGGGCGCGCTTCTGGCGGCCGCAGGTGCAGGGCTACATCCACGCCTACCGCGCCGCGACCGGCATCGACCTCGCCAGCGAGACCTTCGATCCCGCCGCCGACGCCACCCTGCCCTCGCTGCTGATGCAGCGCCGGCTGGCCCAGCAGCAGCGCAACGCCTGATCTCCTCAAGCCCAGCGGAGGTTCCATGTATCCCACCACATCCTTCGAGTTGCTGGCCACCGGCAACGAATTCGAGACCGCGTCCGAGGAGTTCGAACGCGGTTATCGAGGCGGCTATGGCGGCGGCCGCTCCGGCGGGTCCCGCTACGGGTCGCAGCGCCGATATCCGCCGACCCAAAGGCGATCGCCGCAACGGTCACCGCAGCGGTCGTCCCAACGTTCGCCGCAGCGACCGCCGCCGCGTTCGTCGTGGCCTTCGCGCGGCTCGCCGTGGGGCCGCTACGGCGCGGCCTGGGAGCCCGCGCCGTGGCCGGCCTGGGGCGGTCCCGGCTCGCGCTACCAGCAGTGCATGCAGCAATGCCTGGCGGCGCCGTATGCAGCGCCGCCAGGCATTGCTGCATGCACTGCTGGTAGCG
>SEFA01000027.1 GCA_004210455.1 Rubrivivax sp. | reverse complement strand
CCTCCCGCCCTCCGCGCCGGCACGCCTGCGGCTGATCTTCCAGATCGAGGATTCCCCCGAGGCGTTCACCGCCGCCTGGCTGGACTGGCGCAAGCATGAAGACACGGCGGTCTGGATCCAGCTCGATGCCGACGGCGGCAGCGCGATCAAGTGGGGCGGGGCGCGGCTCGACGCGGCCGGCGACGGCACGGCGCTGAAGCTGGCGGTCGTCGGACGATCGGGCACGGGCGGCGCAGACGGGCGGCAACTCGTGGCCGGCTGGGCGCCAGGCCTCCTGGCCACGCAGCTGGATGCCTGGCTGAGCCAGGCCGGGCTCGTCCCGCCCCCCGACGCGATGTCGGACGCCTCCCCGCGCCCTGTCGAGGGCATCACGCTGATCGCCTGCGACACCGCGACGCCCGCCGTCGACGACAACTTCGCCGTCCGGTTCCTGCGCCAACTGCAGATCTACGACTGGACGGACGGGGTCCCGCTCACGGCCCGGACCGGGGAGCTCCACGTCACCGGATCCGCGGAGAACGGCGCCGATCCCGGCACGACCCGCAAGATGACGAAGCACCTCGCCGACGACGGCACGACGTTCCTCGCCCACCGGCAGCCGGGCGACACGGTCGTGATGCGCTTCGATCGCCTGCGCAACCAGGCCAGCGTGGTCGACCGATACCCCTCGTCGCGCTCCGGCTCGACGCCGACATCGTCGGACGCGCGGGTCGACGCCCCGAACACGCCTCGTCGATTCGACGTCGCGATGGACCGGGGCGGCAGCGCCGACACCCTGATGAGCAGCATCCTCGCGTCGCTGTCGCCGCGGACCCGCGCCTTCTTCGACGGCGTCGACATCGAGGCGATCGCGCGGTCGTCCCCCGCTGTCTCGTCCGACGCGGCAGCCGTCACGCGGCTGGAACAGGGTCTGGACGGTATCGCGCGCAGAGCCTCGGGCCACGACGATCCGTTCGGCATCTCGGCGATCACGGAAGACAACGCCTTGGCCCACCTGCAGGCCGACGGGGTGGTGAACGTCGACGCGTCAGGGGAGATCCGCCTGGATGCGGACAGGCTGACGCAAGTCATCGCCAGCGATCAGGAGGGATCGGTGATGCGCGCCGCAGCCGGGCTGCTGAAGTTGCCCGACACGAGCTTCGAACGCCTGGCCACCTCGTCCACGGCGAGCAGGGCCAGGCGGTTCATCGCCAAGGTCCGCGCGGTCCGGGCGACCTTGAGCGCGAGCGTCCATGACGTCGACTGGACCAACACGGGCAACCGGGGATTCGGCGCGGTCAACACGGTGATCGGCGCCTTGCAGCTGAGCCAAGGCTGGCGGTCGATGGACGCCGCCATGAAAGGACTGCTGATCGTTCAGACGGGCAGCATCGTGATCACTCCCCTGACGGCAAAGCTGGGCGCCTGGTTGTCGACCCTCGGCGCCGTCGGCCGGTCGCGCGTGCTGGGCATGATCAGCAAGGCGCTTGCCGCCGGCGTGGTCGACATCCCCCTGTCCGTCCTGGGTCTGGTGGTGATCGGCCTGCAGTGGGAGGAGTTCAGGAAGAGCGGACTCGGCACCGACAGCTATGCGTACCGGTCGCTGGTCGCCAACACGGCGATGGTCTCCACCTTCACCACCCTCGGCCTCGTGTCCACCGGCGTGACGGTCGCCGCGGCGTTCTCGGCCTCCGCGGCCCTGGCCACGGCCGCCAGCACCGCGGGGCCGGTGGGCCTGGCCATCGCGGCCGGGGCGATCATCGTCACCGGCGCGGTCAACGCAGGCCTCTGGCTGGACGAATACGGCAGCTCGCTCCGGTCGACGACGTTCGGCGAGGCCTTCGTCAGCGGCCTGGCCCTGGTCGTCGGCTTGCGCACCGACAAGCTGCTGCGCGCGGAGGTCTCGAAGGCCGCCGCCGACACTGCGGCGGCGCGACGGGCCGCGCTGGGCCAGCAGTGGGAGGACCTGATGGCTTTCCGCGCTGACAGCCTGGCGAAGGCAGGCATCGGAACCGTCCACTATCCCGACAGGAGGGTGGTCGTGAAACACGCGACCTTCAAGGTGCCGGACCAGGATCCGCCCTATTCGTTCGTCCTCCAGGATCTTCCCCCGTATGCCCTGGGGATGAAGACCCTCCAGCGGGACGCGATGCGCACCGGGCGACCGGCGGGCGCCGCCTGGCTGGGACTCGACATCATCGGCTCCCAGCCGCCGTACGAGGGAATGGCGACCGTCGACCAGTGGATCGAGCTTTTCGGCAGCGTCAACGGTGCCTTCGGCGGACGAGGGCGCGACAGGTTCCTGCTGGACAGCGAGAGCGCGGGCAGGCTCGACGGCTACGGTGACATCGACGACCTGGTGCTCCAGGCCCATGGGGCCGACGTCACGCTGCGACCGGACACGCATGCCGATGCTGCGCCGCGGGACTACCGTCTCTCCGTCAAGCCGACCGGCACGGAGGACGAACGTGTCACCCGGATGGAAGATATCGAGCGATTCACGATCCGTCAGGGCGGCGTGGTGGACCTGCAAGGCGGCGCGGACGATGACCATTTCGACGTGGAGGCCGCGACCGCCCGCATCGCGGGCGGCGCTGGCCGCAACATCTATATCCTGCGCGCCGGCAACACGATCACGACAACCTCCGACGATCTGGCGATCTGGTCGCCGGGCGTCAGCGCGGTCATCGCCTACCGACCCGGCCTGCCGGCGGACACGGTCATCCAGGCCGGCATGCTCCACGAGGCCCTGTCCTTCAGCCGGATCGATGACAAGCTGCTGGTGCGACACGGGCAGGACACGCTGACGCTGGTCGACTTCTTCGCGCGTCCGGATGAGACGGCGCGCGACCGCCATCTGCTCATCGTCGACGCGCTCGGCACGCGCATGGTGCTGGCGAATCCGCGCGGATTGGGCCCCCGGCCCCAGTACGCCCGGGAATTGGCCAAATTCCTGGTCCTCGATGCCGACACGCCGGCCTCGCGTCGGTGGCTGGGCAGCGACGAGGCGCCCACGCGCCATCACCTGCCGGGCGGCGGCGGGCATTTCCGTGTGTCGCAGCGCGCCGCGATAGCGCCCGACATCACGCTGGACGTCGCGGTGGAGCGGCTGCGCTACCGCCGCATCGGCCGCGAGCTGGTCATCACGGAGCTGGCGCCGGCCGATGCGGACGCCAGCTACACGCCGCTGACCGTGACCCTGACCGACGACCCGGCTTCCGGCAGGACCCTGTTGTGGGCCCGCGCGGGCACCGCGTCCGACGGTGTCGCCCCGTTGATCCTCCCGTCGCGCGACGCGCCGGAGGAAGGCGCGATGCGGCTGAGGGCCGTTCAGGCGACGGCCGGCGACCTCGCGCCGCAAGCGGGCCATCGCGGTGAGGAGCAGGCGTCGGCGTTGCCTGACGGCACCGTCAAGAAGGGCTCCGCGGAGGACGACCTGATCGACGCCGCCGACCTGCCCGGCGTTCTCGTGATGTCCGGCGGCGCGGGCAGCGACACCTACCGGGTCCCGGCCGGCCGCTCGATCGTGATCGACAACACCGCCGACGACGGCATGCACGACGTCCTCGAACTCGACGTCGATCCCGCCCGGCTGCGGTTCCGTCGCGAGGGCGGCGATCTGATCGTCGACACCGGGGACGGCCGCATCACGCTGCGGGATCACGCCGTGGATCCCACGGCGAGGCACCTGTCCCTGACCCTCGCACTGACCGAGCCGCACGGACAGCACGGGCAGCAAGCACGGCGGCGACGCTATGCCCTGCCGGTCATGCACGACAGCCGCCTCATGGTGTACGGCCACGACCCCCTCGACGGCGCGGTGCCGGGATTCGTGCCCGGGCGCCACTTCGTCCAGGCGCCACCGGAGGCGGTCTGGGCCCCTCGAAGCGCATTGCTGAACACCGCGCTCACGAGAACCGTGGCGCTCGGCCCGGACGCCTCCTTCGAGAGGCAGGGCGCCTCCCTGCTGCTCTCATGCGGCGCCGGCGACGCGTCGATGGTCTATATCGACGACTACGACCGGACCTTCCGCCACTTCGACATCGCCACGCCGTCCTGGCGGACCGCGCCGTATCAGGAATTCCCCAGCGGCGACTGGGAGCGTCCCCTCCTGCCTGCCGACTTGCAGGACACCTGGCGTCGCTACCAGGGTCTGGGCGCCTCGGCGTCACTGCTCGCGCTGCTGCAGGACAAGGGCATCCACGATGCGGCCCTGGTGAAGCAGATCGCGGCCGTCCACCGCGCCTTCACGCGGCGATTTTTCAGCGACGCGCCCGCCTGCGACCTGGTGGCCGTGCGCGCCTACCTGCGGCTGATGAACCTGTCCGCCGACGTCGCCGACAAGATTCAGTCCACGCTCCCCGCGCACCTGTTTCGCATGCGCCGCCTGCTCGAGGTGGCCTCCGCCGGCGGCATCGTGCTCCCCGCCGCATTCCTCGACGCGTATGCCGCGAGCGATGTCGACCTCGCCCTGTCGCCGCAACGGCACGGCGGGCTGCTGATGCACTTCGCCGCCGACGGCGTGCCCTGGTCCCATGCCGAACGCATGCTGTCCCATGATCTGCCGTGGGAAGCGATCGAGGCTTTCGAGACCTGGGCGCGCGGGCAACCGGGCGCCGTCCTGGGCTCACCCCAGTCCCTGGGTGAGCTGGACGAATTCGCCAAACTGCTGGTCGCGCGACCCGAGGACACGCTGGTCCCGACACCGCAAACGGCGCCCCTGCTCGCGCTGGTGTTGCGGCTCAAGGGGCGGCCGGCCGACGTGGCGACCGCACTGGCGGCGGCGATGGTCGCCTTGAAGACGCTGGACGACGCCTGGATCGACGGCATGCACCGCGCGGGCGTCGTCGATCACGACGTGCTCGCGCGGCTGCGCCGGGCGGACGTCTCGGCGCAGGACGTCCTCCTGGGCAACGCGCGCAGGCGCCTGTACGAGGACGGCGATCGCTCGTCGCTGATCAAGGTCGCCGTGGCGCCCATGCTCCGTCAGAAGGACTGGAAAGCCTTCCGCAACGTCGTCACGAAGTATGTCGCCCTCGATGGTCCGGGGGACAGCTTCACGACGCAAGACGCCGTACCGGTCGCCGGCCGGAGGTACGACCTGCAGCCGGGCGACGTGCTGGATCAATGGGGGCAGTCGCCCGATGCGGAGGATGCGCGTCTCGTGTGGGAGATGGCGCGGATCGACCTCGAGCAAGAATTCACACACAAGAACGCCGATCTGTACTGGCGACTGAAAGTCGACTGGAACATGTCCGAGCGGACCCGGAAGGCGGTCGAGAGAAGCCTGGCCTCGAGCAAGGCGAGTTACGTGAGAAGACACAGTCCTCAGCTGTCCGCCATCGCGCACCTCCACGGCGAAAAACTGGTGGAGACGAAGAAGTTCATGGTTCCTGGTGCGGCGGGATTCGGACGCAGCTCGCCGGACAACCTCGTGGACGGTGTCGCCACGGGTGGGGAAGCCACCGCCTGGCGCCCCTGGCTTCACATGGAGACCGACGACAAGGGCGCGCTGACCGGCTATCGGCGACTGAACCTGGACCAGAACCGCGAGTTCGGCTGGATCGAGTTCGAGTTCGACCATGCCATCGTGCTGACGGCGGTCACGCTGGATGTCGCGTCGCAGGTGCTCATCAAGGAGCGGCCGGACGATTCGACAGGGCGATGGCGGATCCAGGCGCGCGAGGCGGGAGGACGCTGGATCGACGTGTCCGGAGCGTTCACGCTCGCCAACGGCATGTATCGCCTCGTGGAGTCCGTCGATACCGGCGGCGTGCCGTACCGGGCGTATCGACTCGCGGCGGTCGAGGGTCATTTCCCGCTCGACGCCTGGCTCACCGAGGTGGGCTTCACCACGGCCGAGGCGGGTCTGAGTCCGATGACCACGCGCCTGATGGCGGGCGGCTACAGCCGCGAGGACAGCGACATGCTGATGGCCCGCGGCCTCATCACGGACGTTGCCGTCGCGCGCGCGGTCGAGCTGCGCGAACGTCTCGGCGCGCTGGCGCCCGGGCTTGTCGCGGACGAGGTGCTGACGCAGCCCCCCTGGTCCGAGGAGACCTGGCGCGACCTCGCCCGGCTCAAGCCGTTCGTGCCGACGCCCGTGCTGTTGCGCGAAGCGCGGCAGGGATGGTCGACCGCCTCCCAGGCTCACCTGCTCGCGGAGGGCTGGCCGCGACCCACCAGCGTGGTGGCGATCGACAGGGACAGGATGGCGCCCGTGCTCCGCGATGCGTTGTCATCCTGGCGGTTCAGCCAGGGCGCGGACCTCGCCGACCTGCCCGCCGCCCACGAGGCCGCACTCGTCGAAGCGGTACTGGATGCCGCGACCGGCGACATCCGCGCGCTGCCCAGGGTGCTCCAGCTGCCGGGCTGGCAAGGCCGCACCCTTGGCGGGCAGCGGACGGCCAGCAGATCCATCGACCTCGGCGCACCGCTGCTGAAGGAACTCCTGGCGCCGCCATGGGACGGCAAGCCGATGCCGACGGCCAGCTTCGACGCGCCGTTCCTGCTGGCGGCGGATGCGTTCGTGCATCTGGCGAAGGCCCTGCACCGTCGCCTGGTGCTGGACGCGGACGAGCGTCAAGCCGTCCAGGCGTCGGTGCCGATGCTCCTGCAACTCCTGACCGTGACGGCCCGGATCTCGGCACTCATCCTGCCGCTTAGTCGACCGACGGGCCGCGACCCCGGCGACGAGGCGCTGCGCACGGCGGTCAACGACATCCGGTCCCGCCTCCATTTCCTCAGCACGGCAACCGGGCTGAAGTCCGAGGCGATCATGGACATGGATCTGCCCGGATCCGTCGAGCAGGCCGCCGTCAACACAACGGCAGGCCCCTTGCGCCAGGCGCTGACGCTGCTGCAGCGGCTTGACCACGACAAGTGGAACTTCGAACGATTCCCGATGGACGCCTTGGCGCGCCATCGCCTCGATGTGAAGCAGCGGCTGATGGCGGCGGTGTTCCAAGGCGCGGACCTGCCGCTCCTTCCCCGTCTGGACAGGCTGACCGATCTCATCCTCCAGTCCGTCGCCTGCGAACCCGGCGCGCTGCCGCAGGCGCTCACGCTGGCGGCGGGGCTGCTACACAAGTTCTCCGTCCGGGATCCGGCCAGGGCCGGCCAGGACGCCGTGCTGCTGGTGGCGGACACGATGACGACCGTGATGGACGCGTGGCGGACGGGTCGCAACGAAATCTTCAGGCGCCATGACGAACGGGTGGGCTTCGCGCCGCGGACGCTGGCGGACCTCCTCGTCTCGACCACCTCCGACGTTCCGTACGAGTTCCGCCTGCCGGAGCCGACGCTTGAGCCGTCCAGCGCCAACGATCTGCTGGTCATGCGTTCCAGGATTTCCGGCGACATCCAGGCTTTGCGCGACGCCGGCGTGCTGAAGGTGACGGTCCTGTCGGACGCTCGACCGACGCACGGCGTGCTGGATTGGCGGCAGCAGGACGCACGCGGTCCGTGGACGACCCAGGGCTCCCTGCGCGCCGTGTTCAGGGAACCCGGCCTGTACATGCTGGGCCTGGGCATGAGACCGGACGAGATCCTGTCGGTCTTCGCCACCGGCATCCGCAGCGCCGAGGAAATCGACCGGATGCGGACCTTCCAGTCCGCGGTGATCAGGGACGTGCCCCTGTCGAGCGCGTGGGCCATGAGCGATCCGCGACCGGCGCTCAACCCCATCACCATCCAGTGGATACGTCGTCTGCACGGACTGGGCGCGCGCGCGCGAGACATCTTCGACATCGTGGAAGCAGGCGTCTCCGATACCGAACGGGCGCTGGTGCTCGTCGACCATCTGCCTTACGACACCTGGGGCCGCGGCGGGCTCGTTGCGTCCGACCTCGCGCCCCTGCGTGCCGACATCGAGCGATCCGTGAACCCGTGGATGTCGCCGGACGCCGCCTCGTCCTTCTCGGCCCTGCTGATCCGCGCGATCTGCGGCGAGCGGTCCGCGCTGCGCCAGGCCGTCCGGCTGGTCCCGGACCCGAGTGTGCTGATCGAGGCGGCCGGCGGCCTGTACGACAAGGTGCTCGCCCGATCCATGGATCGACTGGGGGAGGAACGGGCCGCCGAAGCCGCCACGCCGTTCGCGCTCACCGTCCAGACCCTGGCGCACGTCCAACGCGACGACACGCTGTATCTCCCCGCGGACGTTCCCGACTCCCCTCAGGAGATCGGCCAGGCGCTCATATTGGCGAGGGCGGCGGTTGCGCTTCAGCGTCTCGTGGATGTCGGTCTCCTGCGCGCCCACGGGATCCACGAGGCACCACCCGAGAACGCCTGGCGGCTGCTGTCCTTCCAGGACCACCAGGGCAAGCGGCTCTGGCAGTCCGAGCAGCGGCTGACCGACGTGCTGAAGGAACCGCCGGCGCCAGGGATCGGCGCCCAGGCATCGCTGCTCTCCCAGGCCATGTCCGCGATCGTCCCGGACGGGGCGCCTCCCGGGGGTGCCGGCCATGCGCCGCAGTGGGAGGAGGCCTCAAGGATGCTGGCCCCCCAGGCTGCCTGACCGGCATCGCGGGTCGGGCCGGTCGGGCGGTCGGGCCGGTCGGGCGGTCGCAGCGGGAAGTCGGAGGACGGCGCGACAGGGCAGCCCGCTCTGGACACTCACGCGGCTTTCCTCGAGCCGCGAGATCCCATGGCCGATCCCACCGCCCCGCTTCGACTTCCACCGCCGGCGAACGAGCCGCCTCGCGTTTCCCCGTTCGCGGCGCTCTGCCTGATCGCGGCCTTCCACGAGGTCGCCGCGGAGCCCGAAGCGCTGGCCCACCAGCTCGGCCTCGGTCCCAACGATCCCGTCGACCCCGACGACCTGCTGCGAGCCGCGCGGCTGCTCGGTCTCCAGGCGCGACGCCTGAACGCGGACGCGGCCCGCCTGGCACGGGTCCCGCTGCCCGCCGTGGTCTGGCTGCGCGGCGACCGCGAGCCGCCGGACGCCGCGGCGCGACCGGTGGTGCTCGGCCGCTTCGGCGAACGCGAGGCGCTCATCGCCGACCCCGCGACCGACCAGGGGCGGCCCGCGAAGCTGTCCCGCGACGCGCTGCTGGCGCGCTGGAACGGCGAGCTGATGCTGGTGGCCAGCCGGGCCAGCCTCATCGGCCAGATGGCCCACTTCGACTTCTCGTGGTTCATCCCCGCGCTGGTGAAGCACCGGCGCCTGCTCGGCGAGGTGCTGCTGATCTCGTTCGTGCTGCAGGGCTTCGCCCTCGCGCATCCGCTGTTCTTCCAGGTGGTGATGGACAAGGTCCTGGTGCACAACGGCCTGTCCACGCTGCACGTGATCGTCGTGGGCCTGGTCGTGGTGATGCTGTTCGAGAGCCTGCTCTCCGGCCTGCGCCACTACATCCTCAGCCACACCACCAGCCGCATCGACGTGGAACTCGGCGCACGCCTGTTCCGCCATCTGGCGGCGCTGCCGCTGGCCTACTTCCAGGCGCGACGCGTCGGCGATTCGGTCGCCCGCGTGCGCGAGCTGGAGCACATCCGCGCCTTCCTGACCGGGCAGGCGCTGACGGTGGTGCTGGACCTGTTCTTCTCGCTCGTCTTCATCGCCGTGATGTTCCTCTACAGCGTGCCGCTGACGCTGATCGTGCTGGCGGGCCTGCCCGGCTACGTGCTGCTGAGCGTGCTGATCGTGCCGGTGCTGCGGCGCCGGCTCGACGAGAAGTTCGCGCGCGGCGCCGAGAACCAGGCCATGCTGGTCGAGTCCGTCACCGCGATCCAGACCGTGAAGGCGGGCGCGCTGGAACCCGCCTTCGCGCGCCGCTGGGACAAGCAGCTCGCGGCCTACGTGTCGGCCAGCTTCCGCACGCAGAACCTGGCGGCCTGGGGCCACGAGGGTGTCGGCCTGGTCGGCAAGCTCACGCAGGCAGCCACGCTGTGGTGGGGCGCGCAGGAGGTGATGGACGGGGCGCTGACCGTGGGCCAGTTCGTCGCCTTCAACATGTTCGCGCAGCACGTCGCGCAACCGGTGATGCGCATGGCCAACCTGTGGACCGACTTCCAGCAGACCGGCCTGTCGATGGCGCGGCTGGGCGACATCCTGAACACGCGCACCGAGGCGCCCCCGGCCAGCGCCGCGCAGCTGCCGGCGCTGCGCGGCGCGGTCGAACTGCGCGACGTCACCTTCCGCTACCGGCCCGAGGCCGCGCCGGCCTTGCGGGGCGTCGACCTGTCGGTGCGCGCCGGCGAGGTCGTCGGCATCGTCGGCCGCTCCGGCAGCGGCAAGAGCACGCTGACCACGCTGGTGCAACGATTGCACCTGCCGCAGGAGGGCCGCGTGCTGATCGACGGCGTCGACACCGGGCTGATCGACGCGGCGCAGCTGCGCCGCCAGATCGGCGTGGTGCTGCAGGACAACGTGCTCTTCAACCGCACGCTGCGCGAGAACATCGCGGTCGCCGATCCGGCCGCGACGATCGAGGCGGTCGTCCGCGCCGCGCGGCTGGCCGGCGCGCACGACTTCATCAGCGAACTGCCGGAAGGCTACGACACCCTCGTCGGCGAACAGGGCGGCTCGCTGTCGGGCGGCCAGCGCCAGCGCGTCGCGATCGCGCGGGCGCTGTTCACGGATCCCCGCATCCTGATCCTGGACGAGGCCACCAGCGCCCTCGACTATGAAAGCGAGGCGGTGCTGCACCGGAACATGGCCCACATCTGCCGCGACCGCACCGTGCTGATCATCGCCCACCGGCTCAGCGCGGTGCGCGGCGCCGACCGCATCGTCGTGATGGACCGCGGCCGCGTCGTCGAACAGGGCCGGCACCACGAGCTGCTGACCCGTCCCGACGGCCTCTACCGCCGGCTGTGGTCGATGCAGGACGGCCCGGGAGCACGCGCATGATCGCCCCCCGGGCCAGCGCGCTGCGGGAACGCCTGCGGCGCTGGAAGACCGGGTGGCGCCATCGTCTCGGCGGACCCGCGACGCTGTGGCACCGGCAGCGCGAGGTCTTCGCCGCCGCGTGGGCCGCGCGGCGCGATCTCGTCGGCCCCGCCCGCCACGCCGAGGAGGCCGCCTTCCTGCCCGCGGCACTGGCGCTGCGCGACACGCCGATGCATCCGGCGCCGCGGCGCACGGCCGCGGCGCTGATCGCACTGGCGGCGATCGCGCTGCTCTGGTCGCTCGTGGGCCGCGTGGACATCGTCGCCGTGGCGTCCGGCAAGCTGGTCGTCAGCGACCGCAGCAAGCTGGTGCAGCCGCTGGAACGCGCCGTCGTGCACCGTGTGCGGGTACGGGACGGCGAGCAGGTGAAGGCCGGACAGCCCCTGGTCGACCTCGATCCGACGGCGCCCGCCGCGGACCGGGAGAGCCTGGACGAGCAGCGCCTCGCCGCCGCGGCCGAACGCTGGCGCGCCGAACGGCTGCTCGCGATGCTGGGCGGGGCCGACGCGGGACGCAGCGATTCCGCGCGATCGGCTGCATGGGCTGCCTCTGCTTCGACGACCGTGTCGAGTTGGACGACCGCCTGGGCGGACGCACCGTCGGACTGGCCCGCCCCGCGTCGGCGCGAGGCGCTGACGATGCTGCGGGCCGAGTGGGCCGACCTGCGCGCCCGACTGGAACGGCTGGACGCCGAGGCCGACCGGCGCCGCGCCGAACGCGACACCGCGCTCGCCGCGGCCAGGCGACTCGAGTCCGCGCTGCCCCTGGCCGCGCGTCGCGAGGCGGATCTGCGCGCCCTCGCCGGCGAAGGCTTCGCCTCCACGCACGCCTGGGAGGACCGACGGCGCGAGCGGGTCGACCTGAGCGGCGAGCTCGACACCCAGCAGGCCCGCATGCGGGAGAGCGATGCGGCGCTGGGCGAGACCCGGGCCACCCGCGCCGCGCTGATCGCCGAGGTCCGCCAGCGCTGGCACGCGACGCGCGAACAGGCCGGGGCACGGCTGGCGCAGATCGAGGCCGAGCACCGCAAGGCGGGTCGACGCGAGCAGCTGACACGGCTCCTCGCCCCGGTGGACGGCACGGTGCAGCAGCTGGCGATCCACACGCCGGGGGGCATCGTGACCGAGGCGCAGGCCTTGATGGTGATCGTGCCGGACGAGGCGCCGGTGACGGCGGAGGTGATGCTCGAGAACAAGGACATCGGCTTCGTGCGCGTGGGCGACGCGGCGGCGATCAAGCTCGAGGCCTTCCCGTTCACCCGGCACGGCACGCTGCCGGCGACCGTCACGCGCGTGAGCCCGGACGCGATCGACCATGAGCAGCTCGGGCCGCGATTCGCCGTGACGCTGACGCTGGCAGCGCGCGACATCGAGGTCGACGGCGCGCGCGTGCCGCTGCGTCCGGGCATGGCGCTGAGCGCGGAAGTACGCACCGGCAGCCGGCGCGTGATCGGCTTCCTGCTGAGTCCGCTGGAGCGGGTGCGCAGCGAGAGCCTGCAGGAGCGCTGACGGCGCGTCGCGCAGAAGAGACCGGGACGCCCAGCCGTGGTCAGGCCGTAGTCAAGCAGTACGTCGAGCGCGACGTCCAGCGCTACGTCGAGCGACGCGCCGGTGGGGAACACTCAGCGGGCCTCTTCGTTTGACGAGACCGGTTGCCATGACCCATCCCCTCCCCGTCGGCCCTGACACGTCGACGAACAACAGCGCCAGCCGAGGCCATCGACGCATCGCGGAATCCCCCTCCCCGGTGTGGGCGGACCATGTGGCCGACGTCCTCCGGCAGGCCGTCACCGACGCGGACGGCCCGGACATCGGCCTCGCGAGTCCGGACTGGTGGCTGAAAGGACCGTTGGACTCGATCCTCGAGTCGCGCTACCGGACGCCGCGCTTTCGCGAAAGCGCCGCGACGGCGACGCGGCTCCTGCTGAGCGGCATGGTCAAGGGCGGATCGCTCTCCGATTTCGCGGCCTCCTACAAGGCCCTGACCATGGCCTTCGACGGCTCCAGCAGCCGGGCGCGGTCTCCGCTCACCGTCTTCAACAGCCTCAGGCAGCTGACGGTGCTCGGCACATGGAAGGAGCTCGGAGAGTACCGTCGCCGGCGCGCGGATGCCCTCCTGAACGCCTTCATCGACGGGCTGCAGACGCCGCCTCACCAGGATCTCACGCGGGTGGGCACGGCGCTGTCGCAGACCCTCGACCTGCTGCGCCCGATGGCCATTGCCGGCGAGATGCACGCCGCGACCCCAGGATGGCAGCGCGCCCGTCCCGACGCGCCGGCGCTGCGCGAGGACGTGCTGCCCGAACTGCGCAGCCTGGCCGCGAGTGCCATGCCCGAGTTGAGCGCCGAGCGACGCGACGTCGCCTGCGCCGCCATCGTGGACGGACTCCTGGAGACCTCCGTCCGCCATTTCCATCATGCATACGTCCATCTCCGCGGCACGCCGCCGCTTCCGCTCCTGACGGCGACGCAGGCATCGACGCGATTCAGGCAATTGCTGAAGAAGGCCTGGAAGCTGCTGAATCCTCGTGTGGACGGCCAAGCGATCGCGACGGCCCGCGCGTTGGGCCACGAATTCATCGCGGCGGTCGAGACGCCGTTCGGCGGCACCCTCGTCAAGCCGCTGGCGCAGCATCTGATGGATCCCGCCCGCCCGCCTCAACGAGCCGCCGCTGCCCTGGCCGGCGTCTCGCTGGAACTGCAGGACGCGATGCGACGCCTGCGCGACGCACGTCTCATGGGTCGCGTGATCTGGGAGAGCGACGTCCAGCCCGCCTACGGCACCTGGGTCGCCGGCGGCGCCGGATTCCAGACCGAGGAGGACCTGCGTCCCCACCTCTGGTCGACCTGGCGGTACGACCCGGTGAACGGATTCTTGCCCGCACCGGTGAGGGATGTCCTGACGTCCGGCGCGTCGGATGTGCCGAGCACGCCGGGCGCGTCGGACGCCGCGACGGCGACCGCGGGGATGACTCCCGGTCCGTCGGCGCAGGCGCGATCGGTCCAGTCAGGCTCCGGCAGCGCCTCGACGGCGCCAAGCCTGGACTTTCCCGTTCCCCTGGACGTCGGCAGCGACTTCAGCTTCGACTCCGATCTCAGCGCGGGCAGCATCGCGGATTCCGGCGGTCCGCGCCGGACGGACAGCCGGACGGACAGCCGGACGACCTCGGGGTCGCTGCCCGACATCGGCCAGACCAGCGAGGGATCGATCTCGCTGGAGGACATCGCGCCCAGTCTCGCCACCGCGGGCATGCCGGACGCCGCGGCGACGTCGTCGCCGCGGCCGGGGCCCTCGCGGCAGGACGTCCGGCCATCGCCGCCGACGCCGACGCCGATGCTGACGCCGACGCCTGCACAGGGGATGACGCCGCCCGGGTCGCCGGGATATCGGCCCTGGCTCAATCCCACCGCCGCGGAGGCGCTCGTCGCGGCCCGGCTGACCTCCCGCGGCATCGGCGCCACGCCGCTGCGCCTCCCCTCCCCGCGACTCGACACGAACGCGGTCGACTGGTTGCGCGACCGCCTGGGGCTGGGACCCGCCCCGGGTCCGCAGATCCTCGAGCGGCTGATCATCGGACTCCGGCCCCTCATCAGCATCTTCGACGAGCGCCACCGCTGGTTCCCGCATCTCGCCCGCCATCACGGCGTGGAACCCGTGGCTTTCCTGCGCCTGCACGATCTCCTGCGCCGGTTGGCGCGAGACCTGCGCGAGGCGCCCGAGACCCCGGTTCTCGCGGACGTCGCCGGCCTGCTGGGGACGGCGACCCGCCAGGCGCTCGACATCGAGACGCTGCCGATCGTCGAGCCCTGGTCGGTGGCGGACACGCTCGACTTCCTGAAAGCGCGCCATGGTCCCCGCGGCGCAACGGACGACGCGAGCTGGCCGGCCTTCGAGGCGGTGGCCGCGACGACGCTCTACGCCGCGCAGGCGGCCCGGCTGGGCAAGCCGTTCCATGTGGACATCGATCTCCTCCGGGCGGACATGAGCGCCGCGCATCCGGCCGGCATCGCGGAGCACTTCGGCCGCCTCCTGCCCGTGCTGGAAGACCTGTCGGCCAAAGGCATCATCGGGCCGCTGGTCGCGGTCTCCAGAATGGAGACGGCCACGGACGCCTCCGGATGGACACGTCTGGGCGGCGCCCAGGCCATGACGACGGCGTCCGTCCGCAGTCTCCTGGGCCTCGCGCCCCGCCTTCCAGCCCAGCTCGACCCGCCGCTGCCCGGCCTGTATGTGATGCGGCAGCTGTCGCTCCAGAATGGCTCGGTCAGGCCCCACGCGGCGGGTCCTCGCGCCACGCTGGCCGCCGGAGGCGAAAAGATCAGCGCGAGCGGATGGATCCCGAAGGCCACGGGCAAGGTCTCGGCGACGCTGGTGTTCCATCTCACGCCGACACCGCGCTTTCCGGTGAGCACCTTGGCGGATGACGTCGACGAATGGAGCCTGCGACTGCTGTCGGGCGATGGCGTGGTCGATCCTGCCCGTGTCCTGCGACGTCTGGCGACCGACAAGGACGGGCATCTGTATGCCAGCGTGTTCGGCGGCGTCCCGGTCCTGCGCGTCGCGGAGCGACTGCCCGACGGCAGTCTGCGCGAGGACCCTTGGGGCGCGGGCCAGGTGCGCCTGTTCCTGGAAGGGATCGAGAACCCCGGCGACCGGCTGGCTCTGCCCCTCGGCGCCTGGAAGAACGCGACGACGCCCGACCGCGCCGGGTCCGACGCCTGGCGCCAGGCCTTGGACGACACCTTCTCCGGGCAGCCCGATCCCAAGCGCGCACGGCCGGACCAGTGGCAGCTGGTGCTGCAGATGGATGATGAACCGGCCGTGCTGGAGGCCGCGCTGCGGCATGCCGTCAAGCGCAAGGGGCGCACGACCTGGATCCAGCTCGACCGCCACGGCAACAGCCGCGTGATCACCGGCGAAGCCTTGCTCGACGAACCGGGCCGCTACCGCGAGATCAAGCTGATCGTGGTGGGCGATGCGTCGACCGACCCGGGTCACCAGCGGCGCCTGAGCGGCTACACCGCCGATCAGCTGGCCCGCCGCCTCATCGACTTTCTCGGGCCGAAGCTGGCCGGCGCCCGCGTCCACAAGGCCACCCTGCTGTCCTGCGCCCTGGACACCCCGTTGGCGATGTCGAGCTTCTCCAGGCCCTTCGTCGAGCACCTTCAGGGTTCCGGACTGACCGCGCCCGGTTTCGCCGTGACGGCATTCACCCAGCCCGTGGTGTTCACCGATGACACGCCGGGTTCCACGCGCCGGGCGACGGTCGATGCCGGCGGCCAGTTGCGGCACCGGGCGTGGAACACGACCTTCGTGACGGTCCGGCCGACACGCGTCGGTCAAATGCCCAGGCGCACCGACAAGTACCCCCAGCGCGGCGGCCAGGCCATCGACCTGACCGATCCCCTGCCCACCGACATGACCCCGTCGATCGCCGCCACGGTGCTGGGGCGCGCCGTCGGCGAGGTCCGTCCGGCGGGGTTCGAACCGTTGCTGTCCGCGGTCGCGAGGCGGGCGCGATTCGACGACCCGCTTCGTCTGGACGACCTCGCCAGCCTCACGCCGGCCTCCGCGCTGCAGACGCTGCGCGGCGCGGGCGACCGGGGCGTGGACGAGGACGGCCTCTGGATGCCGGACATCCCTCGCCTGTCCGCGGCGATGTCGGGCGTGGACGCCGACCCCGCGGCCCTCGCCGCGAGGATGCGCCTGGCGGGATCGCTGCTCGCGCTGCCGTCCGGCGACTTCGACCGGCTGGCCGCGCACGTCGCGGCCAGTCCGGCGTTCGCGGCGTTCGGAGGCGTCCTGGACCGCGCGCGCCAGATCCGGTCGACGCACCAGGAGATCGACGACGTCCCTCGCCGGCGGGCGGGCCACGGCGCGAGTTGGAACCACGTCGACGCCACCCTCAACGCCTTTCAGCTGGCGCATTACTGGCGGCACATGGACATGACCACGAAGGGGCTGTCCCTGGCCGGCGCTTCCGACATCGTGGTCTCGCCCTTGTCCGACGCGGTGGGCGCCTGGCTGGCCAGACGTTCGCAGCCCGCCGGCGCTTCCCCGCTTCGCTGGGCCGGACGCGGGCTGCCCGCCGCCGTGGACCTCGCGATGGCGGGCGTGAATGTGGCGATGCTGGCGCGGCGGTGGCAGCAGTTCAACGACAGCGGCCTCGGCAAGGACAGCTATGAGCATCGGGCGCTGCTCGCCGACACGATCACCAGCAGCCTGGTGCTCGGCACCGGCCTGTCGATGCGCGTGGCGGGTCTTGTCGCGGGCCTCCAGGGGACCGCGCTGGCGGGTCGGGCCGCGATGGGCTTGAGCCTGCTGGGTCGCCTGGCGGGCCCCGCCGGCTGGGCCCTGTTCACCGCCGTGTCGGGCGGCGCCTCCATGGGCGTGTGGCTGGACGAGTACGGCGACCATCTGCGCCGGCCGACCTCGGCCCGCGGCTGGTTGAAGCTGACCGGCGCGACCGTCGCGAAGTTCTTCGGCTTCGACACGGAGACCTTCGTCCGGGCGGAGACGGAGAAGCAGGCCGCGGAAGCGGCGCGACAACGGGCCCGGGACCTGCGGAACGACGAGGACGCGCGCACGCGTCATCGGATCGACCTGCTCGCCAAGCAAGGCTTCGAGCGCTTCCACCATCCGCGCTTCAACCATCGCGTGGTCCATGCGGCGTTCAGGACCGACGGCACGGAACCGCCCTTCTCGTTCATGTTGCAGGATCGACGCGCCCTGCGCAGCATCGAGACCGCCGAGCGCCACCTCGGCATCAGGACCGAGTCCGGCGCGACGGCCTGGCTCGACGGACGCCTCCAGCGCCTGAGCGGCGGGACGACGTCCGTCTCCCGCTCCCGGCAACTGTTCGATCTCGCCGGCGCCGCCGGTCTGATCCTCGGGGGGCTGGGGGACGACATCTTCCTGCTGGATGGTCACAGCGCGCTGACCATCGCCGCGGGTGCCGGTCATGACGAGGCGGTGCTGGAGGCGGCGGGCGCCCATGTCGTGATGCGCGCGAGGGTCGGGAACGAAGGCGTCCCCTCCTGGTCCCTCCAGACATCCGACAGCGCCTCCGGGACCGTGCGGGGCCGCAAGGTCCACCTGCACGACATGGAGGCGCTGACGCTGCGCGACGTCGCGTCGGCGGACCTGCAGGGCAGCCGGCTCGACGAGCGCTTCGACGTCTCGGGCAGCGGGGTGCGCATTGCCGGCGGCGCGGGCCGCAACGTCTACCGGCTGCGCGCCGGCAACGAGGTGGTCTGCACCTCGCCCGACGACCAGGCCCTCTGGCAGGCGGGCACGCCGGCGCGGATCGAGATGGCGGAGGACGCCGCGCGGCTGCTGATCGAGGTCGACGTCCTGCACGAATCGCTGAACCTCAAGCGCGAGGGCGACGCCCTGGTGCTGGACGCCGGCGGCGGTGCGCTGGTGCTGGCGCGGTTCTTCCGCTCCGGCGACCCGCCCCGGGCGCTGACGATCCGGGATGCCAGCGGCTTGCGGGTGACGCTGGAAGATCCCCGGCAGCTCGACGCCAGGCCGCAGTCGCTGACGTCGCTGGCGCACGCCCAGCACTTCGCACCCGGCACGGCCGAAGAGCGACGATCGCTGGTGACGGTCGATGCGCCGGTCAGATACCACCTGCCGTCCGGCGCCGGCGCGTTCCACGCGCGGACGGTGTCCGGCATGCCCCTGTTCGTCGTGCTGGAGATACCGATCGGACGTCTGCGTCAACGTCGCGACGGCGAGGCGCTGATCATCGAGGAAGCGCCGCCCGACCAGGCGCCCGAGGGCTTCACGCCGCTGGTGCTGACGCTGGCGGGATTCGCCTCCGAATCCGGCGAGGCAGCGGACGCGGCCCGGGACGCGACGCCGGTCGAGGCACGCCTCTCGATCTGGTCCCTGATCAACGACGACCAGCGCCCGCCTCGCGTCGCGCCGCTTCGCCTTCCGGCGCCCGACGCGCCGCCGGGACCGCTCCAGGCGCTGCCGGTGGACATCGCGCGGCCGGCGCACGACATGCCCCCGGCTGCCGACCTGCCGCCGCCGGCCGGCCCGCCGGCGCGACGCTACGCGCCGGTCGCCGTCGATCCGGAGACGGGCGCGCAGGTCCATGATCCCCTCGCGTTCCAGGACGACTTCCTGGCGACGGCGGCCGGGACGCATCTGATCCGGGCCGTGCCTGCCCCGCGCGCGTTGCCGCAGACGCGGGAGGGCCCCGCACGCACCGTCTGGTTGCGCCATGCGCCCAGGGATTACGAACGGCGTCGCATCGGCCATTCGCTGCTGCTCACGACCGGCACGGACGACACCGCGTCCGCGATCGTCGTCGAGGACTACTACCGGCATCCCGGCATCCTGAAGTTCGGCTTTCCGCAGGAGGGCGGCGAGAGGGCGATCGGGCTGCAGGTCCTGGCCGATGCCTGGCCGGGCGAACACGAACCCGGCCCGGACGACATCCGTTCGGAGCTGACCGTGGGACTGCATGCCAGCGGCATCGACGCACCCGACACGGCGCTCGGCGTGGCGCTTCTGCACGCCCGTGTGCGCGAGCGCGCCGGCCCCGCCGAACTGCCGGAACGCGCGATCGTCGCGGCCTGGATGGCGCTGCGCGGCCTGTCCGATGACGCCGTCGACGCGCTGCATCCCGCCGATTTCCAGGCGCTGTTGCGCGTCGACCAGATGCTCGCCTTGCTCGATGCAGCGGGGGTCACGCCGGCACCCGCGGGCTGGCTGGCCGGTTGGATGGCGGGCGACGCCCCCGGTGTCGTCGACACGCCGCTGAACCTGGACCGGCACGGTCCGCTGCTGGTCGAGATGGCCGCCACCGACCGTCCCTGGCCCGATGTCGACCTCGCGCTCCGGAACGACCTGTCTGGCGAGGAGTGGCGGTCCTTCGTCACCTGGCATGAGGCGCTGGCCGGCGAGCGACCCGGAGCGGCGACGGCGCTGCCCGATTTCCTGCGCGTGCTGCGCCAGACGGGTGACGGCACGCTCGCCGTGCGGCCCTGGACGCGGTCGCTGGTGGAGGCCGCCTTGTCGATGCGGGGCCGTACGCCCGATGCGGCGTCGGACATCGCCCTGTCCATGCTCGGGGCGGGCACCTGCGACGAGGCATGGATCCTCGGCATGCACCGGGCGGGCGTCAGGGAAGGCGCCGCCTTGAGCGCGCTGCGGCGCGCGCAGACGTCGCCGCAGGACCTGCTGCTGGGCAATCTCCATCGACGGCGCTATGAAGGCCTGGCGGACCGTTCGGAACTGATCCGGGTGACGGTGAGTGACCCGCTGGGCACGACGCTGCCGGCCACGCGCAGCTACTTCCGGTCGACGCACTATCTGCAACTCGACGAAGACGGGGTGCGCTTCGAACGCCGGGACGCGACGCGGCAGCCCGGCGTGCACTACGACATCCTGCCCGGCGAGGTGCAGTTGTCGCCGCCTCCTGCGGCGAAGCCCCCCGAGGACGACAGGGTGTCGCGGGGGTACATCGCGGGGGGCTCGATCACGGTGAATTACGGCAAGGCGCCCGAGGCTGTCGCCACCCCCGCATGGACGCCGGCGCTGCTGGCGCAGGCGGGCGGCCTCGAGCAGGTCACCGAAGCGCTGCCGCCGGGCCGGCGGTGGTGGGCCTATAGCGAGCCGGGCCACCTGATCGACGGCATCGACCGTGCGGAAGACGCCTTTGCGTGGCGACCGCCGCTGTCGGCGACGAAGGACGGCGTGCTCGCGCTGACGCCGTCGGCGGAGATCCGGTTCGACTTCGCGCACAGCATCGCGCTGCGGTCTCTGACGATCCATGTCGCGCCGGATCCGCTGCCCCTGCCGCGGCTGGCGGGCAGCAGCACGGGTCGATGGCAGCTCCAGGCCATCGACGACAAGGGGCGGATCCGCGTCCTGGTGCCGCACCTCACCTTCGACGGTCGCGAGGTGTCGACGATCCCCGTCGATACCGACGGCGTGCCGTACCGCCGCTATCGGCTGCAGGGCGAGGACGGCCACTTCCCGACCGAGACCTGGTTGACCGAGGTGACGTTCACGACGGAGGAGGCCGGGCGTCCCATGCCGGCCCGCCAGGCCGCGCTGCTCACCCAGGCGGTGGCGGAGTCGCCGCACGCGATGGCCTCGCAGGAGTCGACGATGTCGACGGTATCGACGCCATCGGCGTCGACCGGCCTGCTGGCAGTGTCGGCCCTGGCGTGACGGCAGCGGACAGAAGCCCTCACCAGGCGGCGAGGACTTCTTCCGCCAAACCGAAGGCGGTGCTCGCGCCGGTGCCACTGGTGACCATCACGAGCCGCGTGCGCTCGTCCGGCGTCGTGCCGCTCGGCGGACAGGCGACGCAGCAGCGGCTGCGCCTCGGGCAGCGCCGAGTAGCCCTCGTAGCGCACCAGACTCAGGTCGGCCATCAGCGCGGCGTTCAGCAGGAAGTCCGCCGGCGGCCGGACGCGCAGCATCTGCAGCTGGCACAGCGACAGCGCATGCGGCGTCCAGCGGTCGGCGAAGAGGCCGTGCAGTTCGGCGCCGGCGCAGACCGCGACGCGCTCGGCGCGGTAGCTCGCGCGGGAGGTGCGCACGTGCGGGAGGTGCGCACGTGCGGGGCTTCGCGGGCTGGGGCTCAGCATCTTCGCCGCGCACGAGACGGGCCGGCATCCGGATCTGATCGCCCTGCCCTTCGAGCAGGACATGCCGCTGGTGCGCGAGTACCTCTACTGCCTGCGGGAGCGGCAGGGGGCCACGCTGGTGGCGGCGATGCTGGGGTGTGTGCGGGCGGAGGACTGAGGCCTCCGCCGCATGCGAGGGCTCGCCGTGATGGCGCGCGGGTGAGGATCGCGCGCGCAGGCTTACTGACCGCCCTGCTGCGCCGCCGGCGCGTCCTTCAGGTTCTTCGCGAGGAAGGCTTCGAGGCGCTTGGCGAAGTCGACGCTGTTCTCGAGGTTGCCGAAGCCGTGGCCTTCACCGCGGTAGGTGACCCACTCCGGCGGGCGGCCGGCCTTGATGAGCGCCTCGCGCATGCGCTCGCCGTGCTCGATCGGCACGCGGCGGTCGCGTTCGCCGTAGACCAGCATCAGCGGCGCGCGGATGCGGTCGGCCAGCAGCACCGGCGAATTGGCCTTCAGCATGTCGGCATCCTTCACCGGATCGCCGATCTCCGTGGGCGCCTGGAAGGTCCGGTACGAACTGCCCAGGTCGTCGTCGACCCAGCGATCGCCCTTGAGCAGCAGCATCAGGTCGGTGGGACCGGCCGAAGCGATGCCGCAGCGGTAGAGGTCGCCGTCCTTGGCCAGCCCCATCAGCGTGCTGTAGCCGCCATAGCTGCTGCCGAAGATGCAGGCGCGGTCCGTGGCGAGCTGCTTGGACTGTGCCCAGCGCAGGGCGTCCGCGACGTCGTCCTGCATGGCCTGACCCCACTGCTTGTAGCCGGCGCGGAAATGCCGGTCGCCATAGCCCTGGCTGCCGCGGAACTCCGGTTCGATCACCAGGTAGCCGCGCGACGCCAGGAACTGCGCCGTCTCGTCCCAGTCCCAGACGCGGCCGCGCACGAACGGTCCGCCGTGCACCAGCACCACGGCCGGCGCGGGCTTGCCCGGGGCAACGCCGTGGGGCAAGGTCAGCCAGACCGGCACCTCGACCCCGTCGCGGGCCTTGATGCGATGCAGTTCCTGTCCGGCCATGGTGCGCGGATCCACGTCCGGATGCTGCGGGCCGACAGCCGACCAGCGCTCCGCCTCGGGCGCGGCGGCGCGATACACCCAGTACGAGCCGGGATCGCGGTCCGAGTAGTTGCGCACCAGCGCGACCATGTCCGGCTTGCCGCAGCGGGCACACTGGACGTCGTTCACGCCTTCGGTGAAGCGAGCGTCCACCTGCTTCTGGAACTCGCGCATCGCGGGGTCGAACCAGGCGGTGGCCGAGGCGTCGGTCTGGTAGCGGATGCCGACGGTGCGACCCGCGTCGAGGATCACCTGCGGTTCCGGATCGAAGCCCGGCGTGCTCAGCAAGGCGCGCGGCTCGGGCTGCTTCGTCTGGAAGTCGAAACGGGTCAGCACGGTATAGCGCTGCGGGCCTTCGAGACGCTCGACGAACAGGCGGCCGCCGTCGTCCACCGCGACGGGCACGAAGGGCAGGCCCAGCAGGTCGCCGCGGGTGATCTCGGTCCAGGTCTTCTCGCCGGGGGCGCGCCAGTAGGCGGTGCGCACGTTCTCCTGCTCGGTCAGGACGACGCGGGCCTCGCCGTGGCTGTCGAAGAGGAAACGGTACGCGCCGCGCGGCTCGTCGAAGGTGGCCGCCTGCGCGCGGCCGGTGTCGATGTTGAGCCAGAACGGCGTGTAGGCGCTGGTGTTGTTGGAGCGGTTGAGGCCGTAGCGGCCGACCAGCACGCGGTTGCCGGGTTCGCCCGCATGGGGGAACGGCACGCCCAGCAGGACATGGTTGAAGGTCAGCGCGCCGCCGAAGGCCTTGCGTTCGCCTTCGCCGTCGCTGTCGCGCTGGACGATCTGGCGCACGCCGGAGCCGTCGGCGGCGACCGAGAAGAGTCCGCTGGCCTGGTAGTGGGTGCCGGAGGCGATGCGGCGGTCGGTGGCGGAGAAGACCAGCTTGTCGTCGTTGACCCATTGGAAGGTGCCGACGTCGTCGTTGCTGAACTGGACGACGCGCCGCGCCTGGATCTTGGCGCCGAGTTCGAACACGTACAGGCCGACACGCAGGCCGGCGGCGCCCGGTGCGGCGACGGCGAGCCGCGTGCCGTTGGGCGACAGCTTGGCCTCGAGGAGCGTGGCCTCCTTGAAGAAGACCTCGTACGGGATCGAAGCCGGAGCGGGCGCGGGTTGCGCGGAGCCCACGCCATGCAGGCCGGCCAGCGCGAGGGCGAGCGACAGCGCGCAGCGACGCGCGACGGAGATCGGTGTCATCGGGTACTCCCTGTTCCGCCGCGCCGCGCGTGCGGCCGGGGATGGTCTTGTGATGGCGAGGGATGCTAGCCGCCTCCAGTGGGCGGAGGATTGGGGGAAGTCCCCAAGCAGACGGCCCCCTTTGGAGGGAAAGACATCGCCGCCCGAAGACAGCGGCGTAGATACTTGGCGTCCGCGGCCGACGGCACCGCACGCCAGACAGACGCAGCCCTCCACCGATGTCGATTCAACTCCGTCCCCCCATCACGACCCTCGCGATCGGCGCGCTCAGCGCGGCTTTCTTCTTCTGGCTCGCCGCGGTGTCTTTCGCCACCGGCAGGCACCCAACGGCGACGGTCGCCACCACCCTGTGCTTCGTCGCGCTCGGGCTGATGGCGCTGCCCATGGTCGCGGACTACTTCTTCGCCCGGCACCTGCTTTCGGACGATGCCATCGACTTCGGCCGCCGCTTCGGCGGGCGCGGCACGATGCGATGGGCCGACGTGCGGGTCGTGCGCTTCTCTCCAACGTTGAAGTGGTTCGTGCTTGAGGATCAGACGCGGACCAAAGCCCGCGTGTCGACCAACCTTGGCGGCCTGCCGGAGTTCGCCCGGCTGGTGCTCGCCCACGTGCCGCCCGAGGCGATCGACAAGAAAACGCACAAGCTGCTCGTCGACACCAGCGTCGGCCGCCGGCCGCGCGTGTGGCTCTGAGCCGGGCAAGACGTGGCACGCGGGATCGCGTACCGGCCGCTTGGAAAGCGTGTCTGATCAATCCGCCGTGATCCCCCGCTCCTTCACGAGCTTGGCCCACTGCGGCAGTTCCTTCTCCAGCCGGGCGCGCGCCTGCGCCGCCGTGGACGGCGTGGCCTCGAAGCCTTCCTTCGCCATCCGATCCTTCACCGACTGGGCCGTGAGCACCGCATGCAGCGTCGCGTTCAGCTTGTCGACCACAGGTCGCGGCGTGCCGGCGGGCGCGAAGACCATGAACCAGGTCTCGAACGAATAGCCCGGAACGCCCGCTTCGGCGATCGTGGGCACGTCCGGCATCAGCGGCGAGCGTTTCGGTCCGGTCACGCCCAGCGCGCGCAGCTTGCCGCCCTGCACATGGCCCTGCGCGGCCGACAGCACGGGGAAGGACATCTCGACCTGGCCGCCGATGGTGTCGCTCAGCGCGGGACCGCCGCCGCGATAGGGGATGTGGACGATGCTCACGCCCGCGACCGCCTTGAACAGCTCCGCCGACATGTGAAAGGTGCTGCCCGTGCCGGCCGAGGCGTAGGAGAGTTTGCCGGGGCGACTCTTCGCCAGCGCAACCAGTTCCTTGACCGTCTTCGCCGGCACCTGCTCGTTGACGACCAGCACGTGCTGCGAGCTCGCGACCATGCCGATGGGCGCGAGGTCCCTGAGCGTGTCGTAGGGCATCTTCGGCGTCAGCGCCGGATTGATCGCCAGCGAGACCGTCTGCAAGCCGATCGTGTAGCCGTCGCCGGCGGACTTCGCGACCTCGGCGACACCCACGTTGCCGCCCGCGCCGGCCTTGTTCTCGACCACCAGCGGCTTGCCCAGCGCCTTGCCCCATTCGTCCGAGATCAGCCGCGCGACGATGTCCGCGCTGCCGCCGGGCGCGTAGGGCACGATCAGGCGGACGGGGCGGTCCGGATAGGTCTGCGCGAACGCGACGTACGGCAACAGCGTCGCGGCCAGGGCCGCGGCGCCTGCCACGCCCGAGGCGATCAGGGATCTGCGAATCATCTTGTCTCCTGTGAGGCCCCGGTCGTGCGCCGGGGTCGCTCCATGCTAGGCGCGACCCGGCCGCCCGGAACGTCGAGCGGGATCATTCTTTCGTTCCTTGAAGTTAAGGATCAGCGCGCGCCGAAGCTCTTCCGATAAGCGCTCGGACTGACCCCGGCGATGCGTTGGAACTGCTGCCGGAAATTCGCGGCCGAGCCCAGGCCGACGGCCTCGACGATCTGCTCGATGCTCGATGAGCCGGTCTCGAGCAGCTCCTGCGCGCGACGGACCCGCGCCTGGATCAGCCACTGCACCGGCGCAACGCCGAACTGCTCCTGGAATCGTCGATGCAGCGTGCGCGGACTGACGCAGCCCTGGTCCGCGAGCTCCATCATCGAGATCGGACGATGCAGTTGCCGCAGCGCCCACGCGATGACGGGCTGCAGGTCGCGATCCGGCGGGAGATCGGCGGGCTGGATGAACTGGGCCTGGCCCCCTTCGCGCTGCAACGGCACGACGGACAGCCGCGCCATGCGGGCGGCGACCGCGGTGCCGTAGTCGCTCCTCACCATGTACAGGCAGAGGTCGATGCCCGCGGCCGCGCCGGCGGACGTGAGGACCTGTCCGTTGTCGACGAAGAGCACGGAAGCATCGAGGTTCACCTTGGGATGGAGTTCCGCCATCAGTGGCGCGGCGGCCCAGTGCGTCGTGGCGCGAAGGCCGTCCAGCAGCCCCGCCTGCGCGAGCACGAAGGCGCCGGTGCAGATCGACGCGATCCGGGCACCGCGCGCGTGTGCCCCCACCAGCGCGCGCTTCACGGCCGGACTGACCGGCGTCGCCGGCGACTCGATGCCCGGCACGACGATGGTGTGCGCATGCCTGAGCGTCGCGAGACGGCGCTTCACCCCGATCGTGAAGCCGCCGGTTTCGATCTCATCCTGCTCGGCGCAGACGGTGACCGTGTAGCCCTTGCGCCCGTCGTCCAGCACGGTGCGGCCGAACACCTCGCCGGCAATGGTCAGGTCGAAAGGCACCGCGCCGGGCAGAGCGAGCACGGCCACCTGGCGTTGGCCCTCACCCCCCGCCCTCTCCTGCGGTGCGGGAGGGGGAGTTCGAAGCGGCGAGCGAGGAGATCGCGAGACAGGCATCAGAAGAACTCCGGGCGTGAGGCGTAGGCGTAGGCGTAGGCGTAGGCGTAGGCGAGAGGCATCGACGATTCATCATTCTCCATCGGTTTGTCTGAAAACAGTCGAAGGCGGTCGTTTCAGCCACTTTCAACGGCGGCGTGCGATTGGAAGAATCCTCCTGTTCCCACGGACCTCATGGAGTTTCTGTTGCCTCATTCGTCCCGTTCCCATCCGCCTCGCCCCGGCGCCATCCCCTCGCTCTCCATGCTCCGGCGCCTGTGCCTGCTGGAGGCCTCCACGCTGCTGGCGCTGTTGCTGGTCGCCGTGCCCCTGAAGCACCTGGCGGGTCTGCCGACCGCGGTGTCTGTCATGGGACCCGTGCACGGCATGGCCTTCCTCGTCTTCTGCTGGCAGTTGGCGCAGGCAAGGACGGAACGCGCCGTGGATGGCGCCACCACGTGGCGACTGCTGCTCGCTGCCTTCATTCCGTTGGGCGGCTTCTACAGCTGGTTCATGCTGGGTCGCGAGGCGGCGCGATGACGTACTTGTGGATCAAGGGGCTGCACCTCGCGGCGGTGCTCACCTGGGCGGGTGGGCTGGTGTTGCTGGGCGTGACGATCGCCGCGCTGCGCCCCGTCGGGGAACCGGTGCTGCTGCCCCACGAGAAGCGCCTCGGCACGGCCATCCTGCATTGGGACCGGCGCGTGACCACGCCGGCGATGCTGGCGGCCTGGACCCTCGGCATCGGCCTGGCGAGCTGGGGCGGCTGGTTCGGCGCACTCTGGCTGACCGCCAAGCTGCCGATCGTCGTGGCGCTGTCGGGCTTGCACGGCGTGCTGGCGGCGACCTTGCGTCGGCACGTCGAGCGGCACGAGCGCCCTGCCCCGGCCTGGCTGCGTCATGCGCCGGCCATCGCGATCGCGGGGCTCAGCGCGATCGCAGGGCTGGCGGCGATCAAGCCTTGAGACGATCTGCGGCGGGCGACGCCAATGGCGACCTGGCGGGCCGCTTCAAACGTCGAAGCCGGGACTTTGCCGCTGCGCCTGCCGGAGCAGCGTCGGCCACACGAAGGCGCCGCCGAGGCCACCGGTCTGCACGCGCATCGCCTCGGCCGTGCCGCGGATGATCGCGTCGTGGACCGGCGTCAGCTCGACGCCGCCGGCCTGCGCCGCGATCTGGATCTGGCAGGCGCTCTCGAAGGTGTACATCGACAGGAACGCGTCGGCGATCGTCTTGCCGACGGTCAGCAGACCGTGGTTGCGCAGGCAGTAGAAGACCTTGTCGCCGAGGTCGTTCTGCAGCCGTGGCTGCTCGTCAGGCCGGATCGCAACGCCCTCGTAGTCGTGGTACGCCAGCGAGGCCAGCACGAAAGTCGACTGCTGCGAGATCGGCAGCACGCCGCCCTTCTGCGCCGACACGGCCACGCCGGCGCGCGTGTGGGTGTGCAGCACGCAGCCGACGTCCGGCCGGGCCGCGTGAATCGCGGAATGGATGATGAAGCCGGCCTGGTTGACGGGGAACGGCGTCTCCTGCAGCTTGTTGCCCGACGCGTCGACCTTGATCAGGCTGGAAGCCGTGATCTCGTCGAACATCAAGCCGTAGGGATTGATCAGGAACTCATGCGCGTCGCCAGGCAGGCGTGCACTGATGTGCGTGAAGATCAGGTCGCTCCAGCCGTAGCGCGCGACCAGCCGGTAGCAGGCGGCGAGGTCCACGCGCAGCTGCCATTCGGCGTCGCTGACCAGGCCCTTGAGCGAGGGGATGCGGGCGGTGATGTCGTCCATGATCGTCTCCGGATCGCGCCGGACCATCGAACGGGTCCGGTCAGCGGCGGATCGTGCTACTGGACCCGCGGCATCGCTGTCGCGTTCAGGACAGTTTGGTGGACCCTTTGCCCTGCTCGTCGAGGTAGCTCTTCAAACGCTCATTCCGTCCATCCATGCATCGCTTCAGCGCGTTGTTCGCGGCCTTCAAGATCACCTCCCGACTCGGCATCAATGCGCGCACTTCAGGCGAAGGCTCATAGTCGCGCCCGCGAGCCATCAATTGCTGATTCGCGCGCCTGATCGTTTGAGCGGTGATGTACTTGCGAGCGGTCGTCGATGTCTTGTTCATGTTGCGAGCAACTTAGGGCGAGAACAATTTGTGATCGTCCGCTGAGGTCGCTCGCTCGCGCAATGGCATCAATGCTCTAGCGCATCTGAGTTCTATCCACGAGACAACCTTCTTCGCAGAATTGACCGCAGTGTCGCCCTTGAATCAGGGCACCCATCAGCCCTCGGAAGGGCTCCTGGTGCGCGTTCACTTGCACATCCGCGAGTAACCACGAGCCGAGTGTTTTCGGTCAATCAAGAGAATGAATCCATGACTAATTTCGAAGGTTTGGTCGAGTTGACCGACGAGGAAATTGCACAGGTGTCCGGCGGATTCTGGGCGGGCGTCGCAGCCGCAGCGGCATGGGACGCCATCAAGGGCTTCGGCTCCTGGGTGGGCGAGAAAGCCCCTGGCGGGGCTGATGAGGGAACCTGGGAACAGATTGGCCGCTCGCAGATGACGGCTTAAGGTCGACAACGCGCCGGCGCGGTCTGCGACCGTTCGCTGGCGCTCTTCCACAATCATCGCCATTCCATGAACTCGAATCCCAGGCGCAGCATGCGCGACACACGCCCGATCGGGAGTTCCGACGTGCGACGCACAGCGCTGGACGTCACCGATGCGCTGCTCGTCTACTGCCTGAAGATCACCGCCTTGTCGCTGCTGGCAGCAGCAAGCCTTCAGGCCGCCGCGACGATCGTTGCGCACATGGTCGGCATGCAGCCGTCGTCGGTGCCGCGAATCGGCGTGGATTTTCGCGACTGGCTGGGCACGGCCCTTCTTTCCCCTCTCTTGGAATCAGTACTCGTCTGGGCTGCCGGATCGCTGACGCGCAGCATGACGCGGGCGGTGTGGACACCCAGTCTGCTGATCGGTCTCGCCGCTGGCGTCTTGCACGGCGCGATCCATCCGGCATGGTTCTTCGGTCCCGCCGCGTCGTTCACTGTCTTCGCGTGGGCATGGCTGCGATGGAGAGACGCGGGACGGTCCAGGCATTTCCTGATCCTTCTTGTCCCCCACATGCTCCAGAACATCGCCGTCCTGTTGCTGCAGGTGCTCGCCGACCGCTTCTGAAAAGCGATACCCGTCAGTGGCCGCGACAGTTCAGCGCGAGCACACGGCGGACGACATGACAAGCGTCCGCGCATCGCTTCCCAGACCGCCTCAGACACCCTCAAGCAAGCCCGGAAACTTGCGCTCACGGAACTCGTCCAGCACCTCGGGCGTCCGTTTCCATCCATCCCCCGGAAGCGACGCGATCACCTGCCGCCAGACGTTCTCGAATGCCGCTATCGCATCCGACTCTTCGAAACGTATCCCGGCAGGGAGCAGTGGTCCGATGTCGTCGGTCAGGCTCGCGATCAGCTTCTTGAGCATTCGCTCTTCCGCATGGGCTCGCGTGATCACCGCTCCCTCCAGACCGAGGTAGTGGTCAAACGCCGTAATGACAAGGCGCGCATCAAGATCGAGAAGTTCCAACCCGTGGTGAAGATCAAAGAGGTCTCGATTCTTGCGGCGTTGGAGAAGCGGGCGCAGCTTCGTTCCGAAGAGTTCCTCGGGTGCAAACGTGCTGATTTCGCAGGTGCCGTCGTACCAACCGTTCGTCACCTGGAAGGGCATCTCACGCAATCCCATCAAATTGGCGTGCTCCCGGGTGTTCATCTCCACCTTGAGCAGCATCCGGTGCTCAGCTGACGCCTCCGGATTGAACTTGTAGACGAGGTGGAGGGAATGCGCTGCCACTTTCCGTGACGGCACACCAAGCCAGGCCAGCGCTTCCCGGATGGCATCGATGGTCTGGCCGATCGGCTCCGGCCGCGTCTGCACGAGATCGATGTCCTCCGAATACCGTAGCGGCACGGGGAACAACAGCTTGTTGATGGCGGTGCCGCCACGGAACGCGATCCGGCCTTTCAGGGCCGGCGAGTTGAACAGGTCACACAGCGCGCGACAGATGATCAGGTCCTGCTCGACCTGCCGTTCATCCGTCCACGGCGCCACTTTGGCCCAGGCTTCAAGGTACTTCCGGGTAATCAAAGATCGATGTCCACCTCCTGATTCAGCAGGAGTTTCCATTTGACGTTCTTCTCGAAGTCCTCTGCCAACGACGCGATCACCGGTTTGGCCGCGGGATCCAGCAGCACCGTCGTTTTCGCCTCGGCGGCGAAAGACTCCAGCGCCCTCGCCTGCTTGTCGTGATGAAAGTGTTCGAAAAGAAATCCAAGTCTTCGCACACACGGTGTTTCGTAGTGGGCCGCCAGTTGGGACAGGCGCCCGGATCGGGCCCTGTCTCCGAAGGTCATGACCAGTTGCGCAACACCGTTGATGCCGCCCGCCTTGTCTGAATAGCGCGCCGCATCGAGGAGCGTCAATTCGACGCCTGCTGCTTTCGCAAAGCCAGCCCTTGTCTTGATCGTTGTCAGAAAATCAGCGTGATTCACCGAAAAAAAATCTTCGGCTCGTTGGGTCAGGAACTGGATCCTGCTTCGCCCGATCTCAAAGCTGCGAAGTTGCCTGGGGACGATCACCTGGAAGACCATCGCTGCCTGATGCGAGGCGCCGTGGAGCGCGGCCGCACGAAGCAACGACACCCGATAGTCCAGATCCAGATACGCCATGAGCGGACCGATCCATTGGGCGGGATCTGGAATCCCGTAAGCCATGTCTTCGGGCCGCATGACGACGTAGAAGCCCCTGTGAACGTTGACGATCCGTCCACGCTTTCCCAAGCGCACGAGCGCGGCGTCGAGCCCGGCCTTCGTCAGGCCCAAGGCACGTTCCGCTTCCTCTCGTGAAAACGTCGCCTCGCCGACGGTGAGACGCTCATCAATGAAAAGCTCAAGTGCAGACATCCCCAAACCATATGCAGAAACTTGCAAATTTGCAAGTTTCTGCATACAGATTGGGAACGAAAAAGGGCGCCTCGGCGCCCTTCTGCTCCCCGGGAAACCGGCGTCTCAGAACGCCGCGATCCCCGTCTGCGCGCGGCCCAGGATCAGCGCATGGATGTCGTGCGTGCCCTCGTAGGTGTTGACCACCTCGAGGTTGACCAGGTGTCTGGCGATGCCGAACTCGTCACTGATGCCGTTGCCGCCCAGCATGTCCCGCGCCGTGCGCGCGATGTCCAGCGACTTGCCGCAGCTGTTGCGCTTCATGATGGACGTGATCTCCACCGCCGCCGTGCCCTCGTCCTTCATCCGCCCCAGCCGCAGGCAACCCTGCAGGCCCAGCGTGATCTCGGTCTGCATGTCGGCCAGCTTCTTCTGCACCAGTTGGTTGGCCGCCAGCGGCTTGCCGAATTGCTGGCGGTCCATCGTGTACTGCCGCGCCGTGTGCCAGCAGAATTCCGCCGCGCCCAGCGCGCCCCAAGCGATGCCGTAACGCGCGCTGTTCAGGCAGGTGAACGGCCCCTTCAGGCCGCGCACGTCGGGGAAGGCGTTCTCTTCCGGGCAGAAGACCTCGTCCATCACGATCTCGCCGGTGATCGACGCTCTCAGGCCCACCTTGCCGTGGATCGCGGGCGCGCTCAGGCCCTTCCAGCCCTTCTCCAGCACGAAGCCGCGGATCTGCCCGCCGTCGTCCTTGGCCCAGACCACGAACACGTCCGCGATCGGGCTGTTGGTGATCCACATCTTGCTGCCGCTCAACGCATAGCCGCCGTCGACCTTGCGCGCCCGCGTCACCATCGAGCCCGGGTCCGAGCCGTGATTCGGCTCCGTCAGGCCGAAGCAGCCGATCCACTCGCCGCTGGCCAGCTTGGGCAGGTACTTGCGCTTGGTCGCCTCGTTGCCGAATTCGTTGATCGGCACCATCACCAGCGAGCTCTGCACGCTCATCATCGAGCGGTAGCCGCTGTCCACGCGCTCCACCTCGCGCGCGATCAGGCCGTAGCAGACGTAGTTCAGGCCGGCGCCGCCGTACTCCTCGGGGATGGTCGGGCCGAGCAGACCCAGCTCGCCCATCTCGCGGAAGATCGCGGCATCGGTCTTCTCGTGCCGGAAAGCCTCCAGCACGCGCGGCGCCAGGCGGTCCTGGCAGTACGCCGCCGCCGCGTCGCGCACGGCGCGCTCGTCGTCGGTCAGCTGCTGTTCCAGCAGCAGCGGATCGTCCCAGTGGAATGCCGCCTTTGCGGCCTTGGATGCGTGGCTCATGTGTCTCTTCCGTTCTTGAATGCGTTCAAACCGATCCTAGTCCCGCGACGGCACCACCGCTGTCACCTCGATTTCAAGCTTCGCACGGTCCTCGATCAGGCCGGCGACCTGCACCGCGGTCATCGCAATGGCGTACTCGCTGCCCAGCACCTCGCGATAAGCCTGCCCGACCTCGCGGCCGCGCGCGACGTACTCGCGCTTGTCAAGCAGATACCAGGTCATCCGCACGATGTGGCGCGGCTCGGCGCCGGCTTCGGCCAGCACCGCCTTGATGTTGATCAGCGCCTGGCGGCACTGGTCGATGAAGTCGTCGCTCTCGAATTGGCATTGGCCGTTCCAGCCGATCTGGCCGGCCACGCTGACGATCGTGCCGGTCGCGGCCACGCCGTTCGCGTAACCCCGCGGCGCCGCCCAGCCCGCGGGTTGCAGCACGCGCTTTCCGGCGCCCATTCCCGCGCCCATTCCCGCGCCCATTCCCGCGCCGGTTCCTGCGCCCGTGCCGGCGCTTGTCTTCTCGTTGTTGTCGTTCATCGTCGTGACTCCTCTACTGCTCTGACGATTGTTGGGATTGCTGCTGCTGGACCGCCCGCACCAGCGCGGCGCGGACGTCCTCGGGGAAAGGCTGCGACTGGTGCGTCTCGAGCGAGGTGCACACCAGCACCTGGCCGAAGCTCACGCGCGGGCCGTCCGCGCCGTCGAAGCTCACACGCAGCGACAGCGAGCTGCGGCCGACGCGCTCGATCCACAGCCGCTGCGTCAGCCGCTCGCCCTGGCGGCTGATGCGCTCGAAGTTGGTCTGCAGCTGCACGGTCGGCAGACCGATGCGGCGCGCGCCGAGCAGCTCGGCGTAAGGCACGCCCAGGCCCTCGTTGAACCAGTCTTCGACGAAGGCGTTCAGCATCTCGAAGTAGCGCGGGAAGAACACGATTCCCGCCGGGTCGCAATGCCCGAAACGGATCAGCACCTCGCGCTCGAATGCAGCCGTCATGCGGTCCTCCTTGTCATGGCATCGTCGTTCATACGCCCAGATGCCGGTGCCACAACCCGTGATCGGCCGCGAGCGCGGCCGAGTCGCCGCGCCAGACGACCTGCCCGCGCTCCAGGATGCTGTGCCGGTCGGCCAGCCCGATCAGGCGCTTCACGTACTTGTCGACCACCAGGATGGTCTGCCCGGCCTGCCGCAGCGTGTCCAGGCAGCGCCAGATGTCCTCGCGGATCAGCGGGGCCAGGCCCTCGGTCGCCTCGTCCAGCACCAGCAGGCGCGGATTGGTGACCAGCGCGCGGCCGATGGCGAGCATCTGCTGCTCGCCGCCCGACAGCTGATGGCCCATGTTGGACGCGCGTTCCTTCAACCGGGGGAAGAGCGCGAAGACACGCTCGACGTTCCAGGGTTCCGCGGCGCGGCAGCGGTTGGCCTCGAAGGCCTTCAGGTGTTCGAGCACGCTGAGATTGGGGAAGACCTGCCGCCCCTCCGGCACGATCGCCAGCCCCAGCCGCGCGATGCGGTCGGCACGCCAGCCGGTGACGTCCTCGCCGACGAAGCGGATGCGACCGCCGTTCGGCGCCAACCAGCCGGTCAGGCAACGCAGCGTCGTGCTCTTGCCCATGCCGTTGCGGCCCAGCAGCGTCGCCACCTCGCCCGGCGCGATGCGCAGGTCCAGGCCGAACAGCACCTGGCTGTCGCCGTAACCGGCGCGCAGGCCGTCGATCTCGAGCAGCGCCTCGCTCATGCCGCTTCTCCCGTCGCCCCGGTCGTCCCTGACGCCTCATCGCCGAGGTAGGCCTGCCTGACGGCCGGGTCGTTGCGGACCTCTTCCGGCGAGCCGGTCGCGATCACGCGCCCGTTCACCAGCACCGACACCCGGTCGGCGAGCCTGAACACCGCGTCCATGTCGTGCTCGACCAGCAGCAGCGTCAGGTGTTGCGCCTTCAGCGCCGACAACAGGTCGACCATGCGCGCGGATTCGTCCGGCCCCATGCCGGCCATTGGTTCGTCGAGCAACAGCAGGCGAGGCCGCGCGGCGAGCGCCAGCGCGAGCTCCAACTGACGTTGCTCGCCATGCGCCAGGCTGCCTGCGACGCGGTCGGCCGCCGCCGCGAGCCCGACCAGCGTGAGCATCGCTTCGGCGTCGGCATACGCCGCCTCGTCCGCGCGCGCCGCGCGCCACCATGACGGCGCCGAGGGCCGACGCGCGAGCGCCGCCAGCACGACGTTGTCCAGCACCGTGAATCGCCGGTAGATGCTGGTGATCTGGAAAGACCGCACCAGTCCCTCGCGCACGCGTCGCGGCATCGTGAGCGCGGTCACGTCCTCGCCGTCGAAGAAGATCCCGCCGCAGTCCGGCGCCAGCGCGCCGGAGATCTGGTGGATCAACGTCGTCTTGCCGGCGCCGTTCGGGCCGATGAGCGCATGGGTCTCGCCGGCGCGCACGGCTAAGCTCGCCTCGTCGGTCGCGGTCAGCGCGCCGAAGCGCTTCACCAGTCGATGCACCTGGAGCAGCGAGAGCTCCGGCAGCGCCGATGGCAATCCAGGCGTCGCGGGATCACGCATGCGCTGCTCCCTTCGACTTCGCCGCCGACGACGATGGCGCGGTCTTCTTCACACCGGATCGATCGACGAGCCCCGCCAATCCGCGCGGCGCGAACAGCACGACGACGAGCAGGATCGCGCCGAGCGCGAACTGCCAATGGATGGTCACGCCCGACAGCAGTTCCTCGAGCAGCAGGAACACCGCCGCGCCGAGCGGCCCGCCCCACAGCGCGCCGGCGCCGCCCAGGATCACCATCACCATCAGCTGTCCCGACTGCGACCAGTGCATCAGGTGAGGCGACACCAGCCCGTTGAGGTTGGCCAGCAGCGCGCCCGCGAGTCCCGCGATCGCGCCGGCGACGATGAAGGCCGTCCATTGCACGGCGAATACGCGGCCGCCGGTCGCGGCGACGCGCGTCTCGTTGTCGCGCGCGGCCTGCAGCAGCCAGCCCAGCGGCGAGTTGACCAACCGCCGCAGTCCCATGAAGACCAGCGCGAACAGCACCAGCGCGACCCGGAAGAAGGACGCGTCGTCGGTGAGCGCCACCGGCAGGCCGTTCAACACCGACCGCGCCGCCACCGGCAGCCCGTCGTCGCCGCCATAGGCCTTCAGCGAGACGGCCAGGTAATGGAACATCTGCGCGAAGGCCAGCGTGATCATGATGAAGTAGACGCCGCGCGTGCGCAGGCTGATGGCGCCTATCACCGCCGCCGCGATACCGGAGACCACCATCGCCGCCGGCCAGGCGATCCACGCCGACGCCACGCCCGCGTCCGCGAGCACACCCACCGTGTACGCGCCGATGCCGACGAAGGCGGCGTGGCCGAAGCTCACCAGCCCGCCGAAGCCGAGGATCAGGTTCAGGCTCGCTGCCGCGATCGCGAAGATCAACACGCGCGTCGCGACCACCGTGTAGAACTCCAGGCCAAGCGACTGCAACAGCGGCGGCAATGCCGCCAGCGCGATGAACACCGCCCAGATCCAGGCGCCGCCGGCGCGGTGATGGAGCAGCGTGCGTCTCGGACGCAGGGACTCGGTCATCGGATCAGCCTCTCGCGGGGAACAGGCCGCGCGGTTTCCAGAACAGCACCGCCGCCATCAGCACGTAGATCAGGATGGCCGCGATCGACGGCCCCAGCGTGGACGCCACCTCCGGCGACGCCACTTGCCTCAGCGCCGCCGGCAGCAGCGTGCGCGAGCCGGTGTCGACCAGGCCCACCAGCAGCGCGCCGACCAGCGCGCCGCGGATCGAGCCGATGCCGCCGATGACGATCACGACGAAGGCCAGGATCAGGATGCTCTCCCCCATCCCGACCTGCACCGCCAGCAGCGGTCCCAGCAGGGAACCGGCCAGCGCGCACAAGGCCGCGCCGACGCCGAAGACCGCGGTGAACAGCCGGTCCGCGGGCACGCCCATCGCCGTGGTCATCGCGCGGTTGGACGCGCCGGCGCGCATCCACATGCCCCAGCGCGTGCGCGTCACCAGCAGGTAGAGCGCTACCGCCACGCTCAAGCCCACGCCGATGATCAGCAGCCGGTAGGCCGGATACATCAGGCCGGGCAGCAGTTCGACCGGGCCCGACAAGGCGGCCGGCGTGTTGAGCATCAGCGGCTGCTCGCCCCAGATCATGCGCACGCCTTCGTTGAGCATCAGGATCAGCGCAAAGGTCGCCAGCACCTGGCTCAGGTGGTCGCGCTGGTAGAGGCGGCGCAGCAGCGTCACCTCCAGCAGCATGCCGAACAGCGCCGTGCCCGCGACCGCCGCGATCACCGCCACCAGGAAGGTCGCACCGGCCGCGATCGCCGCCGCGGCCAGGTAGGCGCCGACCATGTACAGCGAGCCGTGCGCGAGGTTGATCAGGTCCATGATGCCGAACACCAGCGTCAGGCCGGCGGCCAGCAGGAACAGCATCAGCCCGAATTGCAGGCCGTTGAGCGCCTGCTCGGCGACGAGGATCAGGTCCATCGCGGGCGGCCCGTCATCACTTCATCTTGCACTGCGGCGCGTAGGCGTCCGCGTGCTGCTCGAAGATCTTGCCCAGCGTCCGGTTGGTCACGCGGCCCTGCGGGTCCTTGGTGATCACGCGCAGGTAATAGTCCTGCACCGGATACTGGTTGTGGTTGAAGCGGAAGGGGCCGCGCACCGACTCGAACTTCGCGGCCTTGAGCGCCTTCAGCAGGGCGGGCTTGTCCTCGATCTTCCCCTTCACGTCGCGCACCGCCGCGCCGATCAGCAACGCTGCATCGTAGCCCTGGCTCGCGTAGAGCGAAGGCAGCCGGCCGTAGGCCTTGACGAAGTCCGCGACGAATCGCTTGTTGGCGGCGTTGTCGAGGTCGTGCGCCCAGTGCGAGCTGTTGAACATGCCCAGCATCGGCTCGCCGACGGCCTTGATCACGTCCTCGTCGGCGGAGAAGCCCGGTCCGAACAGGGTCACATCCTTGGACAGCCCCGCGCCGACGAACTGCTTGATGAAGTTGATGCCCATCCCGCCGGGCAGGAAGATGTACATCGCGTCGGGCCTGGCCGCGCGCGCCTGGGCCAGCTCCGCGGAGTAGTCGAGCTGGCCGAGCTTGGTGTAGATCTCGTCGGCGACCACGCCCTTGTAGTAGCGCCGGAATCCCGCCACCGCGTCCTTGCCCGCCGGGTAGTTGGGCGCGAGCACGACGACCTTCTTGAAGCCCTTGTCCATCACCGTCTTGCCGATGGCTTCGTGCAGGTTGTCGTTCTGCCAGGCGACGTTGAAGAAGTACGGGTTGCACTGTTCACCGGCGTACTGGGAGGGACCGGCGTTCGCGCTGATGTAGGGCACCTGCGCGGCGAAGACCCCGGGCCCGACCGCCAGCATCACGTTGGAGAACACGATGCCGGTCATCACGTCGACCTTGTCGCGCTTGAGCAGCCGCTCGGCGGACTGCTTCGCGACTTCGGGGTTCTGCTGGTCGTCGGCGATGACCGTCTCCACCGGCAGGCCGCCGAGCTTGCCGCCGTTCTGCTGCACCGCGAGCGCGAAGCCGTCGCGGATGTCCACGCCCAGGCCGGCGCCCGCGCCGGACAGCGTGCTCAGCATGCCCACCTTGAGCTTGTCGGCCGCGTGGGCGGCGGGCATCGCGACACCCAGCGCGGCGGTCGCGGCGGCGGCCAGGGCGAGCAGGAACGCGGGGGACTTCGACGGCTTCTTCATCGGCTTCTCCGGGGAGGAAAGGGGACGGTCGGTCGGAAGACTGCGGTTACTGCTCACGCAGACGGAAACGTTGCAGCTTGCCCGTCTCGGTGCGGGGCAGACTGGCGCGGAACTCTATCGCACGGGGGTACTTGTACGGGGCGATCGTGGCCTTGACGAAGTCCTGGATCTCCTTGATCAACGCGGCTTCGCCGGCGGCCCGGGTCGCTCCCGTCGCTCCCGTCGCTCCCGTCGCTCCCGTCGGGTCGATCGCATTCGGCTTCAGGACGACGAAGGCCTTCACCAGCTGACCGCGCTCTTCGTCCGGCACGCCGACCACGGCGCATTCGGCGACCGCAGGATGCGCGAGCAGCGCGGACTCGACCTCCGGACCGGCGATGTTGTAGCCGCCCGAGATGATCATGTCGTCGGTGCGCGCCTGGTAGACGAAATAACCGTCGGCGTCGATGAGATAGGCGTCCCCGGTGAGGTTCCACCCGTGTTTCACGTACTTGAGCTGGCGGTCGTCGGCGAGGTAGCGGCAACCGGTCGGCCCCAGCACCGCCAGCTTGCCGACGCTGCCCTGCGGCACGTCCCGGCCCTCATCGTCGACGACGCGGGCCCGGTAGCCCGGCACCGGCTTGCCGGTCGCACCGGGGCGCGCCGTCTCCTCGGTGTGCGAGACGAAGATGTGCAGCATCTCGGTGGCGCCGATGCCGTCGATCATCTCCAGGCCGGTCGTGTCCTTCCACAGCTGGCGCGTCGCGGCGGGCAGCGCCTCACCGGCGCTCACGCACTTGCGCAGCGAGGACAGGTCGTGGGCTTTGCCTGAGCCCGCCCCCGTGGGCGCCGCTCCGGATGTCGCTCCGGCCGTGATCGCTGCCACCATCGCGCGGTAGGAAGTCGGCGCCGTGAAGCAGACTGTGGCGCGGTGCTTCTCGATCGCCGGCAGCAGCGCGTCGGGCGAGGCCTTCTCCAGCAGCACGGCCGTCGCGCCGACGCTGAGCGGGAACAGCAGCAGACCGCCGAGCCCGAAGGTGAAGGCCAGCGGCGGACTGCCGATGAACACGTCGTCGGACCGCGCGCGCAGGCAGTGCACCGGCCAGCATCGGCAGATCGCGAGCACGTCGCGATGGAAGTGCATCGTGCCCTTGGGCTGCCCCGTCGTGCCGGACGTGAACGCGATCAGTGCGCAGTCGTCGGACGCGGTGTCGACGTTCTCAAAGCTCGTGGACTGGCGCTCCGCCAGCGCCTCCAACCCGTCCGCCGCGTCGCTGCGGAACAGGCAGACCCGTTCGAGCACGGGGAACTGCGCGCGCGCCGTCACCAGTTCTCCGGCCAACGCCGCGTCGCACAGCGCGTGCGAGACACGCGCCTTCTCGATGACCTGGCCGAGTTCCTTGGCACGCAACAGCGGCATCGTCGCGACGGCGATCGCACCGACCTTCATCACCGCGAACCAGCAGGCCGCCATCTGCGGCGTGTTGGCGCCGCGCAGCAGCACGCGGTTGCCGGGCACGACGCCGAGCTCGCTCACCAGCACGTTGGCGATGCGATTCGCCTGCGACTGCAGCTCGGCATAGGTCCAGCGGATGCCGCCACCGCGGCCGTCGCCGCCGTCGCCACCGATCACCGCCGTGCGCCCCCCCTGCCCTTCCGCCACCCATCGATCCAGCAGGTCCTGCGAGCAGTTCATGCGTTCGGGGAACTGCAGCTCCGGCAGATCGAAGACCAGCTCCGGCCATTGATCCTGCGGCGGCAGGTGGTCGCGAGCGAAGGTGTCGAGATGGGCGGTGCGGTGCATGGGTGCGTCCTTGTCCGTTCTTCATCCGTTCTTCAACAGGTCTCGTCCGATGATCAGCTGCTGGACCTCGCTGGCGCCTTCGTAGATGCGCAGTGCGCGGATCTCGCGGTACAGGGACTCGACGATCTCGCCGCGCCGGACGCCGCGACCGCCGTGCAGTTGCACCGCGGCGTCGATCACACGCTGCGCGCCTTCGGTGGCCATCAGCTTGGCCATCGCAGCCTCGCGCGTGATCGTGCGGCCCTGGTCGCGTTCCCACGCTGCTCGGTAGACCAGCAGCGCACTGCTGTCGACGGTGCAGGCCATGTCGGCGAGCTTGGCCTGCGTCAGCGGCAGGTCGGCCAGCGTGGCGCCGAACATGGCGCGCTCCCTGGCCTGGTTCAGCCCTTCCCCCAGCGCCCGCCGCGCGAAGCCCAGCGAGGCCGCGGCGACCGAGGTGCGGAACACGTCCAGCGTCCGCATCGCCACCTTGAAGCCTTCGCCTGGCGCGCCGATCATCGCGGTCTTCGGCACACGGCAGCCGGTGAAACGCAGGCGTGCCAGCGGATGCGGCGCGATGACGTCGATGCGTTCGGCGATCTCGAAGCCCGGCGTGCCGGCGTCGACGATGAACGCGCTGATGCCGCGCGATCCGGGGGCTTCGCCCGTGCGCGCAAACACCACGTAGAAGTCCGCGATCCCGCCGTTGGAGATCCAGGTCTTCTCGCCGTCCAGCACGTAGTGGTCGCCGCCCTGACCGCCACCCCGATCGTCCAATCGCGCGGCGCAGTGCATCGCTGCCACGTCCGATCCGGCTTCCGGCTCGGACAGCGCGAACGCCGCCAACGCCTCGCCGCGCGAGACACGTGGCAGATACGCCTCGCGCTGCGCCGGCGTGCCCATCAGCGAGATCGCACCCGAGCCCAGTCCCTGCATGGCGAACGCGAAGTCCGCAAGACCGTCATGCCGCGCGAGCGTCTCGCGCAGCAGGCAGATCGCGCGGGTGTCGATGGCCTGGCCCTCGCCCGCCACCGCGTGCGTCAGCCAGCCGCCGGCGCCGAGCGCCTTCACCAGCGCCTTGCAGGAGGCATCGACCTCCTCGTGATCGACCGCGCCATGCGCCAGGTTGCGCGCGCACCAGCCGTCCAGCTCGCTCGCGAGCGCGCGGTGCTTGTCCTCGAAGAACGGCCAGTCCAGATGCTTCAGATGATTCATGCCGTCCTCAATCGCCCTTGAATTCGGGGCGCTGCTTCGCGACGAACGCGTGATACGCGCGGTGGAAGTCCTGCGTCATCATGCAGATCGCCTGCGCCTGCGCTTCGGCCTCGATGGCCTCGTCGACGCCCATCGTCCACTCCTGGTGCAGCATCCGCTTGGTCATCGCATGCGCGAAGTTCGGACCGGCGGCGATCTCCGCGGCCCAGGACACGGCTTGCGATTCCAGCGCGTCCGGCTCGGCGATGCGATTGAGGAAACCCCACTGCAGCGCCTCTTCTCCGCCCAGGCTGCGGCCGGTGTAGAGCAGGTCCGACGCGCGCCCCTGTCCGACGATGCGCGGCAGCAGCGCGCAGGCGCCCATGTCGCAGCCCGCCAGGCCGACGCGGGTGAACAGGAAGGCCGTCTTGCTTCGCGCCGTGCCGACGCGCAGGTCCGAGGCCATCGCCATGATGGCGCCAGCGCCGGCGCAGACGCCGTCGATCGCGGCCACCACCGGCTGCGGGCAGGCGCGCATCGCCTTGACCAGGTCCCCCGTCATGCGCGTGAACGCCAGCAGGTCCGGCATGGCCATCCTGGTCAATGGGCCGATGATCTCGTGGACGTCGCCGCCGGAGCAGAAGTTGCCGCCCGCGCCCTGCACCACGATCGCGTTCACCTCTTCCACGCAGCTCAGCGTGCGGAACAGGTCGCGCAGCTCGGCGTAGGACTCGAAGGTCAGCGGGTTCTTGCGCTCGGGGCGGTTCAGCGTGACGATGCCGACCTCGCCCTCCTGGCGCCAGGCGAAGTGCTTCGGCTCGAAGCCCTTCAGGCTGCGTGTGTTGCCGCTGATGAGATGGCTGTCCATCGATGGGTACTCCTTCAATCGTTCATTTGCGGGCGGCGTCGAGCTGCGCGAGGTGGCCCTTCAACCCCGCGAGCAGCTCATACACCTGGGTCTTCTGCTCGGGCGGCCAGCCGGCCAGCAGCTCGACGATCCAGCCCTCGTGCGTCGCCGCCATGCGCTTGAACTGGCGTCGCCCGGCCGGCGTCAGGCGCACGGTGACGCTGCGCCGGTCCGACGGATGCGGCTCGCGCACGACGTGGCCCTCGGCCTCCAACTGGTCGGTGATCCCGGTGACGTTGCCGCCGGTCACCATCAAGCGCTGCGACAGCTCGCGCATCGTCAGGCCGTCGGGGCTGCGCTCCAGCTGCGCCAGCAGGTCGAAACGCGGCAGCGTCGTGCCGAAGTCGTTGCGCAGGCGCTGGCGGATCTGGTCCTCGATGCGCGTGGTGCAGGCCAGCAGACGCAGCCAGAGCCGCAAGGCCTGATGGTCGTCGTCGCGCAGGCGCGATTCCAGGTCCGGACCGAGGTCCGCGCCGGCACCCGGCTCCTCGTCGTCCCGGGCGGCATCGCGCCTCACATCACCTCCCCGCCGGCGATCGCGATCGCCTGTCCGGTGATGGACGCGCTGTCGCGACGCGCCAGCCAGGCCACGGACGCGGCGACTTCCACCGGATCGACCAGCCGGCCCTGGGGATTGACCGAGGCGAGTTCAGCACGCGCCTCCTCGGCCGTCCGGCCGGTCTTGGCGACGATGGTCCCGATCGCGTCGGCGACGATGTCGGTCTCGGTGTAGCCCGGGCAGACGGCGTTGACGGTCACGCCCTTGCGCGCCGTCTCCAGCGCCAGCGCGCGCGTGAGGCCGAGCACGCCGTGCTTGGCCGCGCAGTAGGCCGCGACGTAGGCGTAACCCTTCAGCGCCGCGGTGCTCGCGACGTTGACGATGCGGCCGAAGCGGCGTTCGGTCATCGCCGGAAGCACCTCGCGGCAGCACAGGAAGCTGCCGGTGAGGTTCACGTTGAGCAGACGTTGCCAGGTGTCGAGCGAGGTCCTCGCGAGCGGTGCCGTCTCGACCTGCCCCGCGTTGTTGACCAGCAGATCGACAGGACCGGCCGCGGCCACCGCCGCGGCGAAGGCCTGTCGCACGCTGGCCTCATCGCCGACGTCGCAGACCTGCAGCCCGACGGACGGACCGCCGCCGACGTTCAGCTGGTCGCGCTGTTCCTTCAGCTTCTCGATGCGCCGACCCATCAGCGTGACGCGCGCGCCGTCCGCGATCAGCGCCTGCGCGATCGCCGCGCCGATGCCGGACCCGCCGCCGGTGACGACGGCGTGCAGTCCTTCGAGCGGGTACTTGTTGCTCATGGAGATCCCTTGACGCTGTTGCTTGTCGTCATGACCGCCGCCTCAGACGCCGAGCGCCTTGTTGGCCTGTTCCTGCGCCGCCGCGCCGCCGCCCGTGGCGCGCTGGCGCTCGAACTCGCGCTCCATCTGGCTCTTGCCGGACAGGTACTGGACCGGCCAGTCCAGGCCGGGCCCGGACAGGTAGCCGATCTTCGCGGCCTCGGTCAGCGTCCACGCGGGATTGGCCAGGTGCGGACGCGCGATCGCGCACAGGTCCGCGCGGCCGGCCGCGATGATGCTGTTGACGTGGTCCGCCTCCGAGATCGCCCCCACCGCGATCGTCGCGATCCCGGCGCGATTGCGCACGCTCTCGCTGAACGGCGTCTGCCACATGCGGCCGTAGGTGGGCCGCTCCTGCTTGCTGACCTGGCCCGACGACACGTCGATCAGGTCGGCGCCCGTGGCCTTGAAGGCGTCGGCCATGGCGACGGCGTCGTCGGTCGTCGTGCCGCCGGGCACCCAGTCGCTGGCGGAGATCCGCACCGACAGGGGCCGGTCCTGCGGCCACACCGCGCGCATCGCGGCGAAGACTTCCAGCGGATAACGCAGGCGGTTCTCCAGCGAGCCGCCGTAATCATCCCCGCGCCGGTTCGTCAGCGGCGACAGGAAGCTCGACAGCAGGTAGCCATGCGCGCAGTGCAGCTCCAGCCAGTCGAAGCCGGCCTCGGCGGCGCGCTGCGTCGCCGCGACGAAGTCGGCCTTGACGCGATCCATGTCTTCGCGCGTCATCTCGCGCGACCACTGGCTGACACCGTCCAGGTACTGCTGCGGCGACGCCGAGATCAACGGCCAACTGCCCTCGTCCAGCGGCTGGTCGATGCCGTCCCAGGCCACGCGCGTCGATCCCTTCGCGCCGGCGTGACCGAGCTGCATCGCGATCTTCGCGGTCGAACGGCGATGCACGTGGTCGACGATGCGTCGCCAGCCGTCGCGCTGCGCGTCGTTCCACAAGCCCGGGCACCCCGGCGTGATGCGCGCATCGGGCGACACGCAGGTCATCTCGACGAACACCAGGCCCGCGCCGCCCATCGCGCGGGCGCCAAGGTGAGCCAGGTGGTACTCGGCGGGTTGCCCGTCCTCGCAGGAGTATTGCGCCATCGGCGACACGACCACGCGGTTCTTCAACGTCACGCCGCGCAGCGTGAACGGCGTGAACATCGGCGGCGCGGCGCGGTCCAGGCCCGCGCGACGGGAGAGCCACGACTCAAACTCGCCGACATAGCGCGCGTCGCGCAGCCGGAGGTTCTCGTGCGAGATCCGCTGCGAGCGCGTCAGCAGCGAATAAGCGAACTGCTCCGGCGCCAGGCGCGCGTGGCGCTCGACGTTCTCGAACCATTCCGTCGAATTGCGCGCCGCGTTCTGGATGCGCAGCACGTCGATCGACCGCGTGGCTTCGTATGCTTCCAGCGCGGCGGACAGACCGTCCACGCCGCCGCCGTGGCGCTCGATGTCGCGCGCCAGCGCGATGGCGTCTTCCAGCGCGAGCTTGGTGCCCGAGCCGATCGAGAAGTGCGCCGTGTGCGCCGCGTCGCCCATCAGCACGACCGGCGCGCGGCCGTTGTGATGCACCCAGCGCTTGCAGACCACGCGCGGGAAGCGGATCCACTGCGCCGAGCCGCGCAGGTGCGCCGCGTTCGAGATCAGCGGATGGCCGTCCAGCACCTTGGCGAAGAGCCGCTCGCAGAAGGCGATGCCCTCCTCCTTGCTCATGTCCTCGAGGCCTGCGTCCTTCCAGACCTGCTCCGGCGTCTCGACGATGAAGGTCGAATGCGTGTCGTCGTAGCGATAGGCGTGCGCCTGGAACCATCCCCACTCGGTCTTCTGGAAATCGAAGGTGAAGGCGTCGAAAAGCTTCGTCGTGCCCAGCCAGACGAAGCGGCAGTTCCGCAGGTCGATGTCGGGCTGGTAGGTCACGGCGTACTTCTGGCGCAGCCGGCTGTTGAGCCCGTCCGCCGCGATGATGAGGTCGGCGTCGATGTCGGCGTCGTCGGCGACATCGGTCTCGTAGCGGAGCTCGACGCCCAGTGCCTCGCAGCGCTCGCGCAGGATGTCCAGCAGCTTGCGCCGGCCGATGCCGCAGAAGCCATGTCCGCCCGACACCATCGTGCGGCCGTCGATGTGGACGGCGATGTCGTCCCAGTGGTTGAAGGACTGCAGGATCTGCTCGGCGGTTGTCGGATCGGCTTCGCGCAGCGCGGCCAGCGTCTGGTCCGAGAACACCACGCCCCAGCCGAAGGTGTCGCCGGCGCGGTTGCGCTCCAGCACCGTGACCTCGTGCGCCGGGTTCTGCCGCTTCATCAGCAGCGCGAAGTACAGGCCGGCGGGACCGCCGCCGATGCAGGTGATACGCATGGTGGGACACCCGGCGAGCGTCGGGCGAGGACTGCTTGACGGGATCACTTTAGGTCTGGATAGTTGAGGTGTCAACGATCTGCCTGCGCCTGCTGTCCCGAGATAACCCTGAGCCTGTCGTCGTCGCGACGCCGGGCGGCTTGCGCAAACCACCCGGTCTTGTTGGAATTAACCGACACCACGGCCTGGTACCGCACGATAAGGTGCGCGCCGTCGAGCCGGCCAGCAGCAGGGCCGGCAGGAGCAGCCCATGAAGTCAACCCGCCCATCCTCCCCACGATCGCTGTGGGACATCTCGCCGGTGGTGGCGCCCGACGCGCCGATCTTTCCCGGCGACGAGCCCTACGCGCTGAAGTGGACGGCGCGTCTCTCGCCGGAGTGCCCGGTGAACCTGAGCGCGATCACGATGTCGCCGCACGTCGGCGCGCATGCCGATGCGCCGCTGCATTACGCGGACGGCGTCGCGAGCGCGGCGGAAGTGGCGCTCGATCCCTACCTCGGTCCCTGCCGCGTGATCCATGCGATCGGTTGCGGACCGCTGATCCGCGTCGAGCATCTCGAACACGCCGCGCAGGACCTGCCGGCGCGCGTGCTGGTGCGCTGCAACGAGCGCGCGGACACCGCCTGGAATCCGGAGTTCAGCGCCTATGCGCCGGAGACCGTCGAATGGCTGGCCGCGCGCGGCGTGAAGCTGATCGGACTCGACACGCCGAGCGTCGATCCCGCGACCAGCAAGACGCTGGACAGCCACCAGCGGCTGTTGCGCCTGGACCTGCGGGTGCTGGAGAACCTCGTGCTCGACGAGGTCCCCGAAGGCGACTACGAGCTGATCGCGCTGCCGCTCAAGCTCGCCGGCGCGTGCGCATCGCCGGTGCGCGCGGTGCTGCGCTCGCTGTGACCCCTCTTCAGCTTCATCTCCGAATTCATCTGGACCCTCGATGACGACACGACAAGACTGCCTGTCCCTGGACGCCGCCGATCCGCTGGCGCCGCTGAAGGACCAGTTCTCCCTGCCCGCGGGCACGCTCTACCTGGACGGCAATTCGCTGGGCGCGATGCCCAGGACGACTGCGGCGCGCGTGCAGCAGGTGATCCAGGAGGAATGGGGCCGCGACCTGATCAAGAGCTGGAACACCGCCGGCTGGATCGACCTGCCCTCGCGCATCGGCGACAAGATCGGCCGCCTGATCGGCGCGAAGCCGGGTGAGACCATCGTCGCGGACTCGACCTCGCTCAACCTCTACAAGGTGCTGAGCGCGGCGCTGCGCATCGTCAAGGCCGGCGACGCTGACGGCCGTCGCACGGTCGTCGTTTCCGAACGCAGCAACTTCCCCACCGACCTCTACATCGCGGAGAGCCTCGCCGAGCAGTTCGGCATGACGCTCCACCTCGTCGATCACGTCGATGAGATCCCCGGCCTGCTGAACGACAGGCTCGCCGTGTTGATGCTGACGGAGGTCAACTACCGGACCGGACGCAAGCACGACATGAAGGCGGTCACCGGCGCGGCGCACGCGGCCGGCGCGCTGACCGTGTGGGACCTTGCGCATTCCGCGGGCGCGATCCCGGTCGACCTGAACGCCGCGGATGCCGACTTCGCCATCGGCTGCGGCTACAAGTACCTCAACGGCGGCCCCGGCGCGCCGGCCTTCGTGTGGGCGCATCCGCGCCACGCCGACCGCTTCTGGCAGCCGCTGTCGGGCTGGCTGGGCCATGCGTCGCCGTTCCAGTTCACGGCCAACTACGCCCCCGCGCCCGGCATCAAGCGCTATATCTGCGGCACGCCGGCGATCCTCTCGACGGCGGCGCTGGAGTGCGGCGTCGACACGCTGCTCGCGGCCGAACCGTTCGGCGGCATGGCGGCGCTGCGCGAAAAGTCGATCGCCTTGACCGAGTTGTTCGCGCGACTCGCTGAAGAGCGCTGCGGCGGGCAAGGCATCTACGTCGTCTCGCCGCGCGACGCCGCTCAGCGCGGCAGCCAGGTCTGCCTGGCGTTGAAGGCGCCGCTGCACGAGACGGCCGGCTACGCGGTCGTGCAGGCGCTGATCGAGCGCGGTGTGATCGGCGACTTCCGCGCGGGCGATCCCACGCGGCTCGACGAGGTACCGCACATCCTGCGCTTCGGCTTCACGCCGCTGTACATCGGCTTCGCCGACGCCTGGGACGCGGTCGAGCACCTGCACCAGGTGCTGGCCACCGAGGAATGGCGCGAGGCGCGCTTCAACAGGAAGGCGGCAGTGACATGAGTTGCCCGATGGGACACGGATCCGGCGGGACGGACGACAAGGCCGGGAGTGGCGGCGGCCAAGGCGGCCAAGGCGGCGAGGCCATCGTCCGCGAGGAAGGCGCACAGCTCGACTTCTCCAAGGACATGAGCTACGGCGACTACCTGCGCCTGGACCAGGTGCTGAGCGCGCAGCATCCGCTCTCGCCCGACCACAACGAGATGCTCTTCATCATCCAGCACCAGACCTCGGAGCTGTGGATGAAGCTGATGCTGCACGAGCTGCACGGCGCGGTGACACACGTGGCCTCGGACCAGTTGCCCGAAGCCTTCAAGATGCTGGCCCGGGTGTCGCGCATCATGGAGCAGCTCGTCCACGCCTGGGACGTGCTCAGCACCATGACGCCGCCGGAATACTCGGCCATCCGGCCCTACCTTTCCAATAGCAGCGGCTTCCAGAGCGCGCAGTACCGGCGCATCGAGTTCATGCTCGGCAACAAGAACGCCGCGATGCTCAAGCCGCACGCGCATCGCGCCGACCTGCTCGCCGACGTTCAAGCGGCATACGAAGCGCCCTCGCTGTACGACGAAGTCCTGCGACTGATGAAGCGCCGCGGCATCGCCGTGCCCGCCGCCGCGCTCGACCGCGACTGGACCCAGCCGCGCTCCGCTGACGACGGCGTCAAGGCCGCCTGGCTGGAGGTCTATCGCGATCCGAAAGCCCACTGGGACCTCTATCAGATGGGCGAAGAACTCGTCGACCTCGAAGACGCGTTCCGGCTTTGGCGATTCCGCCACGTCACCACCGTGGAACGCGTGATCGGCTTCAAGCGAGGCACCGGCGGCACCGGCGGCGTCAGCTATCTGCGCAAGATGCTCGACGTCGTGCTGTTCCCGGAGCTGTGGGCGTTGCGGACGGAGCTCTGAAAGAGAGGCTCCTACAATCGGCGACTTCGAAGTGGGTGACCTATCCGGTCACCCACGGTCCGCCTGCCAACCCGCCGAGGCCCGCCATGGATACCCGCCTTTCCCAGATCAAGCTGCGCATCTCCAGATTGCGCGACGCCCTGCGCAACGCCGGCGCCCACGCCATCCTGGTCCCTTCGGCCGACCCCCATCTCTCCGAGTACCTGCCGCGCCGCTGGCAGGCCCGCGAGGTCTTCTCCGGCTTCACCGGCTCCATGGGCACCCTCGTCGTCACGCTGGACGACGCCCAGCTCTTCGCCGACAGCCGCTACTGGACCTCCGCCGAGCGCGAACTCGCCGACAGCGGCATCCATCTCTTCAAGATCCCCAACGGCGCCTCCAGCCAGCACATCACCTGGATCGCCGACCAGCTGCAGACCGGCCAGACCCTGGTCGTCGACGGCCAGGTCCTCGGACTCGCGGTCGCCCAGCAGCTGCGCGCCGCACTCGGCGCGAAGGGCGTGCTGATCGACACCGCCGTCGACCTGATCGACCAGGCCTGGGAGGACCGCCCCGGCCTGCCGGACGCGCCCATCTACGAACACGCCTCGCCGCAAGCCACCGTCAGCCGCGGCGACAAGCTCCGGCAGGTGCGCGAAGGCATGGCGAAACACGGCGCCTCGCACCACCTGATCTCCAGCGTCGACGACATCGCCTGGCTGTTCAACCTGCGCGGCTCGGACGTGACCTACAACCCAGTGTTCCTCGCGCATGCGCTGCTCGACGCGCAAGGCGCGACGCTGTTCGTGCAGCCGGGCAAGATCGACGCGACGCTCGAGCGGCGCCTGGCCGCCGACGGCGTGCGCCTCGCCCCCTACGCCGACGCCCGCGCCTCGCTGAGCAACCTGCCCGCCGACGCGAAGGTGCTGATCGACCCGCGTCGCGTGACCCTGGGCCTGCGCGAAGCGTTGCCCGCGACGGCGACGGTGGTCGAAGCCATCAACCCCAGCACGCTGCTGAAGAGCCGCAAGAACGAGACCGAAGCGCAGTTCATCCGCGAGGCGATGGCACAGGACGGCGCCGCGATGTGCGCGTTCTACGCCTGGTTCGAAGCGGCGATGGCGCGCGGCGAGGTCCTCTCCGAACTCACCGTCGACGAACGCCTGACCGCCGAGCGCGCGAAGCGCCCGGGCTTCGTCGGCCTGTCGTTCTCGACCATCGCCGGATTCAACGCCAACGGCGCGATGCCGCATTACCGCGCAACGCCCGAGTCCTTCTCGCAGATCGAGGGCGACGGCCTGCTGCTGATCGACTCCGGCGGGCAGTACCTCGGCGGCACGACCGACATCACCCGCGTCTGGCCGATCGGCACCATCACCACCGACCACAAGCGCGACTACACGCTGGTGCTCAAGGGCACGATCGCGCTGTCGCGCACCGCATTCCCGCGTGGCACGTTGAGCCCGATGCTGGACGCGATCGCCCGCGCGCCGCTGTGGGCCCACGGCCTGGACTACGGTCACGGCACCGGCCACGGCGTCGGTTACTTCATGAACGTGCATGAAGGCCCGCAGAGCATCTCGAAAGCCGTGCCCGACGCCAACATGGCCATGGAGCCCGGCATGATCACCTCGATCGAGCCCGGTCTCTACCGCCCGGGCCAATGGGGGGTGCGGATCGAGAACCTGGTGCTGAACGTCGGGCTCGACACCCCCGAGAAGGGGCAGTTCGGTGAGATGCTGGCGTTCGAGACGCTGACGCTGTGCCCCATCGACACGCGCTGCATCGCGGTGGACCTGCTGTCCGAGGAGGAACTCGCCTGGCTGAACGCGTATCACGCCGAGGTCCGCCGCCGCCTGGCGCCGCTGGTCGACGGCGAGGCACTGGCCTGGCTGACGACCCGCACCGAAGCGCTGAGACGCTGAGACGCTGAGCTCCGATCGTCGTTGCGACGAACGGCGGAAAAGCGCGGCTGAGCCGCGCTTTTTTACGTCCGGCCTCGCTGGAAGCCCTCGTGCGCGCGACCTAGACTTGATTCAGGTTGTCGACGAGGAGCAGAGACCATGGACACCCGACTCTCTCAAGCGTGGAACGGCTGGCGCGCACTGGCCCGGCACAAGCCGGCGGCGAACGACGAGCGCGAGATGCACCGTTTCTCCGACGGCGCGATGCACACGGCGTTGATGGCCGCGATCATCGCGGTCGCCGTGATGGCGGTCGTGCAGATGGTCAACGTCGCCGCGCCGATGTGGCAGCTCGAGCCCGTCGTCGTGCAAGGCAAGGCGCAGCAGTTGCCGCTGCCCGCCGCACCGCAACCGCTGGAACAGGCGCAGCAGCCGCGGCGTTGAGCCGGTCGTCCGCCTGCCTCCCGCCTCACATCTGCCGGAACAGGTGCAGATAGCTGCGGCTGACCGGCAGCACCTCGGGACGGGCCTTCAGGTGGAGGTCCGCCGTTTCGTTGGGACCTCGCGTGACGTGGCTGATCGCGTGCAGGTTCACCACCACCGAACGATGGACCTGCACGAAACGCTGGGCATCGAGCCGCTCGATCAGTTCGCGGATCGGCGTGCGGATGAGCGCCTCGCCCTCCGCGGTGACGACCAGCGTGTACTTCTCGTCCGAACGCAGGAAGAGGATCTCGTCGACCGGGATCAGTTTCAGCGTCGAGCCCACGGAGGCGCGGATCCATTGCAGCGGCCCGGTGTCGGTCGCGAGGCCGCCGGCCGCAGACGGGTAAGCGGGCGCGCCGGGAGGGCGGGCCATGCGGCGGGCGAGCTCGTCGATGACCGCCTCCAGCGCCGCCTGACTGCGCTCGCCGCGCGGAGGCCGCGGCCGTTCGGCCTGACGCTCCTTCAGCCGGCCGACCGTGTCGGCCAGCCGCGCGTCGTCGACCGGCTTGACCAGGTAATCGATCGCGCCACGCTCGAAGGCCTGCAAGGCGTAGTCCTCGAAGGCGGTGACGAACACCACGTGCGCCTGGCGCGCGATCTGCCGCGCCGCCTCCATCCCGTTCAGGCCCGGCATGTGGACGTCCAGGAACGCGATGTCGGGCCGGTGGACCTCGAACATCTCAACCGCCTCGCGTCCGTTGCGCGCCTGCGCGACGACGCGCAGTTCCGGCCACAGCAATCCGAGGCTGCGCTGCAGGCTGTCGCGCAGCAGCGGTTCGTCATCGGCGATCAGGGCGGTCGGCGCAGGAGCGGTCATGTCATTGCGGAGTGAAGCGCACTTCGGCGCGCAGGCCGTGCGGCAGATTCTCGGTCAGCGTCAGGTGGGCGCCGGGACCGTAGAACAGCGTCAGCCGCTCGCGCAGGTTGCGCAGTCCGGTGCCGCTGCCCATGCTCTGCGTCATGCCGACGCCGGTGTCGCTGACCCACAGCCGCACCTGCCCGCCGTGCAGGGCGCCGCCGACCTCGATGCGGCCGCCCTCCTCGCCCGGATCGATGCCGTGGCGCACGGCGTTCTCCACCAGCGTCAGCAAGGCCATCGGCGGGAAGCGCAGGCTGCCGAGCTCCGGCGGCAGGTCGACCTGGTAATCCAGCCGATCCGGCATGCGCAGGTGCATCAGTTCGAGGTAGGCCCGCACCAGGGCGACCTCGTCCGACAGCGTCGTGGCATCGCCCTGCAGCCGCGGCATGGCTGCGCGCAGGTAGGCGATCAGGCTGCTCAGCACCGGCGCGGCCTGGGGCGAGCCGGTCTCCACCAGCGCCCGGACGTTGGCCAGCGTGTTGAACAGGAAATGCGGCTCGACCTGCGCCTGGAGCAGCCGCAGCCGGGCGTCCAGGGCCTGGCGTTCCAGCTCGCTGCGTTCGAGTTCGAAACCGAGCGCCTGGCTGCGAGCCTCCGCGTCGCGTTGCCGATAGAGGGCCCCCATGGCCAGCAAGGGGCCGACGACCAGGCCGGAGCCGGCGATCCAGAGGAAGCCGAGCATCCGGGATTCGGACTCGACGAAGCTGGAAAAGTCGCCGCCGACGGCGACCATGTAGACCGCCAGCGTGGCCAGCGGCACGGCCGCCGCGACAACGACAACCTGGAACAGCCATCGCGCCCACCAGCGCGGCAGCCGGCGCGGCCACTGCCCCGCCGCCGAGAACGCCAACAGCGCCAGCATGCCCACGAACATCGTCCGCCCCAGCAGGACGGGGAACGGCGTGATGAAGATCGGTTGCAGCGCCAGCGCGAAGACGGTGGCCAGCGCCAGCGCCAGCAGGACGCGCTGCGGCGTCAGGTAGGAGACGAAACCGTGCCAGGCCGGATGCGGGGGCTCGATCGGGCTGACAGGGAGGACCGGGGTCGACATGCCTGCACGATAACGGGCGCGCCGCGGCGATCCAAGCGTGGGCGGGCACTCACGCGACGAAGCACGGGATGAGCCGCTTGAAGCACGGAGACCGGCGCGGAGATCGGCGTGGCGGTGGAAGCTGCGGACGGGGCTGCGGACGGGGCGATCATCGCCCCCACGCGCGGGAGCGTGGCGAGGAAATCCTCGAACAAGTCGTCGGCGGACAGGTCGTTTTTCAGCATATCGGCTTCAGTCATGCCGTCTGAGTGCGCTACCGCAGTCAGGCGTACATGCCGATCCTGCACATCACGGCTTCCTTTCCGGCGTTGATCGCGAAGCGCAAGGCTTCCGCCGGTGTGGCCCAGCCGTAGCCGCCAGCGAGGTTCTCGTCCCGGAAGGCCTCGCGCTTGTTCATCGCCTCGTTGAAGCTGGTCCGCACCACGACGACCGCCGCCACGTAGCCGAACTGGCGGGGGCGCTCGATCGCCCCGGCGTAGATGCGGTAGTCCCCGGTCTCGATTTCGGCGAAGTGCATGACTGACTCCTTCAACACAGGCGGCTCGTCCGGAGCCGCGATGGAGTCCACTTTGCGCGCTGGATGGCGCGCTGCCTACCCAACTGAGGAGGGCCCTCGAAAGGGGGAGTCCGTCCCGGATCCCCCAATCGGGCGATGGGATCAGAACTGCTTGTTCGCGATCGCGGTGTATTCGCGCAGTTCCGCGTCGACGACGCGCTTGGGCGGAACGTCCGTCGGACGCTGACCCAGCGTCGGATGCAGGACGTCATACGCCCGTCGCTCGGCCGGCGAGATGACGCCGTTCAAGTCCGAGTCGGCCTCCGCGTAGACCAGGTTGGGCACCAGGCTGACGGGGGCGGGGAATTTTTCAGTGTCGGTGACAGCGGCGCTGGCGTTGGACGGCTGGAAGGACGTGCTCTGCGCCGTCACGGTGGTCGGCGTGGCGGCCGCAGCGGCCGCAGGAGTCGATGTCGGCGTCGGTGCCTGGTTCTGGATCTGGGTCTGGGCCTGGGCCTGGGCCGGCGCTTGGGCAAGCTGTGCCTGAGCCTGCGGCGACAGGCTCACCACGGCGGAAGCCTCCGCCTGAACAGTGGTCGAGGTCGAGCTTGAGGTCGAGGGGGCGTAGACGTCGGCTTCGCGCAGGCGTGCCGACTGCCCGGTGCTGGCACCGGGCCCGGTCGATGTCGTCGTATTGTTGGAAACAGGAATCATGGCGAGCCTCCCGCGAGGTGTCCGCACATTTCGGCCAGCGGATGCCGGGACCGGGAAGCTCCCGGGCCATCGCCCTTCCAGGGCATGATCGGTTTATCGGCGGGCGATCTCCGGACTTTAGGCCTCGATCCGCGCCTTTCGCATTTTCTTGATAGGGATAAACCCCTAGACACGGGCCTGAAGGGGGTCGCGACGGCAAGTCCACTCGCCGGAAACCCCTCCCGCCATCGGTTAAATTGCACCGATGGGTCTCCGCTCCTTCGCAACCGCTCACATTCCTGGCCTGACCGGCCTGGCCGGCCCCAAGGCCGCGCCGGACACGGCCACCGAGGCGTCGTCGTTCGACGCCCTCGTGGACCGCCTGCATTACCTGCCCAAGGCCGACGTCAAGCGCATCCGCGAGGCGTACAAGTTCGCGGACGAAGCGCACCTGGGCCAGTTCCGGGCCAGCGGGGAACCTTACATCACCCACCCGATCGCCGTCGCCGGCCTGTGCGCCGACTGGCGGCTGGACGCTCAGGCCATCATGGCCGCGCTGATGCACGACGCCATGGAGGACTGCGGCGTCACCAAGACCGAGCTGATCGAGCGCTTCGAGGCGCCGACCGCCGAACTGGTCGACGGTCTGACCAAGCTGGACAAGCTGCAGTTCTCGACCCGCGAGGAATCCCAGGCGGAGAGCTTCCGCAAGATGCTGCTGGCGATGGCGCGGGACGTCCGCGTGATCCTGATCAAGCTGGCCGACCGCCTGCACAACATGCGCACGATGCAGCACATGGCGTTCGACAAGCGTCGGCGCATCGCCCGCGAAACGCTGGACATCTACGCTCCGATCGCTCACCGGCTCGGTCTCAACGAGATCTACCGCGAGCTGCAGGAACTGTCGTTCCAGTACATCCATCCCTGGCGCTACGGGGCGCTGGCCAAGGCGGTGACCAAGGCCCGCGGCCACCGGCGCGACCTGGTGTCGCGCATCGAGCGCGACGTGCAGAAGGCCTTCTCCGAGGCCAACCTGCGCGTCGAGATCCAGGGCCGCGAGAAGACGCTGTTCAGCATCTACAAGAAGATGAGAGAGAAGCACCTGAGCTTCGCGCAGGTGAGCGACATCTTCGGCTTCCGCGTCATCGTGCAGGACCTGCCGCAGTGCTACTGGTCGCTGGGCGTGCTGCACCAGCTCTACAAGCCGCAGCCGGGCCGCTTCAAGGACTACGTCGCGATTCCCAAGCCCAACGGCTACCAGTCGCTGCACACGACACTGGTGAGCCCGCTGGGCACGCCGGTGGAATTCCAGATGCGCACCGAGGCCATGCACATGGTCGCCGAGAAGGGCGTGGCGGCGCACTGGCTGTACAAGAGCAAGGGCGACGCCAAGGGCGCGCAGCAGCTGGGATCGCGCTGGCTGCAGTCCCTGCTGGACATCCAGGACGAGACCCGCGACGCGACCGAGTTCCTGGAGCACGTGAAGATCGACCTGTTCCCTGACGCGGTGTATGTGTTCACGCCCAAGTCGAAGATCATGGCCCTGCCCAAGGGCGCGACGCCGGTGGACTTCGCCTACGCGATCCACTCGGACGTGGGCGACCATTGCGTCGCCGCGAAGGTCAACGGCGAGCCCGTGCCGCTGCGCACCGAACTGCGCAGCGGGGACGTGATCGAGGTCGTCACCGCCGCTGGCGCGCGGCCGAATCCGGCCTGGTTGAGCTTCGTGCGCACCGGGCGGGCGCGCTCCAAGATCCGGCACTTCCTGAAGAACCTGGAGCAGGAGGAATCGCGCGAGCTCGGCCACAAGATGCTGGCGCAGGCGCTGCGCGCGGAAGGCCTGGCGCTGCCCAGCCTCCAGCCCGAGGACGAGACCGCCGCCGCGCTGTGGCAGGACCTGGCGCGCTGGGCGGGCAACCGCCATATGGACGAGCTGCTCGTCGAGATCGGGCTGGGACGCAAGATCGCGACGATCGTCGCGAAGAAGCTGGCGCGCACCCTGTCCGACCAGGGCCAGCGTCCCGACGCCGTGCTGCTGACGATGGGCCGCTTCGCCACGGACGATGCGCCTTCGCAGGGCCAGGTGCTGATCGACGGCAGCGAAGGCGCGTCGGTGCGACTGGCCACCTGCTGCCGGCCGATTCCCGGCGACGACATCAAGGGCTACCTCGGCCGCGGCGAGGGGCTGGTGGTCCACACCGCCGAATGCTCGGTCGGACGACGACTGTTCCAGCGCGACAGCGAGCACTGGATCGCCGTCGGCTGGGGCGAGGAACTGAGCCGCAGCTTCGAGGCCGAGGTCGGCGTGCTGATGCGCAACGGCAAGGGCGTGCTGGCGCAGATCGCGACCGCGGTCAGCAGCGCGGAGGCCGACATCACCCACATCGCCATGAGCGACGACTCGCAGCAGCGCGAGACGGCGGAGATGACGTTGTTGCTCGCAGTGCGCGACCGCCTGCATCTGGCCGATGCGCTGCGCACGCTCAAGCGCTCGAGCGCGGTGATGCGCGCCTGGCGCGTGAAGCCCTGATCGGGCTCCGGCGCATTTCAGGTCCTTTCAGGCCCTTTCAGGCTTTCCGGGCCCCTCTGTTGCGCTCGTTCTACTGAGGCTGCACGGGTTTCGGGTAACGGACCTCGACCACCTCGATCGGCTCCACGCCCACGGGCGTCACGAGCTGCAACTCGTCGCCCTCGCGCGCCTTGAGCAGCGTGCGCGCGATCGGCGACACCCAGCTCACCTCGCCCGCCAGGCTGTCCGACTCGTCGATGCCCTTGATGGTGATCGTGCGCTCCTCCCCCTTCGCATTGGCGTAGGTCACCGTCGCGCCGAAGAACACCTGGTCGCTGCCGTGATGGGCACTGGGGTCGACGACCTCGGCGATGTCCAGCCGCTTCGTCAGGAAGCGCAGGCGGCGGTCGATCTCGCGCAGACGCTTCTTGCCGTAGAGGTAGTCGCCGTTTTCCGAGCGGTCGCCGTTCTTCGCGGCCCAGGACACGATCTCGACGATCTTCGGACGCTCGACGTCCAGCAGCTGCATGAACTCGGCGCGCAGCCGGGCGTACCCCGCCGGCGTCATGTAGTTGCGAGAGCCCTGGGGCAACGCGGGCAGCGACGGGCCGTCGTCATCGTCGTCGCCGGCATCGGATTCCTTCGTAAAGGCTTTGCTCATTCAGCCATTGTGACGAAAACAGAAAGGGCCGGCGTATTTGCGCCAGCCCTTCATCTTCATCTCAAAGGTCCTTCACGTCAGCCCTTGGCTTTCGAATCCATCAGGTCGAAGACGTAATCATTGAGATCGTTGTCGCCATTCGCCCATTCCTCGACGCCGACCCGAACGCCAAGACCCGTCTGCTGCACTTTGGCATGGTCCTTGTTGTCGAGGTTTTTCGTACTCCCGAGATTGAACCAATCGCCGTTTTGGTTGTTGCCAAACCGGAACTGGACAGTCGAGCCGGGTTCCCCCTTGATGGTGTAGGTCTTGCCGGCGTCATCCTGGCCTCGAAGCAGGTATTGCCAGGTGCCGCCCTCCACGCGATATTGAGTCACAGACCTGTCATCGGCGGTATAGATCTTTGCGTCCACCTCGCCGCTCGCACCGAGAACATAGCCTCCCTTGCTGGCATCCCAGCTGCCTTCCTTATTGACCGGAGGGGCGACAGGAGCAGGAGCAGGAGCAGGAGCAGGAGCAGGAGCAGGCGCAGGAGCAGCAGCAGCAGCAGCAGCAGCAGCAGCAGCAGCAGCAGGAGCAGGAGCAGCAGGAGCAGCAGGAGCAACAGGCGCGGGCGCGGGCGTGTCGGAACAATGATGCCCATGATGATGATGGTGGCGTCCGATGCTCGGCCGCTGTTGCTGCTGCGGACCCCACCAACCCTGGCCCATCGACTTGGCGCTGGCGTCCATGGATCGGTTGCCCATCCAGTTGCTCATCCGGGAAGCGCCGTTGAGCCAACTTCCGATCTGCGCACCCCACGACGGCAAGCCTCCGAAGCCGTAGCCCCGGCCAAAGCTTGCGTCAAAAAAACTATTGAAAAGCATAGGTTCGAATCCTCCGGACTGATTGAATAGGGGGTACAGCGGCAGCCAGTGGCAATGCCATCGGCCTGCCGTCGCACCAAGCGTCCAGTACGGGAAATGAAGCGAACAGTTCAACACTCGTCCAGATCATTCGTGCCGGGCGCGATGACCGACTGTTGATCCAACCACTGGGAAGATTCCGGGCGATGGACGATCCAGATGAGGTGAACGTGAAGGGCCCGCTCGAGGGCTTGAAGATCGTTGAATTCGCCGGGATCGGGCCCGCGCCGTTCGCGGGGCTGGTGCTGGCCGACTTCGGCGCCGAGGTGACCGTCGTGGAACGCCCGGGCGGGGAGACGCGACTCGGCGGCGGCGCGGCATTGAACCGCGGCAAGACCGTCGTGCAGGCGGATCTCAAATCGCCCGTCGGACTCGCGCGGATCCGCGACCTCGTCGCCGGTGCCGACGCGCTGATCGAGGGGTTCCGGCCGGGCGTCATGGAGCGGCTCGGGCTCGGTCCGGACACGCTGCTCGCGGCGCATCCCAGACTGGTCTACGCCCGGCTCACGGGATGGGGCCAGAACGGCCCGCTGGCCCAGCAGGCAGGCCACGACATCAACTACGTCGCGCTGAGCGGGCTGATGCCGTTTGCGGCCCGCCAGGGCCAGGCGCCGGCCCTGCCGGCCACCTTGGTCGGCGACATCGGCGGCGGCGCGCTCACGATGCTCTTCGGGCTGATGTGTGCGTTGTGGGAGTCGCGCCGCTCAGGTCGCGGCCAGGTGATCGACGCGGCGATCGTCGACGGCGTCGGCTACATGGGCACGCTCATCCAGGCGCTGCGGGCGGGCGGTCGCTGGGACGACGATCCGTCGCGCAACCTCTTCCTGCATCGCTCGCACTTCTACGACTGCTTCGAATGCGCGGACGGGCGTTGGCTCTCGCTAGGCGCCATCGAGGCGCCCTTCCAGCGGGCGCTGATGGAGCGGCTGGGCCTCCCGACGGAAACGCCGTCAACCTCTCAGGACGATCCCTCGCAATGGCCGACATGGCGCGACGCGGTGACGGTGCGGATCCGGCAGGAGCCGCTCGCGCATTGGGTCGCCGTGTTCGAAGGCAGCGATGCCTGCGTCGCGCCCGTGTTGCCCGCCGCCGAAGCGCCGCTGCACCCGCACCAGCAGGCCCGGCGCAACTTCTTCATGCAGGACGGCGTGGTCTGGCCGATGCCGGCGCCGAAACTCTCGCGCACGCCAGCGAGGCCGGGCGATTCCGCTCGCTCCAACGATATCCGCGAGGAGTAATCCGGTCCGGACGATATTCGCCCGGACGTCACCCGAGGCGCTTGAAGCGGACCCCCAAGTCCCGTTTGGAATGAATATCCGGAATCACCAGGGATTCCCTTCGGACAAAGAAAAAAGCCAGCGTCTTTCAACGCTGGCTTTCTATTTGGTGCGGCTGGCAGGATTCGAACCCACGACCCCTTGGTTCGTAGCCAAGTACTCTATCCAACTGAGCTACAGCCGCTCGACTTTTACTGATCAGGAACCGCCGTCGTGGAAGCGATCCCAGGTTTTTGTTGTTACTTCTTCTTTTGCTTGCCGAATCTCCGGTGACCCGGACATTCAACAGTTTTTCTGGTGCGGCTGGCAGGATTCGAACCCACGACCCCTTGGTTCGTAGCCAAGTACTCTATCCAACTGAGCTACAGCCGCTGAAAGACTGCGACTATAGCATGCGTTTTTGAGGTTCTGCAAGTATCTCGACAAAAATCATTCTTCCCGGAACTCAACCCAGGCGCGCGGCAGCCTCGTAGCAACGGGCGCGGCGTTCCGCGTCTTCGTCCTGATCGGCCATCTCGGCCAAGCGCAGCCAGCTGCGACGCCGGGCATTGAAGGTCAGCTCGCGATCCTCGGCCGCCTGTTCGAGCATCAGGCGCGCCTTGCCCCACAGCTGCCGTTCCGCCAGGGCATGTCCGAGCGCGAAGGCCATCGTGCCGTCGCGCGGGAATCGCTGCACCGCGCCCTCCAGCCGCTGCAGCCATTCCGGCCCCAGGCCCGGCATGCACTGCACCAGCGCCTCGGCCAGGGCCCGGCGCTCGTCGGCGCCCTGCTCGGCGATCGACTCCCAGAACGGGCGCAGCCAGCCGCGACCATCTTCCGGCGCGCCCAGTCCGGCCGCGCAGTTCGCGGCCCGCGAGGCGACGAAGACATCCCGCCGGTCCGACGCGTCCAGCTGCTGCCAGATGCCGCGCAGCTGGTCGATGTCGCGCGCGGTGTCCAGTGCTTCGCAGGCGAGCGACCGCAGCAGGCCCTGTGCCGCCGACTTCGAGAATCCCTGGTGCTTGGCCAGCAGGCGGGCGGTGCGCAGCGCCTCCAGCGGCTCATGGGCGAGGCGACTGCCCTGCAGCTTCAGTCTCAGCGCCTGCGTGCGGCGCGCGACGCCCGGGGTCAGTTCACGCAGCAGGCCGAGCGCGCGCGGCGCATCGCGGTCGTCGAGCGCCCATTCCGCGGCCAGCAGCCGGGCCCCCTCTTCCTGCACGCGGGCGCCCGCCGAGGTCGCCGCCACCTGGAGCGCCTGACGCAGGTGCTCGTCGCGATTGCGGCGGTCCTGCAGCTTGTGGGCGCTCTGCGCGGCCACCAGATGCGCCAGCGCCATGAAGGCGCCGTCCTGCGCCAGATCGGGCGTCTGCGCCTGGATGACGAGCGCGCGCTGCGCCGCCTTCTGCGCGCGGCTGTAACGGGCGCCGAAGTACTCCGCCCACGCTTCGCGCAAGGCGACCTGGGCGCTGCGCTCGCGCTGGGACATGCGCCACAGGCGCGCGCGCTTGGGCAGCGTCAGCAGCGCGTCCAGCGTCTGCATCAGCGTCATCAGCGCGAAGCAGCCCGCCACCAGCAGGAGCAGGAAGAGGTTGAGCGACAGGTCCATCCGCCAGCCGCGCCAGTAGAAGCTGGCGAGACCGTCGTTGTTGCCCAGCGTCAGCGCCGCGACCACGGCCGCGACGAACAGCAGCACCAGCCAGATCACCATCCGCATGGCGATCTCCTCAACGCGCGACCGCGCTGAGCGCGGCCAGCGTGTCGTCGGGGCGCGGCACGCTCACCTGCCGGGACTGGCCCTGCACCTGGCGCAGCAGTTCCGTCGTCTGGGTCAGCTTGCGCGAACGCCCGTCGAAGTAGCGCTCCAGCATCGCCTGCGCCTCGCGCAGGTCGACCTGCGCGGTGTCGAACTGCCGGCTCAGCAGCGCGAGCCGGGCATTGAGCAGCCGCAGCTTCAGGTTCTCGCGCAGGAAGAAGGACTGCTCCGGCGCGATCAGCGCGGCTTCGGGATGGTCGATGCGCGTCACGCGCAGCAGGCCGCGGGCTTCGCGCCAGACGTCGCCGGACAGGGTCGTCCACCGGTCGCCGGCCTGGTCCCAGAGCCGGCTCCACCAGCCGGGCTCGCCGTCGGCGCCAGCGTGCGCTGCGCCCGCGGGGAGGCCCGAGGCCCCGGCGCCGCCCGAGGCGGCCTTGCGCGGCGCGGCGGCCTTGGGGGCGGTGGACGGGGTGGTCGATGCGGTGGTCGACGGGGTCGGGTGTTGCGCGGCGGCGCCAGCGGCCCGTGACGCGTCGGCCGGGTCCTGACCCGGCTGGGCGACCGCCAGCAGCGGCAGGTCGTCCACCTGGCGCACGACCTCGTCCAGCTTGATCGTCAGCGTCGACACGTCGACGACGCTGACCGCCTTGATGCGTTCCAGGTCCCGCGTCACGGCGCGGCGGACGCCCTCCAGGCGGGGTTGCTTGTAGCGACCCAGCCGCTCGTCGGCCTGGCGCAGCGCGGCCACCAGCGGCTCGGCGCTGCCGGTGATCGTGCTCTGCTGCATGGCCACGCGCAGCGAGGCCTCGATGTCGCCCACGACGTTCTCGTCGCGCGAGCGGTTCATCGACTGCATCAGTCCTTCGAGCTGCTCGCGCTGCACCGCGACCTCGCCCAGCCGGGCGTCCAGCAGGGCGACCTTGGCCGCGGTGTCGCGGCTGAGGTCCTGTGCCTGGCGCGCCTGGTCGCGGGCGATGTTGGCCTCGCTCTGGCTGCTGTCCTGGCGCCGGACGAGCTCCTGCTCGACCTGCTTGAGCCGCTGCTGGCTCTGCCAGGCCAGACCGAGGGCCAGCAGGGCCACCAGACCGACGCAGGCCACGACGGCCTGGGTCAAGGTGGCGCCGGATTGCCGGGCGGGCTTGTGGGGCGACGGAACGTCGGCCGCTGGGGTGGTGGTCTCGCTCACGTCGACGATTCTAGGGTGGACCCTGACAGCATCCGGAACCCGGCCGCGACGGCCTCCGCCTCGGGTCGCACCAAAACCACATGCCCCACCCCGAGGGCTTGTGCCCGCGCCGCGATGCGTTCGTGCGTGGCCAACGCCCGGACAGGTGCCCATCCGGGCGGCGGACGGCGGGCGGACTCCCCCACGAGCCCCCCCTCGCGCGTCCCCTTTTCGAGGGCCTCCAGGTGACCTATCGCTTCCGAACTGCTGAAGAGCCAGACATGCCGCTCCGGCGCCTGCAGCGCCTCGCGCAGCAGCGCGCCGGTGTTCGTCGACAGCCGCGGGCAGGTGCGGCGATAGACGCCGACCGCGGTCACTCCGGCGCCGGCGTCGCGGAGCCGGTCGCCCAGCCACGCCCGACCACCGTCACCGCGCACCAGCAGCGCGCGGCGGCCGGACCAGTCCGGCCCGGCAACGCGGATCAGCTCCGGCCACAGATGTTCCGAATCGAGGCTGTCCGACCCCGCCGGCGGCTGGACCAGACGGGCCGGGGGCACGCCGCGCTCGATCAGCGCACGCGCGCTGCCCGGACCCACGGTCGCCGCCCAGGTCCGGTCGGGCCAGGTTGCCCCTGTGGGCCGGCGGTCGAAGAAGTGCTCGACGGCATTCGGACTGACGAACATCGCCAGATCCATCTCCGGCAGGGTCGACCAGGCTGCCGCGATGGGCGCCGGGTCGTCGGCCGGTTCGATGTCGATCAGCGGGAACGAGGCGGTCGGCACGCCCAGCGCCATCATGCGTCTGGCCCAGTCATCGGCCTGGGCCTGCGGACGGGTCAGCAGCAAACGGACCGGGGCGTCGACGCCCGCCATCAGACGTCCTTCAGGTACTCGGCGGCGCCGAGTTCGCGCAGCGCGGCGGCGGCGGCGATACCCAGCGATTCGGCGGCGGCCAGATCCCCCACCGCCGCCAGCGAGCCCGCCCGCAGCAGGGTACGCTCCGGCTCGATCGGGTGCCCCAGGGCCACGGAGAGCGCCAGTTGCCCGCCGGCCGTCCAGACCGCGTGCGCGGCCAGCGGCATCGAGCAACTGCCGCCGAGCTCCCGCGACACCGCCCGCTCCGCGGCGGCGGCCAGCCACGTCGGCCGGTGCGCCAACGCTTCCAGATGCGGGGTCAACGGCGCCTGACCGGCACGGATCTCGATGCCCAGCGCGCCCTGCCCCGCGCACGGGATCATCTCGTCGACGTCGAAGTACTGGCGGATGCGACCGGCCAGGTCCAGTCGCTTCAGCCCCGCGGCGGCGAGCACGATCGCGTCGTACTGCCCCTCGTCGAGCTTGCGCAGCCGGGTGTCGAGGTTGCCGCGCAGCGGCTCGATGCGCAGGTCCGGCCGCAGGTTCTTCAGCTGGGTCACGCGACGCAGGCTGGACGTGCCCACGCAGGCGCCCTGCGGCAGCGCCGCGAGGTTCCCGTAGGTCGACGACACGAGCGCATCGCGCGGATCCTCGCGCTCCAGCACCGCCGCGAGCACGAAACCTTCCGGCAGTTCCATCGGCACATCCTTCAGCGAATGCACCGCGAGCTGTGCGCGGCCGTCCTCCAGCGCCGTTTCCAGCTCCTTCACGAACAGGCCCTTGCCGCCGACCTTGGACAGCGAGCGGTCCAGGATCTGGTCGCCGCGCGTGGTCATCCCGAGCAGCCGCACCGCCAGGCCGCGCGCGCGCAGCAGGGCCTGCACATGTTCCGCCTGCCAGAGGGCCAGGCGGCTCTCGCGGGTGGCGATCACGAATTCTTGGTTCATGGGGCGGCATGCTAGCCGAGCGGCGCCCCGACTCCCGAGTTCGCCGAGTTCGCCGGGTTCGACACTCCCTCCGTCGAGGGAAGCTCGTTTGCCGCGAAGCGTGGCTTGCGCGATTCCGGGCGAGACGCGCACGAGGAAACTGCTAAAGTCAATCGAAGGTAACTTCGTTACATCACCCCACCCCCTGGTCCCTGACGAACCTCTGACAC
>SEFA01000026.1 GCA_004210455.1 Rubrivivax sp. | reverse complement strand
CCCCCCGCCTGCCCCCGCCTGCATCCGCCTGCATCCGCCTGCATCCGCCTTGAGACCCGGCCGACAAACGCCCGATGCCGGTCTCCCATCTCCCGTTCGGGTGAAGCTCCCCTGCCCCTTCGGTGATATGTTGCGCGCTCCTTCCTTCCGGCGCCCGACATGCCAGCACCCGGTCTACGTCTGCTTCGAGCCATCGGACTTGCGTTGCTCCTGCCGCTCCTTCCTGTCGCGATGGCCGAGGTGGCCGACCAGGCGCCGACGCCGGACCGGATCACCCTCGACGAATTGCTGAAGCATCCGCCGCTGGATCAGCTTCATCACACCTCGTGGGGGCCACGGGAAGGATTGGTGGGACCGGTCTACAGCCTGGCGCAGACCACCGATGGCTACCTCTGGCTGGGCACGGACCGCGGACTTCTGCGCTTCGACGGCATCCGCTTCGAGACCTTCGAATCACTGGCCGGCGAGAAGCTGCCCGAACGATCCGTGCTGTCGCTCCACGCCGCCCCTGACAACGGCTTGTGGATCGGCTTCATGCGGGGCGGCCTCGCCCATGTCCGCAACGGCCACGTCCTGCTGCAGGAACCGGCGCGCGCCGGCGGGTTCGAAGGCGCCACGCGAGGCTTCGCGCATGAGAAGGACGGCACCGTGTGGGTGGCCAGCACCCGCGGCTTGTTCAAGCGGACCGGCGACCGCTGGCAACGGATGGGCCAGGCGGAAGGCTATCCCGAGCCCAGCGCCGACCTCATCACATGGAACGTCCATCTGGACGGCGACGGCAACCTCTGGGTGAACAACAGCCGCGGCCTGCTGGTGAAGACCGCCGGGCAGCGCCGCTTCTCTCCCGTCGGATTGCCCGGGAAGAACCCCAACTACCTGACAGTGGATCCGACCGGGCGGGTCTGGGCTGTCATCCAGCTGGAGCCGTTCCAGACGCGCTACTTCAGGCTGCCTCGTCCCCAGGTGCCCGGCGACGTCTTCGGCGCCGGGCACGCGGTCGCGTCCAGCACCTACATGCCGATGTTCGATCGGGAGGGCTACTTCTGGTCCGGCTCGCGCGACGGCGTGACACGCGAACGATTCCCCAACGACGAGCCCGCCGTCGCCCAGGACCTTTCGCCCGAAGCCCTGGCCCCGCCGCCCATGCCGTTCCTGCCGCTCGTTGCCGGGCCGGCGGCATCGGCCGCCGCGACGGGCGCATCGGGCGCATCGGGCGCATCGGGCGCATCGGGCGCATCGGGCGCTGCGGCCAACGCCGCCACCGCAGCCGCCGCGATCGCCAACACGCCCTCCCTCGGCATGCAGCCGTACACCTTCGGTCTCCCGGCCATTCAGCGATTGACGCCCAGCCAGCGCCTGAGCGGCGAGCAGGTGATGCGACTGCTGCAGGACCGGGAAGGGTCGATCTGGATCGCCACGAATGGCGGACTCGACCGGCTGCGGCCCACGCGCGTCTCCGTGTTCCAGTTTCCCGTCGCCATGTCCACGCTGGCCATGTCCACGGGTCCACGAGGCGACCTGTGGTTCACCTCACGCCGCGCCATCTTCCATCTGCCGCCGGCGGGCGGCGCCCACGATCTGCGGCAGTACCCCGTGCCCAATTCGACGATCACCCGGGTGTTCGTCGACCATGCCGGCACCGTCTGGGTGGGCGAGTCCAGAGGCCTGTCCCGACTGGATCCCGGCGGACCGTCCGTGGTCGTCCGCACGCCGGATGTTCCGAACTGGAAAGGCACGATCAAGGATCTGGCCGAAGATCGCGCGGGCACGATCTGGGTCGCCTCGCAGTTCAGCGGACTGCTGCGCCGCTTCAGCGACGGACGTTGGGAATGGTTGTCCGGGAACAAGGGATTTCCGTCGGGGTCGCTGGCCTCCAGCGTCACCGTGGACCCGCAGGGACGCGTCTGGATCGGCTACGTCGACGGCCAGGTGCTGCGCGTCGACGAGGACGATCGGCTCACGCGCTTCACCGACAAGGAGGGGCTGCGCGTCGGCGGAGTGCTGGCGATCACCGCGGGCAAAGGGCACGTCTGGATCGGGGGCGACCGGGGCGTGCAGCGATTGGACGACCATGACCGCTTCCAGGACCTGCGGGGGGGCTCGGCGGATGCACTCAACGGCGTGAGCGGCATTGTCGAGACGCCCGACGGCGAGCTCTGGTTGAACGGCGCGGCGGGCATCACGCGCATCGCGGCGCCCGACGTCCGCCGGGCGATGGCATCGCCGGACTTCCAGGCGCCGTTGACGCAACTCGACACCTTGGACGGCCTGCCTGGCCGTGCGGAGACCAACTGGCCGCTGCGCACCGCGCTGCAGACGCCCGACGGCCGCCTCTGGTTCGCCATGACCAACGGGGTGGTGACCGTGGACCCGGCCCGGCTGACCCGCAGCGCAGCGCCGGCCCTGATCGACATCCAGCGCGTGCTGGTGAACGGCGCTCCGCTGGCTGCGCAGGCGAGCGGCCTCGTGCGGGCCGTCGCCGGGACCAGGGACCTGCAGGTCGACTACACGTCGCTGTCGCTGGCGATGCCGGAGCGTGCGGTCTTCAAATACCGCCTGAAAGGGTTGGAGACCGCGTGGCACGACGCCGGTTCGCGCCGCCAGGCGTTCTACACGAACCTGGGTCCTGGCAACTACACCTTTGAAGTCCAGGGCACCAATGAAGACGGGGCCTGGAGCGCCAAGCCCGCGACGCTGGCCATCGAGATCCCGCCGACCTTCATCCAGTCCACCGCCTTCCGCGTGCTGTGCGCCTTGGCGCTGCTGATGCTGATCGCGCTCGCGGTGCGCATGCGCCTGCGTCAGATCGAGGCGCGGGCGCGCGAGCGCTATCGCGCCCGGCTCGACGAACGCACCCGCATCGCGCAGGACCTGCACGACACGCTGCTGCAGGGCTTCCAGGGTCTGCTGCTGCGTTTCCAGCGCGTGGCCTGGGGCATCCCGGCCGAGTCGCCCGCCCGCGCGGAGATGGAGCGCGTGCTGGACCAGGCCGACGAGGTGGTGATCGAAGGCCGCAACCGCGTCACCGATCTGCGCCTGCCGCCACCGGACGTCGGCACGCTGGAGCAGACGCTCGAGGCGCTGGGCCGGGACCTCTCCGGCTTCCATGACGCGCGCTTCGGCCTGCGCGTCGACGGCACGCCGCGGCCGCTGGACGCCGGCGTGCATGCGGAGCTGGCGCTCGTGTGCCGCGAGGGTCTGTTCAACGCCTTCCAGCACGCCAAGGCGACCACCATCGAGTTGACGATCGGCTACAGCGACGCGGCGCTCACGGTCGGCATCGCCGACGACGGCGTCGGCGTGCCGACGGCGACGCAGCTCGACGGATGCAGCCCCGGCCACTGGGGCCTGAGCGGCATGCGCGAGCGCGTCACGCGCGTCGGCGGCAGCTTCGCGCTGCGTTGTCCGCCCGGCGGCGGAACCCAGGTGCTGCTGAGCATCCCGGCGTCGCAGGCCTATCGCCGGACGCACCGTCCCACGCGACTCTCCGGACTGCCACGCCGGCTGGAGGCGCTGCTCGCGCGCGTGCTGCCGCGGCGCGCGCCGAATTGAGTTCAGGTCACTTCAGGAACCCGACCAGCGCGTTCATCGTGAACTCCGGCGACTCCTCCATGATCCAGTGGCCGGCGCCCTTCACGATGCGGCCGTCGACGTCGGTCGCCACGAGCTTCGCCTGGCCGATCAGGAACTCACCGGAGGCCTTCTCGCCGGTCAGGACGAGCATCGGCATCGTGAGCTTGGTCTTGGACATCGCCGCGAAGTCCTTCGCGTCCTGCTCGAAGGCCTTGAAGTAGCCGAAGCCGGCGTGCATGCCGCCGGGCTGCCCGTACGCCGCCGCGTAGAACTTGCGGTCGGCTTCCGGGATGGACCTGGTCCTGTCCGCGGCGAAGTCGTTCCAGAAGTGCTCGAAGTAGATGCGCTCGCGGCCCGCGACCAGCTTCTCGGGCACTTCGCCGTAGAAGTGGAAGTGCCACAGGTCGCGCAGCAGCCACACGGTGGTCCAGTCCCCGACGCCGGGCAGGAAGGCGTCCATCAGGGCGATCTTCTCGACCTCGTCGGGGTATTGCGCCGCATAGGCATACGCGACCATCAGGCCGATGTCGTGGCCGACGATCTTCACCTTCTTGTAGCCCAGCTGCTGCGTCAGCGCGTGGATGTCCTGGGCCAGCAGCTTCTTCTCGCCGGGACGCTCGATCTTGCCGGAGCCGCCGGCACCGCGCAGGTCCACGGCGATCACCGGACCGTCGGTGGCCAGGCGCGGCATCAGCGGGCGCCACATCCGGCTGGTCTGCGCGTAGCCGTGCAGCAGCACGATGGGCGTGGCGTCGCCGGAGCCTGCGCTCAGATAGTGCAGCTTGACGCCGTTCACGGTGGCGTCGCGTTCGACGATGGGGGACGGTTTTGCCGACGCGGCCGTCGTCTGCGCCATCGCCGGCGAAGCCGTCAGCAGCGCGCCGACGGCGGAGAGGGCGATACCTCCCGTGAGGAGGAGCGCCGCGACGGCGCGGCGGCGGATGGGGGTCTTGTTCATGAGGAATTCCTTCTGGCGAGAAAAGTGGGGGGCTCGGGGTGGCCAAGACGTGGCCGAGTCGTGGCCGGTGGTGGCCGGTGGTGGACGGGTGGTGGCCGAGTGGTGACGATGTTCGCCAGCCTCGGCGCGGGCCGCCATGCCGCATGGGGGCGCTACCGCCTCCCTCTTTCGTACAGGGTAGGCGGCCGGGCGGCCGGCTTCCACGCGCTGTCACCGACGCACGGCCGCATCTCCCGAAGGAGAGATCCCGCCCCATCCACGAACGGGCAGAGTCCCCGCGGAAAGGATCCGCGCCATGACGACCCGCCTGCAGACGACACCGCTGACGACGCCGCTGAAGCATGACCGGCCGATCCGGGTGATGACGGTGGACGACCACCCGATGCTGCGGGAGGGCCTGGCCGGCGCCATCGAGCTGCAGCCCGACATGCGTCTGGTGGCGGAGGCGCAGGACGGCGCGGAGGCGCTGGACGCGTTCCGGCGCCACGTGCCGGACGTGACCTTGATGGACGTCCGGATGCGGACGATGGACGGCCTCGCGGCGTTGAAGGCGATCCGCGGCGAATTCCCTGCGGCGCGCATCGTGATGCTCAGCAGCTTCGGCGCGCCCGCGCAGTTGCTGGAGGCGGCGCAGGCTGGCGCGGCGGGTTATCTGATGAAGGAGACCCTGCGCAAGGACCTGCTCGACACCATCCGCGCGGTGCATGCCGGCGGCCGGCGTTTTCCGTCAGCGCTGGCGGTGCAGCTCGCCGAGCACGTCGGCGATCAGTCCCTGACGGGTCGCGAGACGACGGTGCTCAAGCTCGTGGCCGAAGGTCGTTCGAACAAGCGCATCGGCGGTCAGCTCGACATCGCCGAAGGCACGGTGAAGGCGCACATGAAGAGCATCCTCGGGAAGCTTGCCGCGAGCGACCGCACGCACGCGGTCACGATCGCGGTGAGGCGCGGGATCATCGAGCTGTGAGCAGCCCTCAGGGTCGGGTATTGCGCCGCCGCTCCCGCAGCATGAAGAGGTAGAGACCCTCGACCTTCTCGCGCGCCCACGGCGTCTTGCGCAGGAACTTCAGGCTGGACTTGACGCTCGGCTCGAAGGCGAAGCAGCGCAGCGGGATGCGATCGTCGAGGCCGTCCCAGCCGTATTCGTCCACCAGCGCGGTCACGATGGCTTCCAGCGTCAGGCCGTGCAGCGGGTTGCGCGGTTGCTCTTGCGGCGGCGGGGCGGAATCGATCATGCCGCGATTGTCGCTGCTCATCACGGATCGGCGCGAGGCGCCCGGGCGTCGCCGGCGCAGCACCGCCCGCGTGGTAACTTCATCGCCATGAGCACGAATTTCCCCGACGAAGAACGCCCCATCATCCAGGAGCCTCGCCTGTGGCAGGACGAGCGCTGGACCGCGAAGGTCATCAAGAACGAAGACGACGACGGCTGGGCCGTGGCGATGACGCTGGCCGGCGAGGCCGAGCCCGCGCTGGTCGGCCCCTGGACCATGGGCCGCGACAAGAAGAACCCGAAGCCGCTGGACGCGCCGGCCTTCCACACGCTGGTGAAGACGGCGTCGGAAGTGCTGCGGCGTCATGAGCAGCAGCTGCATGCCCAGCTCCACAAGAGCCTGAAGCTGGACACGGAGAACGGCCGCCTCCAGATCCTGTTCGACATCGTGCCCGATGAAGACAACCCCTATGCGACGCTGACCGCCGTCAACGAGGACGGCGAGCAGCTCGCGCAGGTGCGGGTGTCCGCCGGGTTCAAGTTCAACGAGACCAGCGCCAAGGCGTGGGTGGAGAACGACTTCCTGAAGCCCTGACGCTGGTTCTTGCGGGAGGCTGCTGGCCTTCACCCCTGCCCTTGTATATAGCACGCTTGGCGTCTCGGACGGAGGATCGATGAAGGAGACCGGCAGCCGGATCGTGGCGGCGAAGCCGTGTGCGAGCACCTTCGTCTCAAGCGCCGCCGCGGAACCATGCTGGGCCTCGAGCCGCCTCGCGACGTTCTGGAGGCCCACCCCGCCGCCGTTCGCGGTGGGGCGTCGCGGGAGCGGCGAGTCAGGTGCAGCGCGGTCCTCCACCGTGAGGACCAGTTGACCATCGATCACGCTGGCCGAGACGCTGATCACGACATCGCCGGCGGCCGGCGCGACCGCGAACTTGACCGCGTTCTCCACGAGCGGCTGGAGGATGAGGCTGGGCACCGGCGCGTCGGCGGCCGTCTCGTCGCAGGACCATCGGACCTGGAGCCGCTCACCGAAGCGCACCGTCTCGATCTCCAGGTAGGCCTGGATCGTCTCGAACTCCCGGTGCAGCGGGACGCGCGTGGCGAGGTCCTCGCTCAGGGAGGCCGCGTCCGCGCGGCAAGGCGAGCGCGCGTTCGGACAGGCGGGTGACGCCGAAGGACAGGACGAGGCCGACCGCCGACGTGCCCAGGATCTTCCAGGCATCGCCGGAAGCCGACGGCGGCAGGAAGCACAGCCCGACGCCCAGCAGCGCGATCGCCACCCACAGCCCCGAGATCAGATGCTGGGGGTGGACGCGCTCCAGGTCGACGAGTGAGGTCCGCTGTTTCATGCCGCCAGATTACTGGCGAGGCGGTCGACCACCAACCCGCGTTCGTCGCAAAGGCGCGGTCTTCGTCGCGAGCAAGTGCGGCGACAATGCCGATCAACCTGAGCCGACGCAAGAACGACGACTTCTTCCGATGCCCTATTCCAGCCCGCCCAGCTTGATCCAGCTCACCGAGGTGATTCGGGTGGCTGAGCAAGGCATGACCAGACCGATTCTCTGCCGCGCAGAGGATGGGCGGCGGTACTACGTCAAAGGGCAGCAGACAGACAGAGCCAGTCTTTGGCGGGAATGGATCGCCGGATACATGGCGCTTGCGCTGGGCTTGCCTATCGCGCCGTTCGTCCTTGTTCAGGCGAACGAGTCGGTCCTGCGAGAACTGTCGGTCGAACTTCGACTGCTCGGCTCGACCCCCGCGTTCGGTTCAGCGGAGCGCGAGAGCGTCATCTGGTACGAGAACAGTCTCAGGGATCAGGTGGATGTGCGTGTCCGGCAAGCTGTGCTCGTCTTTGATTGGTGGGTCAAGAATGGCGACCGCCAAGTCGGCAATACGAACATGCTCTGGACCTCCTCGTCACGGCAGCTTGCAATCATCGATCACAACCAAGCCTTCGATGAGGCATTCGACAAAGTCGCCTTCGTTCAGAACCACGTGTTCGCATCGGATTGGAATGCGCTGATGGCGGACGCAGAACTTCGCGCCGCCTGGACGCATCGCTTGTCCGAGGCGCTGATCGTCGCCAGATGGGCTTGCGAAAATGCGCCGGCCGAATGGCGATGGGCCAACACAGAGCAGGACGTGCCTGCCGCCTACGACCCTGAGAACGCACTGCGGGTGCTCGCGCGCTGCGTGGAACCCGACTTCTGGAGAGTGCGATGACCCAGCTGGCCTGCCGCTACGCCCTCGTTCGATTCATGCCGCATTCGGACACGGAGGAGTTCGTGAACATCGGCATCGTCGTGGCATGTCCCCAAACCGGTTTCTTCGGGTTCCGACTGGAGGCTCGGAAGCACAAGCGCATCACCGACTTCTTTGTCGGACTTTCTCCCGAGACCTACACCTCCGCGGTGCTTGTCATGGCCAGCGAACTGCATCGAGTCAAGGAACAGCTCGACCATAGAACAGGAGAAGACGTTGCCACGCGGACGCGCTCGACGTTCGATAACGTCACGCATGCCCGCGAGGCCATGGTGAAGTTCAGCAAAGCCCGGGTGATCCTGGCTGACTCGCCAGAAGTGGAGCTGGAACGCCTTTTCAGCCATTACGTCGACCAGACTCCCGACGCTGTGACTTGAAACCTCCGGAGCAGCGCAAACATTGCGCTGCCGGTCCGGTCCAACAGCGAAGGTTCAGGTGTACTTCTTCTCCAACGCATCCCACTCCGGCTTGTTCACCAGGCGCTGGCGCTCGGCGAAGGGGATCACGAGGTTGGGGTCTTCGTCGATGCGGCGCTGCGTCTTGAGCACGCCCAGCGCCTTCTGCATCCCCGCGACCGCGCCCTGCAGCGCGGCGTTGGCATACAGCACCACCCCGTAGCCCATCTGCTGCAGTTCACCCGCGTCTGTAATCGGCGTCTTGCCGCCGATGACCATGTTCATCAGCTGCGGCGTCGACAGACGCTGCGGCAGCGCGCGGATCTCTTCCATCTTCGTGACCGCCTCGACGAACAGGATGTCCGCGCCCGCCTCGGCAAAACGCTGCGCGCGCTCGATCGCGGCCTCGAAGCCCTGCGTCGCGCAGGCGTCGGTGCGGGCCATGATCAGGAAGTCCGGATCGCGGCGCGCATCCACCGCCGCCTTGATTTTGCTCACCGCTTCCTCGGTGGAGATGACCTCCTTCCCGGTGAAGTGGCCGCAGCGCTTGGGCGCCACCTGGTCCTCCAGCTGGATGCAGTCCGCGCCGGCGCGTTCCAGCACGCGCACGGTGTGGCGCACGTTCAGCGCGTTGCCGAATCCCGTGTCGGCGTCGACGATCAGCGGCAGCTCCACCGCGTCGCGGATGCGCGCGGTGTGGTCGGCAATCTCGGACAGGCCCATGAAGCCCTGGTCCGGCATGCCGAACCACATGTTGGTCACGCCGGCGCCGGTCACGTAGATCGCCTCGAAACCGAGGTCCTCGATCACCTTGGCCGACAGCGCGTTGAACGCGCCCGGCACCAGCACGCCGCGGCGTTCGTTCACCAGCGCGCGCAGCGTCTTGCGGGTCGATGTCATGTCAGTTCTCTTTGAATGTCTGAAGTCGAATTCGATAAGGAGGTCGAAGGCGGAATCAACCGGAGCCGATCACAGCGCCTCGGCGGGCACGCGCACGGTGCCTTCCATCAGGATGCGCGCGCTGCGGCTCATCACCGCCTGCGTCACGCGCCACTGACCGTCTTCCTGGACGGCTTCCGCGCCGACGCGCAGCGTGCCCGACGGATGGCCGAAGCGCACCGCCGGCAGCGCCTTGCCGCCCGCGGCCTCGCACACCAGCGTGCCGGGGATCGCGGCAGCGGTGCCGATGGCGACCGCCGCCGTGCCCATCATCGCGTGATGCAGCTTGCCCATGGACATCGCGCGCACCAGCACGTCGATGTCGCCGGCCTCCACGGTCTTGCCGGCCGAGGAGCGGTAGCTCGCCGGCGGCGCGACGAAGGCCAGCTTCGGCGTGTGCTGACGCGTCTTCGCCTCGTCCAGCGTCTTGATCAGGCCCATGTGCAGCGCGGCGTGCGCGCGGATGGCCTCGAGCCGCTTCAGCGCGACGGGGTCGCCGTTGATCGCGTCCTGCAGCTCGGTGCCCGAATAACCCAGGTCCTTCGCGTCGACGAAGACGGCCGGGATGCCTGCGTTGATCAGCGTCGCGCGCAGCCGGCCGCCGGGGACGAGGTCCTCCGGCATCGCCAGCACGTCCACGACGTTGCCCGTCGGGAACAGCGCGCCGCCGGCATCGTCGCCGTCGGCGTCGTCATTGCCCGGATCGAGGAAGGCCAGTTCGACCTCCGCCGCAGGGAAGGTCACGCCGTCGAGCTCGAAGTCGCCGCTCTCCTGCACCTGCCCGTCCCGCATCGGGACCTTCGCCACGATGGTCTTGCCGATGTTGGCCTGCCAGATGCGCACCGTCGCGATGCCGTCGCGCGGCAACGTGGCCACGTCGATGAAGCCCGCCTGGATCGCGAACGGTCCGACCGCCGCCGACAGGTTGCCGCAGTTGCCGGACCAGTCGACCAGCGCGGTGTCGATGGCCACCTGGCCGAAGAGGTAGTCGACGTCGTGGCCGGGCCGCGTGCTGCGCGAAATGATCACCGTCTTGCTGGTGCTGGACGTCGCACCGCCCATGCCGTCGATCTGCTTGCCGTAGGGATCGGGGCTGCCGATGACGCGCATCAGCAGCCGGTCGCGCGCGGCGCCGGGCACGCGCGCGGCCTCGGGCAGGTCGTCCAGGCGGAAGAACACGCCCTTGCTCGTACCGCCCCGCAGGTAGGTCGCGGGGATCTTCACTTGAGGGAGAAAACTCATGACTGCTTCCGTCGTTGTTGCGGGCGCCAAAGGCCTTTCACAGATCCTTCAGCGCCCTTCCCTGTCCTGCTCAGGCCGCTTCCGCGGCCGCCAGGAAGTCCTGGGCGAAGCGCTGCAGCACGCCGCCGGCTTGGTAGACCTCGACCTCCTCGGCGGTGTCGAGGCGGCAGCGCACCGGCACCTCGACGCGCTCGCCGCTGCGGCGATGGACGATCACCGTCAGCGTCGCGCGCGGCGACAGCGCGCCGGACACGTCGTAGGTCTCCGAGCCGTCCAGGCCGAGCGTCAGGCGCGTCGTGCCCGGGAGGAACTCCAGCGGCAGCACGCCCATGCCGATCAGGTTGGTGCGGTGGATGCGTTCGAAGCCTTCGGCGACGATGGCCTCGACGCCGGCCAGGCGCACGCCCTTGGCGGCCCAGTCGCGCGACGAGCCCTGCCCGTAGTCCGCGCCGGCGATGATGATCAGCGGCTGGCGGCGGTCCATGTAGGTCTCGATCGCTTCCCACATGCGCATGACCTGGCCCTCGGGCTCCAGTCGCGCGAACGAGCCGGCCAGCACCTCGCCGTCGGCGCCGCGGACCATCTCGTTCTTCAGCGTCGGATTGGCGAAGGTGGCGCGCTGCGCGGTCAGGTGGTCGCCGCGGTGGGTGGCGTAGGAGTTGAAGTCCTCCTCCGGCAGGCCCATCTTGAAGAGGTACTCGCCGGCGGCCGAGTCCATCATGATCGCGTTGGACGGCGACAGGTGGTCGGTGGTGATGTTGTCCGGCAGCACGGCCAGCGCGCGCATGCCGCGCAGCGTGCGTTCGCCGGCCAGCGCGCCTTCCCAGTAGGGCGGGCGGCGGATGTAGGTCGACTGCGCGCGCCAGTCATACAGCGGCTCGGTGGCCGTCGCCGCCTCGGCGGTGATCGCGAACATCGGCTCGTAGACCTTGCGGAACTGCTCCGGCTTTACGCTGGCGCGCACCAGCGCGTCGATCTCGTCGTCCTCGGGCCAGAGGTCCTTCAGGCGGATCTCGCGTCCCTCAACGACGCCGAGCACGTCGCGCTCGATGTCGAAGCGGATGGTGCCCGCGATCGCGTAGGCGACCACCAGCGGCGGCGAGGCCAGGAAGGCCTGCTTGGCGCGCGGGTGGATGCGGCCGTCGAAGTTGCGGTTGCCGGAGAGCACGGCGGTGGCGTAGAGGTCGCGCTCGACGATCTCGCGATCGATGGCGGGATCCAGCGCGCCGGACATGCCGTTGCACGAGGTGCAGGCGTAGGCGACGACGCCGAAGCCCAGCGCTTCGAGATCGCCGAGCAGGCCGGCTTCCTCCAGGTACAGCGTGACCGCGCGCGAGCCGGGCGCGAGCGAGGTCTTGACCCACGGCTTGCGCGTCAGGCCGAGGCGTCGCGCATTGCGCGCGAGCAGCGCGGCGGCGATGACGTTGCGCGGGTTGCTCGTGTTCGTGCAGCTGGTGATGGCCGCGATGATCACGGCGCCGTCGGGCAGGCGGCCGGGTTCTTCGGTCCACGGGCCGGCGATGCCGCGCTCGGTCAGCGCGGAGGTCGGCAGGCGGCGGTGCGGGTTCGACGGGCCGGCCATGTTGCGGACCACGCTGGCCAGGTCGAAGCGCAGCACGCGCGGGTACACGACGCCGGACAGCGTGTTGCCCTCCCCTGACCACAGGCCGGCGGCCTTCGCGTAGGTTTCGACGAGCTGGACCTGCGCTTCCTCGCGCCCGGTGAGGCGCAGGTAGCCGAGGGTCTGCTCGTCGATGGCGAACAGCGCGGCGGTGGCGCCGTATTCAGGCGCCATGTTGGAGATGGTGGCGCGGTCGCCGAGCGTGAGTCCGGAGACGCCTTCACCGTAGAACTCCAGGTAGGCGCCGACGACCTTCTCCTTGCGCAGGAACTCGGTGAGCGCGAGCACCAGGTCGGTGGCGGTGATGCCGGGCTGGCGGCGGCCCGTGAGTTCGACGCCGACGATGTCGGGCAGGCGCATCCATGACGCGCGGCCGAGCATCACGTTCTCCGCTTCCAGTCCGCCGACGCCGACGGCGATCACGCCGAGCGCGTCGACGTGAGGCGTGTGGCTGTCGGTGCCGACGCAGGTATCGGGATAGGCCACGCCGCGATCCACGTGCACGACCGGCGACATCCGCTCCAGATTGATCTGATGCATGATCCCGTTACCCGGGGGGATCACGTCGACGTTGCGGAAGGCCGTGCGGCACCACTCGATGAAGTGGAAGCGATCCTCGTTGCGGCGGTCCTCGATGGCGCGGTTCTTCTCGAAGGCCTGCGGATCGAAGCCGCCGCACTCGACGGCCAGCGAGTGGTCGACGATGAGCTGCACCGGCACGACCGGATTCACCTTCGCGGGATCGCCGCCCTGATCGGCGATTGCGTCGCGCAGGCCGGCCAGGTCCACGAGCGCGGTCTGGCCGAGGATGTCGTGGCAGACCACGCGGGCCGGGTACCAGGGGAAGTCGCGATCGGCCTTGCCGTCGGCGAGCTGCAGCAGACTCTCGTCGAGCGTGGCGGGATCGCAGCGACGCACCAGGTTCTCGGCGTGGACGCGGGCGGTGTAGGACATGCGGTCCCACGCGCCGGGGCGCAGCGCCTCGACGGCGGCGCGCGCGTCGAACCAGTCGAGGGCGGTGCCGGCCAGCGGCTTGCGCCATTGCTCATTGAGCGGGATCGCCGAGGCGATGGTGGATGCGGGCGTCGTGGCTGGCATTGCTGAAACTTCTCTCATGCGGTCATCGCGTTCGTGGCGGTCGACGGGGCGACCCGGTCCGTCCGGGTCGCCGTGCCGAGCTCGCCGTGTCGAGTTCGCCGTATCGGGGCCGTGGCCTCAGGGGCGCTGGGCCAGCGGGACGAAGACCTGGTCTTCCGGGCCGGTGTAGACGGCGCTGGGTCGGATGATCTTGTTGTCCTGGCGCTGTTCGACGACGTGGGCGGACCAGCCGCTGGTGCGGGCGATGACGAACAGCGGGGTGAACATGGCGGTGGGCACGCCCATCATGTGATAGCTGACGGCGCTGAACCAGTCCAGGTTGGGGAACATCTTCTTGGCGTCCCACATGGTCTTCTCGAGGCGCTCGGCGATGTCGAACATCTTGGTCGAGCCGGCTTCCTTCGACAGTTCGCGGGCGACCTTCTTGATGACCTCGTTGCGGGGGTCGGAGACGGTGTAGACGGGGTGGCCGAAGCCGATGACGACTTCCTTGGCCTCGACGCGGCGGCGGATGTCGGCCTCGGCCTCGTCGGGGGTGTCGTAGCGCTTCTGGATCTCGAAGGCGACCTCGTTGGCGCCGCCGTGCTTCGGACCGCGCAGGGCGCCGATGGCGCCGGCGATGGCCGAGTGCATGTCGGAGCCGGTGCCGGCGATCACGCGGGCGGTGAAGGTGGAGGCGTTGAACTCGTGCTCCGCGTAGAGGATCAGTGAGGTGTGCATCGCGCGTTCCCAGCTTTCCGAGGGCGGTTCGCCGTGGAGCAGGTGCAGGAAGTGGGCGCCGATGGAGTCGTCGTCGGTTTCGACCTCGATGGAGCGGCCGTTGTGGCTGTAGTGGTACCAGTACAGCAGCATGGAGCCGAAGGAGGCCATCAGCTTGTCGGCGATGTCGCGGGCGCCGGGCAGGTTGTGGTCGTCCTTCTCCGGGAGCGAGCAGCCGAGGGCGGAGACGCCGGTGCGCATCACGTCCATGGGGTGGGCGTTGGCGGGCAGGGTTTCGAGCGCGTCCATGACGGCGGCGGGCAGGCCGCGGAGGGACTTCAGCTTGGCCTTGTAGCCGCGGAGTTCGGCGGCGTTGGGCAGCTTGCCGTGGACGAGCAGGTGGGCGATCTCTTCGAACTCGCAGCGTTCGGCGAGTTCGAGGATGTCGTAGCCGCGGTAGTGCAGGTCGTTGCCGGTGCGGCCGACGGTGCACAGGGCGGTGGTGCCGGCGGCGACGCCGGACAGGGCGACGGATTTCTTCGGCTTGAAGGCGGGGGCGGCTGCCGCGTTCGCGGTCGTGGTGTCGCTCATGGGGATGTCTCCTGGAAGGGGGGATCTGGGGGAATCTGGGAAGGCAGGCTCACGCCTGGCCCGATGGCTGCGAGGTTAGCGGCTGCGCGGCGGGCGAGGTGCGAGGGGTGATTCGGCAGGGTTTGCCGCCGTCGACGGCGACCATCTCGAAGGTGGCGCGGAGGACGTCGGAAGGGGCCGCATTGTCGATGCGGGCGTGGACCTCGACGGTCATCGAGGTGCCGCCGACGCGGGACACGCGGGAATGGATGTGGAGGACCGAGCCGACGGGGACCGGGGCGAGGAACTGGACATCCTTGACGGCCACCATCACGATGTCCTGGTGGCAGAAGCGCGTCGCCACCATGTGGGCGTTCTGGCCGAGCCAGGAGAGCGCTTCAGGCCCGAAGAGGGTCCCGTAGTGGTTCGCGTGCCGCGGCAGCACCAGCTCGCTGCGGAGCATGTCAGTCGAAGCAAGGCTCGAAAGCTCAGGAGGCCAGTCCATTGCAAGTTGTGAAATGGGGAAGTTCACAATGTTCGCAGCGGATCGGAGCTGGGGCAACGATGAAGTTGCGATGGGTTGCGAAGGGATGAGCGCGTGTTTGCGAAACTTGTGAAGTCGATGCACTCGTTTGGCGCCGAATTTTCGGAATGTCTACGAGCGCTGACTTTTTCAAGTTCTGGTCACGTTTTCGCCTCGAATGTCTACGAGCCTAGACTTTTCGTCGCCATTTGAGCGATCGCAAGGCCGAATGTCTACGAGCGTAGGTATTTTCTTGATTTGAGCCCTCGTCGCGCCAATAATGTCTACGAGCATAGGCATAAGTTGAGCAAGCCATGAAGCTGTCCATCAGATCCCCGGAAGAGCTCGGCTCGATCATCAGAGCCGTGAGGAAGCACGCGAGGGTTCGCCAAGACGACCTCGCTGGGACAGCCAATGTCAGCAAGCAGTTTGCGGTGGATGCGGAGCGCGGCAAAGCGACGATGCAATTCGGCAAGCTGCTTCAACTGCTCGACGAGCTTGGGATCACCTTGACCGTCGACATTGCTGACGACATTGAGCCGACGCTGAAAAAGATCGAGGCGCGGCGCGCCGACGGATCCCCTGGGAAGAACCCATGAGGCGATTGAATATCTTCATCGGAGCACGCCTGATTGGCGAGCTGCTTGAGGGCGACGACATCTGGACGCTCCAGTACGACTCGGCATGGGTCGACGCACCCGATGGCTTCGCCTTGGCGCCAGGGCTGCCGCGATCCAAGGACCCCATCGTTGATGGCGGCACCAGCCGCCCCGTCCAGTGGTTCTTCGACAACCTGCTCCCGGAGGAGCGGCTGCGCGAGGCCATCAGCAAGGAAGCCGACATCCGGGGCGAGGATGCTTTCGGCCTTCTGGAATACCTCGGCGCAGAGTCGGCAGGCTCGCTCACGTTGCTGCCTCCGGATGGGCCGATCCCGCAGCCGCAAGCGCTGCTGCCGCTCTCCGATGCGGAACTGAGCAAGCGCATCTCCAACCTTCCCAAGGAAACGCTGACCCACCAAGCGTCGAAGCGAATGTCACTCGCCGGCGCGCAGCACAAGATGCTGGTCAGCTACGTCGACGGAGAGCTGTACGAGCCTGCGGGTGCTACCGCATCGACGCATATCCTCAAGCCGAGCCATCCGGACCCGAGCACCTATCCGGCGTCGGTGATGAACGAATATCTGACGATGCTCATGGCCAAAGAGGCGAGGCTTGATGTGCCCGCCGTGCACATTCACTACGTGCCTGAGCCTGTGTACATCATCGAGCGATTCGATCGGAAGGTGGTCAAGCGTGCAGTGGGCGATTCAGGCGCCCCGGAACTCGACGTCGCGCGGCTGCACATCATCGACGCCTGCCAACTACTGAATCGCAGTCGTCTCTACAAGCACTCCGGTGCGGGCATGCAGGCCTTGAAGGAAATCATTGCGGCGACGACCAGTCGGATCAAGACGCGCGTCGGGATCTTCCGCTGGCTCGTCTTCAACATCCTCGTAGCCAACGACGACAACCACCTGAAGAACCTGTCCTTCTTCGTCTCCAAGAATGGCATTCAACTCGCGCCTCATTACGACCTGATTGCAACGGGCTACTTCTATACCGCGTCGGTTGCGGACGAAGGAGCGACCTGGCCGCACGTGAGGATGACCATCCCTCTTACCGGAGCGAAGACGTTCCACGACGTCAATCGCGACGTCGTCGTGAATGCAGGAATCGAACTCGGATTGAATGCCCGCACTGCGGAGCGCATCGTGACCGAGATGGTCGACAAGTCCGACGCGCTGCTCGAACTCGCAGAACGGTCGATGACGCAGACGCACGCGACGATGCCGGAGAAGGCGCGAGTGAATGCGGGCGGAGAATCGCGATTCGTGAGGGCGCTTCGCCACATCATCATTCCGACGATGAAGAAGAAGCTCAATCAGAAGGCGACCAGCACAGCATCCGGAGGAATGGCGAAACACCCAGCGCGGAACAAAGATTGATATATGGCGCTTGAGAAAAAATACATCCTGCCTGCCGTCATTGCAGGAGGATGCCTGATCCTGATCGGCGCGTGGAAGCTCAACGAAGACAGTCCTTCTGATGCGATCCGCCCGTCAGGAGTCACGCCCTTGAACGGGGTCCAGTCAGTCGGCGTCAATAAGGCGGAAGCCGGCGCTTCCACTTCAGAATCGCTGGCGTCAGGTGAGGGCAAATTGCCCCCGACCACTGCATTGCCCAGCGGCCATGAGGCAGCTGGAACCTTGAACGATCAGGTAGAGCGCGCTCTTGCCGCCATGGACGGTCCCATGGCCGCAAACCTCGCGGCCAAGTTGAAGGAGTGCGAGATCAACCTGAAGATCCTGGAGGTAGAAGGCGCGCAAGGTGCTCGGCCTAACGTTGATCCCGCGATACAAGCTCTACGGATGGAGCGACTGCAGGAGTATCAGCGCATTAACGCTTCCTGTCAGACCGTGCCTGGGGACCGTAGCCGGGCGCGCTTGCGTCTGCTGGATCTGGCCGTACAGCAAGGTGTAGTTGGCGCGGCCATCGAGAGCTTTGAAGCTGGTTCTCGCGAGCCCGCAACACTTGCTCGCGTCGTGAGCGATGCGAGTTCCGGTGACGTCAAAGCTGTGTCGACCGTGGCCATGTATGACACCAAAGTCTTCGGCATTACACGGGATGAGCAGGATGCAGCACGATACGCCCTGAAGCTGGCGTCAGCGGACCCGGCCATCGGCACGCGGGTCATCAACTATCTGAAGATCGCGGAAAGTTACGCTGTACCGAATTCAAGTTTCGATTTGTCTGGCATCAGTAGTGCGGCGCGCACTAAAGGTGCGGAAAACGCAGAAAGGCTCAAGGAAAGGCTTGGGAAGAAAGCGCCCTAAGGAGACTATGAGCCTTCTTGCGTAGAGGTGTTGCACTTCAGACTTGAGACCGCCAAGTCCTAGCTGGAGAATGAGGGCCCGAAGACGGTAACCTCTCGCATTCTCCAAGCCGTTTCAGACCTCAGAATTGCTCGTGAGCTTCGGCGCCCTTAGGCGGTGGCATTCACCCGTCGTCTCTCAGTGCGGCGCCGCCACCGCTCCCATCACCAAATCCGGCAACCCCGTCGCGATCCCCGGGAAGATGCAGATCAACACCACCGCCAGCAGCATCAGGACAACGAAGGGTAAAACGCCCCAGATGATGTCTCTCAGGTCGATATCCGGCGCAATGTTCTTGATCACAAAGATGTTCAACCCCACCGGCGGGTGAATCAGCCCGGTCTCCATCACGATCGTCATCAGGATCCCGAACCAGATCAGATCGAACCCTGCGGCCTTCAGCGGCGGCAGGATGATGGGCGCGGTCATCAGGATGATGCTCACCGGCGGCAGGAAGAACCCCAGCAGGATGACCATCAGCAGCACCGCCGCCAGCAGCACCCACTTCGACAGGTGCATCCCCACGATCCATTCCGCCACCGCCTGGCTGATGTGCAGGTAGCTCATCACATACGAGAACAGCAGCGACATGCCAATGATGAACATCAGCATGGTCGACTCCTTCAAGGTCGACGTGAGGATGGGCGCCACATCGCGCGGCCGCCACACGCCGTAGATCACCGCGATCAGGCCCAGCGCCAGCAGCGCGCCGAGACCCGCCGTCTCCGACGGCGTCGCGAAGCCGCCGTACAGCGCCACCATCACGCCGATCAGCAGCAGCACGAACGGCACCACTCGGGGCAGCATCTCGAACTTCTGACGCGTGGTGAAGGTCTCCTTCGACAGCAACGCTGAGGCGGCCCCCGTGCGATTGAATTCGGCCTCGGCCAGCGCGTACTCCTTGCGATAGCGCAGCGCCGCGTAGACGGCGAACAGCGCCACCAGCAGCAGGCCCGGCGCAATGCCTGCGAGGAACAACCGGCCCAGCGACTGCTCCGCCGCCACCGCGTACAGGATCATCGTGATCGACGGCGGCAGCAGGATGCCCAAGGTGCCGCCGGCCGCGATGATGCCGGCCGCGAATCCAGGCGAGTACCCCCGCTTGCGCATCTCCGGAATACCAGCGCTGCCGATCGCCGAGCACGTCGCCGGGCTCGATCCCGCCATCGCCGCGAACAGCGCGCAGGCGAAAACATTCGCGATGCCCAGTCCGCCGGGGATGCGGCCCATCCAGACGTGCATCGCCGCGTACAGGTCCTGCCCCGCGCGCGACTTCCCGATCGCCGCGCCCTTCAGGATGAAGAGCGGAATGGAGAGCAGCGTGATGCTGGCCATCTCCTCGTAGACGTTCTGCGTGACCGTGTCCAGCGCGGACGCGGGCATGAACAGCGCCATGAACAGCACCGCCACGCTGCCGAGCGCGAACGCGATCGGCGCGCCCGAGAACATGAACAGCAGGGTGACGATCCCGAACAGCGAGCCGAGGACGAGCATGCTCATGCCGCAGCTCCTTGATGAGGTTTGAACAGCCCGTTGATGCGGGCGATGAGTTGCACCAGCAGTTGCAGGCTCAGCAAGGTCATGCCCGCGGCCATCAGGCCGTAGGGGATCCACAGCGGCGGCGCCCAGGACGACGACGTCGTCTGCCCCTCCACCCAGGCCTCGTGGAACAGCGTCCACGACTTCCACGCGAAGAAGGCGCAGAACGCCGTGCACATCAGGTCCACCAGCGCCAGGCGCAGCCGGTTGACCGCCTGCGGCAGCAGCCCCGCCATCGCCTCGATGCCGACATGCCCGCGCAGCGACTGCACGAACGCACCGCACATGAAGGTCGCGCCGACGAGGCAGAACACCGCCGCCTCGTCCTGCCAGTCGGTGGAGGCCTTCATCACATAGCGCGACACGACGCTGTACGTCAGCACGCAGGACGCGACCAGCAACGCGACCATGCCCAGCACCACCATCGCGTGGTTGAAGAAGTGCAGCAGCCGCGCCAGCGGCATCAGCACCGCCGGCGTGTCGGGGTCGATGCCGGCCACCGCCGGCTTCAGTTCAAAGCCGTGGCTCATCCCGTCCTCACAGCAGCTTCTGGGCGGCCTTCAGGATGGCCGCGCAGGACTCGTTCTTGTCGGCGAAATCCTTCCACGCGGTGTCGCGCGCGATGGCCTGCCACTTCTTCAGCGTCGCCTCGTCCATGTCGTAGACCTTGGCCCCGGCCTTCGCATAGATCGCAGCCGCCGCCTTGTCATCGGCCTTCGCCGCATCGCGGGCGAACACTTCCAGCTCCGCGCCCACGCCCATCACGATGTCCTGCTGCGCCTTGGGCAGCTTGTTGAAGACCTCCTTAGAGATCATCAGCGGCTCCAGCATGAACCAGTAGGTGCGCTCACGGCCCGAGGTCAGGTGCTTGGCGATCTCCTCCAGCTTGAAGGAGATGAAGCTGGTCGACGAGGTCATCGCCGCATCCATCGCGCCGGTCTGCATCGCCGCGTAGATCTCGTTGGACGGCAGCGTGATCACCGACGCGCCGGCCTGCTTCAGCATCATGTCCATCTCGCGGCTGCCGCCGCGCACCTTCAGCCCCTTGGCATCGTCCGGCGTCACCAGCGGACGTGCGCGGCTGGCCACGCCGCCCGCCTGCCAGACCCAGCTGACGATCATCACGCCCTTGTCGTCCAGCACCTTGGACAGCAGCTTGCCGACCTCCGCCGTCTTCCAGGCCGCGCCCTGCTCGTAGCTGGGCACCAGCGCCGGCATCAGCCCCGCGTTGGTCTCGCCCACCTCGCCGCCGGCATAGGACAGCGGCACCAGGCTCATGTCCAGCGCGCCCTTGCGCAGCGCCGAGAACTGGGCGTTGGTCTTCATCAGCGACGAGCCCGGATAGACCGCCGCCTTGAGCGCGCCGCCGGAGCGCTTCTCCACCTCCGCGGCGAAACGACGGCACAGCCGGTCGCGGAAGTCGCCCTCGGTCAGCGTGCCGCTGGGGAACTGGTGGGAGATCTTCAGCGCGCTTGCTTGGGCGTGCGCGGTGGGCAGCCAGACGGCTGCGGCAGTGCCGGCGGCGGCACCCATCAACTGGCGTCGAGTCAGGGTCATGCTTGTCTCCAGGTCCGCCATGGGTGGCGGTTTGCGGCGCAGTGTCAAAGCCGTCCCGGACGCGATCAATCAACCTGCCGTTGCGACCGTTACCTCCGACGGAAGGATCGCGGGCTAACCCTGAGATTCGCCTGGACCGCGACCGGCAGATGGCCCGATCGGCCCCGGGGACAGGCCTTGCCTCGCCGACACGAGAGTCCCAGTGCTGTCGGCGTCCCCCGGCGCAGGCATGACCAAGGTCAGTCTTGCGCCCCCCCGGTCGAGGGGACCTGTCCGCCACTCTCGCTCCACTCCCCCACCTAGACTCGCCGCGCATCGCGCGCGCGGCACCAGACCGCGACGACGACGCAAGCTCTCACTGTTGCCCAGGGATCCCACATGATCAACTTCTCGACCGCAGCCGCGCGCTGCGTCCTCGTCGCCGGACTGCTGCTCGGCGGTCTCGCGCATGCGGACTCGCAAGGCTTCATCAACGCGGCCGGCCGCGCGGACGTCGCCTTCGACACCACCAGCGACGTGCTCTACATCAGCGGCACCGACTCGCTGCGCCGCTACGACATGCGCACGCAATCCTTCCTCACACCCATCCACCTGGGCGGTCAGACGCTGGGCATGGACATCTCGCCGGACGGCAAAACCCTGGCGGTCGCCAACGGCAGCAGCGCCGGCGGCCCCTACGTCGATCTGGTCAACCTGGCCAGCGGCACCTCGTCGCGCGTGAACTTCGCCCCGGCCTTCATGGAAGGCGGCAGCTATTCGGTGGCCTTCGACAAACAGGGCAAGCTGCTGGTGTCCACCAGCTTCCAGGGCTCGGGTTGGGTGCCCCTGCGCCAATATGACCCGCTCACCCAGACGACGGCCACGCTCGGCGAAGTGCGTCAGAGCGCGATGCTGACCGCGTCCGGCGACCGCAACACGATCGGCCTGGCGGAGGCCAACGGCAGCGGCTGGGGCTACTACCACCCGGGCGACACCAGCTACCGGTCGCAGCACGGCGGCCTCGGTTTCACCTTCGAGATCGGCGTGTCGCGCGACGGCACCCAGTTCGCCGTGCCGACCTACTTCGGCACGAGCATCGTGACCCCCGGACAATCGGAGACGACGATCGGCACCTACGCCGGCGCGACGCCGATCGGGGCCGCCTACTCGCCGGTGTCGGACCGGTTGTTCATGCCCTTCGCCTCCACCAACAGCTTGGTCGAATACGACAGCCGGACCCTGCAGGTCGTGAACACCTTCAGCACGCCCATGGACTTCAGCTGGACGGGCAACTGGAGCTATGTCGATGGCCGCACCAAAGTGGCCGGCGACGGCAGTTACGTGTTCTCGACGCTCCGCAACGGCATCTTCTTTGCCGCGCTGCCCGTCGTGCCGGAGCCTTCAACCTACGCGCTGATGCTGGTCGGCCTCGTGCTGGTGGGCGTGCGCGCGCGCTCAAGCAAGCGTCAAGGCTGATTCATCGGCCTGTGCCGAGTGAAAACGCCGCGAGCAGTCCCTCGTCCACCCAGCGACGCAGCAGCAGGCCCATCTCCCCGGCGACGTTCAGCTCAGGCTGCGCTTCGGCGAGATCCGCACACGTTTCGGCAAACGTGCGACCCGATGCCAAGGCGTTCAGCGCTTGAGCCTCGAGCGGGCCCAGGCTTCTGAAGTGCGGTGAATGGCCGCGCCGCCAGATCAGCAGGTCCAGCGGCGCCGTCAGCGGCTGCGCGGCCGGCGGCGTCTCGTCGCCGTCGAGCGCCTGCCACAGCGCCAGCGTATTGAAGGACTGCTTCAGGCGCGCATAGCTGGGCGGCAGTGGCAGCCGCAGGTCGGCCCAGTTCTCGGGCGCCAGCGACGCCAGGTCGGCCATCGTGAGCGCAGGCGCATCGGCGGCGTCAAAGGCGCTCCGCAGCGCCCAGTCCAGCGCGGCCAGCTCCGCGATCTCGCCGTCGTCCGGCCACCGCTGCGCCAGAAACCGGGCGAAGTCCGCGCCATACCAGCGCAGACTGAAATGTTCTGACCCGTGGCCCTCGATGAAGGCCAGCGCCTCACGCTCGAACCAGTCGTCGCCGAGGTATCTCCGCGTATGCCCATGGCTGTCCGCCAGCGTCTCGTGCAGCCGCGCGCGATAAGCATGGTGGTAGATGGACAGGCGACGCTCCGCGGCAATGCCGGGACCCCGGCGCAGCCTCGTGTCGATCAGACTGGGTTGCCCGATCAGGTAGGCCTGCAGCGACTGCTGCAGCTCAATGAGCTGAACAGGCTGTAGCGGTTGAAGCGGTTGAAGCGGTTGAAGCGGTTGAAGCGGCGGCTCGAAGGTGTTCATGCGGCCTTCCTTTCGCCTTGGCCAGGCCAGAGGGTCGCGGTGATCGCGCGGGCCTGGTCGAGTTCCTCCAGCAGTTCCGACAACGGCGGAATGTGGTCGTCCCGTTCGATCATCGTCGCCACCGGGCCGAATCGCCGGAGCGCCTCCGCGTACAGCTGCCAGACCGGCTCGGCCACCGGCTGGTCGTGCGTGTCGATCAGATGGTCGCCGTGGTCGCTGTGACCGGCGACGTGGATCTGCTGCACGCGTTCCGCGGGCAAGGCATCGAGGTAGGCGAGCGCATCGAATCCGTGATTCACGGCGCTCACATGGATGTTGTTCACGTCGACCAGCAGCAGGCAGTCGGCACGTCGCGCGACCTCGGCCACGAACTGCGCTTCCGTCAGGCTGGAGTCCGCGTAGTCCAGATAGCTGGAGACGTTCTCGACCACCAGCCTTCGGCCCAGCGCGTCCTGCGCCTGACCGATGTTGCGCACCACCACCCGCAGGGCCTCCTCGGTGTAGGGCAAGGGGAGCAGGTCGTGCAGGTTGCGGCCGTGGGCGCCGGTCCAGCACAGGTGATCGGACACCCAGAGCGGCTCCACGCGACGGGCCAGCGACGCCAGCTGCCGCAGGTAGTCCGCGTCCAGGCCCGCCACGGCGCCCAGGTTCATCGAAACGCCGTGCATCACCATCGGATACGTCGCGCGGATGCCGTCCAGCATCGCCAAGGGCTTGCCGCCGGGCACGAGGTAGTTCTCCGAGATCACCTCCAGCCAGTCGACCGGCTGGGGCGCGTCGAGGAAGTCTCGATAGTGCGTGCTGCGCAGCCCCAGGCCGAAGCCCGGGCTGGTCCGCGCGACGCGCGATGCGGGTCCGGGCGCCACAGGCTTACTTCTTCGCGGCCAGATCGCCGATCGTGCCGCCGGCGCTCAGGCACGACGCCGCGGTCATGCCCTTGAAGCTGTGGCCCTTGCAGGCGTTCTGGCCCTTGCAGGCGTTTTCCGTGGTCTTGCAGTCCGCGTTGCCCTTGCACTCGTGCACGCCGTAGCAGTGCACCTTGTCGCTGGCAGCCACGGCCAGGCCGCTGCTGCCCTGGGGGGCGGGCGCCGCCTGGACGGACAGGGCGAACATCGCGGCGGCGGCGGCCAGGGCGGCGGATTGGGTCTTGCTGATCATGGGGCACTCCGAAAGAAGGTTCAGGTTGATGAAGCGGAGCGCTCCTGCGCGTTCCGCACCCTTCTATTCGGGGCCGCCGCCTCCGAAGTTACAGCGCCTCGAGAATTTTCTTCGCCACGCCGTGCGACGACCCCGCGCCCAATGACAAAGCCGCCCGAAGGCGGCTTTGCGACAAGACGTCTGTCGAAGGGAGCGCCCCGGAGTGTTCCGGGGCGCCCCGTTCAAGCGTTCACTTCAGCTCACTTCAGCGTGTAGCTCTGTTGGGCCGTGTCGTACGCGCCGTTGCGCGCCGGGTCCCAGTACGTGAAGTTGAAGCGCACGATGTCGCCCTTCTTCAGACCTGACACCGTGTAGGCGTTGCCGCTGCCTTCCTTGAGCATGCGCACGTTCAGCTGGCCGCCGCCGTTGACCGTGTAGTGCACGTCGGCCCAGGTGCCCGTCCCTTGCGAGAACTTCACCGTGGTCGCCGTCGGCTGGCTGATGCCGTCCGGGGTCGTCGGGGTGGTCGGCGGGTTCGGATCGGTCGGCGTGGTCGTCGTGCCCGTGTCCCAGTACACGTCGTCGATCGCGAACTGGAAGGCCTGCGCCGGCAGCTTGGTGTTGTCGCCCGAGAACATGAAGATGTCCGCGATCGACTGCAGCGCGACCTTCGGTCCGATCAGCGTCGAGATCGGCACCGTCGCCGTCGCCCACTCGCCGTTGCGCACCAGGCCGAAGGCCGTCGTGTTCGCCGGGAAGTTGACCCAGTTCTGGTTGGTGTAGGTATCGCCGATGCCGATGTTGAACGACACGTTCGCCGGGATCTTGATGCGGAACTTCAGGTTGCCGTTGCGGTAGTTCGTCAGGTCACGCAGCTGACGCGCCTGGATGCCGCCGCCGAACCACTGCCCCGGCGTGTTGTAGCTCCATGCGATGACGTTGGTGCCCTCGGCCGGCTGGATGTTGCCCGCGCCGGTCGACGCGCCGTTCCACAGGAAGATGTCGGACGTGGTGCCCGCCACCAGCTTGTTGGTGATCGCCGTGTTGTCCGTGAACACGCCGAACTTGCCCGCCGCTTCCGGCACGGTCTGGTTGCCCAGCTTCACCTCGCCCTTGCCGTCGAGCTCGTACACGCGGACGTAGTCCACGTACATCGTGCCCGGCAGCGGCGCCGTCACCTGCGACGGGTTCGCCGCGTCGGTGAAGTTGCCGCCGACCGCCAGGTTCAGCAGGAAGTAGTACGGCGCACGCAGGGCCTCGGTGTTCACCGGCAGCGGCTGGTTGTACATGTCGTGCTCGCCGTCGTTGTCGACGACGGTGAAGCGCATCTGGCTCTCGGTCCAGTAGAAGCGGTACTTGACGAAGCGGTTCGCGAACGAGGTCGTCGGCTTGTACCAGTTCTTGGTCTGCCACGCCGTCGAGGCCGCGCAGGATTCATTGCCCGGCACGCAGGCGGCTTCCGCCCAGGTGATCACGTTGGCGCCGACGAAGTAGTCCGGTCCCGGCGCGCCCGCCGCGGCCCAGGCCGACGACTTGTGGCCCAGCTCGGCGATGTCGATCTCGCCCTTGCGCGGCCAGGCCTGCGGGCTGGTGCCCAGCAGCCACGCGGCCGGCCACAGGCCGGTCTGCAGCTGCGGCGTCGCCATGCGGATCTCGATCATCCCGTACTTGACCTGCACCTTGTTGAAGGAGTCGATCTTCCCGGAGGTGAACTCGTTGCTGCCGATGGTCTGACGCAGCGCGCGGATCGCCAGCGCCCGCGTGCCGGGCTCGAACGGCACGTCCGCGATCGAGAGGTTGTTCGGGCTGTAGTACTCCAGCTCGGCATTGCCGTAGCCGCAGAGATTGATCTGGCAGCCGTTGCCGTCGTACGGCGTCCAGGTCGCGGCATTCAGCGCCGATCCGTTGAATTCCTCCGACCACAGCAGGCGGCCGATGGTCGGGTTGGTCACGCTGGCATTGGCCTGCGCGGCGGCAGTGACCAACAAGCCCAGCGCGGTGGCGCGCAGGAGTCCCTGCGCCGCAAAGCGGTTCTGCAATCCCATTCCAGATCTCCAAGAGGTTTCGATGGTGGCTGCAGGGCACCGATGGGCGCGGCCCGGCCAGCGCTCTGTCGTCGCTCGTCCGGTCCGTACTTGTCTCCTGCGACCACCATCCTAGGCAAGAAATCCGGATTCTGAAAGCGCTTTCAGAAAAATGGGGTTTTGGATTGAAACGGCTTGAAAGCAGGGGTCGGTGTGTGAGCTCAGGATTCGGGAGTCCCCGGATTCAGCCGCGCGCCGATGGGCGGCCGTCCGGCGCCCCTCGACCATGGCCCCGCCGGCAAGTGCCGGCGCGAAAGGACTTCACACCATGGCACAGCGTCACGTCTCCGTCGCCCCACTCCCTCTGCTGCTGTCGGCCTTCGCGGCCCAGGCGGCCGGGGATCCACCGAGCGTGCCCAAGGAAGGCATGACGACCACCGAGATCAAGTCGATCATCGGTCTGCAGAAGAACGGCTCGGCCGATCCGTCGAAGGACGCGGTCTGCCGCGAGAAGTTCGGCAGGCTGCTCGGCAAGAAGTCGGTGAGCAAGCACACCATCAACCCCGCCACGCAGATCATGAAGGCGCAGACGACCTTCGAGGGCCAGCGGTACGAGCAGTCGCCGCTGGGGATCTACGGCAAGTGGGTGTTCGGCGCCTACTTCGATCCGTCGCGTCCGCCGCCGGGCGTGTATGGCGCGATCTACTCGCTCAGCTACCAGTTCAACAACCCGATCAACAACTTCGTGCTGACGCTCGACGACTCGACCAACTGCCTGGCCAGCAGCACGCCGAAGGCGATGGAAGAGCCGGAGCGGGTGCGGTTCGGGGGATCGGCGAGCTAATGTCGGGAGCGGGCATCAGTCCTGCCGGGCCAAGAGCTTCGCATCCATGGCGAGCACGCCGACCGATGGGGCGTCTGGCTCGGCCTTGTCGCCCTCAGTAAGCGGACCTTTGACTCGTTCTGCGTGCCTCAAGAGATGTTTTTCCAGTTGGCTTGCCGCGACGTTGCGGCGCACTTCACCCCAGATCACAAAGGCAAAGACGAGGCTCATCGCGCCCACCACGCCGAGCGCGGTCCTGTTCTGCTGAACGTTCCGCTCCACATACTCTGCGGGCGACTTGTCCTTGCCCGAGAAGAACGAGCACAGGATCTCCACCTCGCCTTCGGCAAATCCGGTGCGTTGACTCAACTCGCCTCCCGGCTCTTTGCAGTCGTGCTGTTCAAGTCTCTTCTTCCCGCGCACTGGGAAGCGCAGCGCCGACGTCTCAGACAACCAGAGTGAGTTGCCGGAATCGTTGAACGTCACCAGCGCGGCGTCCGGCACCATGAGCGCGGCGCTGCCGATCCCCGCAGTCGTCATGAGTGTGAAGATCAAGAACAGGAACACGAGCGACCAACCCTTAGGGCCCTTGCCGTTCCTGAGCCCGGGCAGCGTCAGATCAAAGTTGTCTCCGCACGCGCGCACCAGCGAAGGTGCCACGTTCCATTGCTGGCACCAGTCCAGTACGCCATGGGCGTCACGCAAGGTCTGGGAGCGGATCCGCGTGAAGAAGGTGAAGCGGGAAAGACTGTTCAGCTCGTCTACATACTTCTGGACCTTCGCATCATCGATGGTCAGTTTGCCGAAGAAACGCATCCACAACAGGGCAAGCACCGGGTGGGCCGAGGACGTCCGGCTGTAAAGCAAAGCGCAGACCGCGACGATGGCCGTGCCGCCTGCGGTCAAGCCAAAACCAGAGAGCGCGGAGAACAGGTCTTTCAGAGCGCCGGCAAAGGATACGAAGTCCATCAATGATTCCTCCCACGGAATGTATGTGGGAGGGAGCTTCGCATCCTGGTGGCTCACCAGGCGAGCCAGCCAATCGGAATCTGCCTCGCCAACTGAGGAGTTGCGGTCTCATCCGAATGGCGTGTTCGTGATGACTCTCCCTTCCTCCGAGGGAGGCTGTTGGATTTACTCTGCTACTCTCGGCTCATACGAAAAAGGCGCTCAGAGCGATTGGAAGGGGAGGAAGGAAAATGGAGAACAAGAGTGCTGGTGAACCGACTCGCGTGCTTCATCTGAGCGACTTGCACCTGGGATTGATTGGCCAAGACTGGATGTGGCCAACGTTTCGGACCGCACTGTACGAAGACCTGCGAAACATGCATGCCCGCACCGGGCCATGGGATCTGGTGATCTTCTCGGGCGACCTGACGCAGCAGGCGGGCTCGGATGAATTCGATCAACTGACTCGGCTTCTGATCGATCTTTGGGAACATATCAAGGGCTTGGGTTCTGTTCCCAAGCTCTTTGTCGTTCCTGGCAATCATGACCTCGCGCGACCAGCCAAGATGGATCCCGCTGGGAAAGTCATGACCGCCTGGTGGGACGACGCAGCGGTACAGGCTGACTTCTGGAAATCAAGCGACTCTCACTACCGGCAAGCGGTAGCCAAGTGGTTCGAGAATTACGAGGCATGGGTCGACCAAGTCGGGACGGCAATACCCTTCCTAGCGACCGTCAGAGGCATTCTTCCTGGAGACGTCGCGGCCACATTCCAGAAGGGTTCAAATCGCATCGGCCTCATTGGACTGAATTCAGCTTGGTTGCAATGCGCTGGGGGAGATTTTCTAGGTCGCTTGTGCGTCCATCCGCGTCAACTGATGGGTGTCACGGCCAACGCTCCTGACGCCTGGTGTGCACGGCATGATTTTCGTTTGCTGATCACGCATCACCCACTTGCGTGGCTTCATCCCACATCGCAAAAGCTCTGGGCAGAAGAACTCAACACGGACGGCAGGTTCGACGCTCATCTCTTCGGACACATGCACGAGGCACGTTCAAGGTCGACGTCAATCTCGGGGGGGCCGATCCGGCATGAGATTCAGGCCGCATCTTTGTTTGGCTTAGAGTCGTACGGCGAGGACAAGATTGAAAGAAGTCATGGATATGCCGTGATTCAAATTCCTGCCGTTGGGGGAGCACGGTCAATACGAATCTGGCCTCGCATCCTGCGGAAAAAATCTGGTGCTTCACCGCGTCTGGTCGCCGATCAAGACTGGCTGTTGACCGAGGACAACTACTGCGACTTGGTCTTGGACCCAGTTGTCGGAACGACTATCTCTGAGGGACTCATCCCCACACCTGCTCCCGAGGACCGAATCGATCCTCTTGCCATCACTACCGGCATCAAGGACGTGCTCGCGCGCCTGACTCGACCAGTGGCGTTCAATGAGGCACATGCCGCTGTGCGAAAGGGTGAGCGCAGCGTCTTTCTTGCCGCATTGAAAGAGAAACGCCAGGCATGGCTGGTCACCGATTGGGGACTGGCTGGAGACGAATTCATCTATGGCGTCCAGCTCCAATTACTCGGTCGTCGCGGACCGATTTATTACTTGGACCTTCACAAGTTCCACACGCAGGAGGAGGTGGTGGAAGGCTTGTCGGAGCGCATTGGCTGCGGCTTCACACGCCTGTGCTCGGGCTTGGCGGACGAAGGTGAGGCGATTCTCGTTCTGGACGATGTGGAGTTGGAGCAGGTGGCTAGCGCGACAGGTGACACCTCTGCCATTGCGCAGCAGATACAAGGACTCGTACAGGTCATCCTCGACTACTGCCCCGAACTCTGCGTGATCGTTCGGTCACGGTCGGCGCCAAGCGATACCTCGTTGCAAGTAATTGAGCTGACTGCATTGGACGAGCCAGATACGGCCCTGTACCTTGGAGCACACCCGAAGGGCGGCGCACACCTGACCAAGCCTGATGCTGCCGGGCGGCTGCACCGCCACACCGACGGTATCCCCTTCCAGATTGACATCGCACTCAAGGAAATGGACGTCGTGGGCCTCCGGGATTTGCTTGAGATAGACACCGATGTGGCTGGCAAGCAAATCGTCAACCGCGACGTCTCGCCAAGCTTGGCCAGGACGATCCAAGAGCTCGCGGAGGCTAGAGACGACGTCAGCAGCCGCGCCTACGCCTTGCTCAAGGTGCTGGCGATGTTCCCTCAGGGAGAACAGTATGCACGGGTGCGACGCTTCTTCGGCACGCGCGCGTTTTTCCCTGGTCACGCGACTCGACTGGTCGAACTTGCGTTGGTCGAGGCGGTTTCCGTGAGTTTGATCGGCAATCAAGGTTCGATCGCGGAGGACGGTCGCGCGCTAGTTGTACGGCGACCCGTACGCGAGTACATCATTCGATCCCTCTCCGATGCTGAGCTCAGGACATTGAGTTCGAAAGCCCTGTCGCTTTACTTTGGGGATGAATGGGAGTTGCGAGGGATTCGTACGCCGGCGGATCTGAAATTTAAAGACTCTCGGTGTAGCGCACGGGAGATTGGCAATGCGTGCACGATGATCCTTCGCGCCACAAGAGCAGCACTTGGTAGTGGTCTATCCTCTAAGGCCAAAACGGCCCTTGCATTGGCGACGGCATTTGTCGCTCAATTGATCTCCGGTGATCACTATCGAAGCGTTGCGGGCCTATATGACGATCTACTGCCGTTGCATGAACGCTCCGGCTTGGTTGTCGATCTTGACCTAGAGCTGGCGCGGGTTCAGTACGCACAAGCGTTGCGGATGATTGGCGAGTGCGAACGTTCTCGCGAGTTGCTTAAAATCTGTGAGAAGACTGCGAAGACCAAAGCAATGCGTCAGCAGGTTCTCCTAGGCTTGGCCTTGGCAAGTCAGTCTCTCAAGGTTGACCGCGCTGAGATCGTCGACATCGCACAGCGGGCCCAACGTATTGATCCGAAAACTAACCTCGGGCTCCAAGCCAAGGCCATCGCGATCTCAAACGACGACGCAAATCTTGCAGACCGAGACAACCAACTGCTGCGCCTGCAAGAAGAAGCCATAAAGCGTAAGGCGTTCGTCGTGTCCAACAATCTAGCCATCGAGCGCGCAGCAAAAGTCAAGGACCCTGAGCGCAAGAAAGCTATCCTGCAGGAGGCTGTGCAAAACGCGCGCCGCGAGAACGAAGCGTACAACTTCATTCGTGCATCTCTTGAGCTTGCGCAGTTGTCCTTGAATCAGACGGGCTCACTGACTCAGGAAGCGTTATTGGATTGCACGCGAGCGTATTCATACTTGTTTAATCAGCGCATGGATTGGCTGTTCAACAAGTGCCACGACATTCTCTGGCGGCACTTCATGTCGTCGAAGTCTGTTGACAACATGCTTGAGCTTTTCCGACAGAGCTCTCTCGTCTGGCGCCTCAAAGACCAAGTTGCCGTCGAGCGTCGGTTCATCACGCAACTGCTCCCGCTGCTTGGCCAAGGCTTCATGTCCGGCATCCTCACCGCAGACCGCAAACTTCTGTACTTCATGACGCGAAGCATCCAGCTTTCGATCGGGGATACGGCTCTAGTGCCTCCAAAGGCGGTGCCCCCTCCCGCATTGCCGCGCCCAGCAGCAGACGCAGCTTGATGGCGGTGCGGCAGTGCAAGAAAGCTCTCTGCGCAGACCCCCTACTCTGAGAGGAGGCCGATCAGAATGGGCCAGCAGCGTTGTGCGGAAGTCGAGCGGAAGGTCAGGTCAATAGCTCTTTTGATGACGTGAACGATTGGAGCCATCGGAATACGGCCGTTCCGACATCCTTTCTTCTCGTGGACCTCGCAGGCCCGGGGCCGGGAATCGCCAGCAGATGGTGGACTTGGAGTGGACCGCATGGCCCCTCCTCCCCTTGGGATCACTCCACCGGCACGTTCTTCGCCAAGTTATGCGGCTTGGCCACGTCCGTCCCGCGTGCGCAGGCCGTGTGATACGTCAGCAGCTGAAGCGGCACCGTGCGCAGAATCAGGCCCAGTGCGCCGTGGTGTTCCAGCATGCGGAGGTCGTGGCGCTCCGGCTCGCTGACGATCTTCGTATCGCCGTCGGCGAACGCCAACAACTCGCCGCCGCGCGCGCACTTCCTGCATGTTGCTCTTGAGCTTTTCCAGCAGCGTGTCGTTGGGCGCCACCGTCACGACCGGCATCTGCGCCTTCACCAGCGCCCCGGTCCATGCGTCGCTGGCCATCGACAGATTGCGGTTCTTCCAAATCCTTTTTCGTTTGCTTCCCGACGACCCCGGTCGACAGGTCCTGGATCATGGCGCATGGGCCCTGACGAACACGTTCACACACGAACGGCAGTACGTCCGCGTCGCCGCCTTGCCGCGCAGCGCCGGTTGACCCATCAACAGCCGGGCCTGCTCGTTGCCGCGCACCATGGTCAGGAACTGCTCCGCCGCCTGCGGCGCGTGGCGGATCTCCAGCGAGCCCGCCTTCCGGCAGGCATCCAGGAAGCGCGCCAGCTTCTGCAGGAGGGCCTCCGGGCCGGAACCGAAGAAGTCCTGCCCCAGCTCGGGCGAGACGGATACCCGCGCATGCAGCAGGCGGATGTGGGCGAGGATCTCCGGCGCGGTGATCAACGCCAGGTAGGTCTCGGCGATCTTCTCCAGCGAGGCTTGCGGCGTCGCCGGATCCAGCGCGGCCAGGTCCAGGTCGAAGGCCTGGCGCAGCGGCTCGTTCACCACCGCGTTGAACAGCACCTCCTTGGACGGGAAGTACTTGTAGACCGTGACCTTGGAAACCGCCGCCGCCGCCGCGACCCGGTCCACGCTGCCCTTGTCGAAGCCGAACTCCGCGAAGTGCTCGCGCGCCGCCGCCAGGATGGCGGCCCGCTTGCCGGGATCGCGCGGACGCCCTCGTCCCCGAGGGGCCTCGTCGCCCTCGCCCTCCCGGTCAGGGGCAGCTTCGCCGGCCGCTCCGGTCTTCGACGGATTTCGCATCCTCCGATTAGAGCGCCTCCGGATCGCCGTCAGATCGTCTTCAGATCTCCTTCAGCAGCGTGTCCGCGATGCGCAGGCTCAAGGCCGCACCGGTCAGCGTCGGGTTCATGCACGAGGCCGACGGCATCACGCCCGTCCCGGCGATGAAGAAGTTGGGGTGGTCATGCGTGCGGCAGTCGCGGTCCACCACCGAGTCCTTCGGATCGTCGCCCATCAGCGTCGTGCCCATGATGTGCTGCCGGTCCTGGTGCTTGGTGTCCATCTTCAGGACGTCGGCGTCCATCAGCCTGGCCATGCGCTCCAGGTCCTTGACCGCGAAGTCGCGGCCGGCGTTCCAGTAGTCGTTGACGCTGTAATAGATCTCCGGCACCGGGATGCCGATCGCGTCCTTGTGCGTCTTGCTGGGCACGATGCGGTTCTGCGGCTGCGCCTCGGTCTCGAAGTCCACCGCCACGTTCAGCGAGCGCGCCGAACGCTTGCGGATCTCCTCGTCCAGCTTGGCGCCCATCACGCCCTTGGCCAGCAGCTCCGACGCGATCTGCTGCGTCGTCACGGTGTTGCGGAACTTGGTCTTGTAGCTGGGGATGTCCTTGCGGAACGCGCCGTCGCGGTAGTTCAGGTAGACCAGCAGCTCCGTCGGCCCCTGCCCCGGCCAGACGTCCTCGTTCATCATGATGTTCATGCTGATGCCGGTGTGGCCCATCAGGTTGCGGCCCACCTGGTCGGAGGAGTTGGCGATGCCGTTCGGGTACTTCTCCGAGGTCGACATCAGCAGCAGCTTCGGCCCTTCGATGGCGTAGGCCGCCAGCACGAAGTGCCGCGCCGTCAGCGCATGTGAGCTGCCGTCCGGCTTCTTGTAATGGACGCGGGTGATCCTGCCGTCGGGGCCCGCCTCGATGCGATAGGCCACCGCGTTGTCGAGCAGCTTCGCGCCGGCGCGCTCCGCGACGTCGATGTGCATCGAGCCGTCGTACTTCGCGCCGATCGGACACACCGGGTTGCAGTTGTTGTTGCCCGCGCAGACCGGCCGGTTGCCGTAGGGCCGCGAGGCGCGGCCGTGCGGCTCGATCACCGGGTGGTAGCCGCCGGGCTTCAGCATCTCCGCCACCCGCTTCATGAAGTAGGGCTCGTTGAGCGGCTTCATCGGGAAGGGCTGCGAGCGCGGCGGGCTGGCTTCGCCGCCGTGGCCGCTCTCGTCCTGGCCGTCGACGCCGGACACGCCCAATTCGGCTTCCGCCTGGCAGTAGTAGGGCTCGAGCTCGTCGTAGCCGATGGGCCAGTCGCGGCCGCGACCGTACAGGGACTTGAGCTTGAAGTCGTTCGGGATCATGCGCCACAGCGCGGAGCCGAAGTGCCAGGTCGTGCCCCCGACCACGCGCAGGTACTTGGTCGGATAGGACACCGGCCCGGTCTGGCGCAGGTAGTCGCCGTAGGTCGACGGGATGTGCGGCGGATTCGGGAACGGCGAGCCCGCGCCCTGCAGCTTCATGTTGGCCAGCGACAGCTTCACCGGCGCGTTGCGGAAGGTCTCGACGATGTCCGCGCGGCGCACGCGCGGACCGGCTTCGAGAATGATGACGGACTTGCCCGCCTGGGCGACGCGGCTGGCGATCAGCCCGCCCATCACCCCGGACCCGATGACGATCAGGTCGGCGTCGTACTGTGTGCTCATGCGGTCTTGCCTTCGTGGGTGGCGGTCGGGGTCACAGGCGAGGTCACGCCCGGCTGGTCGCCCCAGGAGTCGGGGCCGGCGCCGTAGGTCGGCACCACCAGGACATCCCTGGTCGGGCGGTACATCAGCGCCTCGGCGTAGCTGATCAGCTCGGCGTCGGCGTCCTGGCCGACGATGCCCAGGTACCAGGCGGAGACGATCTGCGTCGTCATCGCGCGCAGGCGGTCCTTGAGCTCGGGCGCGTCGAGCAGCTGCTCGACGGTCGCGGCCTGGGAGGACCGGATCAGCGCGAGCAGCGCGCGGGCGCTGTCGCCGAACTGCGGATCGCGTTTGGCCAGCGCCACCTGGTAGCGGCCGGCCAGCGTGGCATCCAGCGGCTGCCCACCGGTCAGGAAGACCGAGAGGCGCAGGAAGTCGGCGACCGGCAAGGCCGCGGACGTGGCAGGGGCAGAGCCGGCGGCCCCGGCCACGCCGGCGACTTCCGCGGCGAGGCCTTCGCGCGCCGCCAGCAGGCCGGCACCGCCCAGCGCCAGCGCGGTGCCGGCGAGCGAGGCCATCTCCAGCAGGCTGCGCCGCGAGAGGGTGCGCGTCAGCGCGGTCGAGGTCTCAGACTCGGGCGCTCGTGGCGACGAGGAATCATGTTCTGGCGTCATGTCGAACTCCGTTCAGAAGGTGCGGCGCGCGCGCTTCGCGCGGCGGCGGCGCAGCACGAGGGCGATCAGCACCAGCAGCACCAGCACACCGGCCGGGACCATGAAGGGCTGCGCTGTCGCGAGCAAGGGCTTGGGGCCGCCGGCGCGGGCGATGCGGACGTCCTCGAGGCTGACCTTCACCGCGGCGTTGCCGTAGCGGGTGAGCACATAGTTGGAGAGATCGGTGATTTCCTGGTCGCTGAGGCGGTCGGTGAAGGACGCGACGTCGCCGAAGGCCGGCATGAAGTGCGGCTTGCCGTCCACCGTGCGGTCCACGCCGTGCAGGATGGTGGCGATCAGGTTGTCGGCGCGGTCGCCGCCCGTCGCGCTGTTGTGGAACAGCGAGGGGTACTCGCCGTTCGACGTGCCGGTGCCGTTCTCCTGATGACAGTGCGCGCAGCTGGCGCTGAAGACCCGCCAGCCGGGATCGACGTCCTTCAGGCCGCGCAGCGCGACTTCATCGTGTGACGCCTCGCCGAACGCGTGCCGCGCGGTGCCACCGCCCTGGGCGGCGCCGCCGCCCGATGCGGTGCCGCCGCTCACCGGCGGGGTCTGCTTGAGATAGGCCACGATGGCGCGGAGGTCCGATTCGGGCAGGTACTGCAGGCTGTGCTCGATCGCCTCGGCCATCGGGCCCGCCGCCTGCGCCTTGCCGTGCACCTGCCCGGTCCGGAGGTACTGGACGAGCTCATCGTCGCTCCACCCGCCGATCCCGTGCCGCGGGTCCGAGGTGATGTTGGGCGCGAACCAGGGACCGACGTTGGCGCCCGACAGGAAGGGCTTGCCCAGCTCCTCGGCCATCAGGGTGTTGCGTGGCGTGTGACAGGTGCTGCAGTGCGCCAGCGCGTTGCCCAGGTAGGCGCCGCGGTTCACCTGCCCGGACTTGCCGGGGTCAGGTCTGAAGCGCTCGTCCTTCAGGAACAGCGCGTTCCACACCGCCATCGAGGCCCGCACGCTGAACGGGAACGGCAGCTTCGTCTCCGCCACCGGCTGGTCCACCGGCTTCACCTCGTGCATGAAGTAGGCGTAGAGCGCCGCGGTGTCGTCGTCCGACAGCTGGGTATACGCGGTGTAAGGCATCGCCGGGTAGAGGTGCGTGCCGTCGCGGCGCACGCCCTGGCGCAGCGCGCGTTGGAACTCGGGCAGCGTGTAGCCGCCGATGCCGTGCGTCGTCGACGGCGTGATGTTGGTCGCGACGATCGCGCCCATGGGCGACTCGATCGCGTAGCCGCCGGCGAAAGGCGCGCCGCCCTTGGGCGTGGTGTGGCAGGCCGCGCAATCGGCCGCGACCGCCAACTGCCGGCCCCGCGCGACGAGCGCCGCGTCGATCGGCTGCGGCTGCGGCGTCTCCTGCGCCAACGCCAGCCCCGGGCACACGCACGCGCCCAGCAACGCGAGCGACAGCGTCGCCGCGCTCCGCGGTATCAAGCTCCTGAAATTCATCCGTTCGATCCCGATCGTTGTTGGTGCGGGGACGATCGATGGTTCGCCGATGCCCCGCTTTCAATGAATTGGTACCGGTACCAATTCAGATAGACGGATTTTGCATACGAATGAGTTCACTAAAGCGAAGAGGACGAGCGGCAGTCGCACCGGCGGCCGGGCGACTCCCCCTCTTCGCACAGATTGGCCATTTCGGGGCGCGGCGCGTGAAGATCGCGTCAAGCCGCATGAGCCGCATGAGCCGCTTCAGATCAACCGCGCCAGATCAGCCGGGCTAGGTCAGCCGATCCACGCGCCACGCCGCGGGCGTCGCGCCCGTGAGCTTGCGGAACGTCCGGCCGAAGTGCACCGCGTCCGCGAAGCCGGTGGCTTCCGCGACGTCTTCCAGCGAGCTGGAGGTGCCCACGAGCAAGGCCTTCGCGCGCTCGATGCGCGCCTGCAGCTGCCATTGATAGGGCGCCACGCCCGTCGACACCTTGAAGGCGCGGCTGTAGTGCGACTGGGACAGGCCCGCCAAGGCGGCCAGGGTCGACAGGGCCACGCGCGCCGGCAACTGCGAATCCAGGAAGCTGATCGCATCCCTCAGTTGCTGCGGCGACAGCCCGGCCGCCGCCTTGTCCGAGGTCCTGGGCGGCTCCAGCAGCCGGGCCGCCATCGCCGCGATCAGCGAGTCGCCGTACAGCTGGGCGCCGGGATCCGCATCCTCCACGGCGTCGCCCAGCAGCTTCGCCAACGTCCACACGCGGTCATCGGTGAAGCGCAATCGCGGCACGTCCAGCAGAGCCGTACCGGAGGGGATCTCCAGACGCTCGCACAGCGCGGGCATGTCGAAGCTCAGGCTCACGTCCTTCACGAAACGGACGTCCGCCGAGTAACCCCAGAGTTCCATCCCCGCCGGCGCAAAGTGCATGTGGCGCGGCTTGTAGTCGACCGCGCACGGCGTGTTCGCGTTCAGGCGCGGCTCGCAGCGGCCGCGGCCCACTTCCTCCACGATGACGCCCAGCCGGGTCTCCGGCCCATGCGGCATCTGATGCAGCACGCGTCCCGCGCAGGTGAACTCGGTCAGATCGACCTGCACCCCGTTCCACGCGCGGCTGGCGGTCCTCCGGTCCAGCAGGTTCTCGGGAAGCTCGGGCGGCGGGCTGGACATCCAAAGATGTTCGCATTCCTCTCCGTGGTACGGTAGTCCCGCTGCACGTGCAGCTGTGTTGCACAACGAGGAACGCGACATGGACATGGATGAGCTGAGAACCTTCGTGGAAGTGGCGGACGCGGGCGGGATCACCCCCGCCGCACTTCGCCTGGGGGTCGCGAAATCCATCGTCAGCCGGCGCCTCGCGCGGCTCGAGGCCGACCTGGGCGTGCAGCTGCTGGCGCGCACGACGCGCGGCGCGGCGCTCACGGAAGCGGGGCTGACCTTCCGGGACTACGCGGCCCGGATCTGCGCGGAACTCGACATCGCCCGGGAGACGGTCCTGCCGGCCGGTGACCTGCGCGGGCGACTGCGGGTGACCGCGCCGCTGTCCTTCGGCCCGACGCACTTCGCGCCGGTGCTGGCGGAGATGGCGCGCCGGCATCCGCAGCTGCACATCCAGACCTGCTACAGCGACCACTTCGCCGATCTCATCACGCAGGGCTACGACTGTGCGATCCGGGTCGGTTACCTGCCGGACTCCAACCTCATCGCGACGCGCTTCGGGTCCATCCACGCGAAGCTGGTGGCGAGCCCCGACTACATCGCGGCGCACGGCGCGCCCACGAATCCGACGGAACTCCTGTCGCATGAAGCGCTCATGCAAGGCACCGAGAGCTGGCATTTCATGGAGGGCGACCAGATCGTCACGGTGCGTCCGCAAGGCCGCTTCAAGGCGGACAACGGGACAGCGCTGGCGGCCGCAGCCGTCGCGGGGCTGGGCATCGGGTATCTGCCCGACGGCCTCACGCACAGCCATCTCGCGTCCGGCGCCCTGGTGCCCATCATGGAGAACTACCCGCTGCGGACGGCCGGCGCCTACGTGGTGCGCGCGCCGGGCTCGCATCCCGCGCGCAAGATCCGCGTGCTGACCGACCTGCTGCGCGAGTACTTCGACCAGACGCCCAACCTCGTGGCGACGAGGTGACGGGCGACGGCCTCAGCGTTTCCAGCCGTTCTGCGTCGCGATGATCTGCCACTCGGGCGTCGCCGAGGCGATGCAGCGTTCACAGTAGGCGGCCAGCTCCCGGTACGGTGCCACGCCGAGGTTCAACTGGCTCTTCTGCCCCTGCAGCTTGCGGATCTGCGCCACGACGAAGGCCTTGTGCTGCAGCTCCAGGCAGGGCTTCAGCAAAGCCTTGAGCTGCGCGTCCTGCGTCAGGGTCTCGATCTTCGTCAGCCTCTTGTGCGTCGCCTCGATGGTGGCGATCGCCTTGAGGCCGAGAAGCACCTCGTGATACTGCTTCTTGTCGAGCATTCGGCTCCCTCTCGTGAGTGGTCGCGGATCGCCTACTCGCTGAAGACCGGGATGGACCCGCTGTCGTTGCGTCGATCACCCGCCGCGATCAGCAGCTTGCGCAGACGCTCGATGTTGGCCTCGCCCTGGACGAGCGCCTCCGCCGACGTGTGCACCGAGTAGTTGCCCAGATGCAGTTCATGCGCATGCGGCACGGCGGAGCCGATCACGAACACGACCTCCCCGTCGGCACCGGCCTGCAGCGCGATGGGCTGGGCCGACGGATCGAAGAGGACCATCTGGCCCTCTTCCGCCGTCGTCTCGCCCACCAGGCGACCGCTGGCCACCGCGAGCCAGCCCACCGTCTGCCCGTCCGGCGGAACGAAGGTCCAGGCGGCGCCGGCCGCCAGCCGGACCAGCAGGTAGGTGACGCCGTCGGGCGATCGCGCGGGGCTGCGTGCGCCGCCATAGCTGCCGAGGATCACGTGCGCGGGACCGGCCGTCGGCACGCGCGGCGCCTCGACATACTGGCTCTCGACCTTCGCCTGTTCCAGTGCCGGCGGCAGCGCGATCCAGAGCTGGAAACCCCGGGCCCGCGGCGACCGTCCGCCGGACAACTCCTTGCCGTGCCAGACGCCGCCGCCGGCGCGCATCCATTCGAAGCCGCCGAAGCCGATATGCCCCGTGCCGTCGGTCGGATCGTCGAACCGCAGATCGCCGTCCACGATGACGGTGATGGTGGCGAGGCCGGAATGCGGATGGATGGAGAAACCGGCGCGCGGGTCGTGCAGGTCGATGTCGAAGAGATCGAGGAACACGAACGGCTTGAGCGTGTGACCGAGGTCCGACGGACTCATCAGCCGGGTGATCGGGCCATGCATGTGGCCGCGCGTCCGGAGGCTCACGCGGCGCGGGACCGCGTCGACGGGGCCCTGCAGTGCTTCAAAGGCATTCATGAGGGCTCCCTGTCGATGTGTCTCCCGCTGGCACGGCCTGACCCTTACACGCCTGCCTTGCCGGCCTTCGCGCCCTTGGCCGCCGATTCGAGCAGCTGGACTTCCCAGGCGTAGGCGATGCCGCTGGCGCCGCCGTGGTCGCGGATCACTTCCGTGAGCGGGACCGCGGTCGCCTCGCGCGCCCAGTCGCGCTGCCATTCGGCGACCACCGCCATCCATGTGATCGGCACGGCGCCCGCCTGCACCAGGCGGCGCACGGCCATGTCGTGCGACTCCGCCGACACGCCGCCGGAAGCGTCGGTGACGACGAACACGTCGTAGCCCTCGCCCAGCGCCTGGATGGCCGGCATCGCGAGACAGACTTCCGTCCACAGCGCGGCCAGGATCAGCTGCTTGCGGCCGCTCTTCTTCACGATGTCGGTGACCGCCGGGTCCTCCCAGGTGTTGATGAAGGTGCGGTTGATCGGCTTCTGATCGGGGAACACGTCCTGCAGCCCCTTGATCAGGTAGCCGCCGCGCTCCTCGATCACCGTGGTCAGGATGGTCGGGACATTGAACACCTTCGCGCCCTTGGCCAGGCCGATCACGTTGTTGGTGATCATCGTCGGCTCATGGCTGTGGAGATTCGCGAACTGGTAGGGCTGATGGTCGATCAGGACGACGATGCTGTCTTCGGGACGAAGCAGCGCGGGGAGACCGGTCTTGGCCATGGAAAACTCCTTGAAGGTGCTGACGCTCACGCGTCGGGAGAGGGATGGAGGAAGACGGACAGGGACTGGATGCGTCCGCCCTGGAACCGGGCGACGTCCATGCCGGTGACCGCGACCGCGCCGTCGCGCGGGCCCGATGCCCACTGCAGGACGCCGATGCCGTGATGCCCGATTGCCTTGCCACGGGCACGGAACGCGAAGTCGGGCGGCAGCTCGACCAGCAGCGCCGACACGGCGTCGTTGATCGCCGCATGGCCCTGGACCGTCGCGTGAGGCTCGTTCAGCAGCGCGTCGGCGGCGTAGATGCGCCGGATCGCCACCAGACGCCTGCCGGCGTCCCGCTCACCGAAGACCTGCGTCAGGTTGGCCTGCATCAGGCCGTCGTAGTCGGCGGCTTCGACATTGGCGTTGGCATTTGCATTTGCGTTGGCGTTGGCGTTGACGGCGGAGCTGCCGATGCCGACCTGCGGCGAAGCGAACGATGTGGGCTGCCGTTGCAGCTGCGTCGTGCGCTCGTCCGGCGAGAACATCGAGAGGCCCGACTGCGTGGTGTCGGTGGTGACCTCGTCCTGCAGCACATCCCAGTGCTCGGCCAGCAGGCCGTTCTCGATGCGGAAGAGGTCGACCACGACCTGCGGCGTCGGCGCCCAGCCGCGGATGCGGCCGTGGATCGCGACGTAGGCGCCTTCCGCGACCATCAGGCCGGGCTCATAGAAGAGATCGGACGGGAGCTGCGCCACCAGCCCGGCCAGCGCCTCGCGCCCTTGAGGAATGGACGGGTTGTGCTGGATGTAGTCGGGTGCGTACAGGCGCTCGACCGCCGAGGCGTCCCGGCGCTGGAACAAGGCCGTCATCGCTTCGAGGACCAGCGCCTTGTTGTGTTCGATGTTGCCGCTCATTCAATGACTCCCCGCGTCGACGACGCGCAGCGGTCCCGCCATGCGGAGGAAGGTGCCGTCCGGCAGCGTGGCCTGCGAATGCAGCTGTCCGCTCGCGAAGTCCTCGACGTGCACCACCGTGGCGCCGCTGTGCTCGATCCAGCTCACGAGGAACAGTCCCGGACGGATCGGGGTGGCGACGATCGCGACCTCTTCCGTCTTGGCGAAAGGACCGTCGGCGATCTCGAACCGGAGCCTGTCGGCGGCAAGGACGCTCAGCCGGACGGAAAACTCCTTGAATGACACATCAAAGACCAGTCCCACGGGATAGGCCGCCGCCTCGGCGACGGGGGATTCGGATCGCATCAGGTCTCCTCGGATGGCCATGGCGCCTGGCGCTTTCGCGGCAATGGACGGCGCGTGTCATTGCGCGACCAGTATGTCCAGCGACCCGGAGCGATGCACTGTCTGAAGATGCGATGGGCAGTCTGAAAGCGCGGTGTTTCCTGGCGATCTGCGTCAGTGGGAGGGATCCAGCCACTCCACGAGAAGTTCGATCAACGCCCGGATCTTTCGCGTGGGGTGCTGGCTCCGGGAGCGGATCACATAGATGCCGGCCGGCTGCGGCGGGAAACGCGTCATCACCGGCACCAACGCGCCCCGCTCGATGTGTTCATCGGTGACGGTGTCGGACAGATAACCCAGGCCGATGCCCGCGACCGCCGCGGCGGCGAGCGCGATGGGGTTGTCGGCCTTGAAGCGTCCTTGCGGATGGACGGTGATGGCCTTGTCGCCGTCCATGAAGCGCCAACTCTCCGTGCCTTGCATCAGGGACTGATGATTCAGCAGCTCGTCCGGCGTCTCCGGCGCGCCGTGCGCCGCCACGTACGCCGGACTGGCCACGAGCTTGCCGTGGATGCTGCCCACGCGCCGCGCGATCAGCGCCGAATCCTGCAGATGCCCGACGCGGATGCCGCAGTCGTAACCCTCGCCGATCAGGTCGACGGTGCGGTCGCTGTAGTTGGCATGGAGATGCAGCTGGGGATGGCGTTTCGCCATCTCCGCCAGCACGGGCGCGAGGTGCGTCGGTCCGAAGGAGATCGGCGCGGCGATGCGGAATCGGCCGCGCAGATCGCCGGCGGGACGGATGGCATCGGTGGCCGCTTCGTACTCGGCGACGATGCGCGCGGCGTAATCCCGGAACGCCGTCCCTGCTTCGGTGAGCGCGGCGCCGCGCGTCGTTCTCGCCAGCAGCTGCGCGCCGAGCTGGGCCTCCAGGCGCTGAAGCCGGCGACTGATCACGGACTTCGCGACCCCCAGTCGCCGCGCGGCGGGCGACACGCCGCCGGCGTCGGCGACCTCGACAAAGGTCTGGAACTCTTCAATGTCCAACGCGTGATTCCTCCGTGGGCGCGATCGGGCCCATCAGGCGATGGCGCCGCCGTCCGCGGCGAGGACCGCGCCCGTGATCACGCTCGCGGCGGGACTGGCGAGGAAGACCACCGCATTCGCGACTTCCCGCGGTTCACCGAAACGTCCCAGGGAGGTGAGTCCCCGCTGGAAATCGGCGGCGGGGCCGTCCGCCGGATTCGATTCGGTGTCGGTGGATCCCGGCAGCACCAGGTTCACGGTGACGCCTTTCGGACCGAGCTCGCGCGAAAGCCCGCGGGTCAGGGCGAGCAGCGCCGCCTTGGACATGGCATAGGCGGTGACGCCGGGGAACGGCACGCGCTCGGCCAGGCCCGAGCCGATGGAGACGATGCGTCCGCCAGCGCCCAGATGCGGGATGGCGGCCTTGGAGAACAGCACCGGGCCCCGCACGTTGACATCCATCATGGCCTGGTACGCGTCGAGGTCGAGGTCGGCGATCAGGCCGTCGAGTCCGACCGCCGCGTTGTTGACCAGGATGTCCAGCCCGCCGAGCGCGGAGACCGTGTCGGCCACCGATCGCGCGATGGCCTGCGGGTCGGCGCTGTCCGCCTGGAGGGCGACGGCGCGGCGGCCCGTCGCCTCGATGGACTTCACCACCGCGGCGGCCCTGCTCTCCGAGCGGGCGTAGGTGAAAGCGACATCGGCCCCGTGTTCGGCCAGTGCCTGCGCGATGGCGGCGCCTATGCCGCGGGAGCCCCCGGTCACCAGGGCGCGTTTGCCATGCAGATCAAACATTCATCGTCCTTCCGTGCTGTGATGGCACGGGCCTGTCCCGCCGTCGATGGCGGCGCCCGTCACACCTGAAGCGGCGATGGTAGGAGTGCGAATCGAATGTTTATAGCCCCGGCGACTGCCACACTGTGTCGCGCAAAGAGGAACGCGCCGGGTCGGTCGGCCATTCGTCGAGCAGGTCGCGACGCATGGCTTCGATGACGGCCTGCGTCCTGCTGTTGACGTTCAACTTGTGCAGCAGCGTCTTCACATGCGTCTTGATCGTTCCCGGCGCGATGCCCAATCGAAGGCCGATGGACTTGTTGTCCAGGCCGACACAGAGCATGGTGAGCACGTCGAATTCGCGCGGCGTCAGGGCGTCGCCCGGCCAGCCCTCGGCCACGGCGGCGGCCGCCGTGCGGCACAGGTAGCGACGACCCGCGGCGACCGTGCACGCGGCTTCCCGAAGCTCCTCCAGCGTGCACGAGGCATGGACGTATCCCGTCGCGCCGGCGGCCATGGCCACGCGCACCCGCCTGCTGGTCACCGTCGAGGTGACGATGAGCCAATGCGGACGGACGTCGACGGCCGGCACGTCGGCGGCGCGCGGCGCCAGCAGCGCAAACACGGCGTCGTCATGATCGCCGACGAGCAGTCTCGGACAGCCTCGAACGGTCGGTCCGGGCACGACCGTGCCGCTGGCATCGCAGCGCATCGACGCCGACGACAGCGCCGTCGCGATCCCCGCCCGCAAGAGCGGATGGCGATGCACGACGATGACATCGGCGAACACGGGATCGGCCTCCTGCGGGCTCGCGGGACTGACTTCGAGATTGCCGATCATCACGGGGACACAGAACCCTGGCGACGTTCATCGAGCCGTGTGATAGCCGCCGAACTGCTTGATCGGCGACCACGCGGGCAGTATCTCGGGCAACGCGGGCAACGCGGGCAGCGCGGGCAACGTGGGCAACGCGGGTGACAGCGGGCTGCAGTCCTGAGCGCCGTACACCACGTGGCCGTCCATGCCGCCGGCCGGGCCGAGCACCACCATGAATGCGTTCCGTCGCTTCAGCTTCACTGTCATTCCCCCGCCGTTGGATTGGAGAGCGCAACGCGCCGGGCGGATGCCGATCGGCGAGCCGATCTCCGCAGCGGGGGTGCGTTCGAACGGGGGGATGTTGGCGATTCGGTCCTGGACAGTCACTGATCGATCCTGCTGGCGACAGCACGATCCGCTCATGCACCCTCAGTGCGCGGCCGACTTCTCCTCCTGCCGATCCCGCAGTTGCCGCGCCGCGCGGTCGATGAACTCGCTGACCTCGCCCGGATGGGACAGCATCGGCACATGACTCGCCGGCAAGGTGAGCGTGCTGGCGCTCATCGCCTCGGCGAACCTGCGTTGCAGGCGCGGCTGGATCATCCGGTCCTCGCTCGCGACGACGTACCAGCAGGGCCGCGTCTTCCACGCGGCACGACTGCTCTTCGCCGAGAACGCCGAGGCATGTGTCGGCGTCTGCACGGCGTGCAGCATGCCGACCTCCGCCTGAGGCAGGTCCTGCGCGAAGTTCTCCGCGATGCCCGCCGCGGTCATCGTCAGGAAGCCATCCGCGTCGGCGCGCAGCTCGGCGAGTCCCGGCGGGGGCGGGAAGTCCTTGCCCAGCTCGCCCACCGCTTCGCCGACGTCCGGCGCGAAAGCCGCGACGTACACGAGTCCGATCACCGACGGGGCGCTGCCCGCGTTCGAGATGACCGCGCCGCCGTACGAGTGCCCGACGAGCAGCACCGGCCCGCCCGCCAGATCCACCGCGCGCTGCGTCGCGGCGACGTCGTCGGCCAGCGAGGTCAGCGGCAACTGCACCGCCGTGACGCGATGGCCGCGGCCGAGCAGCGTGGGAATGATCTTGCGCCAGGCGGAGCCGTCGGACCAGGCACCGTGGACCAGCAGGATGTGAGGCGAGGACATGGCGAACTCCTTGTTCAGCGAGGGTGGAGCGATGGTTGAGGCGCGGTCGGGGAGCGACACACGGGCTTGCGGCCTGCGCGCAATATCCGTCGTCCACGCTCGCGTCGAATCCTCCAGAGGGGAGACGTTTCCATCACCCGCTGCACACAGCCGGCGTGCGCCGCTCAGTCGCAGCTTGCGTCCGAGCCCTCACGCCTTTCCCGAGAGCTCCGGATGACTGCGCGCGAGATGCTCTCGCGTCCGCGCGCGTGCACGATGGAGGCGGCTCTTCACACCCGGGATCGTCAGGGCCAGTCGCGTGGCGATCTCCGACAGCGCGAGCCCCTCGACATCGCGCAGCAGCAGCACCTCGCGGTAATGCCCGGGCAAGGCTTGGATCGCTTCGGCGAGCGAATCCCGGAGCGCGTCGTCCTGCTTCGCTTGCCGGACCTGACGGTCCTCAAGACCTTGCAACGGCGATTCGTCGTCGTAGACCTCATGGTCGCGCTGCCTGCGCGCGAGCCGGCAGCATTCGCGTCGCACCACCCGCAGCAGCCAGCCCGAGTAGGCCGCAATGATCCGCAGCGTGGAGAGTTTCCTCGCCACGATCAGCAAGGTCTCCTGCACGGCGTCGTCGACGTCGCTCGCATGGCAGTGCTGCATCGCGTATCGGCGCGCGTCGGCGCGGGTGCGGCGCAGCAGCTTCTCCAGCGACGGGCGATCGCCGCCATGCGCCGCAGCCACCAGGGCATTCCATTCAGAGCGATCCATGGTCGTCACGGTAGCCGCGCGGAGGCACCCGCGGGCCCGGATGACACGCGCCTTGGGCCCGTTTTGACCACGCTTAACCAGACCCTACGACCCGTCCCCAGTCAAGGCGCTACCTTCACCCCGCCGCGTCGCCTTCGATCTCGATCTCGATCTCGATCTCGACCTCGGCGCCCCAATTGAAAGGACACGCCCATGCGCGCGATCACGCCTCCCTCTTCGAGTTCACTGCTCCCTTCCCGCTGGACGCGCCGACTGGCCATCACCCTGATGCTGTCCGTCGGCACCGCATGCGCCGCGACGCCGCAGGATGCGGCCGCGACATCAACAGCACCATCGCAGTCATCGCAGTCATCGCAGTCATCGCAGTCATCGCAGTCATCGCGGTCATCGCCGGCATCGCTCGCATCGGCGCCGTCCGCGCCAATCGTGGTGCGCCACGACTTCGCCGATATCGACGGTCATCGCGTCTTCTATCGGGAGGCCGGTCCGGCCGATGCCCCGGCGATCCTGCTGCTGCATGGTTTCCCCACCTCGTCGCATCTGTTCCGCGAGCTGATCCCCAAGCTCGCGACGCGCTATCGCGTGGTCGCGCCCGACCTGCCGGGTTACGGCCTGACCGAGATGAAGCGCGGCGCCGCCTTCGGCTACACCTTCGAGGAGATGACCCATGTCGTCGACCGCTTCGCCGACTCGCGCGGGCTCGCGCGGTATGCGCTGTATGTCTTCGACATCGGCGCGCCGATCGGCTGGCGGCTCGCGGTGGCGCATCCCGAGCGGATCACCGCGATCGTGTCGCAGAACGGCAATGCTTATGAAGAGGGCCTGAGCCCGGGCTGGGATCCGATGCGCAAGTTCTGGGCGGACCCGTCGCCCGCGAATCGCGAGCCCCTGCGCAGCCTCTTCAAGCTGCCCACGACGACCTGGCAATATCTGGAAGGGGTGAAGGAGCAGACGCGCATTCCTCCCGAGCAGTACCTGATGGACCAGCAGTACCTCGACCGTCCGGGGCAGGAAGACATCCAGCTGGCCGTGCTGCTCGATTACCGCTCCAACCTGAAGCAGTACGACGCGCTGCACGCCTACTTCCGCGAGCACCGTCCGCCGCTGCTGGCGGTGTGGGGCGCCAACGATCCGTTCTTCCTCCCGGCCGGCGCGCAGGCGTTCAAGCGCGATCTGCCTCAGGCCGAGATCCATCTGATCGAAGGCGCCGGGCATTTCGCCCTCGTCTCCCATGGCGACGAGGTCGCGCGCCGAATGCTTGACTTCCTGGATCGGACAGTCGTCCGGCGCCCGACGCGCTGATCCGACCGGCGCCGCATGACTGCCTAGACCCCGCGCGCTGCGCGCGCCCCTCACCCCTGCCCTCTCCCGCAAGCGGGAGAGGCGTAAGAAGAATGCCTCCCTGCAAGGGGAAAGGGGGGGGAGAAGAGCGCCGGTCGGACTCCCTCTCCCGCTTGCGGGAGAGGGTGGGGGTGAGGGTCGGCGGCCGTGGAAGTGGGACGGCTCAGAGCGTGGCCAGGAAGCGCAGCAGGTGGTCGAAGTACACCGCCTGGTCGTCCCACATCGCGAGGTGGCTGCCGTTCGGGCAGATCGCCGCCTTCGCGTTCGGCATCAGCCGCGCCATGCGGCGGATGTCTTCGGGATCCATGGTGTCGTGCTGCGCGCCGAGCAGCAGCGTGCGGGTGCGGATGTCCTTGAGCTGGTCCCAGCGCTCCCAGTCCTTCAGGTTGCCGCTGACCTCGAACTCGCTCGGGCCCTGCATCTGCACGTAGATGGCCTTGTTCAGATGCTTGAAGCTGCGCATCAACGCATCCGGCCACGGATCCAGGCGGCAGATGACCTTCGAATACAGGTGCTCCAGGATGATCCGCTCGTAGTCCGGGTTCTCGAAGTCGCGGGCCGCCTCCAGCGCGTTGACCCGCTGCAGCAGCGGCGCGGGCAACAAGGTCTCCTTCAGATGGTTGACGCGCTTCAGGTAGGCCTTCATGCCGGCGACCATGTTGGAGATCACCAGGCCCTTGAGCGCCCGCGGATGCTTCAACGCGTACTCCATCGCCAGCACGCCGCCCCACGAATGGCCGAAGAGCACGAACTGATCCAGCCCGAGCGCGCGCCGCACCTCTTCCACTTCCTCCAGGTAACGCGGCAGGGTCCACAGCGCCGGATCCTCGGGCTGATCGGAGTTGTTCACGCCGAGCTGGTCGTAGAAATAGATCTCGTAGCCCGCCTCGGGCAGGAAGGCGGCCATCGCTTCCAGGTACTCGTGAGAAAAGGCCGGGCCGCCGTGCAGCAGCAGGATCTTGGTCTTGCCGCTGCCCACGCGCCGGGTCCAGACCTTGTACTTGCCGCCGACCACCGGCACCAGCCGCACGCCGGCCGTGCGCACCCCCACGGGGTTCAGGCCGTCCGGCACGCGGGCGGCGATGTCGGAGGTGGCTCGCGCAACGGCGGTGGCGGTGGCGGTGGCGGTGGCGGCCGCCCCCGCGCCCGTCGGTGCGAGCGGGACGACGGCGGCCGCGGTGGCGACGCCGGCGGCCAGGAAGCTTCTTCTGTCTGACATTGACGATCTCTTCAGCGAGGAACAGTCCTCGGTGACAAGAGACGCGCGGACGGCAATAGGATTCGCGACGCGGCGTCGACTGTGCGCAGCACGCCCCGGCGCAGTGTGGGTTGAGTCAGTCAGTCAGTCAGTCAGACCGGCCGGTCCGTCGGTGTCTGCGTCTGCGTCGGCGCGGACGCCTCCTTCGAGGCAGCGGCCGTCAACTCGCTCACCTGCTTCTTCAGCGCCAGCACCTCCGCGCGCAGCGGCGCCATCCGCGTCTCGACCTCAGCCTCGGTGTAGCGCCGCGTGATGTGCTGCGGGCAGTTCCAGTCCCAGCCCTCGATGCGGATCAGGAAGGCGCGCTCGACCACCGCGGGATACGCGGGATCGCTGACCGCGTCGATGGCCGCGTCGCCCTGCGCGCTCTCGCCGATCTCGACCAGCTGCACCCGGCCGATCAGCTTCAGCCTGCGCCGGCTGGGATAGTCGATGAGGATGATCGAGATGCGGTCGTCGCTCCGCAGGTAACCGACGCTCAGGTACTGCACGTTGCCGCGGAAGTCCGCGAAACCGATCGTGCGCGCGTCGATGACCTTCAGGAACCCCTTGGGACCGCCCCGGTGCTGGACATAGGGCCAGCCCGTCTCGCTCACCGTCGCCTGGAAGAAGTGGTCGGCCTCGGCGATGAACTGCGCCTCGCGCGGCGTCAACGCATCGTGCCGGTCCGGCAGGTCGTCGAAGGACGCGTAGTGCTCGCGGCTCCCGTGCTCGGTCTGCACCTCACGCACGCCTGGCGTGAACATGAGGTCTGAAAAGGCTCGTCCCATGACAGGCTCCTGGTGATCAGCTCAACGACGATAGCTGGAACCGCGGCGACCGGGTGAACTCGACGATGCCGAGTTCCGCGGCGATGCTCGCGGCCTCGGTCCGCGTGGACGCCGCGAGCTTGCCGAGGATGGCCTTGACGTGACTCTTGACGGTGCCCGGCGCGATGCCGAGGTTGGTCGCGATGGACTTGTTGCATTGCCCGCGCGCGAGCAGCTGCAGCACTGTCTCCTCCCGGCAGGTCAGCGGCTCACGCGAGAAGTTGGCGGCCACGCGCTGCGCCACCTCGGCGCAGACGTAGCTGCGGCCGGCGGCGAGCGACGCCACCGCGTGCAACAGCTCCGACTCGGTGCCCGACGCCAGCAGCACGCCGCCCAGGCCGCGGCGCAGGGCCGACAGCATCGGCTGCTCGCGCGCCTGCGACGACACCACCAGGACGCTGCCGGCCCGCGCCGGATCGGCGCGATCCATCGACAGCCATTGCACGCCCTGCGACCAGTCGGTGACGAGCACCTGCACCGGGAGCTCCCCGCGCGCCTGCGCGGGATCGACCAGTTGCACGGTGTTCGCGCGTTGGAGCACGGCACGAAGGCCCATCGCGAGGAGCGGTTCCTCGTGATCGATGGCGACTCTCGGGAGACCGGACTGGACACGAACCATGATTCACTCCTGCTCGTGCCTTTGCACGACTGACAGTCATGGTCGTCGCTGCGCCGGACGTCGTCGAGTTAGTTGCGGTTAAGAACCGTGAGACACGGCGAACGCCGTGATGCCCGTTTTCATCGGACTTCCGCGGCGTCGATCTTCCCGCGCGCCTCTTTTCGATGCGCCGCCCGCGGCTCCGGTTAATCGTGGTCAAACGGGGTGAGACACCGCCCCCTCGGCCGCATTGAACGGCCGCTCCACTTCCATACTGGTCTCACCGCAACCCGCCGGAGACCTTCATGGAACAACGACCGCCCTTCCCGCCTTTCACCCTCGAGACCGCCCTGCAGAAGGTGCGCGCCGCCGAGGACGGATGGAACTCCCGCGATCCCGCGCGCGTTTCGCTGGCCTACACGGTCGACACCGTGTGGCGCAACCGTTCGGAATTCCCGCGCGGACGCGAACAGGTGCAGGCCTTCCTCACCGCCAAGTGGCAGCGCGAGTCCGAATACCGCCTGATCAAGGAGCTGTGGGCCTTCCACGAGCACCGCATCGCCGTGCGCTTCGCCTACGAATGGCGCGACGCCGACGGCGCCTGGCATCGCAGCTACGGCAACGAGAACTGGGCGTTCGAGCCCAACGGCCTGATGGCCCACCGCCACGCCAGCATCAACGACCTGCCCATCGACGAGAGCGCGCGGCTGTTCCGCTGGGACCTCGGCCGCCGGCCCGATGACCACCCCGGTCTGACGGAGCTCGGTCTCTGAGTCCACGACCCGCTTGAGGAGCACTGCGATGTCCGTCAGATCCATCGTGATCGAGCTGTCCCACGAGCTACCGGTCGTCGAAGCGGGGCTTCGTCAGATCCTCGGCGCGTGGCCGGAATTCGAGGTGAGACCGCCGTTCGAAGGGACGGATCCGGCGCGCGATCCCCCGCGCGCGCCGGACGTCCTCATCCTCGACCCGGAGCGCGCGCTCCGGCCCGTGGTGGCCCCCAACGGATCCATCGGGTCCATCGGGTCCATCGGCCCGGTCGGCCCCGTCGCGACTCTCTGGCCGCAGCGCCTGATCGTCGCCATGGACGGCCAGGAGCTCGACGTGCGCGCCGCGGTGGCGTCGGGCGTGCGCGGCGTGCTGCTCGCGAGCTGCAGCGTCGACGAGATCGTGCGCGCCACCCGCGCGGTGGCCGCGGGTCACCGCCATCTCTGCGCGGCCGCGACGCTGCGCCTGGCCGACACGCTGGGCCAGCCCTGCCTGACCTTGCGCGAAGGCGAGGTGCTCTCGCTGGTGCTGCGCGGCCAGAGCAACAAGGAGATGGCGCGCTCGCTGGCGATCTCCGTGGGCACGATCAAGGCGCACATGCGCACGCTGTTCTCCAAGCTCGGCGCGCGCTGCCGCACCGAGGCGCTGTGGATCGCCGCCGAACGCGGCCTGCTCACGCGGCCGGCCCCCAGCGACCCCGCACCTGTCCGAACGGACAGGTCGCTCATGGCCGCAAGAACGTTGGCGCCGCGACCGCCGATGTCGAGACTGGAAGCTCATCCCGCAACGCCCACCGTCTCCAAGGAGAACCCATGTCCCTCACCGCTCACGCCGGTCCTGCATCCCGCCTGATCACGCCGTCGAATCACACCCTGGTGCTGATCGACTTCCAGGCCCAGATGGCCTTCGCCACGCAGTCCATCGACGGCCTCAGCCTGCGCAACAACACGGCCCTGGTGTCGCGCGCGGCCGCCGGCTTCCAGGTGCCGACCCTCCTCACCACGGTCGCCGCGCGCAGCTTCTCCGGCCCGATGTTCGACGAGGTCACCGACGCCTTCCCCCGCCACGAACTGATCGACCGCAGCACGATGAACTGCTGGGAAGACGAGAACGTCATCCGCGCCATCAACGCCATCGGCCAGCCCCGCGTGGTGCTGGCGGGGCTGTGGACCTCGGTGTGCATCGTGGGTCCGGCCCTGTCCGCGCTGGAACAGGGCTTCGAGGTCTGCGTGCTGACCGACGCCTGCGGTGACGTCACCACCGAGGCGCACGAGCGCGCCGTCGCCCGCATGGTGCAGGCCGGCGCGCAGCCGATGACCTCGCTGCAGTACCTGCTGGAACTCCAGCGCGACTGGGGTCGCGCCGAGACCTACGAACTGACCACCGGCATCGCGCGCCAGCTCGCCGGCGCGTACGGCGTGGGCATCGCCTACGCCAACGCGATGTTCGGCGCGACCGAAGGCTGATCGACACCGGTCCTTCCGTCTTTCCTGCCGCTCCTCCTGCCGCTCCTCCTGCCGCCCCTTCCTCCGTTCTGTCTTCCGCGTTTCTTCCGTCCCCCTCGGGGGACTTCATCCACCCCTGAGGGGAACTCTCATGAAGCACTCCACCCACGCCTGGCTCCTGGCGTCCTCGATGCTGCTGGCCTTCGCGCCGCACGCCGTCCATGCCGCTCCAACCACCGCCGCCGCCAAGGGCGACAACGTCGCCGCCTCCGCGGCGGTGAGCTATCGCACCGTGAAGGTCGACGGTCTCAACATCTTCTACCGCGAGGCCGGTCCCAAGGATGCGCCCGTGCTGCTGCTGCTGCACGGCTTCCCGACCTCGTCGCAGATGTTCCGCAACCTGATCCCGCGCCTGGCCGACCGGTATCGCGTGATCGCGCCGGACTATCCGGGCTACGGTCAGAGCGACATGCCGCCGATGGACAAGTTCCAGTACAGCTTCGACAACCTGGCCAAGGTGATCGACAAGTTCACCGAGGCCGTCGGCGCCACGAAGTACGCGATGTACGTGCAGGACTACGGCGCGCCCATCGGCTACCGCCTCGCGGCCGCGCATCCGGAGCGCATCAGCGCGATCGTGGTCCAGAACGGCAACGCCTACGACGAAGGCCTGGACAACCCGTTCTGGGTGCCGGCCAAGGCGTACTGGGCCGACAAGTCCGTCGCCAACGGCAACAAGCTGCGCGGCCTGTTCGAACTGAGCGCGACGAAGTGGCAGTACTCGGAAGGCTATCGGGACGCGACGCACATCAGCCCCGACGCCGCGGCCACCGACCAGTTCTACATGGACCGGCCGGGCAACAAGGACATCCAGCTCGAGATGTTCTACAGCTACGGCACCAACCCGCCGCTGTACCCGTCGTGGCAGGCCTACTTCCGCAAGCATCAGCCGCCGATGCTGATCGTCTGGGGCAAGGGCGACAAGATCTTCCCCGCCGAAGGCGCGCATCCCTACCTGCGCGACCTGCCCAAGGCGGAGCTGCACCTGCTCGACACCGGCCACTTCGCGCTGGAGGAAGAAGGCGCCCGGATCGCCGAGCTGATGCGCGACTTCCTGAAGCGCAACGTGAAGGCGAAGTAAGGCCGCCGGGTCCGCGACCCTCGACCATCGACCCGCGGCCCGCGCCGCTCAGCCGAGCGCGTACAGCAGCCCGGCGGCGACGCGCAGGTCGCGGGTCCCGAATCCCTCGCTGAACTCGCCGAGCGCGCCCTGCAGCAGCACCCGCGCTTCCTCGATCCGCGATGTCGTCCGCCACAGCGCGGCGAGGTCGGTGGCCGCGCGCAGCCGCCAGGCCAAGGTGCCGTTGGCCGACGACATCGCCATCGACTCCCGGAGCAGGCGCTCCGCAGCGTCGACATCTCCCCGGGCCTGCTCGACGGCCGCATGCACGCGCAGCACCTCGGGCAGGCACCAGCCCTCCTCGTTCGCCGACGCCACCTCGCGCGCCGACATCAGGGTCGCAAGCGCCTCGTCCAGCCGGCCGCGATCGGCCAGCGCCTGCGCCAGCACGCTCAGGTAGTAGGGCATGCGCGCGTGGTGGTTGATGGCCCGGAAGTCCTCGATGGCGGCGCGGAGTCCGTCGATGGCGGCCGTGGAAGCGCCAGGCGCGGCTCCGGACGCGACGCCGGCCCCGTCACCTGGCGGGTCGCCTCGCACGTGCAGCAGCGCCGCGCGGAAGAAGCGGGCGACCGGCCGCCGCGCGACCAGTCCGTTGCGCGTCACGTGCTCCTCCAGCAGGGCCACGCACTGTTCGCAGCGCTCGTATGCCCCGCTCCAGAAGTAGACCGGGCAGAGGTAGGACAGGACGTTGTTCAGTGAGAGCTCGTGGCCCAGCGACCGCGCATTGCCCTGCACGACCTCGGCGGTGCGCAGCGCCGCGTCCGCCGAACCGTTGAGCCATTGCACCTGGCTCAGCACGCTGCGCACCAGGATGACGGGGTCGGACAGGTAGCGCACGACATACGAGCCGAAGTAGCGCAGGTCGCGCCGCTGCAGGTTCTCCAGCCGGCGCCGGGCGCTGTCGATCCGTCCGAGGAAGAGCTCGCCGATGCCGACGTGCACCTCGCCCTCGGGCAGCACCGACACGTCGCTGCGCGCGGCGACGCTGATGAACGCCTCCAGCGTGCGCAGGCCCTCCCGGTGCGCGCCGGTGAAGAGCTGATGGATGCCGATCATGATCAGGCAGCGCAGGTGGTGGTCCGAGTCGCCGAGCTGCTGCGCGATCGCCAGCGCGCGGCGGGAAGCGGCCATCGCCTGCGGATGCAGCCCGGCCGTGAACATCAGCGAGCCGCCCAGCCACAGCTTGAGCTTCATCTCGAAGGCAGTGCCCGTCAGCCCGGCGGCCTCGAGTTCCTCGACCGCCGCGGAGGCATGGCGGCGGCACTCGGCCGTCAGCGAGAAGTGGTTCCAGAGCAGCAGCCCTGCCACGGTCAGGCGGATCCGCAAGGACCGCTGCGCCGGGTCGGCGCCGGTCCAGTCCAGGGCGCCGCGCAGGTCGTCGATGACGCCGCCGTAGGCGGCGGTCCATTCGCCGGCGGGGCGCTTGGCCCACTCGTCGCCGGCGCGCTCCAGCGTCGCGCAGACCTGCCGCGCGTGGCGCTGACGGATGTCCGCCTCCTCGCCCGCCGCGCGCAGACGCGCCGTGGCGTAGCGGCGCGTGGTTTCCAGCAGCCGGTAGCCCACGCCGGACGCATCGCGGTGGGACGCCAGCAGCGACTTGGCCGCCAGATGCGAGAGCCCCTCGGCGGCGGCCTCCGGTGAGACGCCCGCGACGGCCGCGGCGCCTTCGCCGTCGAAGCCTCCCGCGAAGACCGACACCGCGCGCAGCAGCGCCGACTCGGCCTCCGACAGCAGGCCGTAGCTCCAGTCCAGCGTCGCCGTCAGCGTCCGCTGCCGCTCCGGTCCGGCACGTCGGCCCTGCAGCAGGCTGAAGCGGTCGTCCAGCTGCCGCAGCAGCCCGCCGACGCTGAAGGCATCGACGCGCGTCGCGGCGAATTCGATGGCCAGCGCCAGGCCGTCCAGCCGGCGGCAGATCTCCGCCACGCGCGGCGCGTCGCCGTCGCTGAGCGCGAACGATTCCATCCGCTCGGTCGCGCGCTCGACGAAAAGCTGGATCGCCGGGAAGGCCAGGGACTGCGCCGCGCTCAGGTGGTCGGACGCGGCCGGCGCCGCCAGGCCGGGCAGGCGGCGGACGCGTTCGCCCCTCACCAGCAGCGGTTCGCGGCTCGTGACCAGGAGACGCACGCCGGTCGTCTCCGCCAGGATCCGGTTCACGCAGGCGGCCGCGGCAGCGATCACGTGCTCGCAGTTGTCGAGGACCAGCAGCATCGAGCGATCCCGCAGCGATTCGCACAGGGGCGCCAGCATGTTCATCGAGTGCGCCTTGAGACCGATCGTCGTGGCGATCGCCGTCGCCATGGCATCCGGCACCAGCGCGCCGTCCTTCAGCAGCGCCAGATCGATCAGCCAGACGCCGTGCGAGAAGCTGTCGCGCACCTGCTCCGCCACGGCCAGCGCCACGGTGGTCTTGCCGATGCCGCCCGCGCCCACCAGCGACACCAGCCGCGAGCGGTCGAGGTCCTTGCGGATCGCGGCGATCGTGTCCGTCCTGCCGAAGACGCGGGAGCCGCGCGTGGGCAGGTTGTCGCGGCGCGGCGCGGCGGCGGCCCGCGCGGCCGCCGCGACCGCCGCGTCCGGACCTGGCGACGCGGTCGCAGGCGGTGACGCGGTCGCAGGCGATGGAAGGGCGGCCTCGCCGGCCTGAACGGGCGCGACGAAGCGATAGCCCCGCCCCGTTACCGTCGCGATGTAGCGGCTGGCGTTCGGGCCGTCGCCGAGTGCACGCCGCAGCACGGTCATGTTGACCTTGAGGTTGCCGTCGCCGACGGCGGCGCCGGGCCAGACGCGCTCGATCAGCTCGCGCTTGCTGACGACGTCGCCCGGACGCTGGACGAGCAGCAGCAGGATCTCCAGCGCGCGGCCGCCGATGCGCACCGGCTGATCGTCGTGCAGCAGCACCTGCCGATCGGGCAGCAGCACGAACGGACCGAAGGCCAGCGGCGCGCTCATGCCCGCCCTCCGCCGTCCTGGCTCCCGGTCTGATCCCCGCTCTGGCTCCCGCTCTGGCTGCCGGGCTGGCTGCCGGGCTGGCTACCGGTCTGGATCTCGGCCTGCAGCAGCGCCAGCAAGCTCGCCGCGGCCACGAGATCGCGCGTGCCGAAGCCTTCGTCGAAACGGTCCAGCACGGCCCGCAGCAGCCGCTGCGCCTCCAGCCGCCGTCCTTGCGCGCGCCATGCTTGCGCGAGGTCGTGCGAGGCGCGCAGTTCCCAGCTCAGCGCACCGATGGCGGCCGCGCGCTCGATCGCGCGATGCAGGAAGGCTTCGGCCACGCGCGTGTGCCCCTGCGCGGACGCGAGCCCCGCATGGATGCGATGGATCTCCGGCAGGCACCATTGATCATGCTGCCCCACCGCCAGCGCGTGGGCCTGGTGCAGGGTCGCCTCGGCGTCGTCGAAACGCCCGTCCGCGCCCAGCGCCTCCGCCAGCACCGCCAGGTAGAACGGCAACCGCGACAGGTGGCCGATCTGGCGGAACTCGGCGACCGCCTGGCGCATGGCCGCGATGCCTTGCGCGCGTCCGTCCGGTTGTCGGGCGGCCACGGCACCGCGACAGAAGGTCGCGATCGGCCGCCAGGTCACGATGCCGTGCCGCGCGACGAGGTCGTCGAGCATCGCGGCGTGGCGACGGCAGTCCTCGTCCTGTCCGAGCCACAGGTAGGTCAAGGCGTTCCACGCCAGGCCGATGCTCAGCGACAGCTCATGCGTGGACTGGCGGCCGAAGGCCAGGATCTTCTCTGCGGTGCGCGCCGCGGCGTCGGGTTGTCCGGTCAGCCATTGCGCGTGGCAGAGCACGACCAGCATGTTGACGCTGTTGCTGTACTGGAAGCGGGCGATGCCCGCCTCGGTGAGGTCCAGCGGGCGCTGCGCGCAGACGCGCTCCATGCGGCGGCGGGCGCTCGCCAGCCGGCCGACGAAGGTCTCGCCCACGCCCAGGTGGGTCTCGCCCTCCGCCAGCGCCGACGGATCCTCCGCGCCGGCGATGGACAGGAAGGTTTCCAGCGTCCGCATCGCCGCGATGTTCTCGCCGGCGAAGAGCTCGATCGTCGCCGTCAGCCGCAGGCAGCGCAGCCGGAAGTCGGTGTCGCCCAGCCGCTCCGAGAGTTCCAGCGCCCGGCGCACGACGCGGCGCGCCTCGGACGTCATGCCGCGCGTGTACATGATGGCGCCGGCCAGCGCGAACTGCAGGTGCATCTCGGTGCGCTGGTGCGCGCGTTCCGTCTCCGCGGACCAGGTCCCCGGCGCCCGGCCCCGCGAGGCGTCCAGCCGCGCGATGCCCTGCGTCAGGCGGACGCGGCTCTCGTCGGTCAGCGAGAAGTGGTTCCAGAGCAGCGTGCCGGCGGAGGTCAGCTTCACCATCAGGTCGTGGTGGGCGGTCTCGGCATCGGCCCAGGCGAGCGCGGCCCGCAGGTCGTCGAGGTAGCGGCCGTAGATGTGTCCCCAGTCGCGCGACAGCTGCCGGCCCCATTCGGCGGTCGCCCGCTCGAGCGTGGCGCACACGTACTGCGCATGACGCATCCGGGCCGGACGCTCCTCGCCGGCCTGGGCCAGCTTCTCGGCGCCGTACACGCGCGTGGTGTCGAGCAGCCGGTAGGATGCGCCGCGCGTGGGGTCTCCGGCGCCCTCCCCGTTCACGAAGCCGTGCGCGTCGACCTCGGGGGCCAGCAGCGACTTGGCGGCGAGTTCCGCCAGCAGCCGCGCCGTGAGCGGCACGGGGAGGTCCGCCACGGCCGCGGCGCCCGCGCAATGGAATCCCCCCGTGAACACGGACACCGCGCGCAGCAGGCGTGCCTCGGCGTCGGGCAGCAGGCTGTAGCTCCAGTCGAGCGTGGCGGCCAGCGTGCGGTGCCGTTCGAGGCCCGCGCGCCGGCCGGCCAGCACGTTGAGCCTGCCATTGAGCTGCCGATGCAGCTCCTTCAGGTCGAAGACGTCGACGCGCATCGCCGCCAGTTCGATCGCCAGCGCGATGCCGTCGAGGCTGCGGCAGATGTCGGCGACGACGGCGGCGTCGTCGTCGGCGAGGGCGAAGGTGGCCGACCGGTCGGTGGCGCGGTCGACGAACAGCGCCACTGCGGGGAAGGTCAGCGCCAGGGCCGCGGTCAGGCCGGTCGACGGCGGCGGCGACGCGAGGCCCTCCAGCCGGTGCTCCAGCTCGCCGTCGACCTGCAGTGCGCAGCGGCTGGTCGCCAGCACGCGCAGACCCGGCGCCTCGCGCAGCAGCAGCGAGACGCAGGCGGCCACCGGCGCGGCCAGGTGCTCGCAGTTGTCGATCACCAGCAGCGTCCTGCCGTGGCGCAGCGCGCGGCACAAGGCCGGCAGGATGTCGGCCGAGTGCACGGTCAGTCCGGTCGCGCCGGCGACGACCTGCGGCACCAGGGTGCCGTCGCGCAGCGGCGCGACGTCGACGAACCAGACGCCGTCCGGGAAGTCGTCGATCGCGCGCTCGGCCACGGCCAGCGCCACCGTGGTCTTGCCGATGCCGCCCGGGCCGACGAGGGTGATCAGCCGCGCATGCGCCACCTGGCGCAGCAGGCGGTCGACGACGGCCTCGCGTCCGACGACGCGGGCGATCGATGTCGGCAGGTTGGTCCGGGGCCGGAGGGCGGCGGGGAACTCGAACAGCCTGGCCGACGCCACGGGCGGGCCGCCCTCCCCCGGCTCGGTCATGTCGCCGCGTCTTTCGACGACGGGCGCGGGACGCTCGGGAGAAGCACGGCCAGGCGATGCCGCACGTCGTCGAGTTCGCCCTGGGCGATCAGTTGTTCCATGGCGAAGGCCCGTGTGAGCTGGGTCAGGCGGTACTGCATCTCGCCGTCGCGGGCTTCGGCGACCAGCAGCGATTTGGCCACCAGCTGACCGATGTGGTCGACGACGAGCGCGCCCGCCATGTCCGCCCCGCCGCCGATCTCGCGCGCGTCGGCCAACCGGAACGGGCCGTCGAACACGGCCAGACGGCGCAGGAGGGCCTGCTCGCCGGCGCACAGCAGGTCGTGGCTCGCGGCGACCGTCGCCGTCAACGTCCGATGACGCGCCGGCCCCTCGTGATGGCCGTCCAGCATGTGGAAGCGCCGGGACAGATGGTCCAGCGTCCCGGCCACGCCCAGCGTGCCGAGGCGGCGCGCGACCCGTTCGATCGCCAGCGCATGACCGTCGAGCCGGCGGCAGATCTCGACGACGTCCGCGGCGTTCGTGTCGTCGAGACGGAACCCGTCGGACGCCGCGAGCGCCCGGTCGACCAGCAGTTGCACGGCAGGCCAGGACAGCGCCTGCGCGGCGGTCAATGGCTGCGCCGCGCTCAACGCCTGCGCCGCTGCCGGTGGTTGCGCCGCGAGCCAGGTCGACGGCTCGGGCGGGAGCGCCAGTCCGGGCAGGCGCCGCACCAGTTCGCCGCGGATGGAGAGCGGCTCGCGGCTGGTGGCGAGCAGCTTCACCTGCCGTGTCGTGGCCAGCAGCTGATCGGCGCACGCCGCGACCGCGGCGATCAGGTGCTCGCAGTTGTCCAGCACCAGCAGGACGCCGTGGTCCCAGCCCGGCCCGGTCCTCAGACGCGCCGGCGGCGCCGGACCGGCGCTGTCGCGCAGGGCGTCGGCGATCGTGCCGGGCACGAGCGCCGGGTCTTCGAGCGCGGCCAGGTCGACCCACCGGGCGCCTCTTTCGAAGGCGGCCGCGCCCTGCCGGGCGACGGCCGCCGCCACCGTGGTCTTGCCGATGCCGCCCGCGCCGACGATGGACACCAGGCGCGAGTCCTCGATGTCCTGCAGGACCGAGGCGATCGTGTCGTCGCGGCCCCGCAGCGGGCGGTCGAGCGCCGGCAGGTTGTCGATGCGCGCCGGCGACGGGAGGCGCGGCGGCGCCGCACGGCAGGCGACGAAGCGCACCGCCCCGTTGAAACGGTAGCCGTGGCCGACCACGGTCTCGATGTAGCCCGACGGGTCGCCGCCGTCCTCGAGCAGGCGGCGCAAGGCCGAGATGTTGACCTTGAGGTTGCCCTCCTCCACGACCAGGCCGGGCCAGACGCGCGCGATCAGGTCACGCTTGGACACGACCTCGCCGGGACGCTGCACCAGCGCCGTCAGCAGGTCCAGCGCGCGACCGCCCACGCGCAGCGGCTCCTGATGCCGCAGGAGCTGCTGCCGTTCGGGGATGAGGAGGAACGGCCCGAACGCGAAGGCGTTGGCCGCCTCGGAAACAAGCGCCGTCAAGGTCGCTCCCAAAGGGATACACGAAGCCCGGGGTGTACCTCGTCGGCGGCCCCGGCTCAAGTTAAATGCGGTTAACGACCCGGGTGCCCAGGGGCGCGCTGCGGGCCGCGGCCAGCTTCTCCAGCGCATAGCCGCGCGTCGTGTCCAGCAGCCGGTAGTCCAGATCGATGTCGCCGGGCTCGGCGACGAGCAGCGACTTGGCCACCAGATTGGCCACGCCATCGATGACGGCACCGGCGCCCAGCGCCTCGTCGACGGCGACCGCCAGCGCGTCGTCCAGGCTGAACGCCCCGGCGAAGACCGACAGCCGGCACAGCAGTCGTTGATCCTCGGGCGACAGCAGATCGAAGCTCCAGTCGAACGTGGCCATCAGCGTCTGATGCCGGTCGGGCCCGGAGCGCCGCCCGCGCAGCAGCCGGAAGCGGTCGTTCAACTGGGCCAGGATCTCGCCGACGCCGAAGGCGTCGATGCGGGTGGCGGCCAGCTCGATGGCCAGCGCCAGCCCGTCCAGGCGCCGGCAGATCTCGGCGGCGGCCGGCGCGTCCGCGTCGTCCAGCTGGAAGGCGTCGAGGCGGTCGGCGGCGCGCTCCACGAAGAGCGCGACAGCCGGGAAACGCAAGGCGCGATCCCGGTCGAGCACGGCGCCCGCGGCGGGCGAGGCCAGACCCGGCAGCCGCCGCACCCGCTCACCCTGCAGACAGAGCGGCTCGCGGCTGGTCACGAGGATGCGCACCCCCGGGGCTTCCTTGAGCAGGCGCGTCACGCAGGCGGCCACCGCATCGATGAGGTGCTCGCAGCTGTCGAGCACCAGCAGGAGCTCGCGGTCGCGCAGGAACCCGCACAGCGCGGCCAGCCTGTTGGCCGGACGCGCGGTCATCCCGACGGCGGTCGCGACGGCGTCGGGAACGAGGCGCTCGTCCTGCAGCGGCGCCAGATCCACCAGCCAGACGCCGTCCCGGAACGAGGCCAGCGCGCCCTGCGCGACGGCCAGCGCGACGGTGGTCTTGCCGATGCCGCCCGGGCCGACGAGCGACACCTGCCGCGCGCTGTCGAGCTCGTGTCCGAGCGCCGCGATCACCTCGTCGCGGCCGACGATGCGGGCGGTGCCCGTGGGCAGGTTGTGCGGAGGCGGCGCCGGCGTCCCCGGGGGAAGCGGCGGGGCGGTCCCCGGCGACAGCACGTCGGCCACGAAACGGTAGCCGCGGCCGGTGACGGTGGCGATGTACTCGGGATCGCCGCCGCCTTCGCCCAGCACGCGCCGCAGACCGGCGATGTTGACCTTCAGGTTGCTCTCGTCGACGACCGTCGTCGGCCAGACGCGGGCCATGAGTTCGCGCTTGGTCACCACTTCGCCGGGCCGCTCGATGAGCGCGATGAGCAGGTCGAGCGCCCGCCCGCCGATGCGCAGCGGCGTCGCGCCGTGCATCAGCAGCTGGCGCTCGGGAAACAGCGTGAAAGGCCCGAACGAGAATGTCCTGCGGGCCGGCCGGGCGGCATGGTCCATCACTTCCCTACTCCTCACAGGCGGTGGCGGTGGCGGTGGCGGCGGAGGGGCGCCGGCGTTTCGGTGGCGACCGCGCGTGCCAACCCGATGTGCGTGAACTCTAGGAGGAGCGTGTCGCGCCCACCAGCCGCGACGCAGGGACGGCCGGCTCACTCGATCGAGTGAGCGTCGCGGTGTTCTCCTTGACCGCGGCGCGACGGCGGCGTTAAGGTTTCCGATCGTTTCCGAACCGCGCCGCCGCGCGTCGTCCATGTCCCTGAATCCCGAGCGCCCCATCCGCCTGCTGGTCGTCGACGACCATCCGATGGTCCGCACCGGCATCGGTTTCGTGATCTCGGGGCAGCCCGACATGACCCTGGTCGGCGAGGCCGAGGACGGCGTCGAGGCCGTCGAGATGTACGAGCGGCACCGCCCCGACGTGACGCTGATGGACCTGCAGATGCCGCGCATGAACGGCATGGTCGCGATGGACGCGATCCTCAAGCGCCACCCTGCGGCCCGCATCGTGGTGCTGACCACCTACCGCGGCGACGTGCAGGCGCTGCGTGCGCTCAAGATCGGCGCCTGGGGGTATCTGCTCAAGAACACGCTGCGCAAGGAGCTGGTCTGCGCCGTGCGCGACGTCCACGCGGGCAGGCGCTACGTCGCCGCGGAGGTGGCGCTGGAGCTGTCGCGCCACGTGACCGAGGAGTCGCTGTCCCTGCGCGAGATCGAAGTGCTGGGCGAAGTCGCGGCGGGCGGCGCCAACAAGCAGGTCGCGGACCGGCTCGGGGTCTCCGAGGAGACGGTCAAGTCCCACATGAAGAACATCCTGGTCAAGCTGGGCGCCAGCGACCGCCTGCAGGCCGTCGTCATCGCCATGCGGCGCGGGATCCTCAGCGAGGAGCTCTGAGCACGCCGGCCAAGCGCCGCCACCAGCCGCCGCGTGTCCGACGGTACGCGACGCGCGCCGGCACCCGCAGCCGCACCGAGGTGCCGCCCGCAGCCGAGCGGACCTCGAGCCTCGCCCGCAGGCGCGCCGCGCGCTCACGCATGCCGATCAGGCCCCAGCGGCCGGGGTGCCGGACGGCCGTGTCGAAACCGCGGCCGTCGTCCCCGACGTCCACGGTGAAACTCCGGGCCGCGTAGCCGACGATCAGGCGCACCGTCCCGGCCTCCGCGTGGCGGAAGGCGTTGCTCATCGCCTCGGTGGCGAGGCGCTGGCATTCCTGCTGCGCCAGCGGATCCAGCGGCCGCGGCTCGCCCTGCACCTCGACCGAGAACGCCACGCCGGTCTCCTGCGACCAGCGGTCGCCGATCAGCTGCAGGTCCGCGGCCAGATCGTTCGGGAGGTCCGCCGGCTCGCGCAGGTTCAGCACCGTGTCGCGGCCCACGGCGATCACCTCGTCGGCGCTGTCCAGCGCGTGCTCCATCAGCTCGCGCGCGGGCTCGTGCGGCGGGATGCGCTCCATCGCCGAGTGGAAGCGCAGCATCAGCCCCTGCACGGCCTGGAGGAAGGTGTCGTGCAGCTCGCGCGCGATGCGCTCGCGCTCGACCATGCGGGCTTCCATCCGCAGACGCAGCCGGTCGTTGACCGAGTGCAGGCGCAGCAGGTACAGCCACCACAGGCCGCCGAGCGCCGCCGCCGCGCACGACGCGAAGAACCAGGGCGTCTGCACGAAGGCGGGCGGGATGACGAGGTCGACACCGGCGCCGGCGTCGCTCCAGACCTCGTCGTTGTTGGCGGCCGTCACCTGGAATCGGTAACGGCCCGGGGCGAGGTCCTTGAAGTACACCTCGCGATGGGTGCCGATGTCCTGCCAGGCGCCGTCGGTGTCATCGGACTTGTCCGCCTTGTCCGCCTTGTCCGTCCTGTCGGCCTCGATCAGGCGGTAGCGGAAGTGCACCCGCTCCGGCATCGTGAGGCTGGCCGCGGTGAAGGTGATCTTCAGATCGCGCGTGCGCATCGGCAGCGCGGTGGGCGTGTCGGCGGACACGGGATACGCCTGGCCGTCCGCGAGCATCGACTTCACCAGCACCGTCGGTGCGACCGTGTTGCGGGGCCGCTTCGCGGGATCGATCCAGACCACGCCGTCGACCGTGGCGAACCACAGGCGTCCGTGGTTGCCGATGGCGCCGTCGAGCACGCCGGGCATGCCGTCGAGGTGGTTCAGCCACTCATGGCGCAGGCGGCGGCCGGGATGCGCCAGGGTCTGGGCGAGTTCATCGGCGCCGAGGCGCGCCACGCCGTCCACCGCGCTGAGCCACAGGTCGCCGTCGGCCGCTGGCACGACGCCGGTCACGCCGGTGAAGGGCCCCTGCGCGCCCTCGATGGCCTGGACGCGGCCCGACTCGTGCAGACGCCACAGCCCCTTCTCGCTGCCGATCCAGAGCGCCTCTCCCTGCTGCTCGAAAACGGAGACCTCGCCGAGGTCGGGCCCCGCGGCGGCGGATGCTGACGTCGCACTCGCACTCGCACTCGCACTCGCACTCGCACCCGCACTCGCACTCGCCGTCGCACTTGCACTCGCACTCGCACTCGCACTCGCACTCGCAGTCGCAGTCGAGGCCGGGGCCGGAGCCGGGATCACCGTCGCCAGTCGATCGCCGTCCAGCACAGTCACCAGACCGTCACCGTAGCCGAACCAGATGCGACCGCGGGGATCGGTGAAGAGCGCCGTGACGTTGTGCGTCGGCATGTCGGTGCGGCCTCCCCACAAGGTCCATTGGTCGCCGACGACGCGGAACACGCCCACGCGCAGGACCGACACCCACATTGCGCCGTGGGTGTCCTGGGTCATCGTCTCGATGCTGGAGTAGACGTAGCCGTTGCCGGTCGATGAAGCGGTGCCGCGCGTCGATCGCCGCCACCGGCGATCGGGCATCCACTGCCAGATCGAATCGCTCGCCGCGACCCACAGGCTGCCGGCGGGATCGACGTAGAGGGCGTCGATGCCGCCCCGGAAGAGCGGATCCGACTTCAGCGTCTCCAGCCCCTCCGGCATCGCGCGAACGACCGTGCCGCGCGAGGAGCCGATCCAGGCGCCGCGATCGCCCGCCGGCGCCATCGCGAACTCCATGGCCTCGCGTTCGAGCGGCAGCTTGCGCAGCGCGGGGGCGCGGACACGCTCCAGCCCGCTGCGGGTGGAGACCCAGACGTTGCCCTCGCGGTCCTCGAGCACGCGCGTGGTGATGCCCGGGGGCAGCGACACCGGCTCCGGTCGTTCCACCC
>SEFA01000109.1 GCA_004210455.1 Rubrivivax sp. | reverse complement strand
GGCGTAGGGGGCGGGCGAATGACCCGGGCGTGTGGCCGCGCTCAGAGCTCGGCGTAGATGGTGCTCTTCTCGATCGCCTGATGCAGGCGCGAGGGCGCCAGCGGTTCCAGGCCCATGGTCTCGAGCAGGTACCACGAGGCGCGCAGCAGCGCGGAGGTGGCCTGACGGAGCTCGGTCGATTCGGGCGACTCGGCGCGCGACAGCATCGCCTGAAGCTGGCGGGATGGGTTGTGCCCGGACACTTCCGGCACCTGCGAGGGCGTGTTCGCCTGCGTGAGACGGCCCAGCAGCTGCTGGACTTCATGGCCGTGCTCGGGGGACTGGATCAGCCGCGCGAGGTCGCCCAGCAGGCGCTCGCCGGCGGCCGCCAGCAGTTGGGCGGAATGGTCCGCGCCGCCGCCCACGTAGAGGGCGGACGCCATGTCCAGGTATTCCAGCGCGCGCGCCAGACGGGGCAGATCACTCACTGCATGTCCTCCTTGATGCACTCTTGTCACGACTGCTGTTTGCATGCATCGCCGTGCCTTGTTCCGCGTTCCCTGACCGGGAACCCGGTCCCTCCGGACGGCGAGAAAGAGGAGTGTATCGGCGCGCCGCGGCGCTGCGCACACCGTTTGTCACGGCGGCGGGTAGCATCCATCGGTTCGCAGGGCGGGCACTCTTTTTGCCGTCCGACCTGGCCCGGCGCGCGCGCTCCCAGAACCTGCGCCATCCAGACTTACCCGGAGATTCACATGGACCGTCATGACATGCCGACCGACGCGACCGAGGGATTGATCGATCTCAGCGAGGCGCCGTCCCTGCGGACGCGTCGCGACGCGCTGGGGCGGCTGGGCCGTTATGCCGCCGCGGGGCTGGTGCTGCCGCCCGGCCTGGCCGTGCTGCCGGCGTTGGCCGCGGACAACGAGGACGACACCTACGACGAGGATTCGGTGCTGAAGGAGGCGACCGACTTCTTCGGCGAAACGACCGAAGGCCTGGCCAAGGTGATCGAGAAGGCCTTCAAGGATCAGGGCCGGCCGAACGCCTACATCAAGGGCCAGGAAGCCAGCGGCGCGGTGACGGTGGGCCTGCGCTACGGCGACGGCCAGCTGATCATGAAGCGCGGCGGCGGCGGCAAGGTCTACTGGGCGGGGCCGTCGGTGGGCTTCGACGTCGGCGGCAACGCATCCAAGGTCTTCACCCTGGTCTACAAGCTGCCGAAGGCCAGCGCGATCTACCGCCGCTTCCCGGGCGTGGACGGCAGCCTGTACTACATCGGCGGCGCCGGCGTGAACTACCAGCGCGCCAACGGCATCACGCTGGCGCCGATCCGCCTCGGCGTGGGACTTCGCGCGGGCGCCAGCGTGGGCTACGTCCACTACCGCCGCGAGAAGTCGATCAATCCCTTCTGAGTTCAGCCGGTGCGCAGCGGCGCGCCTTCGCGCTGGCTGCGCGAGAGCGCCTGCTCGGCTCGGCCGAGCAGGCCGCTGCCGGTGTCGCCCGGGCCGCGCCAGGCCGTGAGGCCCATGCTGAGCGGACCGGCGGTCGGCTGCTGCTGCAACCACACGGCGCGGAAGCGCTCACAGACCTTGCGGCCGGTGGGCAGGTCGACGTCGTGCAGCAGCATGAGCATCGCCTCGCCCTGTCCGAGCGCCAGCACGTCCTGCGCACGGCACTGCTGACGCAGCATGTGGGGCAACGCGCCCGCCGGCGCCCGTGACGCGCCGAGCGCGACCAGGCACCAGGCCATGTCGGGGGAGTTCTGCTGCTGGCGCTCGACCAGCCGAGCGAGCAGTTGATCGCGCGAGGCCAGCGGCGAGGACGCGCCGGACTCGATCGCCAGCACGTGGAAACGCTTGAAGTGGGCGAGGGCGATGCCGAAGTCGCCTTGCGCTTCGGCCAGCGCGCTGAAGGTTTCCTGCATGGGCGCGTGGTCGTCGCCGTGGGTCTTGCGCAGCTCGTCCAAGCGGGTACGGGCTGCATCGAGTTGGCCGTCCAGGATGAGACGGCGGGCCTCGGCGCAGCCTTGTTCCAGATCGCCCAGGGTGCCGGGGCTGGATCGCAAGACCTTGTCTACAGTCATAACGAAAAAGAATAGCGTCCGCTATACGATCAAACCACGGGAACAACCCGGGGAAACGCCGTTGCACTCGCATCAAACGGTGTGTGCGCTGCAAGTGCGCGCTTACCGGTGGTCACGCCGACGACGGATTGGTGACCAGCGCATGGAGCGGTGGGGACGACTGCAAGGACCGCGCGAGGGCCGGGCGAAGGGCGACACGGATGATGACGGCGTGTCGACGCCATGACGCTTTCGTGGATTGGGGACAGGGTCCGGGGAGGGGCGGGACTAGGATGGTCCGAGCTCGTGGATGTCGATGTTGATGGAGACCCCTGCATGACCCAGCCGACCGTGCCCCCGACTGTTCCCCCGACCCTGCCTGCGGCCGCTCAGGCGGTATCGACGCAGCTGCCGCTGCAGGCGAGCGCCGAGACGCTGCCGCCGCAGGACATCAGCGCCGAGGTGCTGCTGGAGAAATACGCCAAGGGCGGCGAGCGCAGCCTGGAGGAAGTCCGCGCGCGGGTGGCGAGGGCGCTGGCCGCCGCGGAGTCGCCGGAACAGCGCGCGCACTGGGAGGCGAAGTTCCTGGAAGCGCAGCGGCGCGGCTTCGTGCCGGCGGGGCGGATCGCATCGGCGGCGGGGACGGGCTTGTCGGCCACCCTCATCAACTGCTTCGTGCAGCCGGTGGGCGATGCGATCGCGGAGGAGGAGGACGGCCACCCTGGCATCTACACCGCGCTGACCGAGGCGGCGGAGACGATGCGGCGCGGCGGCGGGGTCGGTTATGACTTCTCCCGGATCCGGCCCAAGGGCGCGTACGTGAAGTCGACGCAGTCGAGCGCGTCGGGACCGGTGAGCTACATGCGGGTCTTCGACCGCAGCTGCGAGACGGTGGAATCGGCCGGCTCGCGTCGCGGCGCGCAGATGGGGGTGCTGCGCTGCGACCACCCGGACATCGAGGAGTTCATCCACGCCAAGGACCAGGGCGATCTGAAGAACTTCAACATCTCGGTCGGCGTGACCGACGCGTTCATGGAGGCGGTGGAGGCGGACGCGGACATCGAGCTCGTTCACAAGGCCGCGCCGGGTGACAAGCAGCGCGCGGCCGGCGCGACGCAGCGGGCGGACGGACTGTGGATCTATCGCCGGATGCGTGCCCGCAAGCTGTGGGACCAGGTCATGCGCTCCACCTACGACCACGCGGAGCCGGGGGTGCTGTTCCTGGACCGGATCAATGCGGACAACAACCTGCATTACTGCGAGTCGATCAGCGCGACGAATCCGTGCGCCGAGCAGCCGCTCCCCTCCTACGGCTGCTGCTGTCTCGGCTCGATCGACCTGACGGTCTTCGTGAAGGACGCGTTCGTGGCGAAGGCCTCGTTCGACGAGGCCGAGTTCGCCGACATCTGCAAGACCGCCACCCGCATGCTCGACAACGTGCTCGACGTGACGCCGTGGCCGTTGCCGCAGCAGGCGCGCGAAGCCGCCAACAAACGGCGCGTGGGGCTGGGCTTCACCGGCCTCGGCGACACCTTGGTGATGCTCGGCCTGCGCTACGACGGCGAGCCCGCCCGTGCGATGGCGCGACGCATCAGCGAGATCATGCGCGACGCCGCCTATGAGGCCTCCGCCGACCTCGCGATCGAGCGCGGGGCGTTCCCGCTCTTCAATGCCGATCTCTACCTGTCGGGCGGCAACTTCGCCTCGCGGCTGCCGCCGTGGCTGAAGGACAAGATCCGCGCGCAGGGTCTGCGCAATTCGCACCTGCTGTCGATCGCGCCGACCGGCACCATCTCGCTGGCCTTCGCCGACAACGCCAGCAACGGCATCGAGCCCGCGTTCTCGTGGAGCTACACCCGCAGGAAGCGCATGCCCGACAACTCCTTCAAGGAGTACGCCGTCGAGGACCACGCCTGGCGGCTCTACCGGCATCTGTTCGGCGCCGACGCGCCACTGACCGGCGCCTTCGTCACCGCGCTCGAACTGCAGGCGTCGGACCACGAGGCGATGGTCGCCGCCGTCGCGCCCTACGTCGATACCTCGATCTCGAAGACCGTCAACGTCCCGGCGGACTATCCGTATGCCGACTTCCAGGACCTCTACCGATTGGCCTGGAAGAGCGGGCTGAAGGGCCTCGCGACCTACCGGCCCAACAGCGTGCTGGGCGCGGTGCTCAGCGTGGAGCCCATCGCCAAGCCGGAGCCGCTGAAGGCCGATATCGGCCCCAACCAGCGGCTGCGCGTCGAGCGTCTGCCCAAGCCCGTGCTCGCCTCGCTGCGCTGGCCGAGCCGGCCCGAGATGCCCGGGGGCAATCCCGCGTGGTCCACCATGATCCGCCACCCGCATGGCGACTTCGCGCTCTTCGTCGGCGAGTTGCCGGCCGAGGGGCCGGATGCGGGGCTCTTCGGCCGCACCTTGCCGTTCGAGGTCTGGGTCAACGGCGCGGAGCAGCCGCGCGGCCTCGGCGCGCTGGCGAAGACCTTGTCCATGGACCTGCGCGCCAACGACGCGGCCTGGCTGCGGCTGAAGCTGGACGCGCTGGCGACGGTCGCGGAGGAACGCGCGTTTGAAATGCCGATGCCGCCGCTCGGCGAGCCGCGGTTGTTCCCGGGCGTGGTCGCGGCGACCGCGGCCGTGATCCGCTGGCGTTGCGAGCAGCTCGGCGCGCTGCAGGAGGGCGGTCCCACGCCGGTGCTCGACGCGATGTTCTCGCGCGAGGAGCCGCGCACCGGCACCGCCGGCACGCTCGCGTGGGCGGTCGACGTCGACAACCCCGCCACCGGCGAGCTGTTCACGTTGACGCTCAAGGAAGTCAGCCTGCCCACGCCCGACGGCGGCACCGTCACGCGGCCGTGCGCGATGGGCTTTTCCGGCAATTATCCGAAGGCGCTGGACGGGCTGGCACGGCTGCTGTCGCTGGACATGCGGGTGCTCGACCCGGGCTGGATCGGCATGAAGCTGCGCAAGCTGCTCAACGTCGGCGAACCGCTGGGCCATTTCATGGCGCCGGTGCCGACGCTGTCAGGGGAAAGACGGCAGCAGGTGTGGCCGTCGACGGTCGCCTATGTCGCGCGCCTGGTCATCCACCGCTACGCGATGCTGGGCGTGCTGGACGAGAGCGGTTATCCGCTCGTCGACATGGGACTGATGCAGCAGGCGCCGTTGAAGGCCGCGGGCGCGGCGGGAGGGGCGGCGCGCGCCGCCTCGGAAGCCGGCGGCATCGTGGCCATGGCCGGCAAGAAATGTCCCGAGTGCGGCAATGCCACGCTCATCCACCGCGACGGGTGCGAGTTCTGCACCGCGTGCGGGTTCGTGGGGCAGTGCGGGTGACCGCCCCGTCGGGGACGGCGCCAGGCGTCTCGCCGGGCCGTCCTGCGACACCTCAGGCCTGACCGGGGGCCTTGTCCTCCGCCGGGGCGGCTTCGCCGACGGTGCCGGCGGTGTTGTCCACGTCGTCCGACGGCGCGTCCGAGCCCGCACCGCTGGCCTTGCGCTGGGCCTTCTCTTCCTTCTTCTTTTTCTTGGCCAGCTCGCGTTGGCGTTTTTCGTATGAGTAGTTGGGGGTAGCGATATCGGCCTCCGATAGGTTGGGGGTGATCGATGAGCCTGACGTTTCCGCCATTGCGCGAATCCGGGCCAGTTCCTGGCGGTGGACATTGGTCCCGGTGGTGGTCAATCGAAGGCCGCCGCCATGCCATTCCAGCCAGTCCAGGTCGACCAGACGGTCGATCAGCTTTTCCGGAATCTCGTTGGCCTGACGCCGTTGGAGCGCATCGACACTCTGCCGCAACGAAGCGCGGAGCTCGTCGAGGGTTTGTGGGACAGGCATGGTGCTCCTCCTCCGATCTCACCCCGCGACATGCGGAGCGAACAGATTCGCCAGGCAATCAAGGCGAGGACTTGCACGGCTTCCGACAGGAGAGCGAAGCGAAGACTTCGGGATGACAGGCTCACGGTCTATCGGCTGATCGTAGCGCAGACCCGCGCGCGAACCTTTTTCGCCGGAAACGAATCCGTTAAGACGGCGTTTGCGTACAGCGTTCCGGTGAGGCACTTCGGCCTCACCGCCAAACCCTGAGGAGTTGCGATGACCCCGATGTCCCCCCGCTCGAAGTCCGTCCTTGCCCTGCTGGCGCCCGTGGCGCTGCTGGGCGCCTGCGCCATGTCCGGTCCGTCGGGCTCGAACGCCCCGGTGTTCTCCCAGGCCGGCCTGCCCGCCGCCGTCCAGGTGCCGGACGGGCACAAGGTGTCCTTGGAGACCGTCGGCGTCGGCAAGATCACCTACGAGTGCCGCGCGAAGAAGGACATGGCGGGCCAGTTCGAATGGGTGTTCGTCGGCCCGGACGCGGCCTTGAACGACCGGCGCGGCACCATGGTCGGGAAATACTACGGTCCGCCCGCCACCTGGGAAGCCAAGGATGGCTCCAAGGTGACCGGCACGCAGGTCGCGGTGGCGCCGGCCGCGGCGGGCAGCATCCCGCTGCAGCTGGTGAAGGCCAACCCAGCCATGGGCATGGGCGCCATGCAGGGCGTCAGCCACATCCAGCGCGTGGCCACCAAGGGCGGCGTCGCGCCGCAGACGATGTGCGACGCCGCCGGCGTGGGGCAGAAGCAGGTCGTCGACTATCAGGCGGACTACATCTTCTGGGCGCCGGTGGCGATGCGGTGAAGAGCCGCCGGGGTCTGGTCAGGCGCAGGAAGTCGCTGACGGCCAGCGTCACTGGCCCTCACCCCCACCTTTTCCCGAGGTGCGGGAGAGGGGGTAAGACCGGTGGTCTCAGAAGGGGGCGGCGCGCTTGCGCAGGCGCCATCCCAGCACCGCGATGCCGGCGATCAGCAGCGCGTAGGTCGACGGTTCCGGGACCGCGCTCAGCGTCGTGAAGCCGTTGCTGACGCTGTAGGTCGCCGTCAGGCCGTTGACCTTGGTGGCGGCAACGAGGTTCAGGAAACTCGCATCGTGCGACAGGTCGCCGGCGAAGCGCAGCGCGTAGCCGGCGCCGAGTTGCGTCACGGTCAGCACGCTGCCCGCCACCACGCTGCCCACCGAGGCGAAGTTCAGCCCCCCGCCGTCGAGTTCGAACGCGCCGCTCCCCAGCAGCGACAGGCTGGCGAAGCTCTGGCTCCCGCCGGAGAGCTTCAGCGTGCCGCCGTTCACTTCGAGCGCGCCGGCCGCGCCCAGGCGCTGGTCGCCTTGCAGCTCGAGCACGCCGCCGTCCAGCGTGACGGTACCGATGTGCTGGCTCTGGCCCGTCAGCACGATGCGGCCGCTCTCGACCTGCATCTGGTTGACGTTGCTGAACGCGCCGGCATAGCTGAACTGGTTGCCGTTGCCCACCTCGAAACGCACCGTCGCCGAACCCGCCCCGCTGGCGCCGCGCACGTCGCCGAGGATCACCGCCTGGCCGCCGCTGACCACCAGCGTGCTGCGGCCGGCGCCCAGGTCGATGGCCAGGCCGCTCGCGCTGCCGTCGATGCGGCCGGCATTGACCACCGTCGTGTCGTAGTCCGAGGCCGAGCGGATCGCCGCCGCGGTCCCGCCCCCGACGATGGCCCCGCCGGTCTGGTTCTCGATGCGGACCAGCTTGCCGCTGCCGCCCAGGCCGCCGATGTAGATCGCCGAATCGCTGTCGCCGCGGATCACGCCGCCGGCGCCGTTGATGACCGTGGCGTTGGCATAAAGCGCCTCGCGCTGGCCGGCGTTCGGGCCGCTGGTGATGTCGTTGCCGACCAGCGAGATCCCGCGGCCTGCCGCGTTGCTGTTGCCAGCCGCGACCAGGCCTTCGATGAGGCCCGTGTTGCGGATCGTGCCGCCGCCGGCGGAAATGCCTTCGCTGAACGCGAGTCCGCTGCCCGACGGCGAGAACGCGTTGATCGAGCGGATCGTGCCGCTGTTGACCAGGTCCAGGGGGCCGTCGACGTCGACACCGTCGCCGTCCCCGGTCACGCCGTTGCCGGTGATCAGCCCGGCGTTGCGGACCGTGATCACCTGCAGGGCGTTGAAGCCGTCGAAGTTCAGACCGGCGCCGTTCATGCCGCGGATCGTCGCGCCGGCCGCGTTGTTGATCGTGCCGGTCCAGGCGATGGCCGTTTCCGGGCCGCCGGTCACGCCGTGGCGGCCGCCCTCGAGCAGGCCGCCCGACAGGTTGTTGAAGGTGATGCCGGCGTTGGCCTGGAAGTCGATGCCGTCGCTGCTGGAACCCGTCGTGGTGATCGAGCGGATGGTGCCGGCGTTGTTGACGATGCCGTTGACGCCGGGACGGATCGCGTCCGCCTCGTAGGACAGGATCAGTGCGCCTGCCTGGTTGTTCACGACGTTGCTGCCCGAGCCGATCGCGTTGAAGTCGATGACCTGGTTGCCGCCGCCCGAGGCGTTCGTGGAGATCATGCTGCCCCAGTTGGTCAGCGTGACGCTGGCGGGCGATTTGTTCATCTGGATCAGGTCAGCGTCCTGCGCGCGCATCAGCGCGGTGCTGTTGCTCGCGCTGCCGTTGACGATGACCAGGTTCTGCACGCCGGTGTTGTCGCGGATCACGCGACCCGTCCCCGTCTGCTCGATGCGGCCGAGGTTGGTGAGCGTCGCGTTGTGGCCGCTGACCGTCACCGCGACCGTCGAGCCGCCTACCGCCAGCGTGCCGGTCGCGCACAACGCACCGGTCTGGCCGCTGCCGCTGCCCAGCGTCTGCGCCGCGGTGAACGCGCCGCAGAGGTCGAAGGAGGCGGCGCCCGCCGATCCTGACTGCAGCAGCAGCGCGGCGAGCGCCAATCCGCTCAGCCGGAACATCGGCGCGCGGCGGCGGTCGGAGGGGGAGCGGGGAGGCGCGAGGTGGACCATGGCGTGAGGTGTCTCGTGTGAAAAATTCACGCGATGCTAGGAGGCCCGCGCCTCGGGCGGCACCGCCCGAGCAGGGTGCCTCCGGAGCGCCTTCCGACACACGCCTGTCATGGAGCGATGGGCCGCAAGTCCCCGGGTTCCATCGGGGAAGCACGCGAGCCGTGATCCCCGTCACGGTGGTCCTCCCCGCGAACGAGGGGGAGAGGAAACCCGATCCCGCACTGCATCACGGCGAGGCCGGAGTGACACATTCGAGTTGTCAGTTTCAAAAGTAGCATTTCGGCTGTTTCGACGCTTTCCAGGGACTGGTCATGAATGCTCTTTCGGTCAAGAAGCAGCTGATGTTCGCCTTTGCCGCGCTGGTCGCGGCGGTGGTGCTGGTCAGCGTTGTCGCGCTGCGCGACCTCGCCGCCGCGGATGCCCGCTTCAGCGGTTTCGTCAATGGCATCGACGAACGCGAGTCGATGGCCGTGGACGTCCGCATCGATGCCAATCGTCGCGCCATCGGCGTGCGCGACATGGTCATCGTGAAAGAGCGGGCCGACCTGGAGGCGTCGAAGAAGATGGCAGTGGACGCGCATCTGGCGCTCGGCGAGCATTTGCAGAAGCTGCGGGAGGCCGTCGCCGCTGCGCCGGATGCCACGCCGCGCGAGCGCGAACTGCTGGCTCGCATCGTCGAGGTCGAAGCCAAGTACGGTCCGGTGGCCGCGCGTATCGTCGAGCTGGCGGCTGCCGGCAAGCACGACGAGGCGATCGAGTCCATGACCCGCGATTGCAGACCGCTGCTTGCGGCGCTGCTGACGGCGGCGCGGGAGTATGTCGACTACGCCGCCAAGGCTGGAGACGAGGTGGCCGCGGCGTCCTCCGCCCAGTACCAGGCGCAGCGCTGGTGGATGACGCTGATCAGCCTGGCCGCCGTCGGCATGGCGATCGGCCTCGGCTGGATGATCACGCGCCGACTGATGCAGGCGCTCGGCACCGAACCGGCCGAACTCGCCGACGCCGCCCACCGCATCGCCGACGGCGACCTGGGTCCGGTCGAAGGTGCCGCCACGGCGCCGGCCGACAGCGTGCTCGCGTCCATGGGCGTGATGCAGACCCAGCTGGTCACGCTGATCGCTCAGGTGCGCGGTTCGGCCGACCAGATCGCCATGGCCAGCGCCCAGATCGCCCAGGGCAACAACGACCTGTCGGCCCGCACCGAGGAGCAGGCCTCGGCGATCGAGGAGACCGCCGCCTCGATGGAGGAACTCAGCGCCACCGTGCGCCAGAACGCCGACAACGCCCAGCAGGCCAACCAGCTGGCGCTCAACGCCAGCGAAGTCGCCATGCGCGGCGGCGAGGTCGTCGGCCGGGTCGTCGAGACGATGCGCGGCATCAACGACAGCAGCCGCCGCATCTCCGACATCATCGGCGTCATCGACGGCATCGCCTTCCAGACCAACATCCTCGCCCTGAACGCGGCCGTCGAAGCGGCGCGCGCCGGCGAGCAGGGCCGCGGCTTCGCCGTCGTGGCCTCCGAGGTGCGCAGCCTGGCCAGCCGTTCCGCCGGCGCCGCCAAGGAGATCAAGCAGCTCATCGGCGACAGCGTCGCCCGCGTCGAGCAGGGCACCGGTCTGGTCGACCAGGCCGGCGCGACGATGACCGAGGTCGTCGGCGCGATCCGCCGCGTGTCCGACATCGTCGGCGAGATCAGCGCCGCCAGCGTCGAACAGAGTTCCGGCGTCACGCAGGTCGGCGAGGCCATCACGCAGATGGACCGCGCCACGCAGCAGAACGCCTCGCTGGTCGAGGAAAGCGCCGCCGCCGCGGACAGCATGAAGCAGCAGGCCGCCGACATGGTCGGCGCGGTCTCGGTCTTCCGCATTGCCGACGACGGGCGCTCCTCGCCGTCTGCGAAGACCTCGACCGCCGCTCCGGTTTCCCGGCCCGCGTCGTTCGCGTCGTCGCCAAACACGGCGCCGCGCGCCATTCCGGTCCGCACCGCGTCCGCCCCGCGCAGTCCGGCGACGGGCGCCGTGCCGGCCGTGTCGCGTCCGAACGTGCGCGTGGTCGCCGCCACGCCCACGCCTCGCCGGCATTCGGCGCCGACGCCGGACCTGCACGTGGTCCGGCCGTCCGCCGCGCCCGCGAGGCAGGCGGCCGAGCCGGTGCTGGCCGGGGATGACGACTGGACGTCGTTCTGAGCGTCGTGCCAGGCGTCGTTCCGACGCGACGCCGCCGGGACTTCCCTGTCCCGAAAGAGAAGGATGTCGTGACCGACCGCGCCTGACTATGCTTCGTGCACCGGAGCGGTGCTCGCGCCGGAGTCCGAGGAGCGCGCCATGCCGGCTACCCGTCCCGCCAGTCCCCTGGCCCGCGTCGACTATCCGCATCTGGCGCGCCGCGAAATGCTGGCTTTCCTCCCGCCGGTCTGCCAGCGCGTGCTGGACGTCGGCTGCAACACGGGCGCCTTCGGCGAGGCCGTCAAGCAGACGCGCCCCGGCACCGAGGTCTGGGGCGTGGAGCCCGACGCGGGCGCCGCGGAGCGCGCCGCCCTGCATCTGGACCGCGTGATGCAGGGATTCTTCGGTCCGTCCCTGCCATTGCCCGAGGCCCATTTCGACGTCATCGCCTTCAACGACGTGCTGGAGCACATGCCCGATCCCTGGGCCGCGCTGAACCATGCCGCGCCATTGCTGGCGCCGGGCGGCGTCGTGCTGGTCTCGCTGCCCAACCTCCTGCACCTGGACACGATCTGGCCGCTGGTCCACGACCGCGACTTCCGATATGAGCCTTGCGGCGTCCGGGACCGGACCCATCTGCGCTTCTTCACCCGCACCAGCGCGCTGCGCATGTTCGAGGAATGCAGCTACGAGGTGCTCAGCGTCCAGGGCATCAACGAGCAGTGGTACACCGCGTCCATCAGGCGCCGGCTGGCCTTCCGCCTCTTCGGGCGCCAGCTCGAGGAGACCAAATGGGTGCAATTCGCCTTCGTCGCGCGACCGAAGGCGCGCCGGCTGGTGTCCTGAGGTCCCGGGGATCCCGAGCGCGGCGCTTCAAATGACGCCGTCGAATCGCCCCACCGCCGACGGGTGTCCTCCGCAGCCGCGACAATGCGCGGCATGCGCGCCCTGATCGACCTGCTGATCCAACACGACTTCCTGCTCGTCTTCCTCGTGACGCTGGCCGCGCGCATCGGCGCGCCCGTGCCCGCGGCGCCGCTGCTGGTGGTCGCCGGCGGCCTGGCCGCGGCGGGGCGCCTGTCGGCGTTGTCGCTGGTCATCGCCGCGGTGCTGGCCAACGTGCTGGGTGACGCCATCTGGTTCATCGCCGGCCGCAGCTACGGTCATCGCGTGCTGCGGCTGCTGTGCCGCGTCTCGCTCTCGCCCGACGTCTGCGTCCGTCAGAGCGAGAGCCTCATCGCGCGCTGGGGCGGCAGCTCCCTGCTGGCCGCGAAATTCCTGCCCGGCATCTCCGTCGTCGCCGCGCCGATGGCCGGCGCGCTCGGCATGGGCTGGCGCCGCTTCGTCGCCTACGACGCCGTCGCCGGCCTCGTCTGGACCGCGTGTTTCCTGGGCCTCGGCCTCATCTTCAGCGACCAGATCCAGGATGTCCTGGACTTCCTCTCCAACGCCGGCCTCTACGCGGTCGCCGCGATCCTCGCCGTGCTGCTGGCCCTGATCGGCAACCGCTGGCGGCGTCGTCGCCAGATGGCGAAGCTGCAGGGCGAGGTCGAGCGCATCAGCGTCGAGGACGCCGCCGCGCTTGTCGAGCAGGACATGGCGCCGCTCTTCATCGACGTCCGCAGCGATCCCGGCCGCGCCGCGGATCCGCGCACCCTGCCGGGCGCGCTCAACATCCCGCTGACGCGCCTGTCCGAATACGCCGGGCAGTTGCCCGACGACCGGCTGCTGGTCCTCTATTGCAACTGCCCGAACGAGGTTTCGGCGATCCAGGGCGCGCACGAGCTGCTCAAGCGCGGCCACCCGCGCGTGCTGGCGCTGGACGGCGGCCTGGACGGCTGGCATGAACTCCAGCGTCGCCAGGGGCGCGATCGTGGCGACAGCGGCGACGGCGACGCGGCGGGACTGCCGCCGCAGCCCGTGACCCCGACCGCCTCGGCGGCTGGCGCTCCAGCGACGCCGGCGTCCCTGCATTCCGCCACGCCCGCCGTCCCCTGATCTGAGGAGGGGGTGGCCCCCGCGGCTGGCCCGGCGCTTGCATACTCGCGCCCATGAGCGTTGCCGTCCTGCCTGCCGCCGCCGCGGTCGTTGCGCCGACCATCCTCGACCTCGAGGCTTCCGGATTCGGGCGTGGCAGCTACCCGATCGAGATCGGCTTCGTCGAAGCGGGCGGATTGCCGTTCTGCTCATTGATCCAGCCCGCGCCCGACTGGGAGCATTGGGATGAGGGCGCCGAGGCCTTGCACGGCATCACGAGGGAGCTGCTGCTGCGCCACGGTCGCCCGCGTGAATGGGTCGTCGACGAACTGAACAAGCGCCTGGCCGGCCAGACGGTCTACTCGGACAGCTGGGGACATGACTATCCGTGGATGAGCAAGCTCTTCGACAGCGTCGGGCGTCTGCCGCGTTTCCGGATCGAGGACCTGCGCCGCCTGCTCAGCGAAGACGAGGCTCAGCGCTGGCACGCCGTGCAGCAGGAAGTCCGTGCCGAGGCCCAACTGCGCCGCCATCGCGCCAGCGCCGATGCCAAGGTGCTGCAGATGACGCTGATGCGTGTGAAACAGGGGCCGATGCCGAGACCTTTCGGCGTCAACTGACCGGTTTCTTTCGCTCCGCGCACAGGCTGCCGCTCGACCGCCCGCGGCCTGCCCGCTTCGCGCGATAGAGCTGTTCATCCGCCTGCGTGACGAGCTCGTCGATATCGGCTTCCCTGGCCCACTGGACGCAGAACCCGACGCTGGTGCCGATGTGCAGTTCGAGCGCACCGATGCGGAACGGCATGGTCAGCGCGTGCACCAGCTTGTCCGCGACGACCTGCGCGTCGACGGGCCTGGCGACATGGGTGAGGAACACGGCGAACTCATCGCCGCCGATGCGCGCGACCAGGTCTTGAGGACGCAGCGCATGGCGCAGGCGCCCGGAGACGGCCTTCAGCAGCGCATCGCCGACCGGGTGGCCGTACTCGTCGTTGACGGGCTTGAAGCGGTCCAGATCGAGGTACAGCAGCGCCACCAGTTCGTCGCGGTCGGTGGCGCGGCCGAGCGCGGCGTTGACCTGCGACGCGAAGCCCGCGCGGTTGAGCAGTTCGGTGAGGGGGTCCGTGTTGGAGGCGCGCAGCAGCCGCATCTGTTCCTGCTTGACGTCGGTGACGTCGCGCGCGACGCCGTAGGCGCCGATGATGGCGCCGTCGTCGGTGATCAGCGGCGCGTAGGTCAGTTCGACGTAGCGCGTTCCGCCGCGATCGCCGCGCTCGCCGCCGTCCGGCGGCATCGGTGGGCCGATGCCGGCGTCGTCGCGCATCTCGACCACGCTGGTCTCGCCCGCGAAGGCGCGAAGGATCAGCGGATGCACGGCCGCGTACAGGTCGTCGAACACGTCCGCCGCCTGGCGGCCGTGCCAGGAGTTTTCCGGGATGTCGAAGCGCCGCTCGAAGGCCTTGTTGCAGAACAGCACGCGTTCGTCGGTGTCGACGGCCAGCATCATCACGTTGACGCTCTGCGCCATCGCGCTCATGACGGCCTGGCTGCGTTCGCGCTCGCGTCGGGCCGCGAGCTCCACGCTGATGTCGGCGATCGTTCCCGCGTGCGCGACGACGCGTCCGGCCAGCCGCATGGGCCGCATGCGCAGCCGCACCAGCATCTCCGTCCCGTCGCGGCGCGTCAGCTGCCGCACGCGGTCCACCGGCTCGCCCATGGCCACCAGCGCGGCCCACTGCTCGCGCGTCAGCTCGCGTTCAGATGCCGGCAGCCGGTCCAGCCAGCCCCAGGCGAGCGTCTGGCGATCGACCTCCAGCAGGTGCAGGTAGGTCTCGTTGGCATACACGGTGCGGCCCAGGAGGTCGCAGCGGAAGAGGCCCATCGGCGACGCGTCGGCGGTGGCCTCGCGTTCCGCCTCTCGCAGCCGCGCGCGATGCTGCAGCCGCGTGAACCAGGCCATGAGCCCGACCGCGATCGCCGTGACCACCAGCGAGAAACCCAGCACCGCGCGCCGCTGCTGCAGGTAACCGGCGAGGATGCGGTCGCGCTCGAAGGACACGAACAGGCGCAGCGGGTAGTCCTGCAGCACGCGGTACGAGACGATGCGATCGCGCCCGTCGGCGGGACTGCGCGACACCATGAACTGGCCGCTGGCCGGCGGGCTGGCCGGCAGCACGTCGCCGCCCGGGATCTCGCGCATGTTGGTCCCCAGCAGGCCCGGCACCTCCGGCCAGCGCGCCATCGCCACGCCGTCGTCGCGCTCCAGCAGCACGGCCATGCCCGAGCGCATCGACCGCGTGCGGTACAGGCGCAGCAGCGCGTCGAGGTCGATGAACCCGACCGTGGCGGTGAACGGGCCGGTCGGCGCGCTCAGTCGCGTGGCCATCGGCAGCACGAAGTGGGCACCGGGCCTGAGCCGGATCGGCGCGCCGAGGAGGATGCTGGGCGCGCCCGGCCGGCCCAGTTCCGACAGGAAGCTCCTGGGTCCGAGGTTCACATAGGGATCGCCGGTCACCGACGGGATGCGCCACAGGCGCCCGTCGGCGCTGGCGAGCATCAGGTCGGTGATCCCGCGCGCGTTGTCGCGCAGCGAGTCGGCCAGCAGCGACACCGTGGCGTCGAGGTCCTGGCGATCCGTCTTGCGCGTCAGCAGCAGCAGGTCCATCGTGCGCAGGCTGCTTTCGGCCTCGCGCAGGAGTTGCTCGGTGTCCTGGGTCGCGTTGAGCGCGATGCCGTGCAGGTCCTCCTGCAGGTCGTCGACCAACGATTTCGGATACAGCAGCGCGAACCACAGCACCAGCGCCCACAGCACGACCAGCACCAGCCCCAACGCCAGGAAAGGACCGAAAACCACCAGACGCCTCACCTGGAGGCGCTCCGCGACGGACTGGCTGAACGTGGGGGCGGGCATCGGTCGGATTGTGGCCGTGCCGCGTCTGCCTTCAAGCGCCCAACAGCGGGGGCTCCGGCGGTTTTTTCGGCGCGTCGGGCACGTGGCTGTCCGGATCGTCGCGGGCCAGTTCTCCCAGGCAGCGCAGGCACAGGCACTGGTCCGGCCAGCGCGCGGCGAGTTCGCGCTTGAGGCCCTCGCCCAGCCGCGTGCCGAAACAGGCGCACCAGCCGTCGTCCACGCCGCAATGGAAACCGCCGCCGCAGCGCGGGCAGGCGGTGTTGACGGCGATGCCGCCCGGGGAGGCGGCAGGGG
>SEFA01000025.1 GCA_004210455.1 Rubrivivax sp. | reverse complement strand
CTGCCGCTGATCGAGCCTTCCGCTCGGTTGTAGAGCATGCCGGCGCCCTCCTGCTCAATGGCGGTACGGTCAACGGCGCCGGCATGCTCTACAACCGAGCGGAAGGCTCGATCAGCGGCAGCGGGCGCATCACGTCGGCCTTCAACAACCAGGGCAGCCTGGTGGTGGACGCGGGCCAGATCCGCGTCGACCAGAGCTTCGCCAACCCCGGCCAGATCCTGCTCGGCGCCAACGCCGCCACGCTGTCGGGCGGGCAGATCGCCAACCAGGGCCTGATCCAGGGCTTCGGCAAGATCAACAACAACATCGCCAACACCGTCCCGACCGGGGTGATCGAGGCCCAGGGCGGCACGCTCACGCTGGCCGGCCAGATCGTCGGCCCCAACGGCGGCATGCTGGTGGCGGGGAGCGGCGCCAAGCTGCTCATCAGCCAGGGCCTGGCGCGCAACGCCGGCCAGATCCAGCTGGCTGGCGGCACGTTCGACAACAACGGCCAGGCCTTGGTCAACGAGGCGGCCGGCAGCATCAACGGCTTCGGCACGCTGCGCGCGGGCACGATCGACAACCGGGGGCAGATCTTCCTGAGCGGCGGCAGCTCGGCGGTGCGGGCCGACGTGGTGGCCGAGACCGGCAGCGCCATCATCATCTCGGGCCTGAGCAACACCACCTTCTACGGCACGGTGGAGGTCAAGGGCGGCGCCGAGCTGCGCGTGTCGGAAGGCTCGGTGGCCACCTTCGCCGGCCATGTCCAGCAGCGCACCGGCGCCGACGTCAACGGCGACGGCCTAGCGCTCTTCGAGGGCGGCCTCGGCCTCGGCGCCTCGCCCGGCTACGGCTACATCCAGGGCAGCGTGACCTTTGCGAGCAGCAACACCTACGAGGCCGAAATCGGCGGCCTGACCGCCTGCACACTGGCCTGCGCGACCGACGACGCCTTGAAGAACAGCAGCTTCGACAAGCTGGTGGTCGGCGGCAAGCTCAAGCTCGGCGGCAGGCTCACGCTGACGTCCTGGAACGGCTTCGTCGCCCAGGCCGGCCAGAGCTTCGACCTGCTCGACTGGGGCACGACGAGCGGCATTTTCAAGAGCATCGACGGCAGCGGCCTCAAGCTCGCGGCGGGCACGCACCTCGACTACAGCCAGCTCTACACGACAGGCACCGTCAGCGTCTCCGCTGTGCCCGAGCCCGAGAGCTACGCGTTGCTGCTGGCGGGCCTGGGCGTGATCGGCTTCGTGGCGAGGCGCCGGCGCGCCGCCGCCTGATCAGCCGCGCAGGACGAGTTCAGGCCTTCAGGAACTCGGCCTTCGTCCCGAGCCAGCGCGCCACCTGGCGCTGCGCGGCCTCGGGGTGCTCGTCCAGCAGCCGCGGCGCCAGCGCGCGCGCGGCGACGAGCAGCGGCGCGTCTTCCTGCAGGTCGGCAAAGCGCAGCAGCTCGGCGCCGCTCTGGCGCGAACCCATGAACTCGCCGGGGCCGCGGATGTCCAGGTCGCGCCGTGCGATCTCGAAGCCGTCGGTCGTCTCGGCCATGGCCTTCAGGCGCGCCTTGCCGGTGTCGGACAGCGGCGGGGTGTAGATCAGCACGCAGACGCTCGCCTTCGCGCCTCGCCCCACCCGGCCGCGCAGCTGGTGCAGCTGCGCCAGGCCGAAGCGCTCGGCATGCTCGATGACCATCAGGCTGGCGTTGGGCACGTCCACGCCGACCTCGATGACCGTGGTGGCCACCAGCACGCTCATCGCGCCGCCGCTGAACTGCGCCATCACGGCGGCCTTCTCGGCGGGCGGCATGCGGCCGTGCAGCAGGCCGACGGGCGTGCCGGCGAGCACTTCGCTCAGCTCGGCGTGCGTCTCGGTGGCGTTGCGCAGGTCGACCGCCTCGCTCTCCTCCACCAGCGGGCAGACCCAGTAGACCTGGGCGCCGTCCGCCACGGCCATGCGGATCTTGTCCACCACGTCATGGCGCTTGGCCTCGGTGAACACCTTGGTGACGATGGGGCTGCGACCGGGCGGCAGCTCGTCGATGGTGGAGACGTCGAGGTCGGCGAAGTAGGTCATCGCCAAGGTCCGCGGAATCGGCGTGGCGCTCATCATCAGCAGGTGCGGCTCCAGGTCCATCGCCTTGAGCTTGTTGCGCAGCGCCAGCCGCTGCGCGACGCCGAAGCGATGCTGCTCGTCAATGATGGCCAGGCCGAGCTTCGCGAACTTCACCTTGTCCTCGATGACCGCATGCGTGCCGATGACAAGCTGGGCCTCGCCCGAAGCCGCGGCGTCCAGCATCTTCTGCCGCGCCTTGCCCTTGACGCTGCCGGTGAGCCAGGCCACCTTCAGCCCCAGCGGCTCGAGCCAGCCGATCAGCTTGCGGAAATGCTGCTCGGCCAGGATCTCGGTGGGCGCCATCAGCGCGCATTGCCAGCCGGCGTCGATCGCCACGGCCGCGGCCAGCGCCGCCACCACAGTCTTGCCGGAACCGACGTCGCCTTGCAGCAGCCGGTGCATGGGCTGCGGGCGGGCGAGGTCGGCGGCGATTTCCCCGGCGACGCGGTGCTGAGCGCCGGTCAGCGCGAAGGGCAGGGCGGCGAGCAGCTGCTCGTGCAGGCCGCCCGGCCTGCCGCGCAGCGACGGGGCGCGCAGATGGGCGCGTTCGCGCTGGGCGCGCTGCTGGCTGAGCTGCTGGGCGAGCAGTTCCTCGAACTTGAGCCGCTGCCAGGCCGGATGCGTGTGGTCCTCCAGCGTGGACAGGCCCGCGGACGGCGGCGGGTGATGCAGGAAGTTCAGCGCGTCGCGCAGCGCGGGCAGCCCCTTGGGCACCAGTGCGAGCGGCAGCACCTCGTCCAGCGGCGCTCTGCGCAGCGCGGAGGCGACCGCCTTGCGCAGATAGGTCTGCGGCAGCTGCGCGCTCGTCGGATAAACCGGCGTGAGCGAAGTCGACAGCGGCGTGTCCGCGTCGACCTTGCGGAAGTTGGGATGGACCATCTCGCGGCCGAAGAAGCCGACGCGGATCTCGCCGCGCACGCGCACGCGGGCGCCCACCGCCATCGTCTTCTGATGCGCGGGATAGAAGTGGAGGAAGCGCAGCGTCAGCAGCGCGCCGTCGTCGTCGCGCAGCTTGACCAGGAGCTGGCGGCGGCCGCGCATTTCGATGCGGCTCTCGATCACCTCGCCTTCGCACTGGAGCGTGTCGCCGTCGTGGGCACGATCCAACGGGGTCAGGGTGGTTTCGTCCTCGTAGCGCAACGGCAGGTGCAGCGCGAGGTCGATGTCGCGCGTCAGGCCCATCTTCTCCATCGCCTTCTGCGGCGCGGATTTGGCCGGCGCGGCGTCCGCGCCCGTCCCCGGGCGACCGGGCTTCGCGGGCGGCGGCGGTGGCGATGGAGCGGTGCTGGCCTGGGTCATGTGGACGAGATTTTGCCTCGGGGCGATCCCCCGTTCGGGCGAGACGCGAGGGCGTTCAGATCACGTCAAGCTCATGCAGAATCCGCCCGGCAAAAAACGCAAACAAATTGAAACATCGGGAGGATTGCATGAGCAAGAACGAACGCGTGCGCGCCGGCTGGGCCGGCGTGCTGATCAGTGCGGCGCTGTTGAGCGCCTGCGGCGGCGGCGGCGGTGACGACGCGCCGCCGCCGCCGCCCCCGCCGGTGCAGGGCGTGGCGATTCCGGACAACCTGGCGATCGCCGCGTCCGCGAGCACCGACGTCACCTCGGCCACCGCCTTCACCAGCAATGCTGCCGCGACCGCGGGTCTGACCTTCGCCTGGACCTTCGGCGACGGCACCACCAGCACGGACGCCAGCCCGAAGCATGACTTCGCGAAGGTCGGCGACTACCAGGTGACCTTGAAGGTTTCGAACGCCGCGGGCGCTTCCAAGGAGGTCAAGTGGACGGTGACGGTGCTGAACCGCGGCCACGTGCTGGGCCTGAACTGCACCGCCGCCGACAACGCCGGCTGGTGCTGGCAGGCGCCGCGGCCCACCGGAACCACGCAGAACGACGTGCGCTTCCTGGATGTCAACAATGGCTGGTCGGTCGGTGATGCCGGCGAGATCCTGCGCACGGTGGATGGAGGGCAGACCTGGTCCAAGGTCGCCAGCGGCGTGACGACGCGCCTGAACAGCGTGCGCTTCGCGGACGCGAAGAACGGCTGGATCGTCGGCGACTTCGGCGCGTTGCTGCGCACCACGGACGGGGGCGAGCACTGGACGCTGCAGCCGGTCGGCACCGCCCAGGCCTACTCGCCCAAGCTCCAGCTGGCCGGCGCGAACACCTTGGCGCTGGTCGACGGGACCCGCCTGCGCGCGACCGCGGACGGCGGCGCGACCTGGGTCGACCAGAGCTTCCAGAGCGAACCCCAGCTGGCCAGCGACGGCACGCTGTGGGTGATGGAGGGCTTGACGCTGCGCCGTTCGACGGACTTCGGCAAGACGCTGGTCACCGCGGTGACCCTGGACGCGGCGGACCGCCAGCCCGTGGTGCAGACCTGGGGCAAGACGGTCCAGGTGCGCAGCTATACCGACACCTACGTGCCGGGCACCGGCACCACCTACGTGCAACGCTTCCGTCTCAGCACGGACGGCGGCCTGACCTGGGCGAGCTTCGACGCCCAAGGGCTGCCCGCGAGCTTCTGGCCGTTCTCGGGATCGATCCAGATGCTCGACGGGCTGGTCGGCGCGACCAGCTACAACGGCGCGCTGTACCGCACCCAGGACGGCGGACGCACCTGGGCCGCGTTGAGCTTCGTTCCCGGCGGGTCGAATCCCGGCCTCTACTACGCGGCGCTGGCCGAGGGCAACTGGTTGCGTCAGTACTACGAGAACGGCACCGGCGTCACCGTCTATGAGGTATCGGCGGACGCTGGCGCGAGCTGGACGCGCGTGAAGGGGCTGCCGGACGCGCTTTACAACTACCGCCTGAGCCGCATTGGCGACCAGAGCTGGCTCGCGATGAGCAGCTACAACGGCGCCACCCTTCTGAGCAACGACGGGTTGCAGACGTGGCAGCGCGTCGCGGGTCCGGACCCGGAGGCGGCGGCCAAGACGCTGACCGCGTTCTGGTTCTTCGAGGGCAAGCGCGGGCTGGCGTTGACGAACGGCGGCGACCTGATGGAGACGGTCAACGGCGGGCTGGATTGGACGGCGAAGTTGACCGGTCTGGCGCAACAGACCAATTCGACGATCGCCAGCCGCTTCCAGTTCATCGACGCCAAGACCGGGTGGCTGCTCGCCGGCGACGGCCGCATCTACATGACCGAGGACGGCGGCGCGACGTGGCTGACCCCGCTGATGCCTGCCAACCGGGTGGTGAGCGCCTTCCACTTCACCGATGCTGCCAACGGCTTCGCGGTCACGACCTCGGCCTCCTGGGTCTATCCGATGACGTCGACAGTGGTGTCGACGACGGACGGCGGCAGGACCTGGACGGAACAGGCCAAGCTGGATGTCGGCTACAACGACATCAAGTTCAGCGGCAAGAACGGCGTGATGGTCGGGGACAGCGGCCGCGTGGCGGTGACTGCCGACGGCGGCAAGACCTGGACCGGCCGCTTCACGGGCACCTCCTCGTCGTTGCGCCAGCTGGCCTTCAGCGACCCGGCGACCCTGTGGGTCGTCGGCGACGGCGGCGTGCTGATGTCCTCGACCGACCTGGGCGTCACCTGGCAGGCGGCCGGCATCGGCCTTTCCGGGCCGTCGCTGCGCGGCATCCGTTTCCTGGATGCGCAGCGCGGCTGGGTCGTGGGCGACTCGGGCACGATCCTGCTGACGGTCGACGGCGGCAAGACCTGGCGCTCGCAGGTGTCCGGCACGCAGCGCGCGCTGTCGCAGGTGCAGTTCCTGGATGCGCGTACGGGCTGGATCTCGGGCGCCAGCGGCACGCTGCTGGCCACGGGCACCGGCGGCCAGTAAGTCGACGGCCAGCGATCGGACGCGATGTCGTCTGATCCGCCCGCCAAGCCGGCCCGATCGAAAGACCGGCCGGCTTTTTTCATGAACGCCCGCCCGATGGCCCATCTGTCTGCGCGCAGATCGCCCACTTGTCGTCCGTCCTAGGGGCATGTCGGGAGCGGTCGCGGGGCGCGCGCTCGCCACAATCGCGCCGCTTCACAAGACAGACAAGAACGTCGGCACTCAGGGGGCTCACGATGAACGCACAGGATCTCGCACGTGCCGGCTGGGCCGGCATGGTGCTCGGCACCGCGCTGCTCGCGGGTTGCGGCGGCGGCGGTGGCGGTGGTGACAGCGGCGCCCCGCCCGTGGCGACGACCCCGCCTCCCGCGCCGGTACCTCCCGCGGCACCTGCGCCCTCTCCTGAGCCGCCTCCCGCTCCCCCACCGCCGGTGATCGGGGTGGAGATCCCCGCGGACCTGAGCGTCACCGGAACGGCCGTGACCGACGTGTCCTCGGCGACCGCGTTCAGCAGCACGGCGGCGGCGACGCCCGGCCTGAGCTTCGCCTGGACCTTCGGCGACGGCGCGACGAGCGCCGAGCCCAGCCCCACCCACGATTACGTCAAGGTCGGCAATTACCCGGTCGGCCTGACCGTGACGAACGCCGCCGGCGCGTCGAAGACCGTGAGCTTCGCGGTGTCGGTGAACAACCGGTCCCATGTAAAGGGCCTGAACTGCTCGCGCGCCGACAGCGGCGGCTGGTGCTGGCAGGCACCGTTGCCGACCGGGTCCGCGCAGAGCGACACGCTTTTCCTCGACGGACTGAACGGCTGGTCGGTCGGGGACAACGGCGAGATCCTGCGTACCGTCGACGGGGGCAAGACCTGGCAGAACCGGGCCAGCGGCGTGACGACGCGGCTGACCGGCGTGCGTTTCGGCGACGCGCTCAACGGCTGGGCCGTCGGCGACGGCGGCGTGGTATTGCGCACGACGGACGGCGGCACCACCTGGACCCGCATGGCGGTCACGCCGACGGGGACCTCCGGCGTGCAGCCGCAGGCGCGGGGCACGGGCACCTTCCTGTTCGCGAGCGGGGACGGTACCTGGGCGACCGGAGACGGCGGCGCCAGCTGGGTCACGGGCTCGATGGGCGCGGCGCGCCTGGGGGACGACGGCACGGTCTGGTCGGCCGAGAACTGGACACTGAGCAAATCCGTCGACCTCGGCAAGACGCGCACCGTCGTCCTGGCCCTGACCGGCCCGACCAGCATGAACAGCTATCAGGTGTTCGGTCAGACCGTCGTCGTGATGGCGACGATCTCGACCGCCGATGCCCAGCTGGGCAGCGTCCAGTCGGCGTCGATCCGTCGCAGCACGGACGGCGGCCAGACGTGGGAGACGATCGCGCCGCAAGGCCTGCCGACGCAACAGAACCTCTCTCCGGAGATGCGCTTCCGGGATGCGCTGAATGGCGGCGTCGTCATCGGCGGCACGCTGTATCGCACGCAGGACGGCGGGAGGACCTGGGCCTCGATGTCCAACCCGCCGGGCGTGACGCAGATCCGCAGCCTGGCGAACGGGGTCTGGGCGCGCCTGTACTCGCCGACGGCGTGGGAGATGACCGAGGACGACGGTCTCACCTGGACCCCCGTCGCGCTGGGCAGCGGCGGTTATGTGCGGCTGAACCGGGTCGACGCCTTGACCTGGACCATGACGGACTACGACGGATCGGTCACGCTGAGCATCGACGGCGCGAAGACCTGGACACAGGTGGTGCGCATGACCTCGGTGCCGTCGACGGAGATGGTGACCGCGACATGGTTCTTCGACGCGAAGCGCGGCCTCGCGCAGCGCAGCGGCGGGCGGGTGATGGCGACGGCCGACGGCGGCCGCAGCTGGACCGTGAAAGCGACCGGCATCGGCACGGGCGGCAGCGGCCTGAACCCCTTGCGGATGCAATTCGCCGACGAGAACCTGGGCTGGACCCTGTCGACGGACGGCCGACTGTTCCGGACCGAGAACGGCGGCGGTCGCTGGACCCCAACGATCTCGTTCGCGAACACCGGCCAAGTGGCGCGCGCCTTCCATTTCGTCGACGCCTCGACTGGCTTCGCCTTTGTCGTCGAAGGCGCGGCGCAGACGCGGGTGGTGCTGGCAACCGTCGACGGCGGCGTGACCTGGACGCGGCAGGCGGACCTCGGGACGTCGGTGTCCATGGTCCGGAGCCTGCGCTTCTCCAGCGCGCTCAAGGGCGTGATGGTCGGCGACGCGGGCGCCGTGGCCGTGACCAGCGACGGCGGCCAGACCTGGACCTGGCGCACGCCGGTGTCCGGCGCGCGGCTGAACGAGGCGGCCTACAGCGACGCGGGCACGCTCTGGGTGGTGGGCGACGGCGGGGTGCTGCGCGCGTCGAAGGACGACGGCCTCACCTGGCAGTCGCCAGGTCCTGCCGGGATCGCCACCGCGCTGTATGCGATCCGCTTCCTGGACGCCCAGCGGGGATGGGCGGTCGGCGACGACGGCGTCGCGCTGGCGACGACCGACGGGGGCGTCACCTGGACGCCGCAGGCCTCGGGCACGCGGCAGGCCCTCACGCAGGTCTTCTTTGTCGACGCCCGCACCGGCTGGATCGCTGGCAACAACGGGACCCTGCTGGCCACGGGCACCGGCGGCCAGTAGGCGCGCCTGCGACGTGTTTGCGGCGCGGCCGTGACCGATTGCCGGTCCGGCCCGTGGTTCAGGGGGCCAACCCGGGTCGGAGGGGAGTCGCCCGCCGTGGGCGACTGCTAGTCTGGGCCGGACGCGCCTGACGGGCGTGACATGACATCGACACCCCCCACCGTCCGCCCATGACCACCCGCCGTGAGAGCCTCTTCTGGCTCGCTGCCACCGCCGTGACGGCGCCGGCCGCGCGCCCGGCGCGCGCGGACGATGCACCGCTGCGGATGGTCGCTACCGAATTCCCGCCCTACACCGGCAGCGCCTTGCCCGGCGGCGGCGTGGCGTGCGAGATCACCCGCGCCGCGCTGCGGGAGGCCGGTCGATCGATGACCCTCACCTTCCGCCCCTGGGCGCGCGCACTGCTCGAATTCCAGCGCGGCGACCACGACGGCGTCATCGGCGCGTGGCGGTCCGTCGAGCGCGAGCGCACGATGCTGTTCCCGCCGCCGCTGGGCATCCTCAACCAGGTCGGCTTCATGGCGCGCGCGGACCGCCGACGTCGCATCGACGATCTGGCCGCGCTGCGCGACCTGCGCATCGGCGTGGTCCACGGCTATGCGAACCCGCCGCGCTTCGACGCAGCGAACCTGCCGGTCGAGGGCGCCGTCGACGACCTCGCCAACCTGCGCAAGCTGCTGGCCGGGCGCGTCGATCTGGCGCTGATCGACAAGGGCGTCGGCACGCACCTGCTGGAGACCCAGTTGCGCGGATTCGCCGGCCAGCTGGTGTGGCTGCCGCCCGCGGTGTCGGAAGTGCCGCTGTACACGGTGTTCTCGAAAGTCCGGCCCGAGGGGGAGCGATTCGCCGCCACGCTGGGCCGCGGCATCGGCGATCTGCAGGGCAGCGGCCGGCTCGCCATGCTGCTGCAGCAGGGGGCGCGGTGGCAGTAGTGGGAAAATCGCGCCCATGTCCCGAACCTTCTCGGTGAGCGATTTCGATTTCGCTCTGCCTCCCGACCTCATCGCCCAGCATCCCGCCGCCGAACGCAGCGCCTCGCGCCTGCTCGACGGCCGGTCCGATCCGCCCGTCGACCGCGTCTTCCGCGAGCTGCCCGACCTGCTGAATCCCGGCGACCTGCTGGTGTTCAACGACACCAAGGTCATCAAGGCGCGCCTGTACGGCGCCAAGGCCAGCGGCGGCGCGGTGGAGGCCCTGGTCGAACGCGTGCTGCCCGGCACCCGCGAGGTCTGGGCCCACATGCGCGCCAGCAAGAGTCCGAAGCCGGGCGCGGTGGTCCGGTTCGCCGACGCATTCGACGCCGAGGTCCTGGGCCGCTGCGGGCCGGACGACGGCCTCTTCCACCTGCGCCTGTCCGGCGATCCGTTCGAGCTGCTGGAGCAGCACGGCCACGTGCCGCTGCCGCCCTACATCGCGCACGGCGACTCGGCGGACGACGTACGGCGCTACCAGACCGTGTTCGCGCGCGAGCCCGGCGCCGTGGCCGCGCCGACGGCGGCGCTGCACTTCGACGAGGCGCTCCTGTCGCGCCTGGCCGAACGCGGCGTCGGCACGGCGCACGTGACGCTGCACGTGGGCGCCGGCACCTTCCAGCCGGTGCGCGTGGAGTCGCTGGCCGAGCACAAGATGCACAGCGAGTGGTTCCAGGTCACGCCGGGCACCGTCGAGGCGATCGCGCGCTGCCGCGCCGCGGGCGGCCGGGTCACGGCGGTGGGCACCACGACGCTGCGCGCGCTGGAATCGGCGGCGCTGGGCGGCGGACTGAAGGCCGGCGCGCGCGAGACCGACATCTTCATCACGCCGGGTTTCGACTTCCAGGTCGTCGACCGGCTGGTGACCAACTTCCACCTGCCCAAGAGCACGCTGATGATGCTGGTGTCGGCCTTCGCCGGCTACGAGCCGATCATGGCGCTCTACCGTCACGCGATCGAGCGGCACTACCGCTTCTTCAGCTACGGCGACGCCATGTTGCTCGAACGCGCCGCAGGGTGATCCCTTGAGCGACGACTCCCCCGCCGCACGTGCGCTCCGCTACGAGCGTGAACACGCGCGGTCGCTGCGCGCGCTGGCCTATCGCATGCTCGGGTCGCGTGCCGAAGCCGAGGACATCGTCCAGGAGGCGTGGCTGCGCTGGGCCGACGTCGACGAGTCGACCGTGCGTCACGCCGGCGCCTTCCTGTCGCGGCTGGTGACCAACCTCTGCCTGGACCGGCTGCAATCGGCGGCCATGCGGCGCGAGCAGTACGTCGGCGTCTGGCTGCCCGAGCCGCTGGTCGACGAGGCGGGCGACTGGTCGCCCAACCCGGAAACGCAGGCCGAGTTCGCGCAGGATGTGTCGGTCGCCTTCATGTTGACGCTGGATCGGCTGTCCCCGCTGGAGCGCGCCGCCTTCCTGCTGCACGAGGTCTTCGAACTGGACTTCGACGAGATCGCGCGACGCCTCGGTCGCAGCAGCGCGGCGTGCCGGCAGCTCGCGAGTCGCGCGCGGCAGCACGTCAAGGCCGACTACGCGCGGCACGAGGTCGAGGACGAGGAGCGTCAGCGCCTGTTCCAGGCTTTCCTGGGGGCGCTGCAGTCCTTCGATGTCGAGGGCCTGGCCAAGGTGCTGACCGACGATGCCATCCTGCTGGCGGACGGCGGCGGCAAGGTCACGGCGGTGCCGCGGATGCTGGAGGGCGCGGTCGTGGTGGCACGGGCCTTCGTCGGCTGGGCGAAGATGCCGGCGAACCGCGACTGGCGGATCCGGCCCGCGCGCATCAACGTGCTGCCGGGCTGCATCGTCTACGACGCGGCCGGCGAACCGGTCCAGACGGTGGCGCTGCGACCGGCGACGACCGCGGGCCGCATCAGCGCGGTCTATGTGCAGCGCAATCCCGACAAGCTCGGCCACCTGCCGCGCATCGCGCCGGCCTGATCACGCGTTCCCCTTCTTTCGGACTGTGGTGTCCCCCCGTGCCTACGGGGGGTGGCGGTGTTTGGGAATCCCTATGTTTAGGGACAATCGCACACACAAGACCTACCACCGCTCGGGATTCACCATGACGCTGATTGCACGCACCTCGATCGCCGCCGCCGCCGCGCTGTTCAGCGGCCTGGCCGCCGCCGCTTCCATCGGGGGCCTGGTGAACACCGGCGCCGGCCAGACCACCGGCAGCACCGACACGAACTACAAGTACACGGCCACCGGCGATGCGGCGGGCCTGGCCGGTTTCGGCGTGGTGAGCAACGGCGCGACCGATCCGTTCCCGTACTGGCTGCCCAACACCGCGTCCTCGTCGTGGCTGATCCCGGGTTCGGACCAGGGCACCAACTACAGCCCGACCGGCAATTCGACGTTCACCTGGACGCTGAACTTCGACCTGACCGGCTACGACGCCAGCAGCGCCTCGTTCAGCGGCCACTGGGCGGCGGACAACAACGGCGTGCTGCTGCTCAACGGCGTCGCGATCTCGTCGATCGCCGGCGAGCGCGGCTTCGCGGAGTGGACCTCGTTCTCCGCCTCCAGCGGCTTCGTCGCGGGCGTGAACACGCTGCAGTTCGTCGTGACCGACACGGCCAACTCGACCTACAACTTCACCGGCGTGCGCGCGGAGTTCCTGAGCTCCAATGTCAACGCCGCCATCGCGCCGGCCGTGCCGGAACCGCACAGCTACGCGCTGATGCTGGCCGGCCTCGGTGCGCTGGGCTTCCTGGCGCGCCGCCGCCGCGGCTGAGTCCGACGGGGCTCGACCCCGCGGCGACGCGAAGAAAAATCCGCTGAGCGATCAGCGGCTTTTTTCATCGGATGCCGCAGCGCCTCAAAGCGGCACTGGAAGGCGATCGCAGTCCTCCGCGTAGGAGATCTTGCGCTTCTTGCCCGTGAGATCGCCTTCGACGGGCACCCGCCGGGCGGCCAGCACCAGCAGCTCGTCGATCTTGAAGCCCGACGGCGCGTCGGAGCGCCAGGTCAGCAGGGCGCCCGTCGGGACATTCTCCCAGGGAGGCGCACTGGACAGGACCTGGAACGGTTGACCGATCGGAGTCCGCAACGGGACGGTGTTGCCGATGAGGGCGTTCAAGGCGATGAATTGGCCGTCGCGAGGAGCGCCGTCCGGCGCGTTGAAGAAGCACATGTTGCCGCGCGACGTGACCTTCATTCCAGCCGTGATGCCGCCGCCCGTGCGCGGCAATATCCACAACGGCCAGGGATCGATACCGTCGCCATTCACATCCAGGTGGAAGCGGAGCCGCGATCCGAATTCGAACCCCACCTGACCGCCATCGCTGAACGCAACATCGCGCCAATCCTTCGAGGCAAGCCGTGCGCTCGTGATCAGTTTCAGCGACCGCCCCTCAGGCACTTTGGTCCGAATGACCACGGCAGGTTCATCGTCGGAAGTCCACGCAGGCGTCTTCAGGTCTCTCCAATCCACGTGCGATACCGGCAGATCGACGGCGCGGTACAGGATCCGGGGCAACTGGCACCAGTGGCCGGGCTCGTCATAACCCGTCTTCTTCGCGATCCGGTTCAGGTGGGCGCCACAGACGAGTGGGTGCACGGCCGCGCCAGTCGGCGGGGCGTCGTCGCCTTCCTTGACCGGCGTGCAGGTCCTGCCGTCCGCGGAATGGCACATGGCGTCGCCGGCTGGCGTCTCGGACAGCCAGACTTTCGCGCCGAGCGTGCTGTAGTCCTCCCACTTGGCAAACAGCGTCGCATACGCAGACCGGCACCAGTGGCGGTCGCCGCTGAGGTTGTCGGCGTCGTTGTAGCCGCTCCGCCCGCCCCACTTGCCCGCATGAGCGATGCCGCACACGAGCGGCTGCAGCGGCTGCCCGCTGAAGGTCTTCGGATCAGTGACCTGGTGGTGCCAATAGCAGTTCGTGCCGTTCGTGCTGAGGCAGCTCAGGTTGCCGTCGGCCTCGAGGCGCACCCAGCCGCCGTGCCACTTCTGCCAGTCGCGGGCAGAGGTCTGGGGCGGTGAGGTCGCGAAGGTGGGGGACGACAAGGCACCGCTGAAAAGGATCAGGGCGTACAGCGCGATGGCACGCATGGAGGCTCCTCAGGAAACAGGAAGCCCGTTCAGTGTCGCGAGGTGTCGCCGAGCACCAATGAAAAAGCCGCCGGTGACGGCGGCTTTTGCGATGAACCCCGGCGCGGGTCCGAGGCGTCCGGCGATTTACTCGTCCCCGCCGGTCAGCAGCGGGATCGAACCTTCCGAGTGTTTGCCCAGCAGGCCGCTGCGGCTGTACACGCCCAGCTTGTCGCGCGTGTCGGCGATGTCCAGGTTGCGCATCGTCAGCTGGCCGATGCGGTCGGCCGGCGTGAACGGGGCGTCCTCGACCTTCTCCATCGACAGGCGCTCCGGCGCGTAGGTCAGGTTGGGGCTGACGGTGTCGAGGATCGTGTAGTCGTTGCCGCGGCGCAGCTCCAGCGTCACTTCGCCGGTGATCGCGCGGGCGACCCAGCGCTGGGCGGTCTCGCGCAGCATCAGGCATTGCGGGTCGAACCAGCGGCCCTGGTACAGCAGACGGCCAAGCTTCATGCCGTTCATGCGGTACTGCTCGATGGTGTCCTCATTGTGGATGCCGGTGACCAGGCGCTCGTAGGCGATGTGCAGCAGCGCCATTCCCGGGGCCTCGTAGATGCCGCGGGACTTGGCCTCGATGATGCGGTTCTCGATCTGGTCGCACATGCCCAGGCCGTGGCGGCCGCCGACGCGGTTCGCTTCCATGAACAGCTCGACCAGGTCGGGGAAGGTCCGGCCGTTGATCGCGACCGGGACGCCTTCCTCGAAGCGCACCGACACCGTCTCCGCCTTGATGACGACGTCTTCCTTCCAGAAGGCGACGCCCATGATCGGGTTGACGATGTTCATGCCCTGGTTCAGGAACTCCAGGTCCTTGGCCTCGTGGGTGGCGCCCAGCATGTTGGAGTCGGTCGAGTAGGCCTTCTCCACGCTCATCTTGTAGTCGAAGCCGTTGGCGATGAGGTACTCGCTCATCTCCTTGCGGCCGCCGAGTTCGTCGATGAAGGTCTGGTCCAGCCAGGGCTTGTAGATCTTCAGCGCCGGGTTGGCCAGCAGTCCGTAGCGGTAGAAGCGCTCGATGTCGTTGCCCTTGAAGGTCGAGCCGTCGCCCCAGATGTTGACGCCGTCGTCGCGCATCGCGACCACGAGGGCGGTGCCGGTCACGGCGCGGCCCAGCGGGGTGGTGTTGAAGTAGGTGGCGCCGCCGCTCTTGATGTGGAAGGCGCCGCACTGCAGGGCGGCGATGCCTTCGGCGACCAGCTGCGCGCGGCAGTCGACCAGGCGGGCGATCTCGGCGCCGTAGGCCTTGGCCTTGCGGGGGATCTCGTCGTAGTCGCTCTCGTCGGGCTGGCCGAGGTTGGCGGTGTAGGCGCAGGGCACGGCGCCCTTGCCGCGCATCCAGTGCACCGCGGCGCTGGTGTCCAGGCCGCCCGAGAAGGCGATGCCGACGCGCTCGCCGGCGGGAATCTTTTGGAGGATGGTTGCGGCCACGGGCAGTCTCGCGCGGTAGTGGGGAAAACAGCCGGCGATTCTAGGCTGGGCGAGGGCCGGAGCTTTCGCGGATGGGCGATGGAGGGTCGAGTGGCTGCAGGAACGGTCCGGAGTGACGGCGCAAGATAAGCGCCTCTTTAAGGACTCTTAGCCCTGAAAGAACTGCCTTAAGAGCCTCTATAAGGGCGCTTAAAGGATCGATCTCAGATCGACATCGACGAGACGGCCGCTCAGTGCTCGGGATGCGCCAACCATCCGATCCGTCCTTGGCCCGCCTCGTTGAGCAGCGCGATGAATCCCTCGGCGGCACTCTCCGGCAAGCGCAGCGTGACGTCGACCAGCGCCCCATGCGCTACGTCCACCAGCTGGGCCCCGGCCTTCTCGGCCTCGCGGCGCAGGAGGCCCTCCTGCGCATAGGGCAGGGTGCAGCGCAGCGTGCGCAGCCGGATGACCGGCACCTTGTCGGCCTTGAGGAGCGCCTGCGCGACCGCGTCGGTGTAGGCGCGCACCAGCCCGCCCGCGCCCAGCTTCACGCCGCCGAAGTAACGCACCACCGTGGCCAGCACGCCCTCCAGGTCCTGGTGGCGGAGCACTTCCAGCATGGGCCGGCCGGCGGTGCCGCCGGGCTCGCCGTCGTCGTTCGCGGCCGATTGCCCGCCCGCCATCAGCGCCCAGCAGACGTGGGCGGCGCCGGGGTGTTGGGCGCGCAACTGCTCGACCCGCGCCAGCGCCGCCGCGCGATCGGGCACCGACTCCACGCAGCCGAGGAAGCGGCTCTTCTTGATGATGAGTTCGGCGTGGACCGGCGCGGCAAGGCTGTGGGGCATGGGGAGATTGTCGCGGTGCCGTTCGCGCCCAGGTCCGACGGCGGTCGGTCCGACGGCGCCGGACGCTACGGCGTTTCGGACACGTCGCCCAGGTGCCGGTGCTTGTAGCCGTCGATGGTGCCGTCCTTCAGCATCTCGTCGACCGCATGCCGCATGAGGTCGCGATCGGCCTGGGGAATGCGTTCACGGGACAGCGCCAGCGCGCCGATGCTGCGCTCGGTCGGCGCGAAGGACAGCGCGGTGAAGTTCGCGAAGACCGGATCGGCACGTCGTGCGAGGGCCAGACTGTGCGCGCCCAGCACCACGGCGTCGCCGCGACCGGCCCTGAAGATGCGGATGGCGGTGGGTTGGTCGGGTGCCTCGTCGACGCGGCCCTGGATGCGCAGGGACGTGAGCCAGGATTCGACCGTCGGCGTGAAGACGTAGCCGCGCACGACGATGACGCGGCGTCGCTTGTCGGCGAGGAAAGCGGCCGGCGTCCCGCTGGACGCGGCCAGCGCCGGGCGCATCACGACGAACTGCCGGGACTCGATGTAGGGGATGAACTCGACGAGCAGCTCGCGCTCCTTCGTCATCAGCGCGGAGACCGTCATGTCCATCTGGCCGGAGGCGATCTGCGCCCAGATGCGCACGCGCGACTCGGTGACGGCCTTGAGCTTGCAGCCGCTGCGGCGGGCGATTTCGTCGACGACGTCCTTGTCGATGCCGGTCCACCGGCCCTGGGCGTCGCGGTAGTAGAGCCCGCTGTACTCGTAGAGGCCGACCGTGTACGGCCCGCAGGCGAGCGCCGCCGCGGGCGCGATGGCGCAGGCGGCCGTCGCGATGACAGCGGCGATCCAGGACCTCAAGATGCTTCTCCTGGGAGTCTCCGCTCCCGATTGCGCGCCGAGTCTACGCCGACGCCACGAGGCGCCGGCAGCGCGCGAACCCAGGGGACGCGGGGCCCGATAATCGCGTCCATGCTGAAGTTCGAACTGCTCAAGACCGAAGGCCGCGCACGACGCGGCGTCATGACGCTCAACCACGGCGTCGTGCAGACGCCCATCTTCATGCCGGTGGGCACCTACGGCACCGTCAAGGGGGTGATGCCGCGCTCGCTCGAGGAGATGGGCGCGCAGATCATCCTGGGCAACACCTTCCACCTGTGGATGCGTCCGGGCCTGGACATCATGAAGCAGTTCGGCGGCCTGCACCGTTTCGAGAGCTGGAACAAGCCCATCCTGACGGACTCGGGCGGCTTCCAGGTCTGGTCGCTGGGGGAGATGCGCAAGATCACCGAGGAGGGCGTCAAGTTCGCGTCTCCGGTGAACGGCGACAAGCTGTTCCTGACGCCGGAGATCTCGATGCAGATCCAGACGGTGCTCAACAGCGACATCGTCATGCAATTCGACGAGTGCACGCCGTATGAGTCCAAGGGCCAGCTGACGACCGAGAAGGAAGCGCGGCTGTCGATGGAGATGAGCCTGCGCTGGGCCAAGCGCTGCCAGGACGAGTTCCAGAAGCTGCAGAACCCGAACGCGCTGTTCGGTATCGTGCAGGGGGGGATGTTCGAGAACCTGCGCGACGTGTCGCTGGCGGGGCTGAAGGACCTGGACCTGCCGGGTTACGCGATCGGCGGGCTGTCGGTGGGCGAGCCCAAGGCGGACATGCTGCGCATCCTCGATCACATCGCGCATCAGCTGCCGGCGGACAAGCCGCGCTACCTGATGGGCGTGGGCACGCCGGAGGACCTGGTCGAAGGCGTGCGCCAGGGCGTGGACATGTTCGACTGCGTCATGCCGACGCGCAATGCGCGCAACGGCCACATGTTCACCCGCTTCGGCGACCTGCGGTTGCGCAATGCGCGCTACAAGTCGGATGAGAAGCCGGTCGACGAGACCTGCACCTGCTACTGCTGCCAGAACTTCAGCCGCGCCTACCTGCATCACCTCGACCGCTGCGGCGAGATGCTCGGCCCCATGCTGACGAGCGTGCACAACCTGCACTACTACCTCAACCTGATGAAGGAAGTCCGCGAGTCGCTGGACGCCGGCGACTTCGAAGGCTTCCGGCAGCGCTTCGCAGCGGATCGGGCGCGAGGGGTCTGACTTCAGAAGGTCCTAAGTTGGAGCGTGCAAAGATGGCGTGATGCTGAAGCTGCTCATCGCGCCGTTCCGATGGCTGATCCGCGTGGTCCTGGCCATCGTCATCCTCTTTGAGGAATGGGGCTGGGAGCCGCTGCAGCGCGCGATGGCCGCCATCGGCCGGCTGCCGGTGTTCCGCCAGCTGGAAGCCGTCGTGAGGCGGCTGCCGCCCTATGTCGCGCTGGTGGTGTTCTTCCTCCCCGGGCTCCTGCTGCTGCCCATCAAGCTGCTGGCGCTGTGGCTGATGGGAATCGGCCACGCGGGCATGGGGCTGTGCGTCATCGTCGGCGCCAAGGTCATCGGCACGGCGGTGGTGGCGCGCATCTTCGCGCTCACGCAGCCCGCGCTGATGAGCCTGCCCTGGTTTGCGCATCTCTACGGGCGCTGGACCGTGTGGAAGGAAGGCCTGCTGGTCTGGGTGCGCGCGAGTGCCGTGTGGCGCTCGGCGAGGGCGATCAAGTTGAGGATCAGGCGGTTGATGCGGAGAGGCGCGCGGAGCGCGTGACACCGCTGCTGAACGCAAAAGGCCTCCTTTCGGAGGCCTTCTTGCTGTCTACCGGATCAGGTCAGTTCACGCCTTCACCGGCTGCGTGACCGAGACTGCTTCCGGACCGAGCAACGCCGCCACCCGCTCGCGCAGCAGCTCCGGCGTCACGTCCTTCGCCGCGATCGGCGCCGACGCAACCAGCCCCACGCGGCTGAACAGCCCGCGCCGGAACGGCCGCACCATCGCCTGCCCCTGCTCGACGCGCGAGAAGAACGAGCCCCACAGGTTCTGCAGCGCCATCGGCACCACCGGGATGTCCGGACGCCCCTCCAGCAGCTTCATCACGCCGCCCTTGAACGCCTGCAGCGAACCGTCGCGGGTGAGGCCGCCTTCAGGGAAGATCCCCACCAGTTCGCCGTCGTCCAGCACCGCCTGCGCGGCGGCGAAGGCCGCGTCGTAGGTCGCCGCGTCTTCCTTCTGCGGCGCGATCGGGATCGCCTTCGCCAGCTTGAACATCCAGCCCAGCACCGGCACGCGGAAGATGCGGTGGTCCATCAGGAAACGGATCGGCCGCGGGCTCGCGGCCATCAGCAGCACGGCGTCGACGAAGCTCACGTGGTTGCAGACCAGCACCGCCGCACCCTGCGTCGGGATGTGCTGATCGCCGCTGACGCGGAAACGGTAGATGAGGCGCGACAGCACGAAGGCGAAGAAGCGCAGCAGGTACTCCGGCACGACCAGGAAGATGTAGAACGCCACCACCGCGTTGGCGATGCCGACCACCAGGAACAGCTGCGGGATCGTCAGCCCGGCACCCAGCAGCGCGCCGGCCAGGATCGAGCTCGCGATCATGAACAGCGCGTTGAGGATGTTGTTCGCCGCGATGATCCGCGCGCGGTGCGAAGGTTGCGCCCGCATCTGGATCAGCGCGTACATCGGCACGCTGTACAGGCCGGCGAAGAGCGCCAGCAGGCCCAGGTCGGCCAGCACGCGCCAGTGCGCATGGTTCGCAAGGAAGGCGCCCACGCTCAGCGGCGCCGACGGCGGCAGCCCGCGCGAGGCGAAGTACAGGTCGATGGCGAAGACGCTCATGCCGATGGCGCCCAGCGGCACCAGGCCGATCTCGACCTGCCGGCGCGACAGCACCTCGCACAGCAGCGAGCCGACGCCGATGCCCACCGAGAAGACCATCAGGAGCAGCGAGGCCACCTGCTCGTTGCCGTGCAGCACCTCCTTCGCGAACGACGGGAAGTTGGCCAGGAACACCGCGCCGAAGAACCACATCCACGAGATGCCCAGCAGCGAGCGGAACACCGCCAGCTGGCCGTGCGCCAGCCTGAGGTTGCGCCAGGTCTCGGAGACCGGATTCCAGTTGATGACGAGGTCCGGCACCGTCGACGGGCTGGCGGGAATCGCCTGCGCCGTCGCGCGGCCCAGCAACGCGACCACCACGCAGGCGATCGCCACGTGCTGCGGGCCGACGATGGGCGTCGCGACCAGCAGCCCGCCCGCCAGGTTGCCCAGCAGGATGGAGACGAAGGTTCCCATTTCCACCATGCCGTTGCCGCCAGTGATCTCGTGGTCGCTCAGGTGCTGCGGCAGGTAGGCGTACTTGACCGGCCCGAACAGCGTGGAGTGCAGCCCCATCAGGAACACGCAGCCCAGCAGCACCGGCACGTTGACGGCGTAGAAGCCGTAGGCCGCGAGCGCCATGATGACGATCTCGAGCGACTTCACGAAGCGCATCAGCCGCGCCTTGTCGTACTTGTCGGCGAGCTGGCCGCTGGTGGCCGAGAACAGCACGAAGGGCAGGATGAACAAGGCGCCGATGGCCAGCCCCGCCTGCGTCGGCGGCAGCCAGCTCACGTTGAGCTGGTAGGTCACCAGCACCGTGAAGGCGAACTTGAACAGGTTGTCGTTGCCCGCGCCCAGGAACTGTGTCCAGAAGAAGGGCGCGAACCGGCGCTGGCTCAGCAACGCGAACTGGCTGGTATGGGAAGAGTCGCTCATGGGAGGGCTCGCTGTGGAAGTCGGGGAGGAGATCGATCGCGCATCGGTCGTTGTCCGGGCGAACCCGTTCAGGGCGCCTTGACGCTTTGCGGGGGTTGGCCGTAACCGCTGCGCGTCAGCCAGGTGAAGACGGTGTCCGCCGTCGTGGTCTCGATGTGGCCGGCGAAGCGCTTGGCGGACGGATGGTCGTCGAAGGCGACGTTGGCCATGCCGATGCGCGCGCCCAGGCGCTTGGCGGTCGACAGGCGCAAGTCCGACGGCTGGTAGCCCTGGCGCTTGAGCCAATCCTGCGCCTGGGCCCGATTGAGCACCTCGCGCGGCGCGGCGGCGGAAGCCAGGGTCTCCAGCGCCCACTGGTTGCTCTGCTGGTACTGGCGCGACCAGGGGTAGGCGACCATGTTGTAGTCCGGCGTGTGCAGGGCCGCCGAGCGGGTGTTCTCTTTCAGCACCGGCAGCAGCGCTTGCTGCAACTCAGGCTTGAGGACCGAGAACGCGGCTTCATAGCGATGCGGGTTGTCCAGGAAGAACTCGCCCAGCCCCTGCCGATACAGGTCGGCCTGCGCCGTGCCGCACTGGTTGAGCTTGTGCACCACGCGCCAGACAGGTTTGGCGTCGGCGCCGCTGCCCATCGTGTCGCGATAGACGAAGCCCACGTGCGACCAGCGCAGTCCGTACTCGCCGAGGTCCTGTCCCGCGCGCGCCAGCAGCACGACGTCCGCGCCGCTGCGGTCCAGCGCGGCCGCAGTCGACTGCGCGAGGTTCATGCCGCGCCGGATCTGGTCGATCGTGGGCTTGGCGTTCTCGCACGGACGACCGGCCCAGGCCGGTCCCGCACCGAGCGTTGCCGCCAGCACGGCGGTCGCGAACATCGTCTTCATGGCCGGGCGGGCGCTCATCGCGTCACGCGATCCTTGTCGGTGATGCGCTCGTTGTAGAGCAGCGAGGCGCCGATCTCGTTCGGGATGAAGGCGACCGCCTCGCTCGCCGCGGACAGGACGAAACCGGTGCTGATCGCCGTGACGACGAGGGCCGTGCCGACGGCATTCGAGGCGCCGACGACGGCCTTGCCGGAGAACTCGACGCTGATGCGCACGCCGTCGGAGGCGCGCTCCAGCACCCAGACGGTGCCGCGGGCGGTGCTCTCGATCGCGACGACGACGAAGGCCGTGCCGGCGGACAGCACAGCGGAGGGCGCGACGACGGAGATGGCGACCGGGATGGCCGACAGCGCGGCGCTGGCGTCGCTCGGGCCGTGGGCCCGGGCCGCGCCGGTTGCCCCGAAGGCCAGGGCGGCGGCGGTCAGGAGCGAGAGGAGGGGACGGAAGGACGAACGGGGACGCATGGGAAGACTCCTTGCGGTGAGGTCAATCGGATGACGGGCGCGTGCGCGGGTCGAGACGAGGTGGGCGCCGGTGTTCATTGGGCGGCGGTCGGCACGGCTTCGCGCAGGGCGTCGCGGCGGCCTTGCTGACGCGCGTCGGCCAGATCGGCCTCGTGGGCGTCGCGCAGCATCTTGGCCAGCGTGAAGACGTTAGAGATCAGGTAGAACCAGCAGACCAGCAGGTAGGCCTTCCAGACCGGCTGGACCTCCATGCGCCACAGGCCCCAGCCGGTGAGCGCCATCGCCAGCGCGAAGCCGCTCCAGACGACCAGGCCCCACATCGGGGTGTCGGTGCGGGCGCCCTGGTTGTCGCGGATGTACTTGGACAGCGCGAAGGCGGCGGACAGGCAGAACACGTAGCCCATGACCATGAAGGCGCGGTCCAGGTCGGCACCGGGCAGCCAGGCCAGGCCGATCGCGCAGAGCGCGACGCTGATGCCGAAGGAGATCCACACCTGATAACGCCAGGCCTTCGTGTCGCGCTGGATGCGGATGTGCGGGGTGGTCATGTCTACGTTTCCTCCTGGGGACCGGTCGTCGGGGACCGGGTGTGGTTGCCGGGGTCATCGCCCCGTCGGGTGGTTGCCGGTGGCGATGGCGCAACTGTCGTCGCGCCCGCCCGGTTCCCCCTGCTGATTTGCGGTGAGTATCACCCGCCGCCTGGACCGGTATCGATCGGTGCTACCGCCCGGTCCGGTCCCGGCCGCCCGGCAGGGCCCCGGGTTCAGGGGGAGTGCTTCACGCCGCCTGAACGGGGAAGTGCCGGGCAGTCGCGAAGACCGTGGCGCTCAAGGTATCGCCCTGCCATCGGGCGAACCGCTTGAGGGCGAGATCAAACATCAGCGGGTGGTGGTTGCGCAATGCCCCCAAAGGAGCGACGTGGGCTTCATCCAGGACTCCCGCCCGGACGAGTTGAGGCAGGCGGACCAGGGGCAGCACGCCCGGCAGCGGGTAATCGGAACCGTGCAGCAGCCGCTCGTGCCAATCCTGGCGGCGGAGCACGGTCCGCCAGACCTCGGGGCGGCGGTTGAACTGGAACATCGCGGAGACGTCGCCCAGCAGCAGGCCGCGCCAGGCGGGTTCGTCCATCAGCCGGGCGAAGAGCTCGAAGGCCGGCGCGGGACGGGGACGGGGGAGATCCAGGTCCATCGCCAGACCCAGCGAGGCGCAGTGGGCCGCGATCACGCGCACGCCGTGGCGCAGCGGTTCGCGCAGCAGCAGGGGATTGCCGAGGTCCTGCCGGTCCGCACCGGGGACGGCGAGTTCTTCGCCGCAGTGGACGATGAGCGGCAGTCGCGCGGCCGCGAGCCGGTCGTAGAACGGGCGCAGGCGGGGATCGCGCAGGTCGATGGCCATGCTGCTCGGTAGCCACTTGATCGCCAGCGCCCTGCCGGCGATCGCGCGGTCCAGGCGCTCCAGCGCGTCCTCGCGGTTCGGATGAACGCTGGCGACCCAGCCGAAACGGTCGGGACGCTCGGCAGCCACCGCGCGGGCATAGGCGTCGGGGACGTGGAAGGTGGTCCAGTCCGGGCGTCGATGGCCGGCGGCATCCACCGCCTCGTCGAACGCGAAGAGCAGCCAGCGCGCGCCCGCCGGAAGGGCATCGGCCAGTGCCGTGAGTCGTCGGACGTAGGCGCGGTCGATGTCACCCGAGGCGATGGAGCGCGGATCGACACAGGCGCCGTTGAGGATCGCGTGCTTGCGGGCGAACTCGACCGGGTGCCACCACTGCGACAGCGACGGCGCGATCCAGCAGCCCGACCCCGAATCGCCGGTGCCGATCAGATGGGCGTGGACGTCCCAGAGCTGCGTGGCATCGATGCCGTCCCAGACGCGGTCTAGCCACCGCGGATCGACGCCGGGAATCGGTAGTGAAGCGTGGCCGCACGGATTGCGCAGCGGACCGGCCGCATCGGCCGCGAGCGCGCTGAAGAGACCCGCCGCCGCGGCGGCGCCGCAGCACAGGAGATGACGTCGGCGCAGCATGGTCGGCACCCGTGGAAGTTGGAACGGGTGCGATGGTCGGGAAGCGTCCCGGCTGCGAGGTGCTTCTTCCTCCGCAGTGTCGGGGCGCGCGCCTGACGGTCTCGAATCCCGACACCCGGCGGACGGGCATGATGCCGACGACTTGCGCTAACGTCCGCCCCCATGGCGAGCACGCAATCCCTCATCGATCTCATCAAGGCCGAGCTGAAGCAGTCCGGCATCAGCTACGCGCAGCTGGCGACGGCGCTGGACCTGTCGGAGTCCAGCGTGAAGCGCATGTTCGCGTCGGGCGGCGAGATGCCGCTGTCGCGCATCGACGAGATCTGCCGCGTGCTGAAGACCGACTTCGCGGAGCTGTCGCAGCGCCTGGCTCAGTCGACCGCGCTGCGCAGCGAGCTGACGCTGCAGCAGGAGCGAGAGGTCGTCGCCGACGAGAAGCTGCTGCTGACCGCCCTCTGCTGCCTGAGCCAGTGGAGCTTCGAGCAGATCGTCGCGACCTACCGGATGGGCGAGGCGGACGTGACGCGCGCGCTGGCGCAGCTGGACCGGCTGGGCATCATCGAGCTGCGGCCGCTGAACCGCTACCGGCTGCAGGTCGCCAAGACCTTCCGCTGGCGGCCGCAGGGTCCGGTGATGGCCTTCTTCCGCGAGCACGTCATGCAGGACTTCTTCGCCGGCGGTTTCGACAACGATGCGGAACTGCTGATGCTGGTCCACGGCCAGCTGAGCCCGGGCATGGCGCGCGAGCTGCGCGACCGGCTGCAGCGCGTCGCCGAGGACTTCGCGCGTCAGCATCTGCTCGACCAGAAGCTGCCCGACGAGGAGAAGCGTCAGTTCACGCTCGTGATGGGCATGCGCTGCTGGCTGTTCGAGCGCTTCAAGCACCTGCAGCGGCCGGCGGCCGTGACGAAGGCGCTCAAGCGCTGAGCGGCGGACGGATCACCAGAATTCCCAGCGCCCGCTGTAGACGACCCAGAGGCCGAGCACGCCGTTGGTCACCGCATGCGCGATGACGGCGCACCACAGCTTGCCGGTGCGGATGTAGAGCCACGCGTAGGCCGCGCCGGCCACGATCGCCGCGAGCCACAGCGTGTGCGCGAGCATGAAGACGAAGGTCGACAGCACCAGCGCGCGCAGACCGGCCGCGCGCGGATCGACCGTCTCGAACTGCGGGCTCGCGATCCAGCGCATCAGGAAGCTGCGCCAGAAAAGCTCCTCCATCACCGGCACGATCAAGGTCGCTCCGAGCCAGCGGATCGCGATCAGCGGCCAGTCGACGCGGCCGTCCGCCGTCATCGGCACGAAGGCGGCGGTCGCCTCGCCGAGCTGCATCCACGGCGCATCGAGGTGGATCCACAGCCCGAAGACGATCAGCCCGACGGCGACGGCCAGGCCGGCCTCGCGCAGGCTCGGGCGGTTCTGGCGATCGAACTCCCCGTAGCCGCGCCAGAACCAGGCCAGCGCACCGCCGACCACCACGAGGTTCAGCGCGTAGATCCAGCGCGGATCGAGGCCCAGGGCGTTCTGCTCGGGCAAGGCGCCCCGCAGCGCCAGCAGCAGCATGAAGAGGGCGAAGGGGACGACGCGGGCCCAGGTGGCTTGACTCAACGGCATCGGAGAAATGTAGCGGCGCACGGTGATGGGATCATGGGGGTCAGGCCTGACCCTCGCTTCGGATTCCCCCGAAGGCAGGGCGCAGCGCGTCGATGGCATGGCGGACCTTCGCCGGCTGCGCGTCGCGCTGCGGCGTCATCACGTAGACCGGCAGCGTCGGCAGCGACCAGCCCGGCAGCAGCGGCAACAGCCGACCCTGCGCCAGCGACTCGTCGACATCCTCGGCGCTCAGCAGCGCCAGGCCGATGCCCGCCTCGCAGAACTGTTGCAGGCTGAGCTGGTTGTTGCTGCTCGCGCGCGGGCTGACGCGCAGCACCTCTTCGCGCCCCTCGGGGCCGACCAGCGAGAGGCTGCGCATCCCGCCGGTGTCGGAGCGCAGGAACACCCAGTCGTGCCGGGTGAGGTCCGACATCGACGTGGGGACGCCGCGGCGCGCCAGATAGGCGGGCGCGGCGTACAGGCCGACCGTCCGCTGCCCGATGCGCTGCGCGACCCAGCTGCTGTCGGGCAGGCGGCCGAAGCGCACGGCCAGGTCGATGCGTTTGGCGACCAGGTCGGTGAAACCGTCGTCCACCTCCAGATGCAGGCTCAACCCCGGATTCGCCGTCAGCAGCGGCGCCAGCGCCGGCCCGATCTGCCGCGCCGCGCCGACGGGCGCGCTGATGCGCAGTTCGCCTTCGGGCGCGTCGCGAAGATGGTGGAGCTGGGTCTGCGCGTCGCGCGCGGCGGCGAGCATCGCCTGGCAGCCCTGGACGAAGCGCTCGCCGGCGGGCGTGAGGCCGATGCGGCGCGTCGAGCGGTGCAGCAGCGTCACGCCCATGTCGCGCTCCAGCGCGCGCAGCTGCTGGCTGACGGCGGAGGTCGTGGTCTGGAGCTGCCGGGCCGCCGCGACCAGGCTGCCCTGTTCGACGACGGTCGCCAGCACGGCCATCCGGCGGAGTTGGTCCAGCATCGGGGATTGTGTAGATCGTCTAAAGAATGGACTCGCATTCTGAGGACTTCTGCGGGGATTGTGAAGTTTCTACAGTCCACTCCATCGCGACATCCCGTCGCTGTCCCGGAATCTCCCGGCCTCCCCCGGAACCCCTCGAAAGGAATTCTCATGAAAGTCGCCCTGATCGGACCGACCGGCTTCGTCGGCAAGGAAGTGCTCAAGGAACTGCTGTCCCGCGGTCACGAGGTCGTGGCCCTGGCGCGCGATCCGGCCAAGCTGGACGCCCGCGCCGGGCTCACCGTGGTGAAGGCGGACGCGAAGCAGTCGGGCCAGGTGGCGGCCGCGGTGGAAGGCGTCGACGCGGTCGTCAGCGCCTACAACCCGGGTTGGTCGGTGGCGGACATCCACACCGAGTTCCTGGAAGGCACCCGCGCGATCTACGACGGCGTGAAGCGCGCCGGTGTGAAGCGCCTGCTGGTGGTCGGCGGCGCCGGCAGCCTGTACGCGGCGCCGGGCGTGCAGATCGTCGATCTGCCAGAGTTCCCGGACCAGTGGAAGCAGGGCGCGCTGGCCGCGCGCGAAGCGCTGAACCTGATCCGCCTGGAGTCGTCGCTGGACTGGACCTTCCTGTCGCCCGCGCCCCATCTGGAACCGGGCGAGCGCCGCGGCAGCTACCGCGTCAGCCTGGACACGCCGGTGATGGACGCCGACGGCCCCGCGCACATCTCGACCGCCGACCTGGCGGTGGCGATCGTCGACGAGCTGGAGCGTCCGCAGCACATCCGCCGGCGCTTCACCGTCGGGCATTGAGCGAGGACGGCGATCGCAGCGGAGGCCGCTGCCCCCGGGAGCTCAATCTCCTCCTCGCCGCTCGGAATTCGCTCCCGGGGGCACCGGCATCCGCTGCTCCGGCTGAGCACTTCGCAGAGCCGCGCTCAAGCGCTCTGCTGCTCCAGCAGGTAGTTGGCGTCGTCGTACTGGCCGAGCGTGTCCACGAGCGTGGGCAGGCATTCGGCCAGCTTGTCGTGCAGCACGAAGGGCGGATTCACGACGAACATGCCGCTGCCCATCATGCCGAAGCCGCGCTCGTCGGCCTGGGTGACGGTCAGGCGCACGTGCAGCCAGCCCTTCTTGGCCACGGGCTCGGAGGCGGACTTCAGACGCTGCACGAGTTGCGCGGACTCGACGGTCTGCAGCTGCGGATACCAGATCGCGAACGTGCCGTCGGCGAAGCGTTGCAGCCCCTCGCGCAGCGCGGCGACGACCTTGCCGTAGTCGGCCTTGATCTCGTAGGACGGATCCATCAGCACGACGCCGCGGCGCGACGGCGGCGGCAGCTCCGCCTTCAGCGACGCGAAGCCGTCCTGCTGCAGGACCTGCGTGTTGGCGCGGTCCTCGAGGTAACTGGCGAGGATGCGGTGATCGGTGCCGTGCAGCTCGTAGCAGCGCAGGCGGTCGTCGAAGCGCATCAGCATGCGCGAGATGGCCGGTGAGCCGGGGTACTGCTCGAGCTTCTTGCCGGGATTGAAGTCGTGCACCAGCTGCACGTACTGCTGCAGCGGTTCGGGCAGATCCTTGCGCGCGTAGAGCGCGGCAATGCCGCCGGCATGCTCGGCGTTCTTCTGGGCATAGCGGCCGTCCAGGGCGTAGCCGCCGGCGCCGGCATGGGTGTCCACCAGGGTGTAGGGCTTGTCCTTTTCCGCCATGTAGCGGAGGACCTCGGCCAATACCAGGTGTTTGAGCACGTCGGCATGGTTGCCGGCGTGGAAGGCGTGTCGGTAAGCGAGCATGGGCAGGACTGTAGCGCGCCCCCGGCCATCGCTCCCCCGATGGGGTAGCCAATCCCAGGCATCAGGCTTCTGGCGCGGAGCTTGCGGAAGGCCAAGGTGGTCATTTCGATGCCATCATCGCGAGCGTCCAGCACGTCGACGTCGTCCGGAACGCCGAACTCGCTGCGGAGCGCGAGGCGAAGAGGCAGATGGATCACACCTGAAACGCCCCCGGCGAATACGCCGTCCCCGCGGGCACGTCCTTGAGTCCGCACGGATGCTGGTACTGCATCGCCGGCTTGAGCACCTGTCCATCGACCGCGCCCGCGTCCACCGCGCGGCCGATCAACGGCGAGTCCGGCCGGAGGCGGAAGTCGTAGCCGTCCGCGTCGACGAAGCTGTCCAGTTCGACGAAGTAGTTGTGGTGCTGCTCGCGGTCGGGGCCCGCCGGCAGTTCGTGCTTGCCGCACAGCAGGTTGTTGATCAACCGCAGCTTCTGCGCCTGCTTCGCCATGCGCAGGTAGACCCCACCGGCCTGGCGTCGGTCGACCAGCGTGTTGTTGATCAGGTGCAGCTCGTTGCGCCGTTGGGACAAGCCCTCGCTGCCGTACGCGATCAGGTGGTAGTTCTCGCTCGACGGACTCTGCTGGATCACGTTGCCCATGACCAGCGCGACGCCGCCGCTGGGGAACTCGAGCTCGAAGCTCGACCGGCCGGTCTCGTCGGTCAGGCGGTTGTAGAAGATGTGGTTCATCGCCGCGCGGGACTTCAGCAGATGGCCCGACGCGCCGTGGTGGAAGTAGCTCCCGACCACCGAGAACTTGGCGATCGCGCCGACATAGCAGTTGTGCGTCCGACCCTCGCCGGGCGCGATCGGACCGAAGTCGCAGCCTTCGATGCGCAGCTCGATGCTCCCGTCGTTGCTCGACAGCAGGCCGTTCTCGTTGTCCTGGAAGCGGCAGTCGCGCAGCGTCAGCGAGCCGCGCTCCAGGCGGATGCCCGCGCCGTTGCGGTCCGGCACGCGCGCCCCGACGAAGTCGAAGCCCTCGATCGTCAGGCGCTTGCCGCTCGTGACGAAGATCCCCTTGCCCTGCGCGTGCGCGCCCTTGGCGAGCATCCGCACGCGGCCGCCGACGGCGCGCAGCGTGAGGTCGTCCTGCGGCCACGCGGCGACGTCGCCGATGTAATCGCCGGCCTGCACCTCGATCGTCATGCCCGGCTTCGCCTGCGACGCGGCCGCCGCCAGCGTCTTCACCGGATGGTCCGGGCCGACGTGCATCACGGCGCCCGAGGCGCCGCCTCGCTGGGCCTGGACCGGCAGCAGCCCGTGCGACAGCGCCGCCGCGGCACCGACGTGCAGCAGGCGTCGGCGGCCCGTGTCGGCGAGCGGCGCGCGCAGCCGGGTTTCAAGCGAGGAGAGCGAGGAACCAGAGGGCATCGACAGGCTCCCGTGTCGGGGCGGTGGAGGAGGGCATGCCGCACACAGGCAGGGACGACGCCCCCCGGCAGCCGGGCGAGTGTAGCCAAGCGTTACGGACCGGCCGTGAAGGCCGCGCAAGGCCCCAGCCGGCGTCCGGGCTGTCGCCTAGGCGCTGCGAAGGCCGGATCCGGTCGCTAAGCTGCGTCCCATCCTGGTCCGGCCTCCCGCCGGACGCCATCCACCTTCACCTGCCTCCTCGACATCCTCATGCCCAGTCTCTTCGATCCCCTGCAAGTCGGCGCCGTCTCGCTGGCCAACCGCATCGTCATGGCGCCGCTCACGCGCAACCGCTCCGTCGGCCTGGTGCCGGGACCGCTCGCGGTCGAGTACTACCGTCAGCGCGCCAGCGCCGGCCTGATCATCAGCGAGGGCGCCCAGATCACGCAGCAGGGCCAGGGCTACCTCGACACGCCCGGGATCCACTCGCCCGAACAGATCGCCGCCTGGAAGCAGGTGACGGACGCCGTCCACCAGGCCGGCGGCAAGATCGCCGTGCAGCTGTGGCACGTGGGTCGCATCTCCCACGCCGACTTCCAGCCGGGCGGCGCCAAGCCCTTGTCGGCGACGGACCGCCAGGCCAACAGCAAGACCTTCACCAAGGACGGCTTCGTCGACGTCGCCGCGCCGCGCGCGCTGACGCTGGAGGAACTGCCCGGCGTCATCGAGTCCTACGTCCATGCGGCGAAGGCGGCGATGGCGGCAGGCTTCGACGCCGTCGAGGTGCACGGCGCCAACGGCTATCTGCTGGACCAGTTCCTGCGCGACAGCATCAACGACCGCACGGACGCCTACGGCGGATCCATCGAGAACCGCGCGCGCCTGCTGCTCGAGGTGATGACGGCCATCGCCGGCGCGATCGGCGCCGACCGCACCGGCCTGCGCCTGTCGCCGGTCACGCCGGTCAACGACGCGGGTCAGGACAGCGACGCGCAGAAGCTCTTCAACCATGTCGTGGAGCAGCTGTCGCCGATGAAGCTGGCCTTCCTGCATGTCATCGAAGGGCACACCGGCGGTCCGCGCGATGTGGCGCCGTTCGACTACGACGCGCTGCGTGAGCGCTTCAAGGGCGTCTACATCGCCAACAACGGCTACACCCGCGAGATGGCGATCGATGCCGTCGCCAAGGGGCATGCGGACGCGGTGGCCTTCGGTCGCAGCTTCATCTCGAATCCCGACCTGGTGCGTCGACTGAAGCTGAACGCGCCGCTGCAGAAGGCGCACTCGGCGACGATGTACGGCGGTGGCGCGGAAGGCTACACCGACTATCCGGCGCTGGCGGATTGAAGCGTCAGCGATTCGTCTTGGCCCGGAAGATCTCCGCGACGGAGACTTCGCGCGGGCCGGGGCGGACGGTGAAGGACTGTCCGGCCTGGATCGTGCCGGGCTGCCTCACCGCGAGGTAGAAGCCGCACCAGCCGCTCTGCGTCATCATCTTCGCGGCCTTGTTGAATCCCATCACCGCGTTGAACTTGAAGCAGGGGTAACGCGGCTCGCTGACGGCGAGTTCGCAGTCGGGGAAGACCAGCACGTCGCCGATCCAGGCGTCGTTCTCGGCGAGGCCGGCGATCGACAGGTTCTCGCCCATCGCGCCCCAGGGCAGCGCGTCGTCCCAGCCTGCGACCTGCGCCTGCGCGCGCACGGTGCGCCAGAAGGCGTAGTGTTCGCTCGGGTAGGCGTAGACCGCCTTGGACAGTCCGCCGTGGACGCTGGGATCGGCCTGCTCATCGCCGTCGAGGCCCAGCGGACGCACTTCGAGCGCGCCGTCTACCGGCTGCTTGCGGATGCCGGTCATCACCGACTGCCCGTTGATGAGCAGGGGTTCAGCGCGGGCCGTGTTCAGACTGATCAGTTGCATCCGGCGATTCTGCCGCAGGCCGCTATCGCGTCGGCGTCGGAGGCGGCATCGGCGGCCGGAACGCCGCCGGCGTCGTCGTCTCGACCAGGCCGTACTCCTGGCGACGCAGCGCATCGCGCAGGCCTTCGAGTTCACGGGCCTGGTCGCGTTCGCGCCGCAGGTGGTCGAGCGCGAAGGACAGGTCGCCGGCCATCTCGTCCATCAATCCGAGCACCTGCGGATCGAAGTAGCCGCGTTCTCCGGCGAGCAGGCTGATCGCGCCCACGACCTCGCCGCCGCGGCGCAGCGGGAAGGCCGCCATCGACTCGACGCCGGGCGGGATCAGCGGCGCGCCGGACGCGGCCAGCGTCGGGTCTTCCAGCGCATGGTTGCTGACCTGGTGCCTGCCTTCAAGGATGGCGCGCGTCGCCATCGAGCTGCGCGCGAAGGGGGCACCGCGGGTCCATTGCCTGGGCGCGCCCGGCATCAGGCGGTCGGCGGGGCCGTGCTCCGCGACGCGCTCGAAGTGGTCGCCGTCAGCCAGCACCACCGCCGCGAAGCGGGCGTGGCCGGTCTCGACGCAGATGCGGCACAGGCCTTCGAACAGGCGCTGTTCAGCGCGCGGATCGTCGAAGGCGTCGGCCTCGCGGCGCACGATCAGCTGGTTGGTCTGAGACAACGCGACATAGAGCCGCTGCAGCCGCTCGCGCGACGCCTGGCCGAGGCGGCGTTCGTCGTCGTAGCGGGTCCACACGGTGCAGACGACCACGCTGCACAGTCCGCCGGTCAGCAGCACCAGCAGCAGGCCGAGGTGCGCGGCTTCGGTGGCGGTCTGCTGGGCGCGTTCGGTGTCGACGCTGGCCTGGCTGAGCTGGAACGCGATCAGCTCGTCGAGCATGCGCATCGTGGCGAGGCGGCGCTGGTTGAGCTCGCGCAGCGTGTCCGGCGTGGGCGGCCGGTTCGCATCGAGCGCGGCCCAGAGCTGGTCGAGCAGCGGCTGCGTGCGGGCGATCAGGCCCCGCTCGGCCGGCGACATGCGGGTGGCGAGGTAGCGGGTCCAGAGCTGGCGGGTCGAATCGGCGAGACGACGACCCGCGTCCTCCATCTTGACGGCGTCGGGCTGTTGCGTCTGGGCCGTCACCAGCGCGCCCAGTTGATGAGCGCCCAGCGTGTGCTCGAGTTCCCGCAGCAGGTCGACGGGGACGAGGCGGTCCTCATACAGCGACTTCGCGATGCCGGCGAGCCGCTGCGACTGCCACCACCCCAGCAGCGCGGAGGCCGCGACCAACGCGAGCGCCAGGCCCAGCACCAGGAAGAGGCGGGCGCGCAGCGACAAGCCGGAAGGGGCGGACATGGACGTCGGGGACCTCGACGGGGGAGGCGTCGAGCATAGGACGTTTCGGCGCGCGGGCCGATCCCCGAAGCGTTGGGGGCGGGCCGCTCGCGCGGCCTCCCCGCACTCAGCGGATGAACAGGATCTGCGACTGGCCGCAAACGGCAACGCCGCGGCGTGGAGGCGCCGCGGCGTTGCTGCGATCCCGTTGCGGGGATCGTCGGGTCCGGCGGATCAGCCGCCGCGGCGCAGCATCACGGCGCGCACGCTGGTGGGCGCGATGCCGGTCTGCTGCTTGAGCGCGCTGAGCGCCAGCGTGGTGACGAGGTCGTCGTCGAGCTCGGCGGCCGTGGCGGGGGCCTGGACGCGCAGCGTGCCGTCAGCCAGCAGGACCACGTCCAGCGTCGCCGAACGCTCGTCGCCGAGCGCCACGATGGCCCGCAGCTGACGGGTCACGCCGCCCGACGCGGCGTCGGCGGCCGGGACCGGCTGCTGCACGGGCTTCAGCGCGAGGCTGTCGCCCAGGTCGTCCACGCGGAACATGCCCAGCGGCGTCGGCGCCGATCCGGCTTGGTCGGCATAGACCGGCAGCTGACTCTGGAGCGCCTGCCCGTAAGCCGGCGCATCAATCGCCAGGCTGATCTGGCCGTTGTCACGCAGCATCTGCTCCAGGCCGACATCGGCGACGGCGACATTGCCACCGGTGCCGTTGGCGTTCTGGCCCGAGGCATTGCCGCTGCCGTCACCGCCGCCGTTGGCATTGCCCACACCGGTGGTCGAGGCGTTGGCGGAGCCGGTGACGGTGCCGCTGCCGTCGCCGTTGCCGCTACCGCTGCCGCTGCCGCTGCCGCTGCCGTTGGCGGAGCCGGAGCCGTTGCCGGAGCCGTTGCCGTTGCCGTTGCCGTTGCCCGATCCGTTCGAGCCGGAGCCGCCAGTGCCGCCGTCAGCGCCGGACAGACCGTTACCGGCGCCGCCACTGCCGCCCGCACCGTGGCCCGCACCGTTGCCGTTGGCGTTGCCGTTGCCGGCACCATTCGCCGCGCCGCCACCGATGCCGCCGTTGCCGACATCGATCGTGCCGGCCGGATTACCCGCAGGGCCTGCCGCGACCGTGGCCACGCTGCTGCCGAGGCCGCCGCCGTTGCCGCCGTTGCCGGTCGGCACGTTCGACGTCTTGTTGCCGCCGCCGTCCTGCGTGCCGTTGCCGCCGACGGGCTGGATCACCAGCGCACCGATCGCCGGAGGCACGGCCTGCGCGTTGATCGTGCCGGTGACCGTCAGGGACGCCGGTTCCAGACGGTAGTTCGCCGCGTCCGCGCCGTTCAGCGTCAGCTGCACGTTCACCGGCTTGCCGGTGCCGACGAAGGGCGTGTCGAAGCGTCCCGAGCCCCCGACGCTGACCTGGTCGCCCGCGACCACGCCCTGCGGCGCGCCGATGACGATCGTGGCCGTCGTGTCGCTGTTGAACACGCCGCCGATCACGGTGACCGTGGGCGCCTGGATCGTGCGGACGGTGATGTCCGCGCTCGACTGCGCGGCGCCCGACGCCAGCACGTAGTTGCCCGCATCCGCGCCCGTCAGCGCCAACTGCACATCCACGGCCTTGGCGTTGCCGACGTTCTTGTTGTCGAACTGGCCGCTGGCGCTCACGCCGAGCTGGTCGCCCGCGATGACGCCGGTGGCGCCGCCGGTCGTGACCTGCGCGGTCTTCGTGCCGTCGTAGACCTTGTCGGCGACGGTGATCGCGCCGACGTCCACGGTCTTCGCCGTGATCGAGGCGGAACCTCGCACCGAATCCGTGGCCAGCACGTAGTTGCCCGCGTCGGCGCCGGTCAGCGCCAGCTGCACGTCGACGGCCTTGCCGGTGCCCACGTTCTTCGTGTCGAAGCTACCGCTGACCGAGACGTCGAGCTGGTCGCCCGACACCGTGCCAGTCAGACCGCCGGTGGTGACCTGCGCGTCGCGGGTGCCGTCATAGACCTTGCCGCCGACCTGGATCGCGCCGACGTCCACCGTCTTGGGCGTGATCGTGGCCGTGACGGCCGCGCTCGTGTCCAGCACGTAGTTGCCGGCATCCGCGCCCGCCAGGCCGAGACCCGACAGATCGACCGCCTTGCCGCGACCGGCGTTCTTGTCCAGGAAGCTCGCCGCGCCGCCGAGCGTCGCGTCGTCGCCCTGCACCAGACCGGAGACGCCGCCGCCTGACAGCTGCGCCGTCGTGTTGCCGTCGTAGACCTTGTCCTGCACCGCGCCGTTGGCGACGGTCACGGTCTTCGGCGTGACCTGGCCGATCGCGGCGCTCGCGCTGTCCGACACCAGCTGGTAGCCGTAGACGGCGGTGCCGCCGTTCAGGCCGCCGGCGACGACCACGCCGTCGACGGTCACGGTCTTGCCGTTGCCGACGTTCTTCGTGTCGTAATGGGCCGCGCCGTCGGAGCCGATGGCCAGGGTCACGACGTCGCCGTCGATCGCGCCGGTCGCGCCCAGCTGGAGACCTGCGGTCGCCGCGCCGTCGTTGCCGTCATAGACCTTGGAGGCGCTGCCCGAGAGGCCGACGGTCAGGGTCGGCGCGACCGTGTACAGGAAGCCGTTGCCGCTGCCCAGGACGGTGTCGCCGTAGCTGGCGTCGTACTGCTTGAAGGCCGCGACCAGGCCGCCGCGCGTGTCGTTCAGCGGCGAGGTCGAGTACACCTGCCACGTCCCGCCGTTGCCGGCCTGCAGCGCGCTGGCACCCGCCTGGTTGATGAAGTTGCGGCCCGCGCGCAGGAGGACCGGCGTCGTCGCGCCGCCGTCGTTGCCCGCGACGATCTGCTGCTGCAGCGTCAGGTCCGCGGCCGCGCCCTGGGCGCGCAGCGCGACGGTGCCGTCGGCCTGGATGCCCTGCAGGCCGTCCGCCGTGCCGACGATCAGCGAGCCGGTGTTGGTCAGCGACAGCGAATGGACATCCGCCGCGATCGTGCCGACCTGCTGGGCGCTGCTGAAGCCGGCGTCGCCGCCGCTGCGCAATGCCAGCTTGCCCGCGGCGATGACGACGCCTGCCTGGCTGCCGATGCCGGCCGTGCTGCGGTCGTCCAGCGACACGGTGCCGCTCGAGCTGATGTTGTTGGCGACGTTGATGCCGCCGGTCTCGGCGCGCACCAGCACGCCGCCGTTGGTCATCGTGATGGCGCCGCCCTGGGCGAAGGTGTTGCCCAGCAGCTCCAGGCGGTTGCCCAGCGACAGCTGGACCGGGCCCACGACGCTCAGGTCGAGGTCGGACGCGTCCACGCGCAGCGTGTTCACGCCGTTGAAGCGCGCCAGCATCGTGTTGGTCAGGTCGGCCGTGGTCGTGCCGCCGACGGTGATGCCGGTGGCCGGGCCGGTGCGGTCGAAGACGACCGTGGCCAGCGTGCCGTTGCTCGTCACCTGGTTGGCCGTGCTGCTCCAGCTCGGTGCTTGCAGCGTCAGCGTGGCCGCGCCGCCGGTGAAGTTGACCGGCGCATCGAGCGCCAGCGTGCCGGTGCCGCTGTTGAGCGTCACGTCGGCGGCGCCGCGCGTGGTCAGGCCGACGACGCCGTCGACGGTCCCCAGCGTGAAGCCGTTGGCGCTGGCCGGATTCACGACCGTGGTGCCGCCGACGTCCAGCGCCAGCTTCGTGAAGTTGAAGGTGTCGTCGGTCAGCGTCGCGCCCTGGCCGGCGGTCACGGCCACGTTGGCCGCGGCCACGCCGCCGTTCACGCCGATCACCTGGCCGCCGCTCTTCAGGCTCACCGTGGTGGCGTTGGTGGTGATGTCGCTGTCGAAGACCAGGTTGCCGCCGTCGCTGCGGCCGACTTCCAGCGTGGCCGCGTTGACCTGGCCGATGGAGGCGTTGCTCAGCCCGCCGCCCAGGTGCAGCTCGTTGGCGACCGTCATCTGGCGGATCGTGACCTTGCCCGCGCCGCCGTTGGCGGTGATGGTCTGCGACAGGTTGACGTTGTCGCCGGTCAGCACGATGTTGCCCGTCGTGTTGTTCAGCGTGCCGGCGGTGATGTCGATGGTGCGGTCCACCATCTCGAAGCTGCCCGAGGCGTCGAAGCTGAAGTTGCCCGGCACGCTGATCGTGCCCGTGCCGTCCGCGCGGCCGATCGTCAGGTTCTTGATGCCTGGGAGCTTGGCCAGCGTCGTCGCGGAGGCAAAGCCGTTCGCGTCGCCCAGCACCATGTTGGTCGCCGGGTCGTACGGCTCCAGGCGCATCGACGCCGTGCTCAGGTTCTGCAGCGTCGAGGTGCCCCAGTCGATGCGGTTGGCGCGCAGCGTCAGGACCCCGCTGCCGGTGTCCATGTTGACGTTGACGTTGCCGAAGTTGATCGCGCTGTCGGTGTAGATGCTGGCGCCGCCCTTGAAGATGAACGGGGTGTCGATGTTGACGTCGCCGCTGACGCTGAGCAGGCCGGCCAGGATCTTGTTGCCGTTGGTGTAGCTGCCGTCCGCGCGGAAGAAGATGCGGCCGGTGCCCAGCACCATGCTGGAGTTCAGTGTCACGTCGCCGCTGCCGGTCGACACGTAGAGGTTGCCGCCGTTGGTCGCGACCGGCGCCGACAGCGTGAAGTAGCCCGCGCCGCCGTTGTCGGAGTCGGCCCAGATGCGCACGTAGCCGCCGTTGGTGGTCAGCGATCCGCCCACCGTCGCGCCGTCGGCGCCGTAGATGGTGATCGAGCCCGCGCCCGGCGTGCCGCTGCCCGGGCTGGAGACGTTGTGCGTGGGCAGCGCGCCGGACGGGTTGGTGCCGGCGCCATGCGCGATCAATGTGGGGACGTTGAGCACGCGACCCGAGTTGGTCGCGCCGGCCACCAGCATCAGGCTGCCGCTGCCGGACACCTCCAGCACGTTGCTGGCATTGGCGAACATCAGGTCGGTGTAGGAGCTGAAGCTGCCGTCCGTCAGGTTCGGTGGCGGCGTCAGGTGCGCGCCGTTGGCGGTGCCGGCCTCGATGCGCAGGCTGACGTCGGGCTGCATCGTGATCCTGCCGTCGCCGCCGTTGAGGGTCAGGTCGTTGACGAGGATGTCGCCGGTGGCCTGCAGCAGCACGTTGGCCTGCTGCGCCTCGATGTCCTTCTCATAAACGACCGAGCCGGTCAGCACGTCGGTGCCGGTGCCGCCGCCGTTGATGGTCAGCGAGCTCGGGTCGAGCAGCAGATCGCCGGTCGTGCCCTTCGCGGCACGCGCGTCGGCGCGGCCGCTGTAGGCCAGTTCCTGCTTGCCGGAGACCTCGATTTGGCCGCCGTTGCCGCCTTGCTCGCCGCCGCGCGATTCGACGCGTCCCGCGAATGCCGTGCGGCCGTCAGACCAGGTCACGACCTCGCCGCCGTTGCCGTTCACCGTGGCGTTCGCGCGCAGCGTGGTCGCCGCGTCGACGCTGACGTTCTGCGCGTTCGTGAGGCTGGCGTCCTTGCCCTGCCAGCCGCCGCCGACGTGGATCTGGCCGCCGCCGGTGGCGCCGCTGGCGTCGATCGTCGCGCCGCGCAGCGCGATCGTGCCCCCGGTGACGCGGACGTCGCCACCCAGGCCTTGCGCCGAGCTCGCGTCCAGTCGACCGGTGACGTTCACCTGACCGGTGTCGCCGCCGTCGAGGATGATGCGGCCGCCCTGTTCGGACAGGCCCTTGGCCTCGACCACGCCGTCCATGTTGATGACGCTGGCGCGCAGGGCGCTGGCGCTGGGGGCGCTCAACACGACCTGGCGGCCCTGCACGAGGCCTTCCTGCGACAGCTCGGCGTCGAGCGCCGCCTGGTCGACGCGGACCTGCAGCAGGCCATCGCCGTTGAAGTCGAGCGCGACCTGCTGTCCGGCGACCAGGGCGACCTGGCCGGCGCTGATCGTGCCGGTGTTGACCACCGAGGCGCCCAGCAGCGCGACCACGCCGTCGGCGCGGATCGTGCCGTCGTTGCGGACCTGGGCGGTGCTGGTGCCGGAGAAGCGCGCGCGGCCGCCGAGGAAGTCGGCGTCGCTGACGTTGAGCGTGCTGGCGACCAGGCCGCCGACGTTGACGGTCGCGCCCTTGCCGAAGACGACGCCGCTGTTGTTGACCAGCCAGACCTGTCCGTTGGCGGACAGGTCGCCGAAGATCTGGCTCGGAGCGCCGCCGGTGACGCGGTTCAGCGCCACGGCGTCGGCGCCGGTCTGGTTGAAGCGCACCGAGGCGCCGCTGCCGATGTCGAAGCTGTTCCAGTTGAGGATCAGCTTGTTGGAGGTCTGGTCGATGCGCAGTTGCGCGCCTTGCTGCGTCAGCGAGGCGTTGCCGGCGGTGATCTGGCCGCCGGTGGGCAGCGCCCCTGCATCGAGCGCGGCGGCCGGTCCCGCGAAGGCGCCGGCGGCGGCCGCCGCGATGGCGGCGGCGATGGCGCGGCGGACGGTGCCGCCGGTGCGCTTGCCGCGTCCGCGGGCGAATTCAGGCACGGCGACGAAGGCGCCGCAAAGCTCGTTCCAGACGAGGCGATAGCTGTGGTTCAACGATCCCATGATGGTTCTCTTTGGTCTGTGCGGTCGGAGCGGCCGGCCCGGTCGATGGCGCGGCGGCCGCGGCGGCGATCAATAGTGGAAGGAGGCCTGCAGCCAGAAGCGCTGGCGGTCGTCGCGTCCGTCGGCATCGCGGTCGGCGGCGGTGCGCCCGGCGTTGTGGCCGACCGCGTGCGCCCAGCTGGCGCGCAGCGTCCAGCGTTCGCCGGCGAGATTGGCGCCCAGGCCCGCGCCGCCCAGTCCGTAGGCATTCGGCTGCCCGGCGAGCGCGCCGGTCCAGGGGTGCTCGTGCTGCTCGACGCGGCCGTAGTCCGCGAAGGCGATCAGCTGCGCGGCCAGGCCGTTGCCGAGGCGCAGCTCGCGGCGCAGTTCGGCGGTGCCGACCCAGCCGTTGTCGCCGCTGGCCTCGCCGACCGGGTAGGCGCGCACGCCCGACGGTCCGCCCAGCAGGAACTTCTCCGACGAGTCCAGGTTGCGCGCGCTCATCTGGCCGTAGCCGCCGACGAACAGGCCCCAGCCCGGCAGCGCCTGCGCGGTCTGCAGGCGCGAGACGCGCCAGGTCGCCTTGTCGTAGCTGCCCGAGGTGCGGGCGGTCAGCGCGTCGGCGATCTGGTCGCCGGCTTCGCGCAGCGCGACGGTGCCGCTGGTGACGCTCAGGCCGAAGTCGTTCTGCGCGCCGCCCAGCACGTTGTCCCAGGCGTTGCCGTAGACGTTGACCGTCAGGCGGTTGAGGCGGCGGTCGCGCAGCGTCTGCCCCAGCGCATCGTCGACCAGCGTGCGCTGTTCGCCTTCGGCGGAGACCCAGAGGTTGCGCTCGCGTCCGCGCAGCACCGGATAGCTCAGGGCGGCCGACACGGTCCGCGCGGTGCCGCGCAGGTCCAGCGGCTTGAGCTCCTCGCCGACGTGATAGTCCAGCCAGGTCGTCGCCAGCTGGGCGCGCAGGCCCGAGGCGCCGACGGCGAAGCCGTAGGCGAGGGCGGCCTGGCGGCTGCCGTCGGTGCGCGACACGCTGGCCTGCAGCAGGTCCTCGCGGTTGAGCGGACGGATCAGCGAGGCCGCGGCGCCGACGCGCCATTGGCCGGTGTAGCGGTTGTTGTAGTCGTCGACGGAAGCGTCCACCGCCCACGCGCGACCGGTCTCGGTACGGACGTCGAGGCGGCTGGTGCCTGGCTCGTCGCCGCGTTCCAGCGTCGCCCGGGCCTGCACGCCGGGCACATCGTTGATCAGCAGCAGCGCGCGTTCGAGCTGCTCGTAGCGGACCGGGCCGGAGGCCAGCGCGGTGTCGGCGATCGCGCCCAGGCGCGGGGCGAGCGCCTCGTCGGCGCCGGTCACGCGCACGCGGTTCGCGCCCGACTGCAGCCGGCCGGACAGCACGGCGATCTCCAGCTCGCCCTGGGTCAGGTCTTGCCGCGGCAGGTAGGCCCGGGCCAGCACGAAGCCGCGCTTCTGCAGCGCCGCGGTCACGCGGGCGGCCAAGGCCTGCAACTGGCTGTGCGACAGCTGGCGGCCCTTGGCGTCGGCGACCAGCGCCTGCAGCTCGGGTTCGGGGATCAGGCCGTCCGCGCCGGTGAAGCGGATGCGGTCGACGCGGGCGCGCAGGCCGGCCTGCTGGTCGTTGCTCAGCGGCGCGTTGACGGTCGGTGCCTTGTCCAGGTCGCCGCGTTGCGCGGGCGGGGTCAGGCGGCGCTGCTCGTTGAGCAGTTGACCGGCATCCGGTGCAGCCGCCCAGGCCAGGCTGACGGACAGGCTCATCAGACTCAGACCCAGGCCGGCCGCGCGTCGGCGCGTGCTGTACTTCATTCCCAATCTCCGGTTGTGTTTGGCAAGGGCGCGGTTATCCCGTGCGGCGCGGGTCCGGAGTTCTGACAATTCGCCGCCGATGTTTGGCGATTGGTTCTGGGCCGGCGCGAGGGGTCGGGCCGAGCCGGTTTCCGGTAGTTTTTCCGCTCCGATGCCTCCCCCCCAGATGGGCGTTTTGATCGCTGGGCGCCCACCGGACCGGACCCCGCGAGCGCGTTTTGCCGAGGGTCCCCGGACAATCCGCCGATGTCCCGTGCCGCGCCCGCTTCCGCGATCCATCGCCCTCTGCTGCTGCTGGTGGACGACCAGCCCGAGGACCTGCGCTGGTTGACCGCGCTGCTGCATCCGCTCTACCGGCTGGCCTTCGCCGAGAGCGGCCGCGCCGCGCTGCAGAAAGCGCAAGGCCTGGCGCCGGACCTCGCGTTGCTGGACGTCGGCCTGCCCGACATGGACGGCTTCGCGCTGTGCCGGCTGCTCAAGTCCGACCCCGCGACGCGCGACGTGCCGCTGCTTTTCCTGAGCGCCCACAACGACGTCGACAGCCGCATCGAAGGGCTGTCGCAGGGCGCGGTGGACTTCATCAGCAAGCCTTTCCACCCGCAGGAGGTCCTCGCGCGCGTGCGGGTGCACCTGCATCTGGCCGAGTCGCGCCGGCCGCAGCCGTCGAACGACGTCGACGAGGCGCTGGCCGCCGGGGCGGGCACGCCCGACCAGCGCCTGCTGGCCGCAGCGCGGCAGTACATCGGCGAGCACCTGGTCGAGCCGCTGACGGTGAACCAGATCGGCCGGCAGGTGGGGCTCACCGGACGACGGCTGCTGGCACTGTTTCGCGAGGAGCTGGGACAGACGGTGTCCGGCTACATCAGCGACGAGCGTGTGCGCACCGGACAGCGTCTGCTGGCCGAGACCGACATGAGCGTCTCGGACGTCGCGTTCCACGTGGGCTACGCGAACGCGGGCAACTTCGCGACCGCGTTCCGGGAGCGCAATGGGCTCACCCCGCAGGCCTACCGGACGGCGTTACGCGCCCGTGACTCGGCCGCTCCAGAGGATTCGCAGCCCTGATGGTCAATTGGCGCCGATGGGCCGCTGCAGTCTGCATAGCGGCCGTGTGCTCCGCCGCGCAAGCGGCGCCTGTGCCGTCAGCGCCGGAACTGCCGGAACTGCCTGGACCGCCGGCGACCGTGCCAGACGTGTCGAGCGGGACGGGGCCGCAGCCGGCGATTGCCCTGCACGGCACGACGCCGGCCCGCATCGGGCTGGTCGACCAGGGGCAGCTCTGGATCGAGCGCGCGGCCCAGCCGCCGCGCGACAGCCCGGCGCGCTGGCGCCCCGCGGACAGGGCGACGCTGTCACCCGGCTACACGCGCGACACCTACTGGCTGCGCTGGACGCTGCGTCAGGACGGGACCGAGGCGACCCGCTACATCCTCATGGTGGACCCGGCGCGCATCGAGTCCGTGGCGCTCTATCGCCGTCGTTTGATGCCCGACGGCAGCGCGACGCCGTGGACGATGGCGCGCGCGGGCACCGACCTGGCCTTCGAGCAGCGGCCGCTGGCGTTGCGCGAGAGCGCCTTCCCCATGCGCATCGAGCCCGGCGAGGTCTGGGAGTTGCGGCTGCGTGCGGCGAGCCGCGGGGCGCTGTCGATCGAGCCGACGCTCTGGGTGGCGGAGGCGCTGATCGAGGAACAGCAGTGGCGGGTCTGGCGCGACGGCATGCTGTCTGCGGTGGGGTTGACGCTGGCAGCGCTGGCGGCAGGGTTGGCGATCTCGCTGCGTGACCGCGGTTATGCGTGGATCGCGGCCTTCCTGTCGAGCGCGATGGTCTACGAAATGGCGATGCGCGGCACCGCCTTCCAGCGCTTCTGGCCGGAAGCGACGGACTGGGCGCAACGGGCGCTGGGCACGGCGGGCGCGCTGACGACGGTCTTCCAGCTGATGGCGCTGGCGACGGTGCTGCGGCTGCGCGAGACGCAGCCGGCCGTGCATCGCGCGCTGGTCGCGGTGGTGGGGATGAGCCTGATCGCGGTGGCGGCGTGCATCGTGGCGGACTACCAGACCGCCACGCAAATGGCGGCGCCGACCAACCTGGCGCTGACGGCGATCGGCCTGATCGCGAGCTTTCGCGCGATGCGGCGCGGCGATCCGGTGGTGGGCGTGTGGCTGTGCGCGATCGGCGGCGTCGTGCTGGGCATTGCGCCGCGGTACTTCAGCCTGCTCGGTTATTTGCCGTATGCCGACTGGATCGAACTGGCACCTTCCATGGTGGGCACGGCGGGCGCGGCGGCGGTGCTGGTGACGATGCTGCGGCTGCTGCAGCGCGAACGCCGCCGGCATGCGCAGGCGCTGGAAGCGGCGGTGCTGGAACGCACCGCGGAGCTGGCCCGCGCCAGCGCGCATGCGCAGGCGAGCGACGAGGCGAAGGGCCGTCTGCTCGGACATATCGGACACGACCTGCGCGCACCGCTGGCCTCGATGGTGCAACTCACGCGGCGGCTGACGCCGGGGTCCGAGTTCGAATCGACCCGCCAGGCGCTGGAGCACGGCGGGGTGATGCTGCTCGACACGATCGACGAACTGCAGCGTTTCGCGCGGCAGCCGACGGCGGAGGCGGACCTCGAGGTGCTGAATGCGCCGGTCTACCTGCACGGCCTGCTGCACGAGCTGGCGCTGCAGTCGCAGGCGCTGATGTTGGCAGGCAAGACCCGGCTCTCGCTGGTCATGGACGACGCGCTGCCGGCGGTCGTGGCGCTGGATGCGCGGCGGCTCCGGCAGGTGCTGCTCAACCTCCTGTCGAATGCGGCGAAGTACGCCCAGGCGGGCGAGGTCGTGCTGAAGGCTCGGGCGGTCGGCGCTCAACTGGTGTTGTCGGTGACGGACGAAGGTCCGGGGCTGGCGCCGGAGGAACTGGAACGGATCTTCGATCCGTTCATGCGCGGTCGACGTCAGGGAGACGTGCCGGGTCTGGGACTGGGCTTGGCGATCGCGAGGCAGACGGTGCGCGCGATGGGCGGCGAGTTGAGCGCGCGGAGTTCGCAGGGCCGGGGCAGCAGTTTCGTCGCGGAACTCCCGCTGATCGAGGCGACCGAGGCGGAAGTCCAATGGCCGGCCTTGCAGACGCAGGCCGGGATGGAGCGCATCGGCGACGGCTGGGTCGCGGTGGTGTGGGACCGCTGCGCGGTGGTGCGCGAGGTCATGCTGGAGCGGTTGCTGCAGTGCGGCTTCGACGCGCGTGAGGTCGAGCGGGTGGAGGAACTGCCGGAGGCGCTCGAGGAAGCGGCGGCGACCGGGCAGGGGCTGCTACTGGCCTCCTCGCCGGAGTCGCTGCCGTCGGTCGAGACCTGGCACGACTGGCGCGGTCGCTGGCCTTCGATGAAGACGCTGCTGTGCGCCGCGTCGCCGCGTCGCGATTGGCCCGGAGAGGCCGGGCTCGTCAAGCTGCCGAAGCCGGCCCCGCAGACGCTGTGGGTGCCGGCGTTGTGGGAGCTGTGCCGGGAGGCTGGGGAGCGCGGCTGACCTCGCCGTTTGATACCGTCAAGGCCGGCAGCGCAAAGGCGACTCGAAGATCCGCTCAAAGGAGATTTGACACGTCAGCCGGAACTCCTCCGGATCGATCGAGCGGTCCTGCGGAATGCGTACCGCGGTGCGGATGGTGTCGTCGATCATGGCGAAGGCCTCGTCGGCGGCCCTTTGAACGAGCTTGGCGTGACCGCCATATTGTTCCAGTTGTGGCTTCACCGTCCGGTGCCACGAGGCGTTGAACTCCGGCAGCAGATTGGCGAACGCCTGAAGCGTATCGTGGATGTACAGGAGGTCCTGCGCGCGCTTGCCAGCGCTGCGGTCCTTCTGGATCAGGAACTTCTGAACCATGAAGCACAGCGGGTTGACGACGCGGATGTCCACCGACGCCGGGAGCGGAATCGCGTGGTCAGGCCCGACCGCGATCACCCACGGATCCACCAGCAAGATGTCGAGGTGTCGGATCTTTTGAGCCGAGATGCCCGCCGCGGCCATCGTTGCGTCGGGTTCGCCGCTACGCTTGTAGCCGCTCCCTGCCAACGGGGTGAGGAACTCCGCGTAGAAGCCGCTGGCCTTGTCTCCCAGTGCGTAGTGAGCGGCCGGAGGACGGAACTCTCCAGCCAACTCCTCCTTGAAACCGCGCCCGATCAAGGCAGCCCGGATATCGCCTTCCAGCGGTGCCTGATTGGCAAATGCCAGGTCGCTGTCCTTGGTGAAAACCGCCTGGTAGTCCAGCAGATTTGCGCGCGGGTCGAGGCGGTGCACGCGATGGGCCCAGCCACCGATGAAGATCAGGTGGGCGCGCCACGGGTCCAGTGCCTGCACCAGCGTCGCAAATGCGACCAAGTCATTCATTCAGCGCGTTCCGTCAAGGAGATGAGGTCGAAGGATCTGGTTGTAGATCACCGCCGCTTGCTCTTCGCCGCGCGCCGGGTGGCTGGCGACGTCCAACCACGTCTGCAGGACATCGGCACAAGCCACCCCGTCGCGCATGACTGCACCGCGGAACGTCGATTGTGGTGCGGCCGTCTCCCTCACGATGAGATCAGGCGCGCCGGAAGCCAGGGGGACGAGGCCGCGCCATGTCTTGTCGTCGAGGCGCGATAGGCTGGGGACGATCACATGTGGGGGAACGCCGCTGACATGGCCCACGCGCAATGCATCGGCTGCCGAGAACAAGCCAAGACAGACCTGCGCAGGGTGCGCGACCAGAAGCTGGTGCAACTGCTTCTCTACTGACGTCTTGAGGACGAAGCGCATAGGCCTCTGAATCGGACTTTTCATCGAAGCTGCCTGCCATCGACGCAGCAGTTCTTCGCGGCGGACCAGCCTGAGCGTGGTCGAGGAATCGTCCAGGTGGCCTTCCTGTCGCAATTGCTGCAGCAGCCTGGAAGCGCTCATCGTGGACACGCCAGCGGCCTGCGCAAAGTCGGCGCCGGTGCGGAACTGATCCCGTGGCGCCTTCATCAGTTCGGGCGGCAGGTCAGGCGCCAGAAGCACCTTGAGCATCCATTGGTTCAGGTCCGAGAACAGATTGACCGGCGTCCCAGCGGAAGTCGTGCGGCGTCGTGAGGAGGCGGATCGGCCCGCGTTGAGTGCTTCGAGTTCGAGGTTGGGGTCGCGGAAGTAGCGCACACCGCTCTTTGTCACGAGGCCGACGGCGGTCCCGGGCGCATAGGTGTCGACAAAGCGGCCGACCTGGCCGATCAGCGCGTCCGATGCGTCTTCCAAGTAGAGGACTGCCAGCGGTTGTGCGCCGGCGTCGGCTTTCGCATAGGTCTGGGCCTGCAGGATGGCTTGCGCGAGCAACGGGATGGCGCGATCAGTCCGTCCTTCCGCAGGCGCCTTGATGTCCACGGTCAGATGTCGCGCGCGACGTTTGATACGCAGATCCGGCCCCCGATCTTGCCCGGGCGCTTCGATCTGGACTTGCCATCCGTCGGCCTCAAAAAGGGCCGATAAATCGGCAGTGGCTGCTTGGCCGCGGTTCTTCCGTAGCAGGGTGGACATGGCTGGCCGTTTGAATGGATAACGCGGCCATTGTATGTAAAGTGGCCGCGATATCTAACATGTCCATGATATTGGCACGGAGACGATGAAGCGTTGCTCCCAGCTGCGCATCAATCCATTCCCAAAACGCATAACCCCGACAGGCGTTGGAGTTACGGCGTGATTACATTGGAACCAGTGTTCGGCGAAGCACCACGCTGAGGCGCGGCATTGGGTCAGCTCCGCGGTCTCCTCCTCTGAAAAACGGGGTCGGGAGCCACCGGAACGGAGCTGACCCAATTCCGCTTTTCATATCCTCAAATTGGAAACCGTCATGAACCAACCCGTCATGGAAGGCTTGCGCCTGAACGTACCGGCCTACGTCAAACACCAGCGACTCGTCGCCTGGGTCGCCGAGATCGCCGCCCTCACCGAGGCCAAGGACGTCTACTGGTGCGACGGCAGCCAGGCCGAGTACGACCGCCTGTGCCAGCAGCTCGTCGACGCCGGCACCTTCCAGAAGCTGAACCCGGCCAAGCGTCCCGGCAGCTTCCTCGCCTGGAGCGATCCGACCGACGTCGCCCGCGTCGAGGACCGGACCTTCATCTGCACGAAGAACAAGCTCGACGCCGGCCCGACCAACAACTGGATGGAACCGGCCGAGATGCGCGCCTTGCTGCAGCAAGGCGACAAGGCCCTGTTCCGCGGCGCCATGCGCGGCCGCACGCTGTATGTCGTGCCGTTCTCGATGGGCCCGATCGGCTCCCCGATCGCCCACATCGGCGTCGAACTGTCCGACAGCCCCTACGTCGCCGTGAACATGCGCATCATGACCCGCATGGGTCGCGCAGTCCTGGACACGCTGGGCGACAACGGCGAGTTCGTCCCCTGCGTCCACACCGTCGGCGCGCCGCTCGAAGCCGGCCAGGCCGACGTCAAGTGGCCCTGCAACAAGACGAAGTACATCGTCCATTACCCTGAGACCCGCGAGATCTGGTCCTACGGCTCCGGATACGGCGGCAACGCGCTGCTGGGCAAGAAGTGCTTCGCGCTGCGCATCGCCTCCACCATGGGCCGCGACCAGGGCTGGCTGGCCGAACACATGCTCGTCCTGGGCGTGACCTCGCCCGAAGGCAAGAAGCATCACGTCGCCGCCGCCTTCCCCAGCGCCTGCGGCAAGACCAACTTCGCGATGCTGATCCCGCCCGCCGGCTTCGAAGGCTGGAAAGTCACCACCATCGGCGACGACATCGCCTGGATCAAGCCCGGCAAGGACGGTCGCCTCTACGCGATCAACCCGGAAGCCGGCTACTTCGGCGTCGCCCCGGGCACGAACGTGAAGACCAACCCGAACTGCATGGCCAGCCTGGACAAGGACGTCATCTTCACCAACGTCGCGCTGACCGACGACGGCGACGTCTGGTGGGAAGGCATGACCGACACCCCGCCGGCCCATCTGGTCGACTGGCAAGGCAAGGACTGGACCCCGGAGATCGCCAAGGAGACCGGCGCCAAGGCCGCGCATCCGAACGCCCGCTTCACCGTCGCCGCGACCAACAACCCGGCGCTGGATGCCGAGTGGGACAACCCCGCCGGCGTGGCCATCGATGCGTTCATCTTCGGCGGCCGCCGCTCGACGACCGTGCCGTTGGTGACCGAGGCCCGCGACTGGACCGAAGGCGTCTACATGGCCGCGACCATGGGCTCCGAGACCACCGCCGCGGCCGCCGGCCAGCAGGGCGTCGTCCGTCGGGACCCGTTCGCGATGCTGCCCTTCATGGGCTACAACATGGCGGACTACTTCCAGCACTGGCTGACCCTGGGCGCCAAGCTGGCCCAGTCCGGCGCCAAGCTGCCGGCGATCTTCTGCGTCAACTGGTTCCGCAAGGGCGCCGACGGCAAGTTCGTGTGGCCCGGCTACGGCGAGAACATGCGCGTCCTGAAGTGGATGCTGGAGCGCGTCGACGGCAAGGGCCAAGGTGTGGAGCACGCCTTCGGCACCAGCCCGCGTTATGAAGACCTGAACTGGCAAGGCCTGGCCTTCACGCCGGAACAGTACAAGACCGTCACCCATATCTCGAACGACGACTGGGCGACGGAACTGAAGCTCCACGACGAGCTGTTCGTCCAGCTGGCCCAGGGCCTGCCGGCGGAACTGCCCGCTACCAAGGCCAAGATCGAACAGCGCCTGGCACAGGCCTGATCGTCTCCCGGATTCCACCCGGCGACCGCCTCGAAAGAGGCGGGTCCGGGGGAGCCAGAAAAGGCAAAGCCCGCTCGAAGCGATTCGAAGCGGGCTTTTCTTTTGCGCAGTCTGGAGCGGCATTCAATGAGAGCCTGCGCTCACATCACCTGTCTCCGAACTGTGCGACCGGGCCCACACGGCGCCCGGCAGGTCGGCTGCTCAGCCGTTCAACTGATCAGCCGTTGCGGCGGGCGTTCGCGGCGCGCAGCTCAGCGGCGAAGGAGGGCATGCTCTCTTCGTACTGGGCGGCGAGGGCCAGGATCTCGCGCTCGGCGCGAGCCATCTTGGCGGTCTCGATGCGGGCCTTGACGTTCGTGATCGTGCGGGCCCAGACGCGGGCGCCGATCGTGGCGAACGTGCCGCCGCGACGCACCGTGCGGCTCAGGGGAAGACCGAAGGTTTGGGTAGCGACGCTCATGGCGATTTCCTTTGATTGGCTTGTTTGGGTCGGCTCTGTAGAACCGATGGACTGAACTATAGGGTTTGCCCTAGGCATGCCGCCAATGAAAGATGGGCATTGAATGTATGAACACTGTGCATATCATTGGGCGGATCGCGTTCAGCCCGTGATGCGCATCACAGCGGCCCTCGTGAAGTGCCAAGTAATGCGCAAGCCCAGGCCGGGACGACCGGTCCGAGGGTCCTCGCGGGACTGTGGCGTGGACGCCGATTCGGCTGGTTTTCCGTGGAAAAGTGCCTGAGATGAGCTTCCGGAACCTCGATCTGAACCTGCTCAAGGTGTTCGACGCCGTCATGGCCGAACGCTCCATGACCCGCGCCGCGGAGCGCTTGTCGATGACGCAACCGGCCGTCAGCCATGCGCTGAAACGGCTGCGCGAGGCGCTCGGCGAGGACCTGTTCGTGCGCCAGGCCTTCGGGATGAAGCCGACGTCGCGGGCGGAAGGGCTCTGGCCGGAAGTCCGGTCGGCGCTCACCCGGCTGCGGGTGGCCCTGGATCCCGGCGACTACCAGCCGACGTCCGAGGAGTACACCTTCCGTCTGGCGATGGCCGACGCGACGGCAGCGCTGATCCTGCCGCCGCTGATGCAACAGCTGGAGCAGATGCGGGCCCTGGCCAACGTCCATGTGCTGCCGCTGACGACGCGCGACCCGCGCCAGTTGCTGGAGCAGGGCGAGGCGGACTTCGCGCTCGGTTATTTCCCGAACGCGGTCGCCGCGCTGAAAGGGCAGGGCGACATGGCGGCGATCCGGCAGCAGCGGCTCTACGACTCGTACTACGTCTGCGTGATGCGGCGCGGTCATCCGCTGGCCGACCAGGAGCTGACGCTGGACGTCTTCTGCCAGGCCCATCACCTGCTGGTGAGTTTCTCGGGCCGGCCTTACGGCTTCGTCGACGAGGCGCTGGCGGCGCTCAAGCGCAGCCGACGGATCGCGCTGACGGTCAACCAGTTCTTCACCGCCGGCCGGGTGGTGGCGCATTCCGACCTGCTGACGGTGCTGCCGCAGTCCTTCATCACGGCCACCGGCTACCAGGAAGCGCTGATCTACCGTCCGCTGCCGATGCCGCTGTCGCCCGTGCACGTCGACGTGCTCTGGCACCTGCGCAACGAGGACCGCAGCGCCCAGCGCTGGATGCGCGAACGGCTGATCGACGCGGTGCGTCCGCCGTCCGCCGATGCAGTCGCTCCCACCCCGGCCGACGTCAGCGGCGACAATCGCGCCCCATGAGCATTGCCCACGACCTTTCCGACGCCGAGTTCGACGAACTCGACGAACTCCTCGCCATCACGCCCGAGCCCCTCGAGCCGCTGGACGCCTCGATGCTGGACGGCTACCTGGCCGGCGTGCTGGTGCAGCCCCGCCTGATCCCGATCGAGGAATGGCTGCCGCCGATCTTCGACTACGAGGGCCGCGAGCTGCCCGACGACGTCGACCCCGCCTGGCTGGCCCGCATCCGGTCGCTGGTGGAGCGCCGCTTCGCCTCGCTGAACCACAGCATGCTGGAGCAGGGCTGGTTCTACCCGGTGGTGCTGGATCTCGATGCCGAGGAAGAAGGTGTTGCGGAAGACGGCACCGAAGAGGGCGCTGAAGCCGGCGAGACGAAGGCCGAGGACACGGCTGAAGCCGCTGCCGAAGTGGCCGCCGACGAGCCCGTCGATCCGGACGCGCCGCAGCTCCCCGAAGACCCGATCACCCGCGCGCTGCTGCCGTGGGTGGGCGGCTTCGAGTACGCCGCGGTGACCTTCCCCGACCTGCACGAGCAGGCCGATGACAACATCAACGCGCTGCTGGCGCGCCTGTACCGCCACCTGCCGGCCGAGACGCCGGAGGAAGTGGAGATCGTCGAGCTGCTCGACAAGGAGCATCCGCTCAAGAACATCGACGAGGCCATCGAGGACCTGATCCTGACCGTCGTCGACCTGCAGGAAGCGACGGAGCAGCAGCGTTATCACGTCGAGCAGGTGCGTCGCGACACGCCGAAGCTGGGCCGGAACGATCCCTGCCACTGCGGCTCGGGCAAGAAGTTCAAGAACTGCCACGGCGCGGCCTGACCGCTGCCAGCCGCCCCGTTGCGCCCGTGGCGCGGCGGGGGCGGTGAAGCCCTCGACGCCGGCTGTTGCGCCGGCGTTTTTCGTGATCAGCCGCCGGCCGCGAAGTCGGCCATCGACACGGTCCGCAGCGCTGCGTCCAGCAGTGAGACATCGCCTCCCAGTAGCCGGCTGGCCTCGCGTGCGGCGCCGAGCACGGCGCGGCAGGCGTTCAGCATGGTCTCGGGCGGCGACAGCCGCACCCGCGGCCCGGACACGGCGATCGCTCCCTGCACACGGCCGTCGACGGCGAACACCGGCGCTGCGACAGAAGCCGTGTCCGGCTCGCGTTCCCCGTAGGAGGCGCCCCATCCGCGCTCGCGGATGTCCGCGTGGGCGGCACGGTGGTCGTTCGAGAACGCGCACAGCACCTTGCCCGATGCGCCCTGGTGCAGCGCGTACTGCTGCCCCACGGCCACCGCCGCGCGCACCGAGCGCGCCGGCTCCCAGCGATGGATCGCGATCCGCGCCTCGCCGTGCCGGACGTAGAAGGACGCCGTCTCGCCGGTGTCCGAACTGAGCTGCTTGAGCAGCGGTTCCACGACCGGCCCCACGTGGAAGGAGCGCTGGTAGATCGTCGCCAGCCGCAGCGGCGCCGGCCCGATGGCGTACTGCCCGTCCGGCAGCCGCCGCACGAAGCCCCCGTGTTCCAGCGCGGCCAGCAAGCGCAGCACGGTGCTCTTGTAAAGACCGGTGCGTCGCGACAGCTCCGCCAGCGACAGGGCGTCGTCGTCCTGACCGAAGGCCCCCAGCAGCGCGAACGCGCGGTCGAGCACGGCAACGCCGCTGGATCCGGCGGTCGTCTCGGGGTTGTCGGAAGCTGCGCTGTCTGATTCGGCCACGGGTAATCCCTTGTCTCGACCATTGCGGGGGCGTCCTACAGTTCTATCAAACAAACCAGTGTTCTGCTAGATAGAACAAACACGGAGACGCAAGATGACGCAGGTCCTGATCCGAGGCGCCGCCTTCACGCTCATCGCCGCCGCGAGCGCGGGGATGACCGCGACGGCGGTGCTGGCCGCCGAGGCCGCCTTCCCGAACCAGCCGATCCGGCTGATCGTTCCCTTCCCGCCCGGCGGCGGCACGGACATCGTGTCGCGGCTGATCCTGGAGAAGGTCCGCGAGGACACCGGCTGGACCTTCGTCCCGGACAACAAGGCCGGCGCGGGCGGCAATATCGGGCTGGACGCGGTCGCCAAGAGCAAGGCCGACGGCTACACGCTGGGCATGGGCCAGACCGCCAACCTGGCGATCAACCCGACGCTTTATCCCAAGATGCCCTACGACGCCGCCAAGGCGTTCACGCCGGTCGCGCTGGTCGCGGGGCAGCCGGTGGTGCTGGTGGTGTCCTCGTCGTCGAGTTTCAGGACGGTCGCCGACCTGGTCGCCGCCGCCAAGGCAAAACCCGGCACCTTGACCATGGCGTCGGCCGGGAACGGCACGGTGGGCCATCTGACGGGTGAGCTGTTCTCGAAACAGGCCGCCATTCAGGTGACGCACATCCCCTACAAGGGGGCCGGTCCTGCAGCCACGGATCTGCTCGGCGGCCAGGTGGACTACTACTTCGCGACGCCGCAGACGGTGGTGCCTTTCATCAAGGCCGGCAAGCTGCGGGCGCTGGCGATCAGCTCCGGCGCACGGCTGCCGGTGCTGCCCGACGTTCCCACGGTGGCCGAGAGCGGCTTCAAGGGCTTCGACACCTCGGACTGGAAGATGATCGTGGCGCCGGCCGGCACGCCAGCGGCGGTCGTGACGCGGATGAACGCGCAGGTGCAGAAGGCCTTGGCCAAGGCGGCGACGATCGGCCAGCTGCAGTCCGAAGGCAGCGTGCCGATGGCCGGCACACCGCAGCAGGCCGCGCAGTTCCTGGCGCGTGAGCAGAAGCGCTGGGGCGACGTGGTCCGCAGCGGCAACGTCAAGGTCGACTGAGTGCCACGGAGCCTCGCATGAGCCAATCCCCGCTGCGCGGCGTCCGCGTCCTGGACCTGACCAACGTGCTGGCCGGCCCCTTCGCGTGCCACCAGCTGGCGCACCTGGGCGCCGACGTCATCAAGGTCGAGGCGCGCGAGACCGGCGACCTCGCCCGCCAGCTCGGCGCCGACACGGCGCTGAACCAGGCACACATGGGCGTGTCCTTCCTGGCGCAGAACCCGGGCAAGCGCTCGATCACCATCGATCTGAAGCGGCCGTCCGGCAAGGCGGTATTCCGCAAGCTGGTGGCGACGGCCGACGTCGTCGTCGAGAACTTCCGGCCTGGCGTGATGCAGCGGCTGGGTGTCGGTTTCGACGAGCTGCGTCAGGTCAACCCGCGGCTGGTCTATTGCGCGATCTCGGGCTTCGGCCAGGACGGGCCGCTGCGCGACCTGCCCGCCTATGACCAGATCATCCAGGGCATGTCCGGCATGATGAGCATCACCGGCGGTCCGGACACGGCGCCGTTCCGCGTCGGTCATCCGGTGGCCGACACCATCGGCGGCCTGACGGCGGCGATGGCCATCGCCGCGGCGCTGGCGGACAAGGCGCGCACCGAGGCGACCTTCATCGACGTCTCCATGCTCGAAGCCGCGATGGCGACGATGGGATGGGCGGTGTCGAACCTGCTCGTCGCGGGCCGGGAGCCGCAGCCGATGGGCAACGACAACGTCACGGCCAGTCCGTCCGGCACCTTCCGCACCGGGCAGGGTCTGCTCAACATCGCGGCCAACAAGCAGGAGCAGTTCGAGGCCGTGTGCGACGCCGTCGGTCATCCGGAGTGGAAGACCGATCCGCGCTTCGTCGATCGCCATGCGCGGCTGAAGCACCGGGCCGAGCTCAAGCATCTGCTGGAGGCGGCGATGGGCGATCGACCGGCCGCCGACTGGTGGCAGCGCCTGAACGAGGCGGGCGTGCCCGCCGGTCCGGTGTACTCGGTGAAGGAGGCGCTCGCGCATCCGCAGGTCGCGGATCGCGGCATGGTCGCGACTTTCGAGAACGTGCCCGGTGTCGGGCGCGACGTCCGCGTGCTGCGCACCGGCTTCAAGCTGAACGGCCAGGCGCCGTCGGTGTCGGCGCCGCCGCCGCGGCTCGGCCAGGACACCGAGGCGATCCTGGAAGCACTGGGTTACAGCGCCGCGGAGCGCGCCGCGCTGAAAGAGGAGAGGGCCGTATGAACGCCAATGGAGGCAAGCAGCCGCCGGTCGACGGGCCGGTGCATGATCAACGCGTGCCGGACTGGTGGCGTACCGCCATCATCGAGATGTCGCCGGGCGTCATCCGCTACGGCGGCCATGCGATCCAGGACCTGATCGGGCAGGTCAGCTTCGCGCAGATGATCTGGCTGATGACGCGCGGCGAGCTGCCGGGGTCGGAACAGGCCAAGCTGCTGGACGTCGCGCTGATGGCCGCCGTCGACCATGGCCCGCAGGCGCCGAGCATCGCCATCGCGCGCATGGCCGCGACCTGCGGTGTCGGGCTCAACAATGCGATGGCGTCGGCGGTCAACGTGCTCGGCGACGTGCACGGCGGCGCGGGCGAGCAGTGCGTGGAGATGCTGCAGGCGATCGCGATGCGCATGGACGCGGGCGGATCGCTCGAAGACGCCACCGCGGCGGGCCTGGACGAGGCGATCGAGCTGCGCGGCAAGTTCGTGTCGGGCTTCGGGCACCGTTTCCATCCGGTGGACCCGCGCGCGCCCCGGCTGCTGGAACTGGTGGACGAGGCGGCCCAGTTCGGCGTGGTCTCGGGGCGCTTCGCGACGATCGGCCGAGCCGTCGAGGCGGAGCTGCAGCGGCGCAAGGACGGTCGCCGCATCCCGATGAACATCGACGGCGCGACCGCCGTGATCTACGCCGAGCTCGGCTTCCCGGCGCCGCTGGCGCGGGGCCTGTTCTGTATCTCGCGCTCGGTGGGCATCCTCGCGCACGCCTGGGAGCAGACGCAGCAGGGCGGCCGCAACAAGGGTCCGATGCCGCGCGAATATCTCTGGACCTACGACGGTCCGCCGGCGAAACGCTGAAGCCTTGCTTGGCGCCGCTTGGGCTTGGTAGAGAGACGGCTCAGACTTCGATGACGAGGTCCGGCCGGTAGTCCTCCTGCTCGCCCTTGTTGGCGTAGCCCAGCGGATTCGCGACCACGCGGCACCGATGCGGAACTTCGCCGCGCGGGCCGGCAGACGACTCGACGACGTAGTCGTGGGCGCAATGCAGATGGCCGTGCAGCCACAGGTCCGCATAGGGCAGCAGGTCGTCGAGCGAGTTGCAGAAGCCGGCGGTGCCTGGTGTCAGGCCGTAGCGGGGATCGGCGCTTCGCAGCGTGGGCGCGTAGTGCGTCACCGCCACAGTCTTGCCCTCGAAAGGCCGTTCGAGCGCCTCGCGCAGCCAGGCCTGGCATTCCAGCGCCAGGTCGCGTTGCCGTTCCGCCAGCATGTGCTGACCGTCGATCAGCGTCGAGAACCGACGCAGGTAGTGATTCGCCGCGCGGAAGGCCTTTTCTCTGGCCGCCAGCTGCTTCGTCGGCGTCGACTCGCGCGCCGCCAGCGCGTCGAAGTCGGCCCACAGCGTCGTCCCGAGGAACCGGACGTCGCCGATGACGAGTTGCTCGCGATCCAGCCACTCGATGCCGAGGTCCGCGCAGGTCTGCCGAAGCCGCACCTGCGCCGTGGCGAAATCGATGCCGTCGTACTCGTGGTTGCCAGGCACGTAGAGCACGCGCGGCCACGGCGCGCCGTCGCGCTTCGGTGAAAAGCGGCCCAGGCCGAAGTCGTCCGTCACCAGTCGCGAGCCGGTCTGGTACGAGCCGACATCGCCCGCCAGGACCAGCAGGTCGACGTCCGGCGCGGCCGTCGTCTGGAAGTCGGTCTGGCGCTCGAGATGGAGGTCGGAGATCAGTTGCAGGCGCACGGCGGGTCGGCGAAGGGCGGATGACAGAAGCCGCGATTGTCCAACGTCAAGGACGAAGCAGCCTGCGGCATGTGTGCGGCTTTCCGGAAGCAACCCTGTGACACACTGGTCCGAGGCCGGTCGTCGGCCGTCACAGAGAGGGAGCCTTTGATGAAGATCCTCGTCGCCGTCGATGGCAGCACGTACTCGAAGCGCATGCTGGCCTATCTCTCCGCCCACGACGAGTGGTTGGGCGGTTCGCACGACTACACCGTCGTGCACGTGGTCCCCGGGGTGCCGCCACGTGCGGCCGCGGTGCTCGACAAGGCCGTGCTCGCCGAGTACTACCAGGAAGAGGCCGAGAAGGTCCTCAAGCCGATCCGCACCTTCATGGACAAGCGCGGCATCAAGGCGCAGTACGTCGTGAAGACCGGGCACGCGTCGGAAGCGATCACGGCCGTGGCCGAGAAGGGCCGCTTCGATCTGCTGATGATGGGCTCGCACGGCCACACGGCGCTGGGCAAGCTGGTGCTGGGCTCCGTCGCCACCAAGGTCATGGCCCACAGCGACGTGCCGGTGCTGCTCATCCGCTGATCCTGATACCCGCCGGCCCGCTGCCATGCGGGGCGGCTCCGCGGACTCGCGGCTCAGGAATGCAAAAGGCGCCCACGTGGGGCGCCTTGAGCGTCAGCCGCGTCGGGCGGCCATCCAGGACAGTGGCGACTCGACCGTGGCCGGCGGCGCGGATTCCGATTCCAGCCCGTAGTCGCTGCGCCGGAAGTCCTCGTACTCGCTCTCGTCGCCGAAGCTCGCTTCCATGCCGAATGCCGTGCCCATGTCGGCCGGTTCCGGCTCACGGCCGGCGGGCGAGTCGCGACGGAAGAGGCGAAGGGCGGAGGTGATGCGCATGATGGACCTCGTCGGAAAGCACGGGGTGAGGGCGCCGCTCGACGACGATGCTGCGTCTTGCGGTGAAGCACAGTTTGCGCGCCTTTGTCTTCAGGCAAATCCCCAGATCGCGGGTGCGCGAGAACCGCGCTGACAAATACACACAGATTGGGGCTTGCCCACCACAGGTGAGGCGAAATAACCACGTGCCCCACTTAGGTGTGATGCCCCCCTCATTCAGGGGTGACTATGCTTCGCGACTTCCCTAATTCGTGGAAGCCATTGCTTTCTCATGTCTCCACTGATTCACAAATCAATGACCTGGGCGATCGTCGGCAGCGTCGTGCTGACTTCCGCCTGGCTGGCCAATTCGGTGCAGGACAAGCACGAGCGCGGCGGGTTCAGGATGCGCCTGGTCGAGCAGGGGGCCGCGCCCGCCTCGGCCACGCCCGGCGTGGCACAGACGCCTCTGCAGACGCAGACCAAGGTGCAGGTCGCCGCCCTCAAGCGTTGATCAGGCACTGATCAAGGCGTCCCTGGCCCCCCGGGCCAGCGCCTCCCCGATCTGATCCAGCAACGCCGGAGGCGCCCCGCCTTCCGGCGTTGTCGCATTTCTTGCAGTCGCGGCACGCTTGGCGACCTTGCTGCCCGGTACACCTTCCAAACCCGACGCGCCGGCCGCGCTCTCGCCGCCCAGCTTCCACTGGTGCCAGTACAGGGCGACCTCCACCTGGACCTCCGGCCTCAGCGCCACCAGTTCGCCGCTCGCGAGCAGCGGCCGGACCTGGAGCTCCGGCGCCACGCCCACGCCCCAGCCCATCCGCACCGCGTTGACGTAGCCCTCGCTGGACGGCACGTAGCGGGCGTTCAGCCGAGCGGAGCGCAGTCCCATCGCCTGGCGGACCCATTGCTGCTGGGCATCGTCCTTGCGGTTGAACACCAGGAACGGCACCTGCGCGAAGTTGGCCGCCCCCAGGCCGTTGGGCAGCATCCGGGCGACGAAGTCCGGACTCGCCACGGCGATGTAACGCATCACGCCCAGCGGCTGGGCAATGCATCCGCGCAGCGCCTGCGGCACGGTCGTGACGCAACCCAAGACCTCGCCCTGGCGCAGCCAGTCGTGGGTGAAGTCCTGGTCGTCCACCACCAGTTCCAGGCCGAAGCCCTCCCGCATCCCGCGTTGCACCAGCGGATCCAGCGCCGGGAGCACCCAGGTCGCCAGGCTGTCGGCGTTGACGGCGATCGGGAGCCGTTCGGCCTGCGCCGATTGAACGCCCAGTTCCCGCACGACATCCGAGCGGAGCGCCGCGAGCTGACGGGCGTAACGCAGCAGCCGCTTGCCCGGTTCGGTGAGCCGCAGGGGACGCGAGCGCACCACCAGCAGCTGGCCGACCTGCGCTTCCAGGCTGCGCAGGCGCTGGGACACGGCGCTCTGCGTGATCGCCAGCGTCTCGGCGGCGCGTTCGAAGCTGCGTTCGTCGGCGAGCGCGGCCAAGCAATCCAAGCCGGCGGCGTCCAGGTCTTTCATAAGCGTTCCTAATGGAGTCGCTGAGATATTAATCCCGCTTCATCAAAGCAGGTCGTCTCCTCACAATCCCGCCCACTACGCCTTCGACGGCGTGGCGACGCTCGTCCTGAAATCCGCCCTCCGCTCCCGCTCTCGACCCACCGGCCATTGATCCATGTCGTCCCCCAGCGCAGCCCTGTTGCAAGGTTGGCTCACCGGAGCCGGCCTGATCGTCGCCATCGGCGCGCAGAACGCGCTGGTGCTGCGCCAGGGCCTGATGCGCCAGCACGTGGCGCCGGTGGTGGTGGTCTGCGCCCTGTCTGACATGCTGCTGATCTGGCTGGGCGTGTTTGGACTGGGCCGGTTGATCGCGGCGAGTCCGCTGCTGATGGAAGTCTTCCGCTGGGGCGGCGCCGCGTTCCTGATGGCCTACGGCGTGAAGGCGGCCCTGCGCGCGCTGTCTCCCCGGGCCGGCCTGCAGGCGCAAGCGGGCACCGCCTCGCTGTCGACGGTGCTGGGCAGCACGCTGGCCATGACGTATCTGAACCCCCATGTCTACCTGGACACGGTGGTGCTGCTGGGCACCGTCGGCGCGCAACAGCCGGCAGGTCTGCAATGGCCGTTTGCGGCGGGCGCCTCGGTGGCGTCCTGGATGTGGTTCTCGCTGCTGGGCTTCGGCGCGGCGGCGGTCGCCCCGGCGTTGCGCCGGCCGGCGGTCTGGCGCAGCATCGATGCCTTGATCGCCCTCGTGATGGCCCTGCTGGGACTGCAGCTGATCCTGCGCCCGCTGGCCTGAAGCCTGCCTGTCCCACGCTGAACCGCAGCGGAACCACAAGTTCACCTGGAGCTCTCCATGAAGGTCATCGTCCTCGGCGCCGGCATCATCGGCATCCACACCGCCTGGTACCTGCTGGACCAGGGTCACGAGGTCGTGGTCGTCGACCGGCAGCCCGACGCGGCGCTGGAAACCAGCTTCGCCAACGGCGCGCAGATCTCGGTCTGCTTCTGCGAACCCTGGGCCAACGCGGGTGCACCGTTCAAGGTCGCCAAGTGGCTGCTCAAGGACGATGCGCCGCTGCTGTTCCGGCCGCGCCTGGATCCGGCGCAGTGGCGCTGGGGCCTGTCCTTCCTGGGGCAGTGCACGACGGCCGCGTTCGAACGCAACGTCGAGCAGCTCGTGCGCCTGGGCCGCTACAGCCACCAGTCGCTGCAGTCGCTCGTCGCTGAAACCGGCATCGAGTACAACCGCCTGCAGAAGGGCATCCTGCATTTCTTCGGCAGCGAGGCCGATTTCGAAGCCGGCGCGCAGGGCGCCGAGATCATGCGCCGCCACGGCGTCGACCGCCGCGTGCTGAGCCGCGACGAGGTCCTGGCGATCGAACCCGCGCTGCGCTCGGCGCAGCACGCGGTGTTTGGCGGCACCTACACGCCGAGCGACGAATCCGGCGACGCGCGTGTGTTCACGCAGGCGCTGGCGAAGCTGGCGGAAAAGCGTGGCGCGCAGTTCCTCTGGAACCACGACATCGTCGCGCTGCAGCCGCAAGGCGGCGCGCAGGGCAACGAGATCGCCGGCGTGCAGATCCAGTCGCGCGAGACCGGCCAGACGCAGTGGCTCAAGGGCGATGCCTACGTCGTGGCGCTGGCGTCCTACGCGCCGGCCCTGACGAAGTCGCTGGGCGAGCATCTCAACATCTACCCGGCCAAGGGCTACTCGGCCACGCTGCGATTGAAGAAGCCGGAGCAGGCCAGCACGGTCAGCCTGCTGGACGACGCACGCAAGATCGCGATCTCGCGCCTGGGCGACTTTGTCCGCATCGCCGGCACGGCGGAACTGGTGGGCCTGGACACGAGCCTGGACAGCCCGACCTCCAAGGTCCGCTGCGAGTCGCTGGTGCGCCGCTACGAGGAACTGTTCCCCGGCGTCGCCGACCTGTCCGAGCCGAACTACTGGACCGGCCTGCGCCCCAGCACGCCGACCAACGTGCCCTACATCGGCCGCAGCCAGAAGGCGTCCAACCTGTGGATCAACGCCGGCCACGGGACGCTGGGCTGGACGCACGGCGCCGGCTCCGGCCGCGCGCTGGCGGAACTGATGAGCGGCAAACGTCCGGAACTGGACTTCGGCTTCTACGGCGACGCGCTGCCGGCGAAGTCGGTGCGCAGCCTGCAGCCCGCCTGATCCGGCCGGACCCCTGAGGACGTCATCCGGGCGCCCGAACCCCCGAAACCTGGGCGCGGCTAGAATCCGCGCCCTTTTCGCATTTCCTCCGCGCCGCCATGTCCTCTTCGCTTTCCGACCTGCCGCGGGATTTCTGCGCCATCGACTTCGGTACCTCCAACTCGGCGGTCGCCGCCCCTGACGCCGGCCGCCCGGGCGCGATGCGCCTGGTGCCGCTCGAGGGCGACAAGGTGACCATGCCGACGGCGGTCTTCTACTTCGCCGAAGGCCGCCACGATGCCGACGGCCCGCCGCGCGCCTTCGGCCGCGCGGCCATGAGCGCCTACGTCGAGGGCACCGACGGGCGTCTGATGCGCTCGATGAAGAGCATCCTCGGCTCCAGCCTGATCGACCAGGTCACGGACGTGGGCGGCGGCCGCGGCGTGAAGTACATCGACATGCTCAGCGGCTACCTCAAGCGCCTGCGCAAGCAGGCCGGCGCGTCCGACGCCGGCGGCCACGAGCCGCGCCGGGTCGTGCTCGGCCGGCCGGTCTACTTCGTCGACGGCGAGCCCGAGCGCGACGCGGCGGCACAGGCCTCGCTGGCGGCGGCGGCGAGGGCGGTCGGCTTCGAGGACGTGCATTTCCAGTTCGAGCCGATCGCGGCCGCGTTCGACTTCGAGCAGCAGGCCGATCGGGAGCAGCTGGTGCTGGTGGCCGACATCGGCGGCGGCACCTCGGACTTCTCCATCGTGCGGGTCGGCCCCGACCGCGTGAAGCGTCTGGACCGCCGTGACGACATCCTCGCCAGCCACGGCGTGCACATCGCCGGCACCGACTTCGACCGCCACATCGAGCTGACCGGCATCCTGCGCGAGTTCGGCTACCGCGCGCTCGGCCCGGCCAAGCCGGGCCAGACGCCCCGCGAGGTCCCCAGCGGTGTCTACTTCGATCTCGCGACCTGGCACCTGATCAACACCTGCTACAGCCCGCAGCGCGTGCTGGAGCTGCGCAACATGAAGGGCTTCTACGGCGATCCGCGCCACCATCAACGGCTGATGACGGTGCTGGACGAGCGGCTCGGCCACGAGCTCGCGAACCGCGCGGAAGACGCCAAGATCGAAGTCGCCGGCGGCGGCGACTGCGTGATCGACCTGCAGCTGATCGAATCCGGCCTGACCGTGCCGCTGTCGGAAACCGTCGCGCTGGATGCCCTGCGTGGCGACATCGAACGCATCGCCCAGGCGGGCCGTGAGACGGTGGAACGGGCGGGCCTGAAGCCGTCGGACATCGACGCGCTGTACTTCACCGGCGGCTCGACCGGCCTGACCGTGCTGGCCGATCGCATCGCGGCGGACTACCCGGACGCCAAGACGGTGCGCGGCGACCGTTTCGCATCGGTCGCGACGGGATTGGGCCTCCATGCGGCGCGTCTGTTCGCTGCGTGATGCGGACGTGAAGGCCAGGGCCTGAAACCTCGGGATCACCCGGGGGGCTGACGTCGGACATCGGGGGAGGGCGCTGCTAGATTGCCGCCTTCCTCTGCTTCACGGTGCCGACACATGTCCAAGCCTCGCGCCTCGTCGTTGATCCCGCTGACCCTGTCCCTGTCCGCCGCGTTCGGCGGTCTCTCCGCGATCGCGGCACCGGCCGACGAGGCCGCGTCGAGTTCGGCCCAGACCGCGGCGCTGACGTCCGCCGCGACCCTCGCGCAGATCTATCAGCAGCCGTCCGAGGCGATCCGCGCGGTGCTCGACGCCAAGGCGCTGCCGGTCTATCAGGTGTCGCCGGACCAGCGCACGCTGGCGATCGTCGTCAACCGCAAATCGCGCGCGATCGCGGAACTCGCCCGCCCCGTGCTGCGCCAGGCCGGCCTGCGTTACGACCCGGCCACCGACAGCCCGCAGCTGATCGTCGCGATCGAGTCGCTCTCGCTGCGCCCGCTCCGGGACGGCGCGGAAGGCACTGCGAAGCCGCTCGTGTTGCCGGCCGGCGGCGCCTTCCATCTGCTGCGCTTCTCGCCGGACGGCAAGCGCTTCCTGCTGAACCGTCGCACCGACACGGCCGTCGAGCTGTGGGTCGGCGACGTCGCGACGGGCAAGCTCAAGGCGGTGCCCAGACTCAAGCTGCACACGATGCTCGAGAACGACGTCGTGTGGCTCAACGACCATGAACTCGTCACGCTGACGGTGCCCGCGCGGCGCGGTCCGGCACCGACCTTCGCCGCGCCGTCGGGTCCGTCGATCCAGGAATCGATCGCGCGCAACTCGCCGGAGCGTACCCAGCAGGACCTGTTGATGAACGCGCAGGATGCGGCCGTCTTCGCGCATCACGCGACCTCGCAGCTGGCGCGTATCGACCTCAACACGGGGACGGTGCGGCCGATCGGCGAGCCGGGGATCTTCAGCCACCTCGAAGCGCTCGGGACACCGGGTCAGGTCTTGACCATGCGGCTGCTGCCGCCCTTCAGCTACCAGGTCGGCTGGGACGACTTCGCGGCCCAGGCCGAGGTGCGCGGCGTCGACGGCAAGGCGGTGCGGATCGGACAGGTCAAGCTCAAGGAAGGCGTGCCGGTCGAAGGCGTGATCACCGGCCCGCGCAACTTCTTCGCCTCGCCCGGCGCGGACGGCGCGGTGTACTGGGTCGAGGCGCTGGACGGCGGCGACAACCGCGCCCAGGCGCCCCATCGCGACCGGCTGATGCGCCTGGACGCACCCTACACCGGCGAGGCGCGCGAAGTGCACCGCGTGCCGCAGCGGTTGTCGCGGCTCGAATTCGTCGAAGGCGGCAGGCAGGCGCTGGTGCAGGACTTCGACCTGACGAAGATGCGCACGTCGACGGCGCTGGTGGCGATGGACGGCGCAGCGCCGGCGCAGCGGCTGATCGAGCGCTCGGTGCGCGACCGCTACCGCGATCCCGGCACGCCGGTGCATCGCATGCAGCCGACGGGACGCCCGGTCGTGCGCCTGGACGGCGACGCGATCTGGTACTTCGGCACCGGCGCGAGCCCGGAAGGCGACAAGCCCTTCATCGACCGGCTGGTGCTCGCGGGCAACAGGAAGACGCGCGTGTTCCAGTCGGGTTCCGAGGCCAACGGCGGGGACAGCGCGCACTACGAGCGACCGCTGGCCGTGCTCGACACCGAGGGCGCCCGCGTCCTGACGGTGCGGGAGAGTGTGGGCGAGCCCGGCAACGTGATGCTGCGCGGCGGCGCGGCGCTGGCGACGGCGCAGGCGCTGACCGATGCGAAGGACCCGTCGCCGCAGCTGCGCGACATCCAGCGCGAGTTCGTCCGCTTCAAGCGCGCGGACGGCGTGGAGCTGTCCTTCTGGCTCTACAAGCCGCCGGGCTACAAGGCCGGCGAGCGTCGTCCGACCTTCGTCTGGGCCTATCCGCTGGAGTACACCGACGCGTCGACCGCGGGCCAGGTGAGCGGCTCCGGCAACCGATTCAACAGCTTCGCGCCGACGAGCCCGCTGATGCTGCTGCTGGACGGCTACGTCGTGCTGATGGACGCGACGATGCCGGTGGTCGGCGATCCGAAGACGGTGAACGACAGCTTCATCGCGCAGATCACGGCCAACGCGCAGGCGGTCATCGACAAGGCGGTGGAACTGGGCGTAAGCGACCGCGATCACATGGTCGTCGGCGGGCACAGCTACGGCGCGTTCATGACGGCGAACCTGCTGGCGCACACCCACCTGTTCAAGGCGGGCATCGCGCGCAGCGGCGCCTACAACCGCAGCCTGACGCCCTTCGGTTTCCAGAGCGAGCGCCGCACCTACTGGGACGCGCAGGAGGTCTACCAGAAGCTCTCGCCGTTCAACTACGCCGACAAGCTGAAGGAACCGCTGCTGCTGATCCACGGCGAGGCGGACAACAACTCCGGCACCTTCCCGATCCAGAGCGCGCGGTTGTACCAGGCGCTGGCGGGCACCGGCGGTTCGGTGCGTTACGTGACGCTGCCGTTCGAGTCGCACGGCTACTCGGCGCGCGAGTCGGTGGGTCACACGCTCTGGGAGATGAGCGAGTGGATGAAGCGCCAGGTCGGACCTGGCGCTGCGATTCCGCAGCCCTGAGCGCGGTCGACGGATCGCCGAGTGTTCAGCGCTCAGCGCTCAGCGCTGACGATGTCAGCGCGGGCGCCGGGGCGGCGGTCCGCCGCGGCCGCCCGGGCCACCGCGGTGGCCGCCGGACCGCTGCGGCTTGGGTGCCGGAATCGGCCGGGACACGTCGGCCAACAGCAGACTGGCGCGGACGAGGCTCTCGACCGCGTCGTCGAGTTCCTCCGGCGGCTCCAGGCTCTCGATCTCCTCGAGCAGCGCATCGGCGTCCTCGAGGTCCTCGGGGTCCAGGTGCATGTAGAGCTGGGCGAGCGGCTCGGTGAGTTCGGTCTCGTCCAGGTTCATCAGCCCCGGGAACAGGTCCGCGGCGAGCGCAAAGCCGGCCACCCACGGCAGCACGGTCTCGGAGGCGGAGGCGTCCTCGTCGAGTTCGAAGACCCAGGGATCGAACCACTGGCGATCGTTGATGGCCAGCCGGAGGTCGTGCTCGCGACGCTGGACGAGCTGCAGCAGCGGTCGCGCGTCGTAGCGGGCGGGCGCGGGCCGGCCTTCCTCGGAATCGAGCACCCAGCGCCACCAATCGGACAGCGGCACGGGCTTGGGCTGCAGGATCACCGCGACGAGAAAGCCGTCGAGCATGGAGACGTCGAGCGGCTCCAGCGGCGTGGGCACCTCGTCGAGCAGCGATTGCAGCTCTTCGAGATCGTCATCGCTCCAGGCTTCGGGCGGCGCAGCGGGGGCCGGGGCGGCGGACGGCGCGTAACGCGCATTCGGCGCATTCGGCGCATTCGACGCGGACGCGCCCGACGGCCCGAATCCCTGCTGCGGCCGCGGACCGCGCGACGGCGTGCCGGTCTTCGCGGAGCCGCCGGACGACTTGGGAGCGGGCCGGCGAGGCGCGGACTTGTTGGGGTGCTTGGGCGCGGTCATGGGTCGCGATTATCCGGGCGGGCCGTGCGCCACGCGTGCGAGCCCGACTTCTGTTCGCTACCGAACGGTAGTCATGGTCCGAACGAGTCGATCCAGGTGCAGTTTTCCGTAATGCGGAGTCGCTCTTACGCCTGCTAACCATTTCGCGCATGTATCCCACCTTGAGGGGATGCCGCCCGCTCAGGGTTCGCCCTAGAGTCTATCTACGCCCTCCAACGGCGCGGCCCCCAGGCCCCGATGGACGGCACCGATCCCAACGACGTCCTTTCTAGGACTTGCAACGCCCGGTCAGCTCCGCTGGTCGGGCGTCCTTTTTTGTGCACGCCGAAAGGGGCACGGCGGCGAGGTGACGATCCGCCGAAAGAAGGATTGCTGGGAGTAAGCGGCCGTCCGGGACGGCTACGATCCCGCGCCATGTCGACCTAGATGACTTCGTCCCCGCAAGTGCATCTGGCGCCGGTGAGCGCCGAGGACGCCGAAGCGCTCGTCGCCCTGCGCATTGCCGCCATGCGCGAGAGCCTGGAGCGCATCGGCCGCTTCGATCCCCAACGCGCCCGCGAGCGCTTCCTATCGAGCTTCGACCCGGCGCGCACGCGGCACATCGTCGTCGACGGGCATCGCGTCGGCTTCGTCGTCACGACGCCGCAGGCGGAGTGGCTGTCGCTTGATCACCTCTACATCGATCCGGCGAGCCAAGGCCGCGGGCTGGGTGCGGCGGTGCTGGCGGACGTTTTCGAAGAAGCGAAGCGGCTCGGCCTGCCGGTGCGCGTCGGTGCGCTGAAGCAGAGCGACTCGAATCGCTTCTACCAGCGGCATGGGTTCGAGCTCGTCGATGAAGGCGAGTTCGACCGTTACTACGCCAGGCCCGCCGGACGCTGAGTCGCGGCTCGCGTGGCGATTAAAGAATCGGATCCATCGGGTCGCCTTCACGTCCATGTGCGCCCGGCACACGCATCGGTCGCCGCCGTGATCCCTTCGGCTCACGGACCTGATTGGGAACCGACATGGACACGACCTTCGACGACGCGGCCGTCACCACCGCGGACGCGACTTCCGCCGCCTCCGCTGCCACGAGCACTTTTCGCGACGCGCGCCACCTGATGGAGGATGTCGCCGAGCGGTGGCGTGACAGCCTCGCGCGGACCGAGACGGACCTCGCCGCGCTGTTGCATCTGAACGAACGCGCGGAATCGGAGCGCGACGAACTGCAGTCGCATCTGGACCAGGTCGCCGCCGCACGCGATGAGGCGCTCTCCCGCGTCGCCGAACGCGACGCCAGCATCGAGCGCCTCACCATCGAGCTGCGCCATGCGCGCGACATCGCCTCCGATGCGCTCGTCGGCAAGGCCAAGGACCAGCTGGCGATCGCCGGGAAGGATGCGCAGCTCGTCGATCTCCGACAACAGCTGGAACGTCAGGTCGCGACCTCCGCCGCGGAGTCGGACAAGCGCCTCGCCGCCGAGATGGAGCTGGTCGGCGCCACAACCGCCCGGGACAATTTCGCTTCCGAGATCGGGGATCTTCGTGCGCGGCTGGATGGCCTCTCGGGGATTGGCGCTGCCGTCAATACCCCTCGCGCATGACGTCCTTGAGGTGGTCGATCAGCAGGCGCACCCCCTGCGGGGTGTGGCTGCTCCACGGGTGGATCGCGTAGATCGCATCGCCGAAGAAGCCGACCGCTCGCCAATCGGGCAGCACCTCGACCAACCCGCCTTCCCGCATCGCGTCCCGCGCGCTGAAGTCCGGCAGCAGTGCGATGCCTAGCCCCGCCAGCGCGCCGTCCCGCAGCACCTCGCTGTTGCTCGCACGGAAGTTGCCCTGCACGGGAACGCGGATGCGCTCGCGTTCCGCTTCGCCCGCGCCGCGCTCGAAGAACCACTGCGCCGGGCCCGGTCGCAGGTACGGCAGGCAGCGGTGCTGCGCCAATTCCGCCGGATGCTGCGGGACGCCGGCCCGCGCCAGGTACGCAGGGCTCGCCGTCAGCAGCGCCCGGGAGGCGCAGAGCTTGAACGCCACATGCGTCTCCGGCGGCGCGCTCGTATGGCGGATCGCCAGGTCGAAGCCCTCCTGCGCCAGCGGCACCAACCGGTCCGACAGGTCGAGCTCGATCCGCAACTCGGGATAGCGCTCGAAGAACGCCGGCAGTGCCGGGGCCACGCGTTGCCTGCCCAGGGCCACCGGCGCCGTGACGCGCAGCAGGCCGCGCGGCGCACCCGCCGCGTCACGCGCTTCGCTCAGGCTGCGGCTCAGCAGGGCAAGACCCGGCTCCGCCTGCTCGACGAGACGCGACCCCGCCTCGCTCAGGCGCACCGAGCGCGTCGTGCGCTGCACCAACTGCTGGTCGAGGTGGCGTTCCAGCTCCGCCACCCGCTGGCTGATCGCCGCCTTCGACAGACCCAGCCGTTGAGCCGCCTTGGTGAAGCTGCCGAGCCGGGCCACGGCGATCAGGGCCTGCAGCTGCGACCACAGCAGCTCGTCGCGCGCCTCCCCCCTCAGGGACAAGGCCCCGACTTCCGAGGGAATGGAGGGGGCGGACGCGTCAGCCAACCGGGCGTCGGCAGGCGTCGGACTATCGAGATCACCGTGGAAACTG